>NZ_OLMH01000001.1:406733-673610 GCF_900290205.1 Anaerolactibacter massiliensis | reverse complement strand
TTTCTCATCTGCAACTCTGTGAGCTGCTTCGTTTGCAATGGTTATCGCCTGATCAAAGCAGTAGGTGGCCTTCTCGTCCTTGAGGATTGTTCCAAGCAGCATGCAGAATTCTTCAATCAGTGTGTCCGGATCTCCTCTGACGATTGCTTCTCTATTCTGAGTCTTGGCATTCACGGCAACGACGATCATTCTGCATTCACCCACCTTCCGCCTCTCTTGGTCTTGAAGTCCTCCCAGATCTGGATCTTTCCATCTCTCGTGAAGTTCTCACTGTTGTCATCGATCCTTGTCAGAATGATGGCAGCAGCCACATAGTTCTCAGCAGTGACATTGATGTATCCTTTGTCTCCGCTGGATCTGTATCTGATCGGAAGCCTGTACTTGTTCTTCATTTGTCCATGCCCTCCGGGAACTTCTGGTCAGGATCCAACTCTTTCCACATAGTTACTTCATCAAGTCCGAAGTCGAACGCCTGGCCATCCTTTGGACTTGTATGGAAGTACCAGTGCGGCTTGCTTCTTCTCTTGCGGAGCCTTGCTTTGGTCATGATGTCGTACTTGGCCATGAAGATGATCACGGGCTGTTCTTCCTTTGGCATCTCCGGCATCATGTGCCACTCATGCTTTTTTTCATCCATTTCAGTCTTCTCCTTCTTCCGGGTAATATTTCCAACGCAGAATCTCATCCACCGGGATCAGATCGTCAATACCACTCTGTGCAATGTCTGGTGCGAAGTAGTTATCGTCTGCCATATTGCCGCTGACCATTGTGTAGTCATCTTTTTCAATGAGCAGATGACCTGAATAGGGGAGAGGGAGAGATTCTTCTGGATCCTTCCATCCGGACAAGGCAAGCGCATGTTCATACTGCTGCTTGATCTTTTTCCTGATCATCTTCAGATCATTTGCTTCCATGTTTGCAATCCACTGATTCTCTCCGGCTTTCTTTGCCGGTCTGGAATTTTCATCAATGAGCTTCAGCAACTTCATGATTTCTTTAGTGCTCAGATCAATCTGCATGGCCATAGACCTCAATTCTCGGATCACCTTCCGGCAGATATCTGACAAGCGAGGGATCTTCCTGCAGCTCTGCGTCTGTAGGCGGGTACTGCTTCAGCGAGTAGTCAACTACTCCCAGAATGAGGGCATACATCATGCCCATGATAAACAGGGCTGACCCCACAACGATCATCACGACTCTTCCCCATCTGATTCTTGGCTTTGTTCTCATGTTTTCTTCCTCTCTTTTTCGGTTAAAATGAGAGTGACTTTGTTATTCAAGTCACTGAGCGCTTCTGGTCTTGGCGGACGTTGCGCTCTTTTTTCTGTCTCTTCTTTCTCTTCGAGCGTCATCATGTAAATGAACTCAATGAGATCCTCTTTCTGGCTTTGAGGTATTGCCTCGATGGAGGTCATAACTCCTGCAGGCTGTTGAGATACATCTTGTAGGCGACTGTCCCGGTGAATCCTCCGAAGGAAACCTCCGGCTCCCAGTTTTCGATGTATTTCATCGTTTCTTCAAAGTCCTGCTTGCGTGTGTCGTAGTAAGGCGTTCCGAGTCTTGACTTGTTTCTCGCATCCGTATAGCAGCGGCTGCAGAATTTCCCGAAGTACTTCTTGTAGTCCAGCATGGACTTCTCTGATACCACTCCCTTCGAGTGTTCGATTCCGAGTATGTAGAAACATCTGGAATGGATGGCCAACTTCAGTCTTCTGCTGTCTGAGATGCTGATCCGCTCTCTTTCCTCCCATCCATCCATTCGTGCGTCCAGCTTCTCAATGGCCTGATCTGTGGTGTCCATGTGGTTCTTCAGATCATTGAATCCTGCGACCAGGACTCCCATCTGACTGGCAACTGCCTGCACATTTAGTGCTGTCTGCTCGACAATCGCTTCAAGACTGGTGCTGCTTCCTTTCTTTTCAAGTTCGTTCATGACAATTTCTTCTCCTTTCTGTCATCTGAGACGATCTCGTATAGGTTCTGTGCGAATGCCAGGAGATTCATTGACTGCACCTTCAGGTCTGCTGTGTAGTGATCAGCGACTGAAGCTCTGCGATCAATGCCCCAGGCATGACCAGAGTAATTCTTTAGAAACTCAATGATTCCTGCTGTGAGGTAGTCCATATCTTTCTGAGCCTGCTGATCAAGAGCAACCTCAGTCTTTCCGGACTCCTTGTACTTCCGCTCCCACTCAGCAGCTTCTTCCTGGAATTTCTTCCGCTCTGCTGCTAGACGGGCATTGTCTTTCTTGATTGCGTCGTAGTCATCCGGCACCACTTCAATAATCTTCTGGATGACCGTAGGATTCTCTTGTTCCTTCTTGAGCTTTGCTTTTTCTCGATCGAGATTGTCCATCGCTGCTCTGTAGGCGTTTTCCATGTGATCTGCTTTGTCTTCTGCATCGCTGAGCTTCTGCTTGAGCTGCTGATATACCTTGTTGGTTGACAGCTTTCCATCGTCCCAGTCTGCGAAGTCCTGAGCATCGATCAGATTCTTGTTCTCCTCGATTTTCTGAGCCTTGCGGAGAGTGTCGTGAGACATTCCAACCTTTTCGGCGACCTTCTGTCTGGTTTCGCCTTTCTCTGTTTCTGCTTCCGCAGAATTCTTCGGAAGCGAACCATTGAGAGTACTTTGCCGTGTTCTGGCTTTCTCTGCCTCAATCCTCTGCAGCTGTCTTGCATAGTCGAGACGCTCGGTCATCGTGAAGTCTTCTCTCAGTTCGTTCTCACTGATCTCAACTTGCAGGTCCTGTTCTTCATCTTTGGTGTTAACCATGTGAACCGGAATGTCTTCCATGCCTAATGCCTTGCATGCTGTGTAGCGCCTGAAGCCTGCCAGTAGGACCTTGTCTGCGTTGATCGTGATCGGATTGATCAGACCGTTCTTCTGGATGTCTTCCATCAAATCTTTGATGTGCACGTATGCATTCTTTCTGACCCGGTCCTTGACGACAATTTCATCAATCTTCATGTTTGTGACCTCATTCATAGACTCTCTGACATGTCATCGTGTAATCAGCGAGAATCATGTCCAGCGTTCCTTTTCGGAACCGTCTCAGACGTCTTCCGTGCCTAACTCCGGCCGCCATCCATGAAACTCCGTTCTTCCATTTCATGAACTGCTGCGCGTAGATGTGACCTGCGTCATACTTGGTGACCAGGATGAACTTGTGCTCGTTGCGATTGTTCTGGTAGATCTTGACCTCTTTCATGTGATACTCCTTTCTGTAAACGGTGCGTTTACTTATCGGCTAAAAAAATTAGCCGACTTCGATGTTGTCCGCCGGAACTCCTGTGATCTCAGACAACTTTTTGAGATCGTAGGCGGTCATTTTTACCCTTCCTGCACTGACCTGTTTTAGATGGTTATAGTCAATCTCACAGGCTTTCGCTAATTCTTCAATAGACATATTTTTCATGGCTGCCAGAGCCTTGATATTCAGTACAATATCGTTCACTTTTTGCTCTTCCTCTCTTTCGTTCCTCTGTAATCGCTCCGTTTATGGCTTTGATTTTAGTAAACGGTGCGTTTACTGTCAACACTTTTTGTTTATTTTTTTTACCGACAGTGTAAAATACTAGAGTAAACAGAGAGGTTACAGAGATGAAAGATATCAGTTTTGATAAATCTCTTGGCTCTGCTCTCAGAAGTGAGAGAGAAAAGAAAAATCTTTCTCAGCAGGATATTGCTGACAGAATGGGAGTCACAAAAATGGCTGTCTCCAACTGGGAATCCGGGAATCGTAGCATGTATGCAAAGACTGTGAAAGAATACTGCAGGGCTCTGGGAATAAGCATTGCATCACTTTATGAAAAATTCTGAGGAGTGCTTATCATGACAGATGAAAAAATAGATTATGAAATGAATCTTGCTATAGGGACATGGTTAAAAGAGCATAGAGAGCAGCATGGAATATCACAGCGCGAGATGGCTAGAAGACTTAATCTCACTAATCCGGCGCTGCATTTTATGGAAACCGGAGAAACTCAGATCAAGGCAACAATGATGATTGATTATTGCTTGGCCATGAATGAGGATCCGGCAATATGTTTGAAAGAATCTCTGCAGAGATGTCATAAGAAGGAGAACTAATGAACGCTCGCAAGGAACTCGTCCCGGCGGTCATATATGCTCGATTTTCTTCTTCCGGCCAGCGTGAGGAATCAATCACAGGCCAGTTGAGAGACTGCAAAGCCTATGCCGATCGTGCCGGTTTCAAGATTGTCAATACCTATGAGGACCGGGCAAAGACGGGCACCAATGACAACAGGCCGGCCTTCCAGCAGATGATCAGTGACTCCGCCAATAAACAATTCCAGGCTATCATCGTCTGGAAACTGGACCGCTTCTCCCGCGACAAGTACGACGCTGCCATGTACAAGCACATTCTCGGGAAGAACGGAGTCCGTGTGATCTCAGCAATGGAGCCGATCAGTCCGACACCTGAAGGAGTGATCATGGAATCCATGCTTGAGGGAATGGCTCAGTACTACTCGATGGATCTCAGTCTCAAGGTCAAAAGAGGCAACAGGGAGAGCGCAATGGAACACAAGACAGTTGGCATGAGGATGCTCGGATACAAGCCGGATCAGGCAGACCACTTCATGATTGATCCGGACACCGCTCCGATCGTCAAGCGGATCTTCACCGAATACGCCTCCGGAAAGAAGATCAAGGACATTATCGAAGGTCTCAACAATGACGGGCTCAGAACACTGAGAGGCAAGGAATGGAGCCGTACGTCTTTACAGCACATTCTCCGGAACGAACGATACACAGGCGTCTACATCTTTGGAGGCTACAGAGAAGAAGGTGCAATGCCTGCGATCATCAGCAAGGGCACATGGAACCAGTGCCAGAAAATGATGAAAAAGCACAAGATTGCTCCAGCTGCTTCCAGATCCACGAAGTATCTGCTCACTGGAAAGATCTTCTGTGGTCTCTGTGGTTCTCCCATGATCGGAGTCTCAGCCACCGGAAAACTGAAGAAGAAGTACTACTACTATCAGGACACAAAGAGAAACGACAAGAGCTGCCGCATGAAGCGGATCAGCAAAGACCGGATCGAGGACGCTGTGGTCTCTTTCCTGGTCGAGAAGGTCAACGATGACAAGTTCATTAGTGAGATCGCTGATCTGGTCATCCAATACCAGGAACAAAAAAAAGAGGACCATTCCGAAGAGCAGTCCTTGAAGACTCAGCTGGATGATGTAGATAAGAGATTGCACAACCTTGAGGAGGCTGTGGAGCATGGCATCTTCAATGACACCACTCAGCAGCGCATGGTTGATCTGCAGAAGCGGAAGGAAGATCTTGAGGAGGCAATTGTCAGATCACAGGTCACGAAGCCTGCAGGCATCACTCGTGACGATGTGATCACAGTCATGAAGCACATGAGAGGAAATCCGTCTGATCCGCGTTACCGTGAGAAGATGGTCAGCATCTTTCTGAATGCCGTCTACGTTTACCCGGACGATAATAAGCTCGTGATCTCGATCAACTTCCAGGGCACGAAGGGAGAGCCGATCAGCTATGATACCGCGCTGAATGTCTATGATGAAAGTGTTCGTGTTTCGCACACTATGGCTCGCATGCATTGCATATTCCCCTTCATCCAGAATCTGGTAGGAATTATCGGGGTACAGCTTCACATCGAGATCATAATCGATATTCTTGATCGCTTCCCCATCCCATAAACTCGGGGAAGCAAGATTGCAGTAATAATAGATTCCGTTTTTCCGGATCATGGAAATCACGTTATACCAGCGATGGCTCCAGAAGAAGCAGACGGCAGGTTCCCTCGTGAACCATTTCCGTCCATCCGCCTCAATGACCCAGGCTTTATTTGTTACTGCAACAATCCGGTTCTCATTTGCTTCCAGGATAAAGCCCTTGCACCAGGTCCGGTGCAGGCTTCCATTGTGCTTGAAACTCTGTATATATACTTCTGACCCGACACTCGGCAGCTGCGGCATGAAAATGCTCCTTTCCGCGGTACTATTTTACTCCAAAGCATCTGAATGGCAAAAGTACCTGTCCTGCCTACGAAAAAGTGCCCCGCAGAGGGGCACCGTCAGGCTTATTTCACAAAGCGGATTCCGGATTTTTCCAGACGATCGATAATCATCGGCACCACGAAGATGCAGACCACCATCGTCACCAGGTTATACCAGAGATTGTAGCCGATCGAATAAGTCCAGGCTTCGGCAGATCCTGCGGCTGAACCTTCCGGGAACCAGAAGAACACACCGGACAGCATCTGAAATACATATTTCAGCAGCATCGAGATGACAATGCCGAACCGCTTTCTGGTCTGAACATACCAGTAAGTGAACGCACCAGCCGCAATCGCGACAATCACGCCGACCAGCAGAGAAGCAGCTCCATTCCAGCTCTTCGTGATTCCGAAATATGCCGCCACCGCGATGATCACAGCCATGCAGATCGCTGCCGGCTTATTCAGAGAACGGAACGGCCATAGCAGAGAAGCCATGCCGCAGACAACCAGCGGCAGAACATAGTCCAGGAGTGTCTGCATCGGTGATACAAACCACATCGGGAACCCGAGGATAAAAGTCAGCAGCCAGGCCAGGATCGCCACGATCACGCCATTCTTCCAGCCGAGCTGATATGAGGCAAGGAATACGGCAATCAGCTCAAGTTCGATGGAACCTCCATTCGGCATCTGAAGGAACGGAATCAGATTTCCCACATACTTCAATGCGATGTAGAGGGCAATGTAAAGAGCGAGATAAGCAATGGTTCTGGTTCTGCTGCGTTCTGTGCTTGACATAAAAAATACACCTCCGTTTTTGCAGTAGAGGCGTAAAGAGTTCTGAACTCCCTACGCTAGTGTTACCTAGATCAGGTGATAAGGGTCTTTTCTCAGCTCTGAAGAGCACCCCTGTTCACGAAGCCGATTATATCACGTCAGATCAGCCATGGTACAATAAACGCATGAATCTCATCAACGAACAGATCCGGGCATTTCTGGAAGAACCCGACCTCATTGCCAGCCTCGCCAACATCAGCGCCTGCATCATGCAGAACTATGATCAGCTGAACTGGGCAGGATTCTATTTTGCGAAAAACGGAGAACTCGTCCTAGGTCCCTTCCAGGGCATGCCTGCATGCACGCATATTCCATTTGACAAAGGCGTCTGCGGCGCCTGCTATACAAGCCAGAAGCCTCATCGCATCCGCGATGTGCTGGAGTTTCCCGGCCACATTGCCTGCGATTCTGCCAGCCGCAGCGAATTATGTGTTCCGATTCTGATGAACGGCAGATGCATTGCTGAAATCGATCTGGACGCTCCGGTTCCGGACCGATTCACAGAAGAGATGGAAAAGGAAATGCTGCAGGCAGCCGAAGACATTGCTTCCACATTCCTGCAGCATCACTGGTCCGTATAAGTTCAGCGATACAGATCGTAAACCACGTTCTTCTCGAAATATCGCACCGCTTCATCTACTGCGGCATTCACCGGGAAGAGCTGGATATGGCAATCTCCCAGCATGGTCTCACGGATCATGCTTTTCTTTTCGAGCGAGCTTCTGACTTTCTCGAAATCGCTGCTGTCGATATCCAGATTCAGATACTTCTTCCAGTAGCGCTTTCCGCCATCCTGCACGCAGGCACAGTTGATCACGATCGGCCGGCATTCCGAACGGTATTCCGCCAGATGCATGCATGTCACCTTCGTGAAATCCACGCCGATCAGAAGAACATAGCCCTTCAGTTCATATAATCTGGCAGCCGGAGATTCCTCCGCCAGCGGAAAATGCATGCTCTGCCGGTTGCACAGCAGCTTTGCATATCTGCCCCATGCCGCATAGCTGTCACTCGGATGGCAGGAAGACACCACACCTGCCCGATGCCGGAAATTCTCTGCGACTGCTCCCATCTCGCTGAGATCCGTCGCCTCCGGATCATATGCCGGCATATTCTCCCGGATCGTCTTCCATGTTTCCGGAGCAGCCGGAGGATTCTGCCAGGAGGAAGGATCGGAATTATCTGCAGTCTGAGTTGCCATCAGAATCGTTCCCCCGGGCTCGCTCAGCTCCATGAGCGCATCCACCACCGTCCGCGCTCCGCCGACCACATAGCCAAGCGAAGAAAGCGACGAATGAACCTCCAGGATCATATTCGGACCGACCCCGACACTCTGCAGCGCCGCCATCAGGCTCTCTTTGGTCACTGCTGTCCCGATCGGTTTCTGTTCTTTATCTGCCATACTACCTTTCCTCATCCTGATCAGCTGTAAAGCCGGCGGCTTCCCTTCAGGCTTTCGCTGAGTTCCTTTGCCGCCTGATCAAGCTTATCTGCATCATAGTTTCCGCTGCGCAGCAGAAGTACAGACTTTCTCAGCCGTTCTTTCAGCAGCATCTGTGCCTGAGCATCCATCCCGGAAACATCCAGTCCATTGCAGGCCTGGATCATTCCCTGAAGAACCGCTGCTTTCCGATTGATCACAGCCTGCTGCCCTGCCCGGGAGAACAGTGCTCTGACCGTCCAGTCCAGATTCTCTTCTGAGACGATCACCTTGATCACATTCTGCAATGCCTGTGCCGTCCGCTCGTTCTTCAGAAGCCCAAGAAAATCAGATACCTGAAAACCATCAGCCAGCAGGAACTCTTCCTCAATCTGCTCATGAATCGGATTCAAGTCTTCCTGAATCTTCAGAACATCACCGACTTTTTCATCCAGGACTTCATCTCCGATCACATAAGCAGGAACCCCGGCACTCTGTGCCATGTCCCTGGCAGTATGATTTTCTTTCTCGGAGAGTCCGTATAACAAAATCTTCTTCATGAGCAAATTCTTCCTCAGCAGAATCATTCAGGAAAAGCATCCTCCTGAAAGACCTATATGCTATGTACAGATTGTACCATGGTTCCGGCCGGATGCTCTCCTTTTGAAAAACAGACCTCCACGGTCTGTCAGTGCTTCTGTTCCTGTTCCCACTTCAGGAACTGCTCGATTTTCTGCTTCATGTCTGCCTTGTCAAGAACAGAATGAATGCCGATCACATACGGAACCTTGCCAAGCAGCTCCGGATACAGATCATCCATCGTGATCACCAGATCCCCGTTGAATGACGTCAGATTGTCCAGATTGCCATGCTCTGTGAAAATCGGGAATCCATTATCTCTGATTACCTGATCTGCCTTGATTTTCAGCAGCATGCTTGATCCCATTCCTGCTCTGCAGCATACCAGTGCCTTATACATGTCCCCCACTCCTTTAACCTGCCTTCCTATCATAGCAGAATGCGTTTTCATCGCAAGGAGATTTCAGCTTCCGGACGACTGGTCATCTGGATTCCATTTCATGAACTTTGATTTATAATAAGTTCAGCAATCGGAGATACTTATGAAGATCTATGAATCAGCAGAAGATTACCTGGAAGCCATTCTGATTATCCAGGAACGCAAAGGAGTCGTGCACTCCATTGATATTGCCGAAGAAAAGGGCTTTTCCAAAGCCTCAGTTTCGATCGCCATGAAGAAGCTCAGGGAAAACGGATATATCTCCATGGAACGCAGCGGCGCCATCAAGCTTCTCAAGCCCGGCCGTGAGATTGCCACCCGCATCTATGAACGCCATCGCATTCTCACCCAGATGTTCATGCAGCTGGGCGTAGATGCGGATACCGCCGTGCAGGATGCCTGCAAGGTCGAGCATGATCTGAGCGATGAAACCTTCGCCAGAATCAAAGAACACGCCCTCGCCCACGGAATCGAAGACCCGCTCATCGACAAGAAAGAAGCGTGACCAGAAGAAATTCTGGTTTTCTTCTGCCTGTAACTCAGTCTTTGTTCAGCAGCCGCTGTTCCAGCTGAACGATCCGCTCGGAAAGAATACTGAAGTCTTCCGCACTCATCAGCTGATCTTCCGCATGCACCAGCAGCAGGCTTACCTGTCCCAGCGTTCCTTCTGCCATCTTCTGCAGCAATTCCGCATGAATCTGATGTCCCTTCCGGAATTCTTCTTTTCCTTCCCGGATCTTTTCTTCTGCTGCTTCGATCTTTCCCTCTTCGGCCAGATCCATCGCCTCGACAAAGCAGGAACGCGCAGTTCCTGCCGATGCGATGATCTGAAATGCAATCCGATCTTCTTCTGCTGTTCCCATCTGCTTCTCCATCGCTATCCTTTCTGAAGGGCCATAAGAATATTGTCCGCAGCACTTTCATCCTCAAAGAATGACACATATCCCTCCAGAGATTCTGCCTTCTCTTTCAGTCCCTTCGACCCGCTGTATACGAAAATCGAAGCCTTGCCCTTGCCATTCTTGGCCTCCTGGATCAAGTTCGCTCCGGCCGAATTTCCATCAAACCCGATCACGATCGAAGGACGGCGCTCAAAGATCTCATAATTGAAGCTTTTGTAGATTCCCATATCCTCGCTTTCCGGAGAAACCCGGATTGACACACCAGCCTTCTTCAGCCGGCGGATCTCTGCAGGATCCAGCATCGAAGGAACCACCGCGAAAATCAGGAATCCCTTTGCATTATGCTCTGCCAGGTAGCGTTCATATCCCTTCAGCTGATGGCCGATCACGAAGAACACTTCCTCCGGATCCAGACGTTCCATGATCGCATCCAGAATCTGCGTTCCTTTCTTCGTCACATGCGTCATCCGGCTCTGCGTATTGAAAGATCCTCCGGCAACCACCACCGGTTCCTTGTCCCATGGGTAGTCTTCAATCTGATCCTTCAGAGCCTGATAGGAATCCATCCGCTTCTGCATTCCCCAGGAAATCGAAGAAGCAGGATCCTGATTCTGCATGATTCTGAGAATCGTCTCCTCCGGACTCAGCGATCCCTGCAGTTTCCTGAAGGCGATCTTCTTTTCTTCAAACGACTTCATCTGCTGAGCAATGACGGCGGCTTCCGAGTCATGCATCTGCTTCAGTTCGTCGTACGAAAGATCCAGCAGTTTCTCCAGCGACAGCTGCTCATCAATCGGACTTGTTCCGTACAATGCTGCTCCATCCGTTCCCTGCACACACGAAATACCTTCCTTCAGATACGAACGAAGCGGATGAGAAGCCAGCGAATTCAGATTGTTCAGGCGGACATTGGAAGTGATCTGGAATTCCAGGGTGATGTGATACTTTTTAAGATCCTCCAGAAGTTCTTTTCCCTTCTTCGTCTTCAGACCGCAGGAATATAATCCATGCCCCAGCCGCATGATCGGCATCGGCTGTCCTGGCGCAAGCGAATCCTTCACGCAGGCAATGCTGTGAGACATATTATCCTTCAGGCTGTCATTCTCTCCGGCATGAATCCGAATCACAAAAGATGGATCTCTGGCCGGAATCTTCACGAGTTCCCGGAACATCGGCTTGAGCTCAATGATGTCATTGATTTCTTCTCCGACAATGTCGCACCCTGCTACATAAGGATCATATGAAACTGCCTTCATGGTGTTCAGATTCGAGGAAAGATAGTCTGCCGGAGTAACCTGATCCTTCACGATAGTCAGCGGAATTCTCCGCATCGCTGCCAGGAAGCGGAGCGTCACACCGGTTTCCCTCGTCACCGCTGGCATGACTGCATGGACTTCGGCCAGCATTCTGAGACAGTCATGTTCCTTGACCAGGGTCGTATCGCTGATTTCAGCATAGGTGATGCCCTGAGCCGCATACTGTCTTGCAATCCATAACAGCTTATCCTGGAAAATCGTATTCTCTGCATATTCCGGGTTCTGATGATCTATCAGCATCTGCTCTGCTGCTTCACGGATCTCAGAATCCGGAATGTGTTCAATATCATGGAGATCGATCTGATCTTCACTCTCTCTGCCTTTGCAGAACACATAGCGGTAGAGATATACCTTCTCGAGGTTCGTGAATACTGCCTGGCCGTCTTTCATCACAGCCAGGGAGTTGCGGATCTTCACGAGATTCTCTTCGGCATGTTCCAGATTGTTCAGCACGAGGTCTGCAAAGTTGATGAACGTATTGTCATTGATCTTCCGATCAAGATATTTGCCCCTCAGATCAGAATGAATGAACTGTCTGGCAACCTGCTTTCTCTGTGCTTCCAGCATTTCCTGCTGACTCTCTGAAACAGTCAGATTCAGCTTGCGCACATAGTAGAGCGGGTAGCGGATCTGATGCACGATGCCTATGGCAATCAGGACGTCCGGCATCAGGTTGCCATTCATATGCGTATGGAGATCGCTGTGAAACTTCACTTCCCGGCGGATATACGTCTTGAAGATCGTCTTTCCTTCACTGAGCCGGTAATCCCTGGTCTGGCTCATCAGCGTCTTGGAAATAGCCGGGATCGATGCCTTCATCTCAATCCGGCCATCCCGGTAGATATTTGCCACCTTGGTATTGCCAAGCCGGAAGATCCAGACTTCTTCATTCTTCCCATCGATGTAGCACGGCACTTCACCGCGGATCACCAGCATGCCTTCTTCATTCTCACTTAGCGGCAGATGACAGAGATGGGCCAGATTGCGAATCAGATTCCCCGTATGATGATTCGGCGTCTCCAGCTCATAGAACAGATGCTCATCTTCCATTGAAAGATGCACGGGCATATCTTTTTCAAGATCCAGATAGAAGCATTTCTTCCAGCAGTTTTTCTTGTTTTCCATACGGGAATTATATGCTGAAAACCAGCGAAATCGACTATAGTAATAACAAGAGGAGACGATTATGAAACAGATCATAACCATCAGCCGGCAGTATGGCAGCGGCGGCCGCATCATCGGTCAGAAAACTGCAGAGCTGCTCGGCATCCCATGCTATGACAGCAAGATCATCGAAGAACTCGCTGAGAAAACAGGTCTTCGGAAAGACTTCGTGGAAGACAGCACTGAATCCTCCGACGACTGGATGGTGCTCTCCTTCTCTTCGAAGCGCATCAATTCCCGCACGATCCAGAATGACCTATGGAATGCGCAATGTGACGTCATCCGCCAGCTTGCCGAAAAGCCATGCGTGATCGTCGGAAGAGGGGCAGACTTCATTCTGAAAGACCGCACCAATCTCTTGAAAGTATTCATCTTTGCAGACCGGGCCAGCCGGATCAGAAGAGTCCTGGAAGAATATCATGAATCTCCTTCGGATCCGGAGAAATACCTCCGTGAGAAAGACCGCGGCCGCCAGACGTATTACCAGTCCCATGCCGGCATGACCTGGGGCGACAGCAGCCATTATGATCTGGCTCTGAGTTCTTCCGGATTAGGAATTGAGCCCTGCGTAGAGATCCTGACGGAGCTTTACAGAACGCTCTGAACCGTTATTCTGATTCTCATTGACGGAAAAACAGTCCCCCTTTCAGGAACCGCATGCTCTGCATGCAATCCTGTCGGAGGACTGTTTCTTTGTTCTTTTTTCTGAACAGATACTCAGTTTGCTTCAGCAGAAGCTTCCGGAGAAGCAGATGCTTCGCTGTCAGAGCTGCCATGAGCGGTATTGCCGTCCATGCCGCGGGCAGTAGCAGTTTCCATGGTCTCCTGACCAAGTTCTGTGAGTTCAGCAGTATCTTCCGTTGCAGTATAGCCTGCATTCTCAGCAGCAGCTGCACCAGCCAGTCTGCCGGACGTCAGCGAGAAGCCAAGACCTACCCCTTCGACGTTCTGATATGCAGCGACAGAGATTCCGGAAACGTTGTTGCCAGTCGCATACAGGTTCGGAATTACCTTGTTCTGCTCATTGAGAACACGGAGATATTCATCAGTATTGACTCCGCCAAGTGCACCGAGCACTCCGGAATGACCCTTGGTAACATAGTAAGGACCTTCTTCAACCGAATAGACCAGATCTTCCGGATCCTTGAAGAATTCATCATCCTTGCCATTCTTGACATAGGAATTGTAGTTGTCGATCGTTTCCTGCAGATCGGCAGCATCGCAGCCGATGAAGTCTGCTACTTCTTCGATGGTATCGAACACTCCGCCTTCACCTGCTTCCTGAAGAGCCTGGAAGCCTGCATCCCAGTCCGCCTTCGCCATCGGTGCATGGTAGATGGTCGGTTCGCCGTCTACGACAATCCCGTGCTGATCCCAGTAATGGATCCAGGTACCTGTGTTCTCCTGAGTCTGGTCGCACCAGCGGTCAGCAGTAGCCTGATCGACGATCGTATATGCGACACCGCCCTGAGTAATCACTGCAGAAGAGAATTCAACAGTATCCTTGAGCAGGTCTTCATTCATGAAACGCTTGCCGCGTCCGTTGACCCAGAGAATCGGTGTGTTCAGCGTGAGCTCGGAAACCGTCTCTGTGACATTCTTCGTGTTGACGCCATGGTTCATGGTGAGCAGCTCGCCTCTAGCAGCGCCGGCATTCCACATCATCTCAATGCCAGGCAGCTTGGAACCGGCCATAACCAGAGCGTTGTTATAGACTTCTTCACCCAGGGTCTCTTCCATGAGTTCCGGGTTGTTTGCGAAGGAACCAGTGGAAACGATGACCGACTTTGCGTTGACTGTCAGCGTTCCGCCATCCGGCTTTGTGCACTTTGCTCCGACCACGGCACCATCGCTGTCCGTGATCAGTTCTGTTGCAGTAGTACCATAGCGGATCTCAACTCCATTCTCATCCAGTGCTTCACCGATATACTTGAACGGGTCTGCATTGTTCCAGCGGTGGTAGACAACTTCTGTATCAAAGTGCGCAATCTGCTGCGGAGTCTTGGACAGGAAGAAGCCGACGCCATGATTCAGCATGTAGCTGACCGTATTCTTTGCTTCAGAGATGAAGCGGCGGATCAGCTTCGCATTGCCGAGGTTGTCCGTGGACTCCATGAAGTGGTTGTACCAGTATTCTTCATCCGTGGTCTCGCCATCTTCGCCATAGCGATCCTTCTGTTCCACAGAACCAACTGCGAACATACCCTGAGCCGCATTGCCCATGCCGCCGAGTGTCTGGGTTGCTTCAACGCCGAGAACCTTAGCTCCGGACTCGGCTGCCTTCAGTGCTGCCGTGGAACCGGAAGCACCCATACCGATGACCAGGACATCCGTATCAACAGTTTCATCTTCACCAGTCGCCGTACTGCTTGCTGCCAATGCATCGACATCAAAGCCAGCCTGTTCCATGCAGTCCTTGACTGCTTCCGATACACCATTTCTGGTCATCGTAGCACCAGCTGCGACATCGATGTCATACGTCTGTCCGTCCGTTACTTCCTGAGCCAGCGTATCCGCTGCCTTCTGTCCGTAATCTGCAGACTGCGTAGAAGCATCTACTGTAGTATTGGTGATCTTGCCGCCTTCTACCGTGATCGTGACCGTAACATCATTTCCTCCGAATCCTTCGGCCGAAGCGGTATACGTCCCATCTTTGACAGAAGAAGCAGAAGATGCTGCACTGGCAGTCGACTCAGCTGTTTCCGAAGAACTGCTGCATCCGACCATGGCAAATGCCATTACGCCAGCCAGAAGAGTTTTAAAAGCTTTTTTCATTTCTTTTCTCCCTTTCCCTAAGCACAGAGTTTATGCAATGTGCATTTGTTAACAATGTCTGGATTTTATCTGGAAAGTGGCCGTATCTCTGCTATCATAGGAGACAGAAAATTTATGGAAAAAGTCACAAGAAAAAAGAGTGCCAGCGGCACCACCTCATTCTTCACAATCCTTCATTCCATTGAACCATGTACCCTTCTGTTTTCCGAAAGAAGATATGTAATGGAGAAAGGAGACCTCATGCTGTGCAGACAGAATTCCAGCTTTGTCTCCACCGCTCCCCTCGATTGTGTAAATTATCGGAAATCCTGTCTGGATCCCCTGTTCTATTCACAGATTTCAGACTGCCGCATCATCTATGACTTCCTGTCCATTCCTCATCCGGAAGATGAACATCTGTTCTTCCACAGTGCCGGTGATGCCGATATCGCTTCCCTGTTCCGCTTTCTTTTGCAGGAGCTTTCTCTGGGGGATTCCTATACGGGAAAGAATGTCAGTCTCTTCACGGTTGCCCTGCTCACTTATCTGGACCGGAAAAGACCGGAGCAGCTCCTCCTTCAGAACTCCACGATGGTTGCTGAAAACCGCTTCGGCAAGATCATGAAATACATCGGCGATCATTACCCCACCTGCACGCTGCAGGAAGTCGCTGAGAAGTTCGGATACAATCCGAGCTATCTCAGCACCCGCTTTCAGAAGATCACCGGAGAAACCTTCTCCCATAAGCTTCAGTCCATCCGTCTGCTGCAAGCAGAGAGGCTGTTGCTGACCACGGACCTGACCGTGGAGCAGATTTCCAGCCAGGTCGGCTTTCATGACAAAAGCCACTTTATCCGCAACTTCCGGGATACCTATGGCGAAACGCCATCCCGATACCGGAAAAACCACAAGCTCTGATTACCAGCCGCACTGCCCGCAGTTCGTGCAGGGAATGCAGCCCTTCCGACGGGACGGTTTCACTGGTTCGATCTGAAACTCCCGGATCGAATATCTCCCAAGTTCCCGTTCAGGAATCAGAAGATCATGTTCTGCTGAACGAAATCTCACGATTCCGTTTTCTTCTGTCTTCTCTGCTTCAATCGTCTTCCAGTTTCCCGGATTCATGCAGTCTTCATACATGACCGGCCGGAACTGAACAGACGTTCCAGATGAAAGATCTGTTACTTCATATGCATTCATAATCCCAGAATAGGTCTCCCCATCAAGTTCTGCAAATAAAAAGCGCCGGACGATTGCCCGGCATCAGAAACGGATTTCACTGTTCACTTCTTCGATTTCTTCTTCGGTGAGCGGAACCTGATTTCCGTCATCCTTCTCCCAATCCAGGAAGACACCCTGCTCATTTCCGGTTTCTGTCTGCTTGTTCATGTGATTGCCCATCTCTTTTCCCGCTGTTTTGATCCTATAAGAAAAGAACTCATAGAAACAGTCTTGAAATTCCCTTTAAATATGCTTAGGCACCCATTCTTTTTCTCGCCCTGACCAGCCTGGAAAGTACGTGATATGAGGACAGAAAGAAATTCATGTTAAAGGAGTTTATATGATTGTACAGATTTATTCTTTAGAGACGGCCGAAGAAGCTGCTGCCTGTGCAGAAGCCGGCGCCGACCAGATCGGCGTTCTCGTCTCGAGAAAACTCGATGGAAGATATCCATGCGAAGTACTTCCGGAACAGGCTCTGGAAATATTCGATACCTTGCGAGGCAAGGTGCGCAGAAGCGTTCTGATCTCCACGGACTCCGATCCGGATCAGATTCTTCAGATGATGAACTACCTGCACGCAGACGTACTGCAGCTGTGTGCGGATTATCATGGCAGCCTGGACTTCCGCCGGCGCATGAAGGAAGAATGCCCCTGGGCAGAACTGATGGAAGCCATCGGAATCAGGGATCGCTCCTCCATTCCGGAAGCAGAAGAAAAAGCAGCCTATTCCGATTATCTGATTCTCGATTCCATTCCGGACAATAATCCGGGTATCGGAGCAACCGGCGTCACGCATGACTGGAACATCGATCGGGAGATCATTTTAAAGGTGAAGATTCCGATCATCGAGGCAGGCGGTCTCGGACCGGAGAATGTGAAAGATGCGATAGATTTCCTGCATCCATGGGGCGTCGATTCCTGCACGAAGACGAGCCGGTTTGAAAACGGAAAGATCGTCGGCAAAGATCTGGAAAAGGTGCGCGCGTTCTGCAAGGCGGCAAAGCAATGACAAGACCGATTCTATGCATTGGCGATCTCAATGCTGATCTGATTGTTCCATATGGAAAGGCACTGGAACTACGTTCTTCTCTTTTCATGGATGAGACCGCTGATGTCACGCTTCAAGGCGGCGGCACGATGGGCAACTGCTGCACCGTGCTGAACAAGCTCGGAGACCATCCTCACTTCGTCACTGATCTATGCACAGATTCGATCGGCAGCTGGCTCAGCCAGGAACTGATGAATGGCGGAACAGATCTTTCCTGGTCGATCGATCAGGGAAATCATGCCATCGTCTGCATCGCGATGCTGAATCATAGCGACCGTCTCGTCTTTCCCTGGCTGCCGCCGGGCTCTCACCTTCCCCGGTTCAATGACGAAAGCTTTTCGAAGATACCGATGCAGGACTATCTCGTGGTGACCAGCGGAATGCTGATGACCAATGAACCGGAAACCATGCATGCGGTGCTTTCCTTCCTGAAGAGGCTGAAAAAGAAAACCAATTCCATTCTCTATTTCGATCTGAACCTGCGCATCGAAACCTATGGTCTGAATGATGAACGCAGAGCCGCCTATGAAGAGATGATCTCAATGACAGATCTTTTGACCGGGTCAGGCATCGAAGAATTCGGGCCGCTTGCCGAAGAGAAAGAACTGATCACTGCAGCAGAAAGACTATGCAGTTCCAGACGAACCGTCATCGCAAGAAACGGTCCTGGTTCCGTATATGTCGTCACAGCAGACAGCATCACTGAAGTTCCTCCGGAAAACGTTCATGTGCTGAGCACGCTGGGAGCCGGAGATACCTTCAACGCTGCCTTTGTGCATGACTATCTGCAGAGCAATGATCCGGTTCATGCATGCAGATATGCAGTTCATACTGCTTCCTACATGATCTCTCATCCGGGCAGACTGTCCATCCCGGAAGAATAATTCAATTCAGCAGAAAGCCAGACTTCATCAGTCTGGCTTGATCATTTCTGCAATGACATTTGCAGCACCATCTTCATCATACCTGCCGGCAATCAGATCCGCTGCCTGTTTCAGAGAATCCGGGGCATTGCCCATGGCCACGCTGGTGCCGACGTTTCCGAAGACAGAGCGATCATTGTCGCTGTCGCCGAGGTAGGCTGCTTCTGATGGCGAAACATTCAGCTCTGCCAGCACGCGCAGCAGGCCTTTCAGCTTTGTGGCATCCGGACTTGTGATCTCAAAATATCCATGTCCGGTTTCCGCAGCTGAAACATCCATCCTGGATAGAACTTCTCTTGCATGAATGCATGCCTGTTCATCGAAGCAGAACCAGCTTGCCTTCAGCATCCCATCGGAAAGCCTCTGAACTTCCTGTTCGAGGTCTTCTTTCAGCACGCCGAATTTTCTCAGCACGTGATCGCGGTGGAACCAGAAACCAGGATGAACAGATCCTTCTTTCCGGTAATCCGCTTCAGAAATATACTGATGTCCATCCCGGAATACTTCAAAGGTATCTTCCGGTCCTTTCTGATGGATCAGTTCTATGACCGTCGCCGGATTCAGCGGGTATCTTCTGCGGATCGTTCCATCTGACAGTTCCCGCTCTTCTGCGCCATTAGCACATACGATCCGATCGCTCCAGGCATACCGATGCTTCAGAACTTCCGGACGCATCTCCCATGGTCTTCCGGTTACCGGAAGGATATAAATCCCCATCTGATGTGCTTCCTCCAGAACCTCAAGCAGTTGAGAAGTAAAGGATTCATGATCCTCCTGCAGGGCCGTTCCATCGAGATCCATGGCAATGAGTTTCAGCTTATTCATGTTTCAGTATGAACTTCTTTCCTCTTCCGATCAGATCCAGCAGGCTGTGATATTCCTGCTTCACATGTCCGATCACATTGACACGTTCATCTGCAGAAAGGTCTTTTCGCATCAGCTGCAGTTCGCCGCAATAGCGCAGATACTTTTCATTATCCAGGGTGATGGATCCGCGGATACGTTCTTCCGGAAGACGAGCTGGTTCCTTTCTTCCGGAACTGCCTGCATAGGCTCTTGATTCCTCTGCCCGGATCAGCCAGGAAGGAGAATCGATCCGGCACGTGAAGGCCTGATCGTAATAATCTTCATATCCTTCTCTGAGCATGCAGGGCAGCTCAATGATATCTTTCTTTGCATAGGCCTGCATCCTCGAAACTTCTTTCCCGCTGATTTCCGGATCGCCGACAAATACAGAATCGATCTGAAAACGTCCAAGGAGATCAATATATCCGACCGAAGGCGGAAGAGTCCGGTGAGCTTCCAGGGTAGGAAGTCCTTCGTATATCGGACCGCGCTTAGCAAGATCACCCGGAATAAATGCGGCCGTCTTCAGGCCAAGTGCTTTCAGATTCGCAGTTGTTTCATGCAGGTATGCTTCATCGAGTCCTGTTTCTGGACGCGGATAGAAGTTATGCATGGCGGTGACCGGATAAGCAGAATGAGACAGAATCAGGCTGGCATCTTCCGGATTCACGGAGGACGCGTTCAGGACGATTGGCATCTGTTCTGCTAATGCTGCAATTTCCTGGACAGTGAATCCGAAATCGAGACGGACCCCATAGAGATGAAGTTTCTCCTTCAGCTGCAGAACCGATGAAACATGGAATCTTGAAGGTGTTTCTTTCTCGATGTCCGCAATGATCCTGAGGCCTCTGTCATTCAGCGCCGCGCAGAGTTCTTCCATCTCCTGCTCATAAGAATCTGAATATTCTTCGCGGATATGCAGAGACAGAAAAACAGGCGCGCCGCCTGCAATAACTTCTGCAGACGGCATACGCCCTTTCCTGTATTCTGCAAGATAAACAGAATAACCAGGAAGATTATGCATTTGCGACTTCCTCGTCCTTTACCATTGCATTAGTGATGATGAAGCCCATGATGTAGGAGATGACAAGGCCGATCGCATAGCAGAGAACCGACTGTACTGCACCATGAGGACCTGCAGTCATGACGAACAGAGCAAGCAATCCAGAAGGACCCCAGGTAGTAGCAGCGACTTCGGTAGCCATTGCAAACGCACCGCCGAAACCAGCACCGAGACCAGCAGTGATGAACGGCTTGCCCATCGGCAGCGTGACGCCGTAGATCAGCGGTTCGCCGACACCGAGGAATCCAGCCGGGAGAGCACCGCGAATGACATTGCGCAGACGTTCGTTGCCGACTTTCTTAGCCTTTCTCGAGATTGCAATTGCAGCGCCGACCTGACCAGCACCAGCCATTGCCAGGGCCGGATACAGCATGACATAGCCGAACTGTTCCAGCTGTACGGAATACAATGCAACCAGACCATGATGCATGCCCATAGCAACCATCGGCAGGAACAATGCTGCACTGACATAACCGGAGATGATACGCACGACGATATTGTCGCTCATGCAGAGCACCTGGACGATCCAGCAGAGACCGCTGGAGATGAGGCCGCAGACCGGCATGACTACAAAGATATAAGGGATCAGAGTAACGATCAGCGTCAGAATCGGTGTAAAGACAATATCGAGAGAATCAGGCATCTTCTTGCGGATTGCCTTCTCGATCTTCACCATGAAGTAGACCCCGATGACAGCAGCCAGAACGCCGCCGCGTCCGCTTCTCAGAATGGAATCCAGCGGAATGTCTTCATTGAACCAGCCGATGGCCTGAGAAATCGTATTGATGCCATCAAGTCCGGTGATCATGCCGAGCATGCCGCCGAGAATCGGAGTGCCTCCGAACCGTTCTGCAGCACGATAGCCAGCCCATGCAGTCAGATAAGACAGGAATGCAGCATTGATCAGGCTGAGCAGACTGACGATTACATTCAGGAATGTGCTGTCCGCATACCCAGGCGCCAGCTGGCGGATCAAGGTTGCGATACCAGCGCAGAGACCAGCAGCGATGACACCAGGAATCAGCGGGACGAAGATCTCGCCGAACACCTTGAGCAGATCACGCACCTTATTCGGTTTCTGACCCGACTTCACATTGGATTTGTTCGTCTTCCAGTCATTATTCGTGGATACTGCATCTGCGGCATTGCTCGGGATCCCCATATCCCTGCAGATGTCTGCGCATTTGCGGCATTTGCCAGGTCCGACTACGACTTCGATGTAACCCGGACGGTCATGCACGATTCCGAGGACGCCGTCGATTCCCTTCAGTCCGGCTTCATCGATCTTCGCATCTTCCGTCACCTGTACCCGCAAGCGGGTCTGACAGTTGGTTGCCGAGCGGACATTGTCTTTTCCGCCAAGCTTTTCGAGCATCTGTTTCACAAGTTCTTCATTGGTCATAAAAGATTTCCCCTTTCTTATTATTTCTGAAGAATTGCTTTTCTGACATGTCCATGGGCCTGATCAAGACGCTGTTCTGCCTCCTCTTTAGAACAGTCCGCAAGAATCATAGTGATCGCAGTCTTGCAGCGTCCGCCTGCTTCCGTGATTTTCTTTCTTGCCGTCTCGCGGTCGACTCCCGTTGCGTCCATCACGATATTCTCAGCACGGACCTGCAGCTTCTCATTGGAGAGCACCACATCGACCATCAGATTTCCATATGATTTTCCGATCTGAACCATAGCCGCCGTGGAGATCATGTTCAGAACCATCTTTTCCGCAGTACCGGATTTCAGACGGGTGGAACCCGTCAGCACTTCCGGTCCTACCACTACATCAATTGCACAATCGGAAGCTTTCCCGATTGCCGATCCTGCATTGCAGGTAATGCCGGCAGTATGGCAGCCGATCGACTTTGCGTATTCAATTCCGCCGATCACATACGGCGTACGGCCGCTCGCAGCAAGACCGATCACCAGATCCTTTTCCGTGAGATGATGGTCTTTCAGATCCTGAGCCCCGAGTTCCTTATTGTCCTCTGCACCTTCCACCGCTCTGATGAATGCATGTTCACCTCCGGCAATCAGTCCGACTACCGTTTCCGGAGAAACTCCGAACGTAGGCGGGCATTCTGACGCATCCAGGACTCCGAGTCTGCCGCTCGTGCCAGCTCCCATATAGAAAATCCGGCCGCCGTCAGACAAAGACTGAGCACCCCATTCTGCTACCTGTGCAATTTCCGGAAGATGCGGACGGATCGCTTCCGGAATCCCGGCATCTTCCCGATTCATTTCCGTGACGATCTCAAGCGCCGACATCTCATCAAGATTCATGGTTGCCGGATTCCGCTTTTCCGTCGTCATTTTTTCAAGGTTTAAAGCCACAGAGACTGTCCCCCTATTTCTGATTGTGCTTCTCTTTCTCAAAGCTTTGATAATTCCAATATAATGTGATCGAACTTTATTTCAAGCGTCCCATTTCTATTTGACACTTTGTTTCACATTTTGCATAATCTGCTCAGGAGAATGTGCTGATTCCATGAAAAATGTACTGATTCTTCTGCGAGAAAACCTGCCTCAGATGAATACCGCAGAGCGTGCTGCCGGAGACTATATCCTGAGTCATCCGCACGAAGCCTCTTCGCTCAGCATCCATGAACTTGCCAGTGAATCTTTCACTTCCGCATCTGCAGTTGTACGTATGTGCAAAGCTCTGGGCTTTCATGGCTACAAAGACTTCCGGAAAACCCTCACGGTCGAACTTGCGCTGCAGGATGAAAGCATGGTGCTTTCCCAGGATGAAATCCGCAAAGGCGATTCCATCGAAGAAATCATCCGGAAGATCACCTGGCAGAACATCCAGTCTCTCCAGGAGACTCAGCGGCTCATGGATCCCTCCGTTCTGAAAAAATGTGCTGAGATGATGGTAGAAGCAGACCGCATCCTGCTGTTCGGCATGGGAGCTTCCTTTGTCACAGCCAGAGACGCCTATCTGAAGCTGCTGCGGATCAACAAACCATGCGTGATCAGTGAAGACTGGCATCTGCAGCTCGTCACTGCCCGCAGCAGCACCCGGAAGGATCTTGCAATCATCATTTCCTATTCCGGACATACTGCTGAAATGATCACCTGTGCCAAAGCGATGAAAGAAAATCAAACCACCATTCTTGCGATCACAAGACCAGTGAAGTCTCCGATCAGCGATCTGGCGGATCTCAAGCTCTATACGACTTCCAGTGAATCCCTGTTCCGTAGCGCCGCGATGGCAAGCCGCAGTTCTTCCATGAATATCATCGATATTCTCTATACTGCATTCGCAAATATGAATTATGATCACAGCCTCCGGCAGCTCAGGAAAACACACATTGATAAAAACAGCTGAAAAAACAGAAAAGCAGGCATCAAGCCTGCTTTCTTCTCTCAGCCCTTCCAGAGCCCGTGCAGATTGCAGTATTCATAGACGGCTTCTACTTCATCACCGTCGCAGATTGCAAAGCACGCTTCCGGTGCATCTCCTGGTTTCAGCTGCTTGCGCTGATTTCCCTGTTTCGTCTGCAGCGCAATCCACTCAATGTAATGTTCCGGCAGCATCGGATGTGCCACCGAACCAACTTTCACATGCACCGTATTCCCGCTGACTTCATAAACCGGCACATGTTTCTCCGCAGCCGCATCCACGGTATTCGGAACAACCTCCTGCATTGGTTCTCCGCAGCAGTATACCGGAACGCCGGTTTCCTTCACGACTGCAATCATCTTTCCGCAATGCGCACAGCGATAGAACTTCATTTCCATTGTCCTGATCCTCCTTCTTTTTCAGCAAATGATCAAATGGATGACAGTACTTCATCTATCCTCATTCTAATGATCTGCCCGTTCTGTTTCAAGCCGTCAGGGCTATCAGGAGCGGTTCAGGATCTTCGCTACCGGCCTGCCTGCTGCTAGTTCATCCACCAGCTTGTCCAGGCATCTGATCTTCCGCATCAGAGGATCGCTGATCGTCTCGATCCGGACACCGCAGATCTTTCCGGTAATATTTTCCGAAGCAGGATTCCAGGCAGGTGCTTCATGGAAGAACGTCTGATAATCCGGATCTTCTTCAAGCACCTTCTTGAGGGAATCTGCATCATAGCCCATGAGCCAGAAGATCAGTTCCTGTACTTCTGCTTCCGTCCTTCCCTTCCGTTCTGCTTTGCGGACCAGCAGCGGATAGACGCTGGAAAGCTTCATCGTATAGATCCGTTCCATGTCCTGTTCCTACTCCTCCCTCAGCAATTCTCCATGCAGAGAAAATGTCCAGCTATGGGAATAATCTCCGAATGAGAATATCTGCATCGTCTTCTGCTCCAGATGATAGATGCACGAGTACTGCGTCTTGCCCCGGTCAGCTCCATTGCCAGGCTCCTGGCATACCAGCCGCAGCAGATCAAGCCCGTATTTCTCCGGCATCCTGGACGAAAAGCGCTCCAGGCCTGCCTGGATGCATTCATAGCGCCGATCTGTGCCGCGGAAAGGATCCGTTCCATTCAGACGGTAGTTTGTTCCGCACTTCGCCGGCAGCACTTTCATCTCATCACCTTCCCATTCCAGCATTACGCTGTTTCCGGACGCATCCGCAATCAGAATATGATAATCCGAACCAGGAACCGCTGCCTTCACATTGACAGAAGAAGCAAGTGCAGATGCTTCCTTTGTATCCGCACAGAGATCAAGCATCTGCCTCATCAGAATCGGATGGTATAGAGTCGGCCGGCCCTGGTTCTTCTGCTCATGAACCGGCATCTCAGCCCGCCATGCTTTATGATCCGCTTCATTCAGTGCCAGGCATCCCGGATAAGACCACTTGTCAAAGCGATCCGGAAGTTCGCCTGGCTTCTGCAGGAGCACAACATACTTCTTCACTTCCCTATTCGCTTCTGCCTGCAGAACGGCTTTCTCATAATCCGTTTCCTGCCAGTCCGACTCCACGCACAGCGCCATGATGCTTACGCAGAGACCAGCTTCATTCATCCCATCCATGCATACCAGAGGCAGCATCGCAAAGGCAGAAATGTCCGTCACTCCGTCGTCTGCCTTTCCGGCCACCATTCCAGCATGGCGCGGATCCGTCCAGAACGCATCTGCTGTACCGATTGACTCATAGCGGGCAGACGGACTCTGAGCATGTATGACGCAGTTGATTCCGGTAACCGGATTGCGCCGGTCATTGTGCAGATGATGACCGTAATCATAGTTCCGGTACAGAACCATCTCATTCTCAGAATTCCTCTGGACGAAGGAAGAACATCCCGCATCGAAGAATTGCACGAGCTGTCCTGCTGCCTTCAGATAATCAAACCTGCAGTCCATGGCATAGAGATAGCCATTCTGATCAAGCCTTCTCAGTGATTCCACTGCCCGGATCTGATCCGGGTCTTTCAGCATCACATGCGGATTCATCTCTTTTCTCCTTCCTATCCGGAAACAGCCTGCTTCATCTCGCAGTCAATCCGGATATAGCGGATCGCTACCAGCATCAGCACCGCTACCGCTGCCGGCACCCAGCCGAGCAGCGCATTGATCGTGTGGATCACGGCTGGATTCTGGTTCAGCTTCAGCGTCTGTTCAAACCCGGCTTTCGCCAGGGAGAATGTCATCAGCTGGGCCGCCAGGGCCTGGGCAAGCTTTGCCGCGAGCCCATCTCCGGTCGAGATCATCGTATCCAGCCGTCTGCCATTCTCAGCTTCGATGAGATCGGAAATATTATTCCGGTTCGTATTGAACATGATGAACGTGATTGTCGCACCGATTCCGACGCCGATCGCATTGATATAGACGTTCACGATGGAATACGGATTCAGGATAAACGGTATCTTGGCAATGATCTGCACGAGAGCACCTGCAATCATGGTCTTCTTCCTTCCAAGTTTTCGGTCAATCGCCGGGGTCAGAATCGAGAAAATCACGGAAGTCAGCAGATAGACTGCAAGAATCGGAGTCGCTGCCGCAGACTCTCCGAGCACATAGGACGCATAGTAATTGATCATGTTCATGAGCAGCAGATTGACCACGGAATATGCGATGATATAGAACAAGTTGGCTACCCAGCTCTGGCAGTGAAACAGCATGCGATAGGCTGAGCGGAAAGTCACCTTCTCCTCGGCATCCCCGGCTGCCGCATGAACGCGTTCGCGGCAGGTGAAATAATGAATCAGACAGCCAGCCATGCAGATGACTCCCATCAGCAGAGCAGACTTGAAGAGTGCTCCGGCATCCTCAGGTCCGATGATTGCGCCTTGTCCCTGCAGGCCGCCGAACATCCTGACCAGAGGTGCTACCGCGACTGCTCCGATCCCGGAACCGAGACATCCTCCCAGAGAGCGGAACGCATTGATGCTGCGCCGCTCGCTGTCATCTCCTGTCGCAACATTTGCCATCGCATTATAAGGAATGCCGAGAAAGGTATTCTCAAGCTCATAGAAAAAGAACACCACCAGGCTGACGATCACCGTCGGCATCAGCGACAGATGGAAATCCGTGAACAGCAGCACCATGCTGATGGCCCAGGGCAGCGACATATACTTCAGATACGGACGGATCGTCTCCCCGGTTCTGAATTTCCGGTTTGCCGTGATCACCCCGACCAGCGGATCGTTCACCGCATCCCAGATCGTACCGACGGCAGTCATGATTCCTGCCATCATCATCGGGATATTCAGCACATTCGTCAGAAAGATCAGATAATAGATGCTTTTGAAGTAATAGATGATGTTATCGGACATTGAAAAGCAGAGAAACCCAAGCTTCTCTGCAATCCCAAGCCTTTCCCCTATGCGCTTTTCCATTTCGTGTCCCCTTTCAGAACTCTTTTGTTCTGATGGTAGCACGCAAAAGCCTCTACAGCATCTGAAATTTGCATCACAGCAGAAGATTTCAGATATTTTCACAAGGTACATTTCTGATCGAAGCACTAGGTATGAATCTCCGGTTTCTCCCTGCGTATGCTTTTCCGCAAGGCCTTCAGAGCTTTCAGAAAGGAAGAATCATCCTTCACAGCGTTGCGATCTGACAGCAGATCGCATGATTTCAGACCGTTTGTTTCCTTCCCGCGCGTTTCTTCAAGAGGCAGTCAGCCTGCTCAATCATGCTGGCCTTCTGATCTCTGCCCATCAGGGTGTAGTATTCTTTCCATTTCGCGACCGAATGCAGCGGAATCCTCTGACCGAACACCTCCGCATAACCATCGATCTCTTCCTGTTTCAGAGAGCAGTCATATTCGTTTCCGTCTTTCACGATGATCATGTCAATCATGACATCCACATCCACGCCATCAATCACATACTCCAGGAAGCGTTTCGTATGATACTTCGGATCTGGCGCTTTCGGAACTGAGCGTGTTCCAAGCCGATCCAGGATTTCTGCAGCATCATCCGCATCTTCCTGTCTCACCATGAGATCGATGTCATGAAACTCATCCGTGATGACGTGAAGATAGAGTAACAGAGAAGCGCCGACATCCCAGACAATTCCTGCCGCATTCAGCTTTGAGGCTATCTTGGCCAGCGCCCGGAGTTTCTGCTCTGTTTCCATTTCAGGCAATTCCTTCTGCCGCAATCCATGAAGTGCCCGGTTTCAGATGGGCACTGGTTGCCACGAATCCCGCTTTGCGGAACAATTCCATGAACTCTTTCTCGGTCGGAACGGTCATATGGTACTGTCTGATATTTTCCCTTGTTTCTTCTGAAAGCGCTCCATTTTCATACGTATCCAGAATCACGAGCAGATGTCCGCCCTTCTTCAGCACCCGATGCACTTCCTTCAGGTTCTCTTCCGGATCAGGCCAGAAATAGAAGCTTTCCACTGTTACGATCATATCGAAAGAATGATCCGCAAACGGAAGATGCTCCACGGAGGCCTGCACCACCTGCAGCACGCCGCTCTGAACAAGTTCCTGATTATTCCGGATCGATTCCGAAACAGATACCTCGGAATAATCCACGCCAGTCAGATGACGCACGCCGCGATCATACAGACGGTGCAGGGTTGCACCGCCGCCGCAGCCAAGATCCATCACATTCAGATGTTCCTCCAGCTCCAGGAAATCAAGACCCCAGTTCGTCACTGCATCATGGCTCTGATTCATGCGCTCCAGCATCATTGCCCCGGCTTCTCCGGAAGGCTTTGCCGGATTGCCGAGATTGGTGATCTCACGCTGGCGGATCTGCTCTTCATTCATAAAAACCTCCTGTTAATGAGAGATCATTCCGACTTTCTGAAATGGACTCTTCAGATAATGGTAAAGACGTGTCACGATCTCTCCATCATCCAGCTTTTCCATCGGTCCGATCAGTTCGTCGATCTTCTTCATATAAACCCCGAAGCTTTCGTTCGGGAATACTTCATTGTGAATCTGTTCCAGCAGTAAATATATATTAATACGGTCTGTCATAAACCCGTTCTCCTTTCTGCTGCGATTATAGCACGCACCTCGGATTCAGCTTTTCCATATGACTGAGACGGATCCGCTGCAGAGTATGCCACATGCGTTACAAACCGGCATATTGCATGTAAAATATAAAGAAGAAAAGACAGAAAGCATATGTTCAGAACACCTGATAAGGATCTCCTTGAAGAATGGCCGGCTCATTATTTTGAAACCGATGATATTCATGCACGTGAAGAAGCCCTGAATCAGCGGATCAGAGCGATAAGCGATCCGGAAGACGTGCGGAGGCTGGAAGTGCTGCATCTGCGCTTCGGAACCGGAAAGCGTCAGCGCCCGGACGGATTTATGCGCGCATGGCTCATGCTGAAAGTCATGGCAGTCAACTCCGGAAACTCTCCGTTTTCCAGAAAGAAGCACCAGGAAGTATATGCCCTTCTGGAATCCTTCGGAATCCGGGAAGGAGAAACGCCGGATGAGGTGCTGATTGCGGAATGGCGGGACTTTTCTGCCCGGATGATCCGGTCCTGTGCAGGCGACCGGGCTTATCGGACTACCGGGTTCGGACTGGTTCCGGTCAGTGAAGAACACACGGCCCGCCATATTGCGGAAGACATTCAGAAAACCATGAAAGATCTGCCGGCTTCGTGCGGTATGGGAGAACTGGCGGATCCGCTCTATCAGGTTCTGAATGAAACCTACGCGGAGCTCATGGAACATGGCGATCAGTATCTGAACCAGGCAGGAAGGCGATAGACATGACTTATCAAGTAATGCTGGCAGATGACGAGAATGATGTGCTCGAAGTCATCCAGAAGAAAATTGACTGGAATGCACTTGGTCTGGAAGAACCGGTAAAAGCATCCAATGGGGTGGAGGCACTGGAGCTTGCAGAAAAGGTGCAGCCTGATATCGTAATGACGGATATCAAGATGCCATACATGGATGGTCTGGAGCTTGCAAGGCAGCTGCGGCAGCTGTATCCGGATATCCGGATCATCATTCTTTCCGGATTCGATGAATTCGAATACGCAAAGGAAGCTGTTCATCTCAATGCAGTGGAATATCTGCTGAAACCGATTGATTCCGAATATCTGACTGCTGTCTTCCGCAAGATCACTGCTTCTCTCGATCAGGAACACGAAGAACGGCAGAATCAGAAAATTCTGCAGCAGTACTATCAGCAGTCTCTTCCCGTCCTGCAGGAGAACTTCTTCATCTCCCTGGTGCAGGGGCGCGTCCCGGAAGAAGAACTGGAGAAATACTGCAGCGACTATCAGATCTCCCTGCCTGGTCCTTACTATACAGCTGCTCTCTTTCATACAAGTTCCGGAAAGCTGCCAGAAGGCATGCAGTACATGCTGATGGTCATGAGCGTGAGAAAGCTTGCGGAAGAGAAGATCAGTTCCCGCTGGGAGCCTCACTTCTTCAGTTTTCTGAACAATCTCTGCATGATCGCTTCCCTGAAGAAAGAAAGCGACGTCCGTGACCTGACGGATGAGCTTGACCGGTTCTGCCGTCTGGCAAAAAGCGCGGTCGGAGCTTCTGTCACCTGCGGCATCGGCCATCCATGCGCCAGCCTTCAGGAGATTCCGAGCAGCTATGCGGGCGGACGCCAGGCGGTTTCCTACCGGGTTGTCTACGGAAGCGAGCAGGCAATCAATATTTCTGAGGTTGCCCCGAAGGAGGCAGAACTTCCTTCCGGGACTGCAGATCTTGAACTGCAGAATGTCTACAAGCATATGAAACTGGAAAACCCGGAAGATCTTTCTGCCGCGGTGCATCAGTTTCTTTCTGACTGCCTGCCTCATTCTTCCGTGGTTTCCTATCATCTGTTCATCATGGAACTTATCGGCCGGCTCGGCAGCTTTGCCAGAGACAACGGCCTGGAGATGGAAAGTGCCTTCGGCGAAGACCCGACTTCCCTGGACCTGCAGCAGCGGGATCCGGAAGCACTCGGCGTCTGGATGAATGAAGTATGCCTGCGCATGCAGAAACAGCTCAGCGGGCAGCGGAAGAGTTCCACGGAGAATCTGGTCCAGAAAGCAAAGAGCTATGTCCAGGAACACTATTCCGAGCCTGATCTGAGTCTGAATTCCATCTGTTCCTTTCTCGGCATCTCGATGTCCTATTTCTCCACGATTTTCCGCCGGGAAACCGGGCAGCCATTCAGCACCTTTCTGACTGACTACCGGATGAACAAAGCAGCCGAGCTGCTTGTCTCGAAAAACGAGAAAACTTATATCGTTGCCACGCAGGTCGGCTACAGTGATCCGAATTACTTTTCCTATGTATTCCGCAGAAAATTCGGAGTTCCGCCAAGCAAGTATAAAGGAAGCTGATCCGTATGAAACTGTTTTCCAGATACTTCGGGACGAATAAATCCGGGAGCTTCCGGACTGTCATTCTGATCTCGTTCAGTGCGGTTTCCATTCTGATGATGGCAGTCGTCGGAATGGTCTTTCAGAATCTCATGAACCGGGGAACCCGGAACATGCTGCAGGAATCCACGCAGAATACTGCACTTCAGGAAACCCTGAACATCGAAAACTATCTTTCCACGATCCGCAATACCGCAAACGCACTCTATTACGATGTCATCAAGAAAAATGATCTTTCGGAGGAGAGCATCCGTTCTAATATGCAGCTGCTCTATGCCGCAAATTCCAATCAGATCATCTCCATCGCGCTGTTCAGCGATGACGGCACCCTGCTCTGCACAGCTCCGAATGCAGTTCTGAAGAACAATCTGGATGTCACAGAACAGGACTGGTTCACTTCTGCGCTTGCCAAAGTAGAGAATGTTCATTTTTCTCAGCCCCATGTGCAGAACCTGTTTCAGTCTGCTTCGCATTCCTACAAATGGGTCATATCTCTGTCAACTGCCGTAGACATGACCCAGAATGGAAAAGCGAAGCGGGGCGTGCTTCTCATCGATATGGACTATCAGTCCATGGAACAGCTCCTGGAAGAGTCAAACTCCGAGCTGTCTGACAGCTATATCTATCTGATGGCAGATGATGGAGATATCATCTATCACCCCTACCAGTCCAGAATCCAGGCAGGTCAGTATACCGAAAATACGACGAAAGTGCTGACTTACGAAGACGGAGTGCACGTCGAGCAGGTCGGTGATACCCAGCAGATTGTCAATGTGAATACTGTTTCCTATACGGGCTGGAAGCTGGTCAGCGTAATTCCGGGATCGACGCTGAATCTCAATGAACGATCCTCCGGAAGCGTGATCATCATGATTATCTCGCTCACGGTTCTTGCCATCGTCCTCATCAACCGCTTTCTTGCCCGGCAGGTTTCCGAACCTCTGATCCGTCTTAATGATACGATCGCGAATATGGAAGGCGTCACGAATCTTCCACCTGAAGTATATGAGAACAGCTCTGCGGAAATCGAAGAGCTGGGCACCACGCTCCATTCCTATATTGCTCAGATCAACCGCCTGATGGATGAAATGCGCCGGGAAGAAGAAGAGAAGCGCAAAAGCGAGCTCGATGCCCTCCAGGCGCAGATCAATCCTCACTTTCTCTACAACACGCTTGATTCCATCGTCTGGATGATTGAAGGAGAGAAATACAAAGAAGCGGTATTCATGATCACGCAGCTGGCTTCCTTCTTCCGCATGTCGCTGAACCGGGGCCATTCGATCATCCGCATCGATAATGAGCTGAAGCAGGCCGAGGCTTATCTGAATATCCAGAGAGTCCGCTACAAGCAGTCATTCGAAGCAGTGTTTGACATTGAAGATTCGATCGGTTCCTGTCTGATCGTGAAGCTCGTGCTTCAGCCGATTCTGGAAAATGCGATCTATCACGGGATCAAGGAAGCAGAACAGGATGGCCGGATCCGCATTCATGGCTGGAGAGAACAGGACGATATCTATCTGGAAGTTTCTGACAATGGCTACGGCATGAGTCCGGAAGAAGTAGAGATGATTCTGAATGAATCCAGACGCCCGGCGGTTGAAAAGCATGGCTCCGGAGTCGGTCTCATCAATGTCGATAAACGTCTGCGCCTGCGCTTCGGAGATGCCTACGGACTCAAGGTCAGAAGCGAACTGGATTCCGGCACAACAGTGACGATTCATATTCCAGCCATCGAAGCCACCGAAGAAAACCTTGCCAGATATGAAGGAGAAACGGTATGAAGCAATCACGAAGCATCGCATTCATTCTCCTGATCATCGCTCTGGCAGTCACTGCAGCAGTATCCGGATACATCGCAGTCGCTCCGGAAAAAGAAAATCCGCAGCGTGAGATCACCGTTGTCCTGCCCAATGCATCAGAAGAACGATGGAACTCCTTCCGGACCGGCATCCGAGCTGCCGCAAGAGAATACGGCATCTCACTGACCATCATCAGCACCACCGAAGACAATGAAGCAGACCAGATCGCCTCTGCGCTGGAAGAAAAGCCCGATGGAATCATCGTTTCCCTTCTCTCCGATCAGACTGCCTCGGTTCTGGATCATTCTTCCGTTCCGACTGTACTGCTCGGAACCAGAGGCTCTCTGGAAACCAGTGCAAGACTGAGTCAGATCTCTCTCAGTGCAAAAGCAGCAGGCGTCAGCCTTGCTCAGCTGCTCCTGTCCTACCGCAGTTCTGCTTCTGACCTGAAAATCGGAATTCTCTGTTCCGCAAACAGCTCCTCTGAGCTCACGGAGCGGCTGGCAAGTCTGAATGAAGAACTCGCCAAGCATGAAATCAGTCCGGTATGGATTCTCAGGGATACCAGCCAGGTCTCACTGATCCATGCGCAGGCAGAGACCCCGGCCGACCTGATCATTGCCCTGGACAACGATTCTCTCGAGGCAGCAGCAGAATACCGGGAAGCACACCCGGATCAGATCTTTGGTCTGTATGGAATCGGCATCTCCACCACCTGCATTTCCTATACCGATTCCGAAGTCATCGATAAGATGATTGTCCCCAACGAATATCTTGCCGGGTTCACTGCCATCGAGCAGATCTCTGACTACTGCTCGTCCAGAACTTCCATGGAGAATACTGCCATCGATTATTCGATCATCACCCGGGCAAACATGTTCACGAAGAAAAATCAGCAGCTGCTGTTTCCGATCAGCCAGTAGCTAGAAAGGATGCCATGAAACTGATCTTCAGCACAATTGCACTGATTCCGGCTCTGGCCCTTTCCGGATGCGCTCCCGCTTCCGCAAAGAAGAAGAGCTTGAATCTCGGCATTGCCGTCTATGACGGCGATGATACCTTCATCGCCTCCATCACGGAAGAACTCTCTGAGCTGGCAGAAGCGGATGGAGTTCATTACACCATCCGCAATGCAGATCACTCACAGCTCACCCAGAACGAGCAAGTCAAGGACATGATCGATGACGGGATGAACGTGATCTGCGTCAATCTTGTTGACCGCACAAGCACTTCTGCAATCATCAATACGGCAATGAAGAATGAGATTCCGGTGATCTTCTTCAACCGCGAGCCGGTAGAATCCGATATCACCCGCTGGGAACATCTTTATTATGTCGGCAGTGATCCGGAAGAAAGCGGCCGGCTGCAGGGACAGATTGCAGCCGCTTATCTCAGCCAGCACCCGGAAGCAGACCGGAACGGGGACGGGCAGATCCAGGTCTATGTCCTGGAAGGAGAACCAGGACATCAGGACGCGATTGTCCGCAGCGAATCTTCCGTCACGACACTGCAGAATGCCGGCGTCCGGATTGACAAGATCGGCTATTCAATCTGTGACTGGAACCGCAAGGAAGCACGGACTGAAGTAGCCAGACTGATCCAGGAAGGAACTGAAGCAGAACTGTTCCTCTGCAACAATGATGATATGGCAGCCGGCGCCGTCGATGCATATGAAGCAGCTGGAATTTCTCAGGACGATCGCCCGCTGATTGCCGGGATTGACGGAACTTCAGTCGGGTGCGAACTTGTTCAGAACCATGCACTGATCGGAACGGTCTACAATGACTACAAAGGACAGGCAGCAGCGATCTACCAGCTTGCGGCTGCACTTTCCGGAAACGGAGAAATGCCCGAGCTGACTGATTCGCATTACATCACGCTTCCCTACCAGAAAATCACGCCGGACAATGTCTCCCAGTTCCAATAGATCAGTCCAGAAGAAAAGCCCTGCTTCGGGCTTTTCTTCTGGGTATTCAATAGGAATGATTACTTCTTCTGAACGTACTTCAGGCAGTCCAGCGTGACAGCCGTCAGAATGATGATGCCTTCAAATACGAACTGCAGGTTGGTATCAATGCCGAGAATCGTCAGGGAATACGTCAGTGAGGTGAAGATCAGAACGCCGACCACGACACCGGAGATCTTTCCGATACCGCCGGTGAAGGAGACACCGCCGACCACGCAGGCAGCGATTGCGTCCATATCCCAGCCCTGGCCATAAGCGGCAGAACCGGAACCGACCATGCGCATGCATTCAAGCCATGCGCCGATGCCGTACATGACACCTGCAAGCATGAATGCGCAGAGAATTGTCTTGAATACAGAGATACCTGAAACTGCTGCAGCATCAGGATTGCCGCCTACTGCGAACAGGTTCTTGCCGAACATCGTCTTGTTCCAGATGAACCAGATCACGCAGATCGCACCAATTGCCCACAGGATGATCGTCGGAAATCCGTTGATCTTCGGAATGAACATTGCCGGGATCGAGGAATCAATTGCACCGAACGAGACACCCTTGGTCGCATAAGTGACAAGGCCGAAGATGATCAGCATGTTGCTCATGGTGGAAATGAACGGATGCATCTTGAAGCGGGCAAAGAAGAAACCCGCAATCGTTGCGAAGATCGTCGTCAGAATCACACATACCAGCAATGCCAGCCATGCACGTCCAGCCGGAGGAATCGAGGTGAAGTCGAAGATGTGTCCGAATACCGAACCGGTATTGACGCCCTGATGCATGATGATGGTCGCAGTGACCATGCCCATGCCGACCATACGTCCGACGGAAAGATCAGTACCAGTCAGGACAATGAGTCCGGCAACACCGAGCGCCAGGAACATACGCGGAGCAGCCTGCTGCAGAATGTTCAGGATATTCGTCACCGTGAATAGCTGCGTGTTCTTCAGAATCGGCGTGATGATTGCCAGCATGATGAAGATCAGCACGATGACGATGTAAAGTCCGTTCTTCAACAGGAACTGTTTCCGGTTGAAGGTATACTTATAGTTCTCACGGGACTGGGCCCACTTCTCTGCAGTCGTGAACTTTGACATCCGGAGATTGTCAATCAGATGATACTGATACGTAAATGCCTCATGGCGGCGATCCTTGATTGCCTGCATGACATTGTCATACGTCAGCTTGGCATCGAACTGCTTGTTCTTGTAGACATACTTCTCATCTTTCAGTTCGTTCTTGTCCGTGATGCCGGAAATCGTCTTTTCGTACTCGGCCTTCAGCTCAGCAAGCTTTGCATTGTATTCAGCCTCAGCTTTGCTGCTTTCAGCATCGCAGCTAGCACAGACTTTGCTATAATACAGGCTGTCATAATTCTGCTTCAGATAGTCTTCAGCTTCTTTTACCAGCTCATTGACTTTCGTGCTGTTGGCACGCTCCACCTCTTTCGCAGCAGCCAGCTGCTTTTCCAGGTCTGCAGTCTGCTTCTTCCGTTCCTCAGAAGTGAGGTTTCTGCTGCTCTTCACAGAAGACAGCTTATTGCTGAGGCTCTGAATCTTCAGGCTTCCATCTTTTCTCAGTTCATCCAGCTGTTCCTGAATTCCGCCGACTTTTTCTGCAATCGGGGCCTTGAGTGCCTCTTCTTCTTTATCGGTCAGAATCTGTCTCTTGTCTTCCATCTTCTTATACCCTCTCTCACAGATACATAGCGCTGAGTCTCAGCAGCTCTTCCTGATTTGTTTCCTTCGTATTGACGATGCCGGAAAGGTGTCCGTTTGACATCACACCGATCCGGTTTGTGATTCCGAGAATCTCCGGCATCTCAGACGATACCACAATGATGGTCTTTCCCTGTTTTGCCATCTGAATGATCAGTTCGTAGATCTCGTACTTCGCGCCGACATCAATACCTCTCGTCGGCTCATCCATCATGAACACGTCAGGTTCACGCTCCAGCCACTTTCCGAAGATCACCTTCTGCTGGTTGCCTCCGGAGAGACTTGCGATCATATCATCCGGTCCCAGGCATTTGGTATGCATGGTCCGGATTTCCTTTGCGGTTGCTTTCTTCATATCCGGATCAGACAGGACAACCGATCCATGCTTATACTGCTCCAGATTGGCAATCGTCGTATTGAAGGTCAGATCTCCCTTGAGGAACAATCCATTTGCCTTGCGCTCTTCTGTGATCAAAGCAAACCCATTGTCCATCGCTTCCTTCGGATTGTTGAAGTTGCAGAGCTTGCCATTATAGTACACACGCCCGCTCGCTCTCGTACGGACACCGAAGATCGTTTCAAGAAGTTCGGTTCTTCCAGCTCCGACCAGACCATACAGACCGAAGATCTCGCCTTCTCTGACATCGAACGAAATATCCTTCAGCCATGGCTTATACTTTGTGAACAGATGCTGAACCGAGAGAATCGGTTCTTTCGGAGTATTGTCTACTGGCGGAAAACGATTATCCAGAGAACGCCCGACCATTGCCGTGATCAGATCATTCATATCCGTCTCTGCAATCTTCTTCGTCATGACCATGTGACCATCACGGAGAACAGATACTTCATCGCAGATTTCGAATACTTCATCCATCTTATGCGAGATATAAATCAGAGAAATGCCGCGATCCCGCAGCTTTCTCATCATTCCGAACAGTTTCCGGACTTCCGGTTCCGTCAGCGAAGACGTCGGCTCATCCAGAACGATCAGCTTGGAATGATAGGAAATTGCCTTGGCAATCTCGCACATCTGTCTTGCCGATACGGACATCGTCCGCATCGGAGCACTCAGATTCACGGTCAGGCCCAGACTGCGGAACAGTTCTGCCGCCTCCCGCTTCATGCGTGCTTCATCGACTACGCCGAACCGGTCAGTCGGATATCTTCCGAGGAACAGATTATCTACAACAGTGCGATCAAGAGCCTGATTCAGCTCCTGGTGTACCATTGCAATTCCATTTTCCAGTGCATCTTTCGGACCCGCAAAGTTGACTTCCTTGCCATCCAGAACAATCGTTCCCTCGTCTTTCTGGTAAACACCGAAGAGACACTTCATCATCGTGGACTTTCCGGCGCCGTTTTCTCCCATCAGTCCCATGATGGTTCCGCGCTTCACATCCAGGTTGATATGATCCAGAACGCGGTTGCGCCCGAAACTCTTGCACATTCCCCTTATTTCAAGAATATTGTCTTTTGTTTCATCAGCCATGCTATCACCTCATACAGTGGTGAAATCCTCCGCGTATTCCGCATCAGATTTCATAAGATGAAGGGCTGCAAGGGACAATTGCCCGCAGCCCATCAGGAGAAGCTCAATTCAGAAATTACTGAAGCAGCGAAGTGTAGGAAGCAGCGTTGTCAGTCTTGACCATGTTGATTGCAAATGCATCATACTGATCAGGGTTTCCGAGACGGTTCGTGATGTTGGATTCTGTCTGGCCATCGCCGCCGATGTATTCAACATCAAGGTTCAGCAGATCGTCATACTTTTCCAGCAGCGGCTGATAGGTAGCACTCAGGAAGTTATCTGCAGCATTGTAAATGTCGAGCCATACTTTCTTCGTCGGGGAAGTTCCAGCATCGAGCTGATTGCTTACCGGCTTGTAAGTAACAGTAGCATCCAGGAAGTCCTGATAATTGTCAGCAGTGACAGCAAGGTTCAGAGCATAGAAGGAACGCTGGTCTGCATTGTATTCATAGTCGGTGCCTTCCGTCAGAACGTTGCCAGCATCATCTGCAACAGAGATACCGGTATTGATATCAACACCATCCAGGCAGTTTCTCAGAACACGGAGCGTAAGATAAGCCTGAACGTCAGCATGCTGGGAGATCGTTCCTGCATAGCCATCAGCGATTGCGGCAACAGCATCAGAGTTTGCGTCATATCCGAAGGTCGGAACATTGTTCTCCTTGGACCAAGCATTGAACATTGCCATGCCCATGCCATCGTTATTGGAAACAACGACATCAATCTGATCGCCGAAGGAAGAAGCCCATGTACCGATTGCGTTTCCTGCTGTAGCAGCATCCCATGTTGCACCAGCAGAGTTCTTCATTTCCTGAGAAGCAAGTTCACGTACGACATAGGTCGTTCCGTCGATTTCAATGGAGCCATCCTGAACATTGGTGGAAGATCCATCAACGTTGGTTCCTACCGGCTGAGCATTGACGCCATTTGCATCATCAACTGCTGTGCCGAGGGCGCTGCGGACGCCGCGGGTACGTGCGATGGAATCGTTATGTCCGATATCGCCGATTGCAAGAACATAGCCGATGATTCCGTCACCATTGCGATCCAGTTCAGCACCGTGAGAAGTGATATAATCAGCAACCATCTGTCCCTGGAGTTCAGCACCCTGGTTCGCATCGAATCCTACATAATAGGTATCCTTGTTCCAGTTCAGAGCAGTCATATCCAGTTCACCAGTCGAGCTGTTGGACGGCTGACGGTTGAACCAGACAAGCGGCTTTGCTGCATTTCCTGTAGCCTCTGCTGCTGCAGCAGCGGTCGCTGCCGAAGATGCCGCAGCAGCTGAAGTAGCAGCTGCCGAAGAGCTTGAGCCGCCGCATCCTGCAAGCAGAGTTGCAGACATTGCAGAAGCCGTGAGAATACTGAAAATCTTCTTCGAGTTCACAATTATTTCCTCCCTTGTGATCTGAGGTTTCCCTCATCAACAGTTATAATTTAGCAAGCGCTTACATTCCGGACCATACAATTTTTTTCTGTGAACCCTTAAGATTTTTCGGTTCTCTTCTTGTGATTTTTTTCCTTCCGTTTCCCAGGTTTCTGAAGAAAAATTACCTTTCGAATGCCGATTCCCTTTATCATGTATGCAGGTAAGTACCTTGTTATTTAATGCGCCGAAAAAAAATCTGATTCCTGCATGCAGAAATCTGCTTGGAATAGCCCAGGCAGATCAGGGTGAAATAGGTATTTTTTTCCATACATAATAGCAAAACCGTACAGATTTCTGTATCGTTCGATCAAAAGGCTCTCATCCTTCAGACCCTTATGGATTTTGTGAAGTGATGTGATTTACCCAATTCTTCCGGAAAATGATTACAGTGAAGAATGAAAGGAAGGCATAGAATATGTCTGATATCGAAACAAGAGGATTCATCACTGAAAAACTATATCCGGCAAATGGCCGTTCTGCTCAGGATACGGCCTATGCGCTGGCAAAATACCTGGATACGGATAAGCATATGATCACCCAGATCATGCGTACCCGCCAGGGCTATCTCGTCCAGTGCAAGGGAGATGCCAACATGGAATGGACCAAATATGTCGGCATGGACGCTGCAGTAAGCATCCGCATCAATGAAGAAGACGCGAATCTAAGGATCTCGGTGGCTGCCGAGAAATGGGTTGAGAAAGCCGGCTTTGCGGCACTCGGTATCGTCTTCTCCCCGCTGCTGGTAACCGCAGGGCTCGGAGCAGTCCGTCAGTTCGGTCTCTTCGATGATATCTTCCGCTTCCTCGACAGCTATATCGGCGCAGAACCGCTCGAGACAACTACTTCGAATCCATTTACCGGAAAGAATGCAAAGGATACGGACAGCACGGTCAGCAGTGACTCCGTCACCTGCCCGAGCTGCGGAGCTCTGAACAAGCCCGATGCGAAATTCTGCCGGAAATGCGGAAAGCCGATGCAGATCTCCGGAGAGAAACATTGTCCGAACTGCGGTGAGGTTGTTGATGAAGATGACAGTTTCTGCCCTAACTGCGGTCAGAAACTGAACTGACAGAATCCGATAAGAACTGAGGAGCCTTCTTAGCTGAAAGTTCCTCAGCTTTTTTCTATCCACCAGAGATGAATCTGAAGAGATAGACGCATCAGATTACAGAACGTATGCTCCGTATAGAATATTGAGAACAGAGCGCTGTTCTTTCTGAAGGAGATCATATGAATTCAGCACTTCTAATCGGCAACTGCCGGCATGCCATGGCTAATTTATACCCCGTGATCCTGGAACAGGGCTGGTAGGCAGATGGAATCTGCACCCGCTCGCTGGAACATTCCGAAGCTGCACTAGCGAATTACGGCTTTTCCGGAATGCCTTATGAAGTCATCGGAACGATGCTTGCTTCTGAATCCGCTTCGAAAGTCATCGATATGCAGATGAGCAAGATGATCCGCAATCCGATAAGCCGCCCATCCGCAGAACAGACCGGTGACGATCCCTGTAAGGATACCCGCCGGATAATGCAGATACAGGTACATTCTCAAAAACGCAATCAGACATGCAAGCACCCGTGCCGGCACTCTCAGCTTTCTGAAAGAATCCGAATTCATCAGCACGAAAACAGCCGCAAACGAAAATGACGCATGTCCGGATTGGAAGGAATAATCTGTCGGCCGCGGCACCAGCAAAACAATTGCTGTATTCACATCACAAGGCCGCACTCTCTGAAACAGTTTCTTCAGAATTCCATTGCATCATATGACATCCAGGGCAAGTGCCATCAGTATCACCATTCCCGCTGTTCTCGTCTTCTTCAGCAATAGCAGAATAAACGGGAGAATCAGAAAAATCACCAGGCCATTCGAAATCAGCGGCATCAGAAATCAAGCACCGGACCTCTCAGCGTCTGTATCGCATTCAGCATCTGCAGTTCCATAAGCTCCTCCTCAGGACAGAATCTCTTATCCGCAAAGGAGAATAGCAAAGACATTTAACACAAATCCGTTCAGAATCTGAACAAATTCTTAACATCCCGATTCAGACAGAAAAAAGCTCCGGAGATTGTTCTCCAGTGCCGAATTTCCAAAGCAGTCTCTACTTCGTGCACTCTTCAACCCAGGCAATGAAGTTGGAGACATAATCTCCGGTACGCTCAGCAGTAGTATGACCGAGTCCCCAGACCGTTGCGAAGTCTACTGACTTCACGCCGGAATACTGCTGCAGTGCAAGAGCCAGATTCGCTTCAGTGGTAAGAGCAGTATCAGACTGGCTCAGACCAGTGCGGATCCGCCAGTAAGAAGCCACATCTGCAGTCCCGTATCCATCATAAGAATCAAGCAGGTAATACAGAGGAGTATACATATTCAGACGGGTCTGAACCATATTGCCGACACTGTCTGTCTTTGCAAGATCCGTTTCAAACGAAGAAGCATAATCAGTGCCGCGGACAATCTCTGCAAGCGTCGAATCAAAGTGTGCGCCATTGCCATCGCCATATCCGAACAGCGTATTCTCACCCTGGCTTGCATCAAGCTGATCAAACGCAGCCAGTCCTTTGGAAGCATTCTTCATCACCTTTACGAAGTCAGCAATCGAAGTGATGGTTGCCGTATTCGTAGCCGTATCATAGGTTACCCAGGTTCCATTCGCATTCAGCGCATCAATGTAGTCCTGAGCAGTCTCATAAGTACCAGTCAGTGACAGGCCGGAAGAATTGCTGGTGTCTCGCGTGATGCCATCGTTCTGTTCTGCATTAGCCATATCATTGCTGGAGGAAGCAGAAGCATCAGGTGCTGTTCCATCCGGTGCTCCATCTGGCTTTTCGCCATCCGGCATGCCGCCTCCGCCCGGACCGCCAGCCATAGAATTGCTTGAGGATGCGTCATACGGGAATTCCGTATCACTCAGGAAGTTATTCAGAGATTCCTCAATGACTGACTTCAGATAATCATAATAGGAACCAGACTGATAGATGCCATCATCAGATGCCTCCAGAGTCAGCACATTGCCATCCGCGTCCTTCAGATCTGCACTGTTGACCCATTGTGCATAAGCATTTGCAAGCGCATCGCTGATCGACTGTTCTTCATCGCTCAGTCCGCTGCGCGTAGAACCCATCATCCATTCATACGATTCATCCGCAGTATCCAGATTCGTGATCGGGCACCATGCCATCACACCCTGAACTGCATCGCTCACTCCCATGACCGCACCGATTGCTTCAAGATACGGCGTATAGAGATCGCTGTTTCCGGAAGAACCGAAAATCGAGCCCTGGGCACCTCCGCCGCTCATACCGAATACGAAAATCTGATCCGTATCACCGGCAATCGTCGAGGCAGAATATCTGAGATACCGGATCGCAGCCTTCATGTCCGTGACTCCCGCAGGCGCACCAGCATCTCTGCCTCTGCATCCGGCATGCACATAGACCATACCCTTGCTCGTATACTCGGTGAAACTCTGATACTCCGTCAGCGCTTCCTGTGCAGAATAGCCCGGCGTATTCACCGGCATCACAATCGGTGCGGTCGATGCCGTATAGTCATTCACTTCTGCTTCCGTATTGACGGTCACGGTATAAGTACCGTCGCCATTGTCTGTCGTATCAAAATAGCTGCCCGGCACGAAGATCGCCAGCGTCTCATAAGAAGCATCAGCCGGATCAGAACAATACTGAATACCGATCTGATAATAGACATCATCGTCGCTGTTGTACTGCCATTTCGTGTTGTCGATCATGGAAAGATCTGTGGCAGCTGCAGCAGTCGCTTCTGTTTCTGCTGAAGCAGGCGCAAAAGCACTGCTATGTGTACTGGCCGTCGAGCTGCTGCACCCGCACAGCAATAGTGCCATAGCCGAAATACCTGATATGACTCGTTTCATTTTCTGCCTCCGAGCACGAGTCATTTTATCTAGGAAGTCTGAAGTCTTTCTGAATTCCATCTGCAGATTTGTTCAGATTTCCATTCTGCTTCAATTCCGGAAATCTATTATTATTAAACTTATTGTTTACTTTTACGAAACTGTCTGATATAACTTTTTCATTCCCGGCAGGAGACGCATCACTTCAGAAACAGACACCGGGAAATCAAGGGGGAAAACAAATGAAAAAACAGGTTTCTTTTCTTCTTCTCTGTGCATCTCTGTTAGCAGGATGCACCTCGTCTGGTTCTGCATCTCACGGCAATTACACCGATGAAATGAAAATTCCTCATACCGTGGATCTGAGTCCGGAAGACGGTTCCGACAGCGTAGAGCGTCAAGGCGACCATAAAGACAGTCCGTACTTCAATACACTGGACTTCTATAACATGAACTCCACGGATACTCTGACCATTCTGCACAACTTCAAAACCCAGCAGCAGACTTCTGAATGGAGCTGCGGCGTTTCGTCTGCACTCATGGTGATGAACTGGTATGGGAAACTCGGCGATTATAACGAAGAAAGTCTCGCTGCTTTCCGCAGCAACGGCACGGAGCCAGGCGCTACCAGCATGTCTCAGCTGGTCGAGATCTTCGACGGCGTCGGCGGCTTCAATACATACTCCACGCTGGACTGCATGGATACCGTATATGATGTATTCACGTTTGACTATATCCAGGGCACGCTGAAACAAGGCCATCCGATCATCGTCGGCTGGAACGACTGGGGCGGCCACTGGCAGGTCATCATCGGCTACGATACCATGGGAACCGATACGACCCAGGACGATGTAATCATTGTGGCAGATCCCTACGATACAACTGACCACAACCAGGATGGCTACGGCGTCTACAGTGCGGAGCGCTTCCTGTACAACTTTACGTTCTACAACTTCTTCGATGAAGAATCCGGGGAACCGAATGACATGTGTTTCCTGACTGCAGTACCAGTCGAAGAGTAACTATTCAGAATGTCTGAGTTCTCAGGCATTCTTTTTGGCTTAATTTGCAGGTTGGCGATCTAGGCTAATAAGCAAACAGGTCCGAAGTCTTCATATCACAGATTCTGAAGAAGTCCGGGACATTGCTGAGTAAAGTTCTGACCTCAAGCAGCACTTCATCAGCAGCCAATCTTGCATATTCAGGACTGTTGCCAGCAGTGCAGCAAGCTGGGTTGATATACTTTGCTGCCACTACTCTGTATCCGCGATTCCATTCATCAAAGATGGTCTGCAGAGATAGATATAGGGCTTATGATCACCTGCTGCTCGAAACTCACAGTTCTTCTGATTCAGGATCCTCTGATATGCAGTCTTGCCATCAATCCAAGTCAAGGCAGTTCCCAGAAAGATTCTTCTGAATTTTCTCGATATCTTCCAATTTCGGAGCTGCCATGTTCGCTGCCTTGAGAACTGTATCTCCTTATCTCTGCACTGCGGTAAGCAGACATATCTGTTCACTGGAAAGCCCGCGATTTGATGCTTTTCGCTTTTATCACTGTTCAGAAGGTATTTTTCATCCATCTCTACTTCATCGGAAACCACTGTTTCACTGGCAATGGATTCCAGGGCGTGGAGAAGCTTCATGCGCATTCTCCAGACGGTATAAGAGCTGATGCCGAGGCTCTCAGCAGTCTTCTGGATCGGAACCTGCTGAAAAGTGTCCTTGATCAGCTGATCCCATTTCGAACGGACCTGCTAAGAGTAATACGTGAGATGGCCATAGTCGACCACGGTCCTATGATTGCATGAATGGCAGACAAGCATCTGCTTTCCGGAGCTGGCTCTTCCGCCTCTGGTTTAGTTCGAAGTCTTTGAGCCGCATTTTGGACAGATCTTTATGCAGTAACTCCGGGAAGCAATGTTCAGGATCATGCAATTCTCCAGATCGGGCAGAAGCTTCTTCTGGTATGGGAACAGAGTGGAATAAATGCGGGTATCTACCTCTCTAGAGGCAGTCTAAGCCATTTGTCTGCAAGTACTGTGCTCCATTAGGCACAGTGAAGAAGAAAATCACCAACTCTAATTAAGCCAATGTATTCTTCATATTCTGGTTCTCCTATTCCCGAAAGACCTGGTATCACATGAAAAAGACCGGGTTTTCCCGGTCTGTCACTCTCCTGAATGAGGATATCAGCAATCACCTTGCGTGCAGGTTTCTGCTCAAGCAATATCTTTATCTGACTTCCCGGTCTTTCCTGCCGGAACGGATCGAGGAATGGTTCACCTCAATGCCATGGCTTCTGATGATCTGTTCAACTTCCGGATGACGTTCCAGCCTTGCCGAAAATTCCAGCATGCGATCGCCATCCTGATTGTAGAGAAAGAAGCCCTGCTTCATGCACATGAACTGAGAGATTTCTTCATACTTCATGTTCTTAGGCTTGCCGAAAAGCCTGATGTAAGTGACACCTTCATCTGTGAAGATCATGCGGCAGCGCTGCCGCAATACAACCAGGAGCCAGCCGAGGACTGCAGCCCCGAGGCAGATCAGTTCTACCGGCAGGATTCCGTCCCGGCTTTCCTCAGGCATGGTCAGACACATGATGAACAGAATTGAGAAAACTACTCCGGAAATCAATCCGACCACGAAAGAATTATCGTCTTCCTTCAGTACTGCAAGTTCCTTCATTCACTCCTCCGCAACCGCTTCAATCTCACAGAGCAATCCCTTCGGCAGCGTCTTCACTGCCACGCAGCTTCTTGCCGGCTTCCCGGTAAAGTACTTCGCATATACTTCATTGAAAGCCGCAAAGTCTTTCATATCGGCCAGGAAGCAAGTCGTCTTGATGACTTTGTCATAATCGCTGCCGCCTGCTTTCAGGACTGCGCCGACATTTCTGCAGCTGAATTCTGCCTGAGCTTCAATTCCTTCCGGGGCTTCGCCGGTCTTAGGATCGACCCCGATCTGACCGGAAGTAAACACAAATCCCTTTGATACATAACCCTGGGCATACGGCCCGATCGCTGCTGGTGCATCTGCTGTTCTGATTTCTTTCATTCAATTGCTCTCCTGTTCTGCACATGCTGTGATCATTTCCCGAAGCATCTCATAGCTCCGATCAAATGATGCAAGATCAAGCCGTTCTTCCGGAGAATGGACATCCAGACAGATCGGTCCGAACGTAATGATATCAATTCCAGGTCTCATGCCGCTGAAGATTCCGCATTCCAGACCACCATGACTCGCATGGCATTCCAGCTTCTCACCATGTTTCTCAAGCACCATGGCAAACTTCTTTCTGAGATCCGAATCTTCTTTGTAGTTCCAGCCCTTATACCGGCCGAGAATCTGAACCTGAACTCCCATATACTGAGAAAGCTTCTTCACCTGACCGATCATATGATCCAGAGCACTGTCAATCGCACTCCTGGCAAGGATCTGCATTTCCGCTTTATTTCCGTCAGTATACAGAATGCCAAGATTCAGAGACGTCAGCGTCAGCCCCGGGATCGCCATAGACTTATGCTGGAATCCATCCGGGATCAGATACAGGAAATCCAGAAGCTCTGCAGAAGAATCTCCATCCGCCTGTTCGCTGACCGGATCTTTCTGCTTCAGCTCTGCCGCAAATCCTTCATCGCTGTACTGCAGTTCTTCATGAATTCCTGCCGCGCTCTGTTTCACAGAGCTTTCCAGCTCAGCATATGAAGCAGAAGAAGTAAACAGGATCCTGCTTTCTCTGGTGATCGCATTGTCTTTTCTGCCGCCATCCAGACTGACAAGATGGAGAGAGATTCCTCTTCCCTCTGCTTCCTCGAGAATCCGGGCTGCCAGCTTCAGCGCATTGGCCCGTTCCCGATCAATCATCGCTGCGGAATGGCCGCCTTTCAGTCCATATACATAGAGTTCATATGCAGGGTCTGAAGCAGGCTCCATCTTCATCTCATAACTCATATGGATCGTGGCAGCTCCAGAACTTGAAAGCCCGGTCACGTGCTCTCCGCCGCCATCCAGGGAAATCAGCCGATCGCCATGCAGATCCTCCGGAACAAGCTTCTGTGCTCCGACCAATCCGATCTCTTCTGCAGTCGTGAACATGCATTCCAGCGGCGGATGGACAAGCGTATCATCATCCAGCACAGCAAGCATGTATGCAACCCCGTTGCCATCATCTCCGCCAAGCGTGGTGCCTCTTGCATGAAGCCAGCCTTTCTCAACATACAGATCAAGCGGATCTTTCTCGAAGTCATGATCCGAATCTGAAGTCTTCTCGCACACCATATCCATATGTGCCTGCAGAATCAGCACCGGGTCATATTCATGTCCCGGGGATCCCGGTTTATCAACTATCACGTTCCATGCCGCATCCTGCTTTACTTTCAGATTGCGTTCTTCTGCAAACTTCACGACAAAGTCGCTGACAGCCTTCTCATTCCGGGAACCGCGCGGAATCTCTGAGATTTTCTTGAACCAGTAGCATTGCGGCTTGCTCAGATCGAATTCCATAAGCACTGCCCTCCTGTTTCTCATTTCCATGATTTTATCATGTTCCGGAGGATTCTTTCTTTCTTGCCAGTATTTCTTTCACAGTTTCAGAAAAAATGATCAGAAGTTTTTTCTCTGGATCATATCAGTGATGATAGACCATCTGATGAAATCTCTTCAGGGCAATCGTTCCCATGCCGAGAACCCATACAATAATGACTGCAATGGTAAGCGCCAGCGGCAGACTCTGAATCCGCGGTGTCATGATCTCACGGATCGCTTCATTGATCCAGGTCAGCGGATCCAGCAGCGCGATCACCTGCATCACCGGCAGAGGAGAAAGCTGATGCCAGGTATAGAAGATGCTGCCAAGGAATACCACCGGCATCAGGAAACCCGGGAACATTGCAGCAACCTGAGAAGGCTTTACTATCTATCGTCAATGGGCCGAAGGCGAAAAAAAGATCCCGCTTCAGCGACTGATTGACCTGACAGACAATCTGTTCATGAACGGGATTTCCTCCATTCAGAAATTTCAGTGATGATTACTTGCTGAGCGTTACTTTCCAATGCTTTGACGGATCCATGTGATACCTCTTCAGGAAGGAAGCCTGGTTGCAGGCAATGCAGAGATACAATGTGCTGCCATTGAAGATCAGCGGTGCTCCCTCTGAAAGGAAGCCGAACGAACGGACGTAGTCAATTTCGCCATCATACACCGTCTCTTCTCCATCGCTGATATTCAGATGATACTTCTGATTCAGCTCATAGCCATGCGCTTCAAGATCACTGATCGGGATATTCGTGAATACATTTCCGAATGTTCTCGAAACCGATGTCACTTCTCCATACGCCGTATCTCCCTGCCATGCGGCATGAAGCGGCTGAGGGCAGCGCACGATCTCGGAAACCGGATAAGCAGGACCGACCTCTTCAAATGAAATCACGCCTGCCGCAAGTTTCGCTCCGCAATACGCAAACAGATCTCTTCCGTGGAACACGGAAGTCTTTACCGTGCTCTTCAGCCGGTTGACAGTCTCATCGATCTCCCGGATTTCTTCCACTCCGATGAACTCTTCCAGATGCGTCAGCGTACCGTTGTCCGGAGTCACGACGAACTTTCCGTCCTTCAGCTTTGCCACGCAGGCTCTGCGCTTCGTGCCGACCCCGGGATCCACAACAGAAACAAATACCGTTCCCTTCGGCCAGAATGGTTCTGCATACATCAGAGCATCAGAAGCCTGCCATACATTGAACGGCTCGATGCTGTGGGTCAGATCTTCCAGTCTCAGCGATTCATCGACACTAGCCGCAACTCCTTTCATTGCTGCAGTGCCGATATTATCCGCACCGAAATCCGTCATCATGACAATCCATCCGTCAGTTTCTCTCATTTCATCTTCTCCATTCTGAATTTCCAGGTAAGTCCGGTATCCAGATGATATGCCTCCATCAGATTCCCGCAGTTCAGATCCAGCGCAAGATATCTGGAAGACCCCTGGTACAGGACAGGCTTTCCTTTTTCCACAAACCCGAAAGACTTCTCATACGGAACGCTCTGATCAAAGAAGACCTGACCTTCATGCATGATCGTCACCTGAAAACGATCTCCATAGGAATATTCTTCGCTGCGGAATGCTTCATTCGTCACATTGAGCAGAATTCCTCCGAAGTGGCGATTGCCCGTCAGGATCCATCCTTCCAGCATTCCAGGCTTCAGGATTGCTTTTTCATAATACTCCGGGCATTCGACAATCTCAGACACCGGATAAGCAGAACCGACTTCTTCAAAGGAAATCACTCCTGCCGCAAGCTTTGCCGCACAGTATCCGAACAGATCGCGGCCATGAAATACGGATACCTCCTCCGGCCCATGATAGCGGTTGACCTTCTCGTCAATCTCACAGATTTCTTCAATTCCGACCTGATGAAGCAGATGCGTCAGACTGCCGTTATCCGGCGTCACCACATAGCTTCCATCTTTCAGCAATGCCACAGATGCTCTGCGGCTAGTTCCGACACCAGGATCCACGACCGATACAAAGATCGTTCCTGGTGCCCAGTATGGTTCCACTGTCGCAAGCGACAGAGAAGCCTCCCACGGATCGAAGTTTCTGATCTCATGGCAGAGATCCACCAGATCCAGTCCGGGATCCACCTGTTTCATGACTCCCTTCATCTCCGCCACTGCACCCCAGGACAGAGAAAAGTCAGTCTGAATCACAATACTCGGTTTCATATTCCTCCTCAGTACCACGGACTCCAGATCAGATCCGATCCGAAGCGGATATTATGAATCACCAGCAGAACAAATAATACGATCTGAAGAAGAATCACAATTCTCATCTGCCGATCTCCCGGCGTATCTTCATGCTCAGAATAATAAGTTCTGGTCTTTCCTTTCCCGAACCCTCTCAGATCCATTGCATTTGCAATGTTTCCGACCCGGTCGAACGAAGTGATGATCAGCGGTGCAAGAATCAGCACATTCTGCTTCAGACGCGTGCTGAGCTTCGTCTTGCGGGAATCCAGCTCCATTCCTCTTGCCTGCATGGAGATCTTGATATTGCTGAAATCACGAGCAATATCCGGAATATAGCGAAACGCAAGTTCCACGATGAAGCATCCCTTGTACGGCATCCGGATCGAATACAGTCCGGCAGCCAGCTCACTCGGCGTGATGCTCTGAATGAACACCAGCGATACAAGGAACGTCGCCATGAACTTCATGAACCGCACCAGGAAGTACCACATCGTCTCTCTCGTCACAATCGCATATGAATTGAACCGGAACAGAATCGTGGAACCTCCGACCATCTGAAGTCCGTAGTCCGGTTCTACCAGCCACATCAGAAACAGATTCAGAAGATTCACCGCCACCACGAAGATCACCAGCGGACGGATTCGCTTCCAGCTCGGATGCAGCGAGAGAAGCGCAATCAGAAACAGCACGAACAGAGGCAGGATGATGCGCAGATCCCAGGTTGCAATCAGGATCACGATGAACAGCAGAAACAGACGCACCTTGGTCTTGCCCGTAAGCTTGTCAATATACGTGGTGCCAGGATGCAGATTGATGAACAGCCGATTGTTCATGACCGCTGACTCCTCTCTTCCCGGATGAATGCATGGATGAACTGTTCTGGATCCAGCCCGGATTGCTTTGCCAGATGAACCAGCGATGTCTGCTTCAGATTTGCTTTCCGAATCACTGCTTCATCGCTGAGCACTCTGGAAACCCGATCATCCGCAATCAGCTCGCCATCTGCGAATACCAGTGAACGATCCGTGTATTCAATTGCCAGATGCATGTCATGGGTGATGAACAGGATCGTGATTCCATAATCCCGGTTCAGCTTCTCGAGGAAGTTCATGATTTCCGTATAATGCCGGTAATCCTGTCCGGCCGTTGGCTCATCGACGATGATCACCTCCGGATGCAGACACAGAATCGAAGCGATCGTCACCCGTTTCTTCTGACCATATGACAATACGGATACCGGCCAGTTGCGCATTCCATAAAGGTCGCACATCTTCAGCGCGTTGCCGCATTCGTTTCTGATCTCTTCTTCAGAAGCCCCGTTCAGAGTCATTGCCAGCGACACTTCATCATAGATGATGTCTTTGACAATCATCTGATTCGGATTCTGCATGACATAGCCGATCAGCCTGCCAAGCTCCCGGATACTGTACTGCAGGCAGTTCGTCCCGCGGAATTCCACCGAGCCCGATTCCGGCCGGATGATTCCGCAGAGCAGTTTTGCCAGCGTGCTTTTGCCCGCTCCATTCTTGCCGATAACCGAGATGCGTTCTCCTTTTCGGACAGAGAACGATACATCCTTCAGCGCCTGCACATTCTCATAGCGGAAGGAAACATCCTTCACTTCAAGCAGAACTTCTTCTGAATGCCTGCTGTCTTCTTCTTTCACCCGTTCCTGTCCGTAATGTGCCCTCAGGACCGGTGCATACTTCTTCATATCCAGACGTTCCAGATCAGAAAGCACATCGTCTTTGCCGAACTGGACACCTGCATTCTTCAGCGCCGTGAGATACAGCGGCTCCCGGATTCCGGTCTCCTTCAGCAATCCGCTTCTCAGCAGCTCATCCGGAGTGGTATCCATCTCGATCTGCCCTTCTTTCAGAAGAATAATCCGGTCAACCGGACGATACAGTACATCTTCCAGCCGATGCTCAATGATCACGACCGTCTTGTTCTGTTCCCGGTGAATCCGGTCAACCAGATCCACGGCCGTCATGCCCATGGCCGGATCGAGTGCTGCCAGCGGCTCATCAAACAGAAGCACCTGAACATCGTTGTGCAGTACGCCAGCCAGTGCCACCCGCTGTTTCTGGCCGCCCGAAAGATCATACGGAACTTCCTGAAGGAAGTCCTCCATGCCGACCACCTGAGCAGCCTTATCTACCATCGGCAGCATCTCTTCTCTCGGAACGGCATCATTTTCCAGTGAGAACGCAATATCCTCGCCAACGCTCAGACCGATGAACTGGGCATCCGTATCCTGCTGAACCGTTCCGACGATCGAGCTCAGAGAAAAGATACCGGATTCCGATGTTTCCTTTCCAGACACCTTCAGCGAACCTCTGATCTCTCCCGGATAGGAAAAAGGAATCAGCCCGTTGATGCAGCAGCCAAGAGTAGACTTGCCGCTGCCGGAAGGCCCGAGAATCAGAACCTTTTCTCCCTGATAAATCGTCAGATTGATATGCTTCAGCGTGAACTCCGTCTGCGACTTATATCGGAAGGAGAAATCGGAAAACTCAATGACAGGCGTCTTCACAGATCAGTCTTCCTGTTTCAGGTTCGTGCTGCGCGCATTGCGCTTTGCCAGCAGGAACAGCAGCGGAATTCCGACGATAATCTGAACCGACGCATTCGAGATCACTGCGGCCAGTGCCTGACCCATGGTGATGGTAAGCTCCTGCGAATAGAACACGTACGTCAGAAACGGCGTGACAAGACCGAACGCAACCGCATTTCCGACAATCACCAGAACTGCATAGATCACTGCCTGCTTGCCGGTGAAGATGCCATCATTGATTCTTGCACCATAGACTCCAAGCAGACCGACGAAGAAGCCGAGAACCGCATTTCCGATCGACCAGTCAAACCAGAATCCCCAGCCCCCGATCAGATCAGAAATCACGTTTCCGAAAAACGCTGCAACTGCCGCCGGAACTGCCCCGAACAGGCCGCCGACAATCACATCCACCAGCATTGCTGTTGTCAGCGACGTATTCGTGAATACTCTGATGCCGCCGAAGTTCATCAGAACTCCGAACAGCGCCGCGCCGATCGCTACCCCTACAATTGTTCTTGTGTCCCATTTCCCCAGAATGTACGTTTTTACAGATTCTTTCTTTTCTGACATTTTCATGTCCCCCTTTTCTCTGTATGATCCCATGAACAGAAAAAGCTTCCATCCCAAGGACGAAAGCTCTGTTCGTGTTACCACCTTGTTTCCCATCTGCATCACTGCAGACAGCTCACGGAGTACCATCATACCCCAGTCCGCTAACGGGAACTCCCGGCAGCACCTACTATTGCTTCAGCACTGCAGCTCCGAGACCATCTTCCTCTCCTCCCGCATCACTTCGTTGCACCAGACCGAAGCTCTCTATGGATGCCGGCAGATCATACTCTTCTCTTCCTCGCTGATACCCAACATTTTATCTGTATTGCTTAAAAAAAGCAACGCATTTTTCTGAAACAAGGTCAATTCATTTCTGAAAGTATCAAGTTTCTGAACCAGTCTGATTCCCTCTGACCTTTTCCCTGTGCATTGATCAATCCATTCTGTTCCGCACAGAAATCATTTTCACCGGAATTTGTGGAATTGTCCGGTTCTATGCAGGATTGTCAGAAGCTCATCCCGTGTTTTTCTGGTTTTCTGTACTATACTAGACACCGGCATAAGAAACGCATGCCTGCAGGCCGGAAAAGTTTCTGTCAATTTCAGCCGGCACGATCAGAATCGCATGAACTGTTATGATCTGAATTTCTGAAATTCAGCAGGGGTAGTATGAAACATACATGGAATTGCTTCGGGATATACAGAGAGAAGGTGATCAGCAGATGTCTATGACTGCAGTCAACTATCTGATCATCAACTTCAGCTGTCTCCTATGTGCTCTGATTCTTTACTGCCATACCGGAAACGATCTGGCCAGTTCGCTTGAAATTCATTTATTCAAGCTGCTGCTCCTCGTCTTCTGCCTCTTCATGATCGATGACAGCCTATGGGAACTTGCGATCAGTCAGACCATCTCAATTTCATACCAGGCCCGCAGCCTGCTGAATGCCATCGGTCTTGCCTGCCAGCCGGTCCTTTGCTATGTCTGGTATCTTTTCTCAGAAGTGCGCCTGAAACATGAAATCATCAGCAGGTCCTGGTTCATCCCGGTCACGGCCGCACCGATGATCGTGTCAGTCATTCTGATCTTCACTTCTCTGAAGACCGGACTGATCTTCTACAGCGATCCAGTGGCTGAATACCACGGTCCTCTCTACGATCTGGTCATGGGCTTTGATTTTATCTATCTGATCCTGGTCACTATCCATGCAATCTCGAAGTCCGTGCATACAAAATCAAGAGTAGCTAAAAAGAGCTACTTCACGATGATCACGTTCGTGCTGTTCCCGTTTGCGGCAGGAATCATCGACAGCTTTATTCCAAACACGCCAGCCATGGCCCCAAGCATTCTATCCGCGCTTCTTCTGTTCTTCGTCAATGTGCAGGAGATGCAGATCTATTCTGATGCACTGACTGGTCTGAACAATCGCCGCCGCTCTGATCAGGTTCTGGAAGAGTTCATTGAGAAAGCTGGGCCTGCCTGCGGATTCTATATCTTCATGATCGATGTGAACCGATTCAAGAACATCAATGACAGATTCGGACACATTGAAGGCGATCGTGCGCTGCAGAAGATTGCCTCTTCTCTGACTCAGGTCACAGGAAAATACGCAGTGTTTCTTTCCCGCTGGGGCGGTGATGAGTTCATGATCATCGGCTCTGAGAGCGCAATCGGTCCTGCAGAAGACTTTGCAGAGCTTCTGCGCCAGCAGGTCAGGACAGATGCAGAGAAACAGAGGCTGCCCTATGAACTTTCAATCAGTGTCGGCTATACGCTCTGTACTTCTTCTTCCGCATCTCCTGCTGATCTTACAGATGGAGCAGACTCCATGCTATATAAGGAAAAGCTCCTTGCACATCAGACGAGATAGTTTCTTCAGCAGCCATCAGAGCACTCTGATCGCTTCTTTTTTCTGCGCTCATGGTTTCCGGATTGATGCAAAAAGCTCTTCCGGAATTTCTTTTTACAGGGACCACTTTAAACAATTCCATTGACCGAACTTTTTTCAATTCTGTGACGAAGGGAAACTACCGCGCACTTAGTTCCTGGAACGAACAGGAAACCGTGATTCATGAAGGAGACTGCTATATCGGCCAGCCATCAGCGACTATGCTCTGCACAGTGACAGCAGAACCGATATCGTGATTACCGGCATCCTGATCCGGAAACAGGTTTTCTTCAATGAATATCTTTCTTCTCTTTCTGCACTTTTTCCTGAACCCTCAGATCAATCAGTACTCCGATGAATATATTCATCTGAAGCTTGAGATGAGTTCTCCGATCTGGGAGCTGCTCGATCTGATGCTAGTGGAATACGCAGACAAAACAGAAATTATTCAGAAGATTCTGAAGTCGATGACTTTCTCTCTCATGATGTATCTGACCAGAGAACACGGAAAGCAGCAGAACCAGGAACAGGAGAAATCAGCTGCGGATGAGATGATTCTGCGGATTGAAAAGTATCTCAGCTCTGCATCGCTTGGCAGCCTTTCTGCTCATTTCGGATATCACCCGAACTATATCTACGCAATGCTTCATAAGAAAACCGGAAAGGCCATTTCCGAACTTCTTCTTTCCTTCCGCGTGCAACAGGCGGAACTGCTTCTGAAGGACACCGATCTCTCTGGAGAAAATCGCTGATATGATCTGCTATCACAATACTTCAGATTTTTATTAAGCATTCCGCTTCTGGTTCCGTGTCTCTCCGAAGACCTGGAAAGAGAAGCTTGCAAAAGGAGAAGATGGAACACCCAATGCCTGAAAAGACAAATACAGACTATCCTCCATCAGATTCGAGCAGCATTCATGCATGAATGATATATTCCATGCATGAAAATGTTCTGAGGAAGTCTCTGCATTTCATGATTTCACAATTAAAGAAAACAGATTCCCTGAACAGAGAATCTGCCACAATCTACCTGAGCGTTTTCAGATACTCCTTATGTTCTTCAGAGATCCGATAGCTTTCAATAGCTTTCTGGATTGTCTTCTTATGAGTCCAGGGATCAAGCCTGCGCTCTTCAATATAAACAACTGAAGCATCATATTGTTTCGCCAGGGCCGTCGCAAAATACCATGCGACCATCATCCGGATATAATAGTCCTCACCTCTGACTCCCGCAACCCACTCCAGGTATTCTGATCTGAAGTCTTCTTCAAGAAATTCATTCATCAGCATCCGGATGGCAAATCTGACCGTATATACCTGTTCTGACTTGATCCATTTCCGGATCAGCGGGAGCAGCTTCTCATGATTCTTCGTAAAGACTTTCGGAGTTGCCTGATCGCACACTGCCCAGCAGTTCACATACGGGAGAAAGGTCTCCACTGCTTTCGCGCATTCCTCAAAATCCGGAATCATTGCGATCAGAAAGAAATGGATCATATTCTCTTCATAATACCTATGAGGAAGCTCTGCAAGAAACTTTTCTGCTTCTTCGGTTCCTCTGAGCTCTTTCGTGATCATGCGCAGATCTGGCGTTCTGACCCCGATCATCGTATCCTTCGGAATATTCGGAACAAGCTTGCTCTGGAAATCCTTGTACTTCTCATCAGCCAGTCCGGAAAGCCTTTCATATAGGGTCATTGGTCAATCTCCTTAATCTGATGAGGGAAGTTTTCTGGCTCTGATTTAATTTGTTCTGAGCAGTAATGCAATGTCTTCCACATGAAGCGTTCCCGGGAATAAATCAACAGGCTGAACCATCTTCAGCTCATACCCGTTTTCATGCATGAATGCTACGTCTCTGGCTAGAGTTGCCGGATCGCAGGAAACATAGACCAGCCGCTTCGGAGCAATCTTCAGAATCGCTTTCAGCGTATCTTCGGAACATCCCTTTCTGGGCGGGTCCACGATGACCACATCTGCCTTGATATGATTTGCAATCAGCTTCTTTGCCCCGGCCTGAGCATCGGCAGTAAAGAATTCAATGTTGTCCCTGTGATTGATGGCCGCGTTTACTTCAGCATCTTTCACCGCATCCGGAACAATCTCGATTCCGTAAACCTTCTTTGCATGCATGGAAGCGAGAATGCCAATGGTGCCAGTCCCGCAGTAAAGATCAATGACGGTTTCTTTGCCTGTCAGCCCAGCAGCTTCAATTGCCTTGCTGTAAAGAATTCTCGTGGCATATGGATTGATCTGGTAGAACGATCTTGCGCTGATCCTGAACCGGCATCCAAGCAGTTCTTCTTCGATATATGGTTTACCCCATACTGTGATCTCTTTGCCATCGAGAATCACATTGTCTTCTCTGCGGTTGATGACCGCAAGGATGCTGACAATCTCAGGATACTTTGCAGTAAGCTTCTGAATCAGCTGATCTGAGTTGCGGAACGGATACTCCCGCACCACCAGGCAGACCATGACCTGATCGGTCATATGGGCATGCTTGATCAGCACGAAGCGCATTGTTTTTGCACAGCCGAGGTCCTCAAACCAGCGATGGCAGTCCCGGATGATTGCATTGGAAAGATCCGTCTGCACCCAGCAGCGATCAAATTCCACGATCGTATTCGAGCGAGGCTGATAGAACCCCATCAGCACCTTTCCATCTTTCACCTGGACAGGAACCTGAACTTTATTCCGGTATCCGGTCCGATGTTCCTCCGTGAGAATCGGCTCCGGCGTGATTTCCATGCCTGCATTCTGGCGGAATACGCCCTTTACTTTATCTTCCTTGAAATGCTTCTGCGTTTCTTCATCCATGTGCATCAGCTGACAGCCGCCGCATTTCCGATAGACGGAACAGACCGGCTGAACACGATGCTGGGATGGCTTCAGCAGCTTGATGATGCGAGCATAGCCATAGTTCTTCTTCATGGCAGTGATGCCGAGTTCTGCTTCTTCGCCTTCCAGCAGGCCCGGCACAAAGAAAACAATCCCGCCGATATGAACTACGCCTTCGCCATCATAGGTATATCCTTCACAGGTTCCGCGCCACACTTCATTCTTCTGCATAATTGCCATCCATTATTCAGCCGTATCCGGAGAAGGAGTATCTTCGGTCTCTCCTGCGCTGACATTCATATCACCTGCAGAAGAAGCAGATGGCGCCGGGTTATTTCGCTCCTCAACCTTCTGACGCAGTTCTTCTGCCAGGGCAGCATCAATGGGTTCGCTGACCAGCTGCGTCACCGGCGCATCCATGGAGCTTGTCTTCGTCTCAATCACATAGACGAAGTTATCCGCATCCGCATCGGAGTTCTGCGTGTACACATGAATCTCAAGATCATACATCTTCATGTCATCATGCTGAGAGAAATAGACGGAAGGATCCAGCACGGAAGAAACATCATCATAGATCTCTGAAGCAATTGAAGAAGCAGTATCCGAAGATGCATCATCACTGATATCCGCATAAATTCTGAGCGTACCAGCAGCGAGATTGCAATACGTATCTTCCACTCCGCTGATGCCCTTGACTGAAGCAGAAATCTGCTTCAGCTGGTCTTCGGCAATTGCCGGATTCAGATCTCCCTCATAGCGATTTCCGAGAATCGGCTTGCCAGTATCTCCGGCTGCTGAAAGCAGAATATATCCCAGAATCACAAACGGCGTGATAAACAGAATAAAAACTGTCCAGAAAACAAATCTGGTCCGTTTATACGCCCGCGATTTCTTCTTTTTCCGAACAGTCTTTGCCATATTCCTCTGTTATTTTCCGATCCGCTTTGCGAGTTCTTCCTTGATCAGGCCGGAAACCATTCCTGGGTTTGCTTTCCCCTTCGACTGTTTCATGACCTGTCCGACCAGGAAGCCTACTGCACGATCCTTGCCAGCCGCATAATCGCTGATCGCCTGCGGATTCGCATCCAGAACCGACTGCACCATCGTTTCGATTGCCCCGGCATCAGAAATCTGAGACAGACCCTTAGCCTTAGCAGCTTCTTCCGGATTCTTTCCGTTCATGACATCATCAATCAGCTCTTTTGCCTGCTTGCTGGATATCTTTCCATCATCAATCATTGCAACGAGCTCAGACAGATCTTCCGGCTTCAGTGCGCAATGATCGATCGTCTTCTCGTTCTTGTTCAGCCATGCGCTGACATCGCTCAGCAGCCAGTTGCAGACACTCTTCGCATTCTTCGAAGTCTTCATGCACTGCTCGAAGAACTCTGACATCTCCTTGTTGGCAATCAGGATATTGATATCGTGTTCGCTGAGTCCGTATTCCTTCTCATACCGCTCTTTGCGGGCATCCGGGAGTTCAGGCATATGTTCCTGAATATTCCGGATCCATTCCGGATCCAGCCGGATCGGGAAGATATTCGGCTCCGGGAAGAATTTGTAGTCGACATTTCCTTCCTTGCGCCGCATCAGCTCCGTGGTCTGAGTCTTGTCATCCCAGCGGCGGGTTTCCTGATGCACTTCTCCGCCGGATTCCAGAACCTTCTTCTGACGTTCCACTTCATAGTCAACCGCTTTCCCGATATTGGAGATACTGTTCAGGTTCTTGATCTCATTCTTCGTGCCAAGCACAGAAGATCCCTTCGGCTTGATGGATACGTTGACATCGCACCGCATGGATCCTTCTTCCATCTTGACATCGGAAACACCGACATAATACAGCGTCTGACGCAGTGCTTCGACATATGCCTCCGCCTCCTGGCCAGTCGTCATATCCGGTTCGGATACGATCTCAATCAGCGGCGTTCCGGCACGGTTGTAGTCCAGAAGCGTCTCATTGACTGACGCAAGATGATACTGCTTGGCAGTATCTTCTTCCATATGAATCCGGTTGATCCGGATCTTCTTCTTTCCGTTCGGCGTGTCGATCATCACATAGCCATTGCGGCCGATCGGATGGAACTGCTGCGTAATCTGGAATCCCTTCGGAAGATCCGAATAGTAGTAATTCTTCCGGTCAAACTTCACGACCGGATCAATCGTCAGATGCAGAGCCGTGCATGCTTCAACAGCGAGCTTCACTGCTTCCCGGTTCACGCAAGGCATCGCGCCCGGCTCGCCGAGATCGATCTCGTTAACTGCCGTATTTGCCTTTCTGCCATACGTGCATGGTGCTCCGGAGAACATCTTCGTAGCCGTCTTCAGCTGTACGTGAATTTCAATGCCGATTGTCACATCATAGTCTGCCATCTCATTTCACCTCCGCATGAAGATCTTTGTAACCGGTGATTTCTTCAATTGCCTTGCCGAAGTCAAACATTGTTTCTTCTTCAAATGCCCGGCAGGTCAGATTCACTCCGATCGGGCATCCGTCTTCAAATCCCATCGGAACCGTCATGGAAGGATAGCCGCTGAAATTGCCGATGCACATATGATTCTCAGCGATCAGATAGTTGTCGCTCAGCTCATTCAAGCTGCGGTCATTCAGCTTCGGTGCAATTCCTCCGGAAGCCGGCGCAATCAGGCAGTCCGCATCTTTCAGGCAGTCATTCAGCTGATTGACGATCAGTCTGCGGACCTTCTGCGCTTTGCGGAACAGACGCTCCTGGTTCTCATCAAACAAGCCATAGGAACCGATGACAAACCGTCTGCGGATCAGCGGTCCGAATCCCTTCGTGCGGGAATTCGTCATGATCTCCTGCATCGAAGCACCTTCTTCACGCACTCCGAAGCGAATTCCGTCAAGATTCGAATGATTCGAAGTAGCTTCGCAGTTAGCAATCAGATAATACGTCGGCAGCATCACCTTCATGAGGTCTTCATCAAAATGGAACACCGACACTTCCGCCCCGCGTTCCTTCAGCTTCGCCATGAGGTCATTGAATATCTTCACGGTTTCCTGATTCTGCTGGGAATCCATCACGTTGCCGAAAACGGCAATCTTCTTGCCATGCATGTCCGAATTGAGCAGGGCAGAATAATCCGGAACCGGGCGATAGGACGTCGTCATATCCCGGTCATCTCTTCCCGCCAGAACCTTCAGCGTCACGCATGCGTCTTCAATCGAACGCGTGAAGTATCCGACATGATCCAGCGAAGATGCGTACGGGATGATGCCATAGCGGCTGATGCGGCCATAGGTCGGCTTGACGCCGACAATGCCGCAGAAGCTTGCCGGCTTGCGGACTGAGTCACCCGTATCAGAACCGATTGCCATCGGCACAACCCCGCTTGCGACCAGCGCTGCGCTGCCACCGGATGAACCGCCGGTCATTCTGGTCTGATCCCATGGATTGTAAGCAGGTCCGGTGAAGCAGGTCGTATTCGTGCCGCCCATGGCCAGTTCATCCATGGATGCTTTGGCAATGGTCACAGCCCCGGCTGCCTTGAGCTTGTCGACAATTGCCGCATTGTAGATCGGCACATAGTTGCTGAGAATCCGGGATCCGGCTGTTGTCAGGATTCCTTTCGTATTCACGTTGTCCTTGAGGGCAATCGGAACCCCGCGCATCAGTCCTTCTTCCGGAAGTTCCTTCAGCTGTTCTTCCGGATCCACGAAGGTGATGACGTCATTCAGCTTCGGCTGAAGTTCCTGTGCTTTCCTGTAGGCTTCGCGGCAGCGTTCTGCTGCGCCGGCCTTGTCTTTTGCCATCTCTTCAATCATCACTTCACCACCCGCGGCAGGACAAAGTGTCCTTCCAGCTTCTTATCCACATTCGAAAGTGCTTCTTCCTGCGTGATGACGTTGGACACCTGATCATCTCTGAGGAAAGAAGTCTCTTCTTCAAACGGATAGACCATCGGCTCAACGCCATCCGTATTCACTGCATCCAGCAGTTCCAGCTGCCGGTTCAGCGTATCAAATTCTTTTACGATGTCATCTGCTTCCTGATCGGACAGATCAAACATCAGCTGATGTGCCAGGCCCTTGAAATAAGCCGCATCATGTTTTTCTTCCATATCAAGCCTCTTTTTCCAATGTTCAATTCTAAAGGCAACCCTGGAGGATTGCAACTGACTAGGAAGCGAACCGCTCCGTGAATTCATCTTCCGAAATAATCGGAATATTGAGCTGATGTGCTTTCTGATTCTTCGATGATGTAGAATTCACATCATTGTTGATCAGATAGGACGTGCTCTTCGAGACAGAGCCCGTTACCTTTCCGCCCTGAGATTCGATATATGCCTTCAGTTCATTCCGGTTCTTGTAATGATGCACATCGCCGGTGACCACGAAGGTCAGACCTTCGCAGCGATTTCCGCTTGCCTTCTGCGTCGTCTCTTCGACGGTGATCATCGTCAGAAGATCATTCAGCACGGCCAGGTTCTCCGGATCCTTGAACCAGGTCACAAACGCCTTGCTCTTCTCCGGACCGATTCCGTCAATCATCGAGAACACATCATCCTGTTCTGCAGACTCTGCTTTTGCAAACAGTTCCTTCCAGGAATAAGCACCAAGCAGCTTCTTGGCAACATCCGGCCCGACCAGCGGAATGCATAACGCATAGATCAGTCTGGCATCCGTCACGGAAGAAGCCTTTGCGACAGAATCCACGAGATTCTGCGCACTCTTCTCCCCGAATCCATCCAGCTGTGCGATCTCATCCCGGTGCATCGGCAGGCGGTACACATCCGCAAACGTCCTGATCCAGCCTTCATTGATGAACCTTGACAGGGTCTGTTCCGAAATGCCATCCACATCCATGCCAGCCTTCGAGACAAAGCGCGTGAACTTCTTCAGCGACTTGGCCGTGCACTTCGGGTTCGTGCAGCGCAGCGTCTTCGTTCCGGAAACATCGCTTTCATGAATCTCGGTCGGTGCACCGCACACCGGACATACGGAAGGAATCTCCAGAGATCCTTCCGTATGGCTTACATGAATGACCTTCGGAATGATCTTGTTTGCCTTGATAACAGAAAGAACGGTACCTTTGCTGCCGATGCAAAGCCGCTCGCACTCGCTGATATTGCAGAGACTGGCTCTGCGGACCGTTGTCCCTTCGAGCTCTACCGGATCAAATACTGCCACCGGCGTGATCGTCGAAGCAGCACACGACCATTCCACATACTCCAGCTTTGTTTCCGCCGACTCATCCTGCCATTTGAAGGCATATCCAGCCCTGGTCGCATGATGTCCGGTCACGGAACCGGTGCTTGCATAAACCGTGTCATCATAAGAGATGACCAGCCCGTCTACCGGATAAGGATTGGAGCCATCCGTGACTTTCTCGGTCCATGCATGGATGCGGGAATTGATCGTCTCGAGATCCGGATGATCAATCCGCTCATGATCCACGGTATGGAATCCGAGTCCCTCGAGGAATGCCATGCGTTCTCCCCAGGAAACAATCTCATGCTCGGTAAAGACCAGCGTGAACGGAATCCAGCGGATGCCTCTGCGCTTTACTTCTTCGACATCTTTCAGAGACAGCGAACCGCTGGCCAGATTTCTTGGATTTGCATAGTCCTCATCGCTCTCCATGCGGAACTTCTCGAAGTCCGCATAGCTGATCACCGCCTCGCCGCGGATGACCAGATGCCCTTTTTCCGTGATTTCAGGCAGAATGCCATGAATCGCGGAAGAAAGATGCGTGATATTCGTTCCGATATGACCATCGCCGCGAGTCACAACCTTCGTCAGCTTCCCGTTATCATAGGTCACGACCAGGGTCAGGCCATCCAGCTTCCAGGACAGCCAGATCGGTCTGCCCTCTGCCCATTTCACGAGATCTTCCGGTTTCTTGGTCTTGGCAAGGGACAGCGCCGGGAATTCATGCGGTTCTTTCTGCCCGGCAATCGAGTCTGCACTGACCCGGTTCGTCGGGGAATCCGGGAGGATTTCTCCGGTTTCCTGCTCCAGCTTCTTCAGCTCATCGAACATGGCGTCCCATTCATAGTCCGTCATCTGTTCAGTCTTGCCGTTGTAATATGCATCTGCCGCCGTATTCAGCTGATCAACCAGCTGACGCATGCGCAGAGTCTTGTCTTCTGCTTCGCTCATTTCAGCCCTCTGTCTTGTTCTTTTTCTTCAGGGAAGGATGTCCTGCCGCAATCTTGTGAACTCCGGCCGGATATGCAAACGCAATCGTGGCAATGCCACCGCTCACGCTGATCACGACGCCTTCGCCGAACTTGGCATGTTCCACTACATCGCCAGTCTTCACGCCGCCTTTTTTCGAAGGTTCCAGAACCGACTTTGTCCGGATCAGATCCATCTTCGGCTCAGCCTCGACCCGGACTCTGGTATTCTGAGCCATTCTTCTGCCGGAAGAAGCTTCTTCCTGACGCTGTCCGCCGATATGGCGGATATAAGCAGGATCAATTTCTTCCAGGAAGCGGGAAGGCGTACGCACCCGCTGCAAGATGAAACTGAATCCTCCTGCTTCCGTCAGGAACAGCCGTTTTCTTGCCCGGGTGAATGCGACATAGGCAAGCCGGCGCTCTTCTTCCACGCCGCGCATGCCTTCATTCATCGCCCGCTCATTCGGGAAGATGCCATCATTCAGATCCGTCACGAAGACCGTATCGAACTCCAGACCTTTGGCCGCATGAACCGTCATCATCTGCACGCAGTCTGCCGTCTGGGCCTCGTCCCGGTCTCCATACAGCGATACTTCCTGCAGATATTCATCCATGGTTCCTTCCGGATTGTTCTTCTCGAACTGGCGGATATCATCAATCAGTTCCTTCAGGTTCTCCACCCGATCCGAATCCTCCGGATTCTCTTCCAGGGAAGCCTGATATCCGGATTCCGTCATGATTTTGCTGAACAGCTGATCCAGAGAATATTCTCCGCTCTCCATGTCCTTGCGCCAGGATTCCACCTGAGCAGAGAAATGATCCAGCGTATTCTGAGTCTTTGCGGAAAACAGCGGTTCCTTCTTCAGAACCTCGTACATGCTGCAGGACTCTTCCTCTGCCTTGGCAGCTAATGTTTCCAGTGTCTTCTGACCGATCCCTCTCTTCGGACGGTTGACGATTCTGCGGAACGACAGATCATCGCCAGTCACAACCATGCGCAGATAGCATAATGCATCCTTGATTTCCTGACGCTCATAGAACCTCGTGCCCCCGAAGATGATGTAAGGCACAAACGCATCCCGGAGTCCTTTTTCGATCGAACGGGACAGATAGTTGGAACGATACAGAATCGCCATGCTGCGGTATCCGCTGCCCTTGGCATGAAGCTGGCGGATCTCTTCTGCAATCCAGGCAGCTTCATACTCATCGCTCACCGCACTGTAATGGACAATCTTCTCATCGCTCTTGTTCGTCGTGAACAGTTCTTTCTTCAGACGATGCTTATTATTCTTGATGACCGAGTTTGCCCCATTCAGAATGCAGGCAGTCGAACGGTAGTTCTGATTGAGCATGATCGTCTCTGCACCAGGAAAGTCCTTCGTGAAGTTCATGATGATGTCGACATCCGCACCTCTCCACGTATAGATCGTCTGGTCCGGATCGCCGACCACATAGACACTGTTCTTTTCACCAGCCAGCTGGCGGATCAGCACATACTGCATGCGGTCGATATCCTGGAACTCATCGACATGGATATAGGCAAAGTGATTCTGCCACTTAGCCAGAATATCCGGGAACTTCCGGAACATCCTGACCGTCCAGAAAATGAGGTCATCAAAATCAAGCGCATACAGCTCTTCCTGGCGCTTCAGATAGTATTCATACACCTTTGCCTTGATCTTCTCTCCGGAATACTTTCCGGCAATCTCCATTGCCCTTTCCGGCGTGATCTCCGCAGCCTTGTTGTTCGAGATGTAATCCAGCAGAGAACCGAAACTGAACTGCTGCGTATCAACCTCATACTTCTTATACGCCTCTTTCAGAATCGATTTCTGATCATCCGCATCCATGACCGTGAAATTCCGCGGATATCCCATCGACTGGATATCCTGGCGCAGGATGCGCACGCAGAGACTGTGAATCGTGCTGATCCAGGGCATGCCCTCTTCTTCCTTCAGCATTCCCCGGATCCGTTCCTTCATTTCATTCGCTGCTTTATTCGTGAACGTGATGGCCAGGATCTTCCACGCCGGCACCCGCTCATCTTCAATCAGATGCGCAATCCGCATCGTCAGGACACGCGTCTTGCCGCTGCCTGCTCCTGCTACAATCCGCAGATATCTGGAATCACTCAGCACTGCTTTCTTCTGATTCTCATTCAGCAAACCGGTATCTATCATTTCTGTCTCATGCTCCAGTAACCAATGTCTTCATAACCAATCTTCTTGTATATCTTTGCCGCCTGCGGATTGGTATAGAACAGACACGGCATCCTTCCCTCTGCCAAAAGATCATCCGAAAGCTTTGTCACACACGCTTCCGCATAGCCATGGCAGCGATATTCCTCATTCGTGCATACAGAAACCACCATGGCCAGATTCCTGCACTCCGCTGAACTGGCAGCGACAGATACCGCATTCCCATTCTTCCGGATTCCATAATACCGGCTCCCTTTTTCTTCGGTATTCACTTTGCTGACACGGGAATGCGGAAACGAAGCATTCAGCAGTTCCATGATGTCTTCCGCATCCTCCGGCCCCAGTCTTGCCACTTCTGAAGTATCCGTCTTCTGATATGGTTTCTTCATTGCCGCAAATCTGCATTCCGAATGAACCGGAAATTCATCCAGATTCAATTCTCTGATCAGGCTGGTTTCACCGCTGATCGTCACCGGGTCCAGCTGCTGAATCAGTTCTTCCAGAAACTTCTGATCAATCCGATGCTCATAGCTCTGCAGGATCAGCGATCTTCCAGGCGCATAATAAAGAAATACCGAATGGATTCCCGAAGCATCTTCGTCCATCCATACGGATACCTTGTTTCCATCCACTCCGAAATTCTCGATATCTCCGATCAGAAACAGGTTCATCGCCGGATTTTGACCGAGATATGCAGAGAGTTCTTTCAAATCTTTTTCTTCCGCTTTTCTCATGAGTATGATTATACCATCAGTCCTGCCGGACTCCCCGCATGATATAATGGCCGAAAGGGAAAAACATGAGCGCACTATTACGAGCAGATCAATGGAAAGATTACGTCCTTCTGGACGCAGGAAATGGTGAGAAACTGGAGCAGTGGAAAGGCATCACCCTGCGCCGTCCGGACCCTCAGGCTATCTGGCCCAATGATCCGGAAGAGCCTCTCTGGAACCATGCTGATGCAGTCTATCATCGTTCCAGCAAAGGCGGAGGCCAGTGGGAATACCGTAAGAAGCTTCCGGAATCCTGGACCGTTTCTTATAAGAACCTCACCTTCAAAGTATCTCCGACCGGATTCAAGCACACCGGCCTGTTTCCGGAACAGGCAGTCAACTGGGACTGGATGAGCGATCTGATCCGGGCACATTCTGATGAGAACCTCAGAATTCTGAATCTCTTTGCTTATACCGGCGGTGCAACCATGGCTTGTTCGGCAGCCGGTGCTGCCGAAGTCGTCCATGTGGATGCGGCCAAGGGCATGGTGCAGTGGGCCAAGGAAAACCGGGACCTCTGCAATCTGCAGGATCATACGATCCGCTTCATCGTCGACGATGTCATGAAGTTCGTCGAACGGGAAAAGCGCAGAGGACATACATATCATGGCATCCTGATGGATCCTCCTTCTTACGGAAGAGGCCCGAATGGGGAAATGTGGAAATTCGAAAAAGAAATCTCCGGTCTGATTCAGGCCTGCCTGGACGTTCTCGATCCTCATGCGCTGTTCTTCCTGATCAACAGCTATACTGCAGGATTCTCAAGCATTGTTCTGGAAGACCTCATGAAGACGATGATTCTTCCAGAACATCCGGATGGCGCCGTCACTGCCGGAGAAGTCGCGATTCCGATGAAAAACCGGGATCTGAATCTGCCCTGCGGCATATACGGAAGATGGCAGCGCAATGATTAAGGTCCTGTATGAAGATAACCACCTGCTCTGCGTCGAGAAACCAGTAAACGTTCCCGTCCAGGCAGACGCAAGCGGCGACATGGATCTGCTTACGATGTGCAAGGACTATATCAAGGCAAAGTATCACAAGCCAGGCAATGTCTATCTCGGCCTCGTCCATCGACTTGACCGGCCGACTGGCGGAACAATGGTATTTGCCCGCACTTCCAAAGCAGCCTCCCGTCTCAGCGACAGCATCCGGAAGAAGGAATTTCAGAAAACCTACCTAGCCATTCTGGACGGAACCCCGAAAGAGAAACAGGGAACCCTGACTGATTACCTGGAAAAAGATTCCCGTACCAACATGGTCAGAGTCAGCGATCCTGCCCATGGCAAGAAGTGCATTCTTCACTATGAAGTACTTGCTGAAAAAGAAGGCAGAACTCTGGTCCGCGTCCATCTTGAAACCGGACGCAGCCACCAGATCCGGGTGCAGTTTTCTTCCAGAAATCTGCCTCTGGTCAATGATCAGCGCTACAATTCCCGCGCCAAGCGCGGCCAGATCGCCCTATGGGCATATGATCTCGTATTCCCGCACCCGATTACCAGGGAGCCGGTGCGGGTCACTTCGTTCCCTCCGGAGAGTGCTCCCTGGAATCTGTTCGAGGTGAAGCATGTCTGTGAAACGAAACCCTGAAAGAAAAAAGAAAAAGCGCAGAAGATACCGCCTGGTCATTCCCGGTCAGACCAGCACTTCTTCCAGGAAACCTGCTGCTGTCCGCAAAGCTCCGATAAAAAAGAAGAAACGCGTCCGCCGTCACCTGCGCAAGGAAATCTGGTTTGTACTGGCTGGCATTGCTGCTGTGCTTCTCATGATTTATGTACCGCGCATCCGCCAGTCCAATGCCTTGAAGAAGCTTGGCTACAGCAAAGAAGCGATCACTGCAATCCGGAAAGACAATCTCGCTGATACGCTGCTGGAGAATCAGTATTACAGTGACTATCTGCAGAGTTCCATTCTCGATGGAACCCTGAATACCGACTATCTGGATCTTTACACGGTGGTCTCTGCTGACCGCGGCCTCGATGCCAGAGACTTTCTGATCGCCCGCCGCCTCAGCGATAAGGGCTATGAAGCCGATCAGATTCAGAACCTGTTCAAGGATCTGGAATGGTGGGAAATCACGCCTCTCTTAGTCTTCGACTACCAGCCCATCGAAACGAATTATATCGATGATGTCATCAGCCACCGCGACACGAATTCCCGCACGAACTTCGTGCTGAGCGGAACCTATTACACCCCATATGGCAACACGAAAGCAGCCGACAGCTCCAGCGTCACGATGCTGGTCAGCAAGACCTATTATCTCGACCAGTCTTATTCGCCAGCAGGTCTGACCGAGCTTTCAAGCTACTATGCCGCCTCCGGACAGCAGCTTGCGGCAGAAGCAGCCTCAGCCATGCAGGCATGGGGAGATGCCGGCCGGGCAGTGAATGTCTATTTCTACGCAAGCAGTGCCTACCGGTCCTTTGAATCCCAGGAAAACGTCTATAATAATTATGTCCTTGCCTATGGGGAAGACGGTGCTGATGCACTGAGCGCAAGACCTGGCTTCTCTGAACATCAGACCGGCCTGACTGTTGACTTAGCCGCGACCGGAGATGATGAAGGCCTCGAATTCAAGGATACTGCTGCCTATCAGTGGACCAGCACGAACTCCCAGGACTACGGATGGATTCTCCGCTATCCGGAGGGCAAAGAGTCAATCACCGGATACGAATTCGAATCATGGCATTACCGCTATGTCGGAATCGAAATCGCCCAGGCAGTCTATAACTCACAGCTGACCTATGATGAATTCTGGATGCTGTATCTGGCGCCATGGGAAAGTGCAGACAATAAACCATCTGATGCAGTGCTGAACGCTGCCAGCTACAAGGTATATTATCTCGGACAATCTGCAGAACCTGCAGCTTCTGCTTCTCCTTCTGCAGATAGTTCTGCCAGCCCGTCCTCTAATTGAATCTCTTCAGAAAACATTCAGAAACCCGGATGTTTTCTTTTTTCTCCTCATCGTTCTTCTTTCTCTCGATCTTTCAGCGAACCATAATGGCGATGTTTCATATCCGGGAACACGCGAACCAGACGGCTTTCGCCATGGCCTTTTCCGCCATACAGCTTCTGTCTCAGTTCTGCATATTTCTGCTCCAGTTCTCTCTGATCCCGGAATTCTGCCCTTGCAAGCTCTGCCTGAACGCGCGATTCCTGCATGCGCTGTGTGGTTTCAAGCGCCTGCCTGCCAAGCCGCTGCGACATCGGATCCGAGATGCTTCTCAGCCGCTTTCTTATCTGATCCAGATGTTCCAGATCCTGATCCAGGGCATGCGCAGAACGATTCGTCACATACAGGTCTGTGAGCAGTCCTGTATAGGCAATGATCAGAAACACCCATCCGAGGGTCGAACTATGCCTTGTAAAAGAAACTGCAGACAGCAGCGGCTGAATCACTTCAATCAGCAGGACTGCCGCAAAGCCCCAGATCACCGTGAATTCAAGGCAGATATAACCTCTGAAATTAAATGGCTTATGGCTGTAGTCCCACCACTTCACATGAAACGCTTTCTCCAGGATCATTCCGCCAGCCAGCTCAATCAGATCGCCAGCGGCCGCTCCGAACAGAAATACCACCCACACCGGAACCTGGACTCCGGAAGGGACCTGACTGGTCAGATATGTCACCGCCAGACCTCCGAATCCGTAAATCGGACATACCGGTCCATTCAGCATTCCGCAATTGATGATCTTTCCCCGGACTGCCGCATTGTACAATACTTCTCCGCACCAGCCTCCGAACGCATAAATCAGAAATAATACTGCTCCCCTGTAAATAATTTCCAGCATATGAATCACTTTAACACACCCGCATGGAATTTCTCTATCCCGGGATTGCAGAAGAACACCTCTTATGTAGAAATAGGCTTAGAGAGCCTCCAGACGAGACACAGAAGGCGTTTGGCAAAGCACTGGACGGCAAGACCGGAATCTCATACAGTCCGATCGTGCCGCTTGCCCAGCACGTAGTTTCAGGAATGAATTACTCGATTCTCTGCATGGAACAGACGCCAGCTATGGATGGGCAGCCCGAGCTTTATATCCTCACAATTTATGAAGATCTGGATGGAAATGCGGACATTTTCAAGGACACCATATTTGATCTCTCTGCTGCTAGAGTGTCTGCGGCAGCCTCCATCGCTCCTTAATCAGCCATGGAATATGAACCCGATACTGAATTTACTCCTGAGGGCATTCCGGAAGCCGTGCTGCTTGGCACACAGACCATTTCCTTAGCCAATGATGCCATGCTATGCCTGATCACCAAGGCTTTTAACGATTGCGAAGCTTACGGCACCTGTCCTGCCCTTGTAAGATCACATCCGTCTAGTCTATGACATTGACCCTGCCGAATACTCCATCATGATTGCATTCCATGAGAAAAGAAACCGTCATTCCTGCGGTTTCTTCGTTGCTGCACATGTTTTTCTGAGTGTATAGATGGCAGCGCTCCCGCCCTGCACGTCAAACGTTCCATTGCCATTCTGATCGATCATCACCGGCGCATTTCTTCCAAGCAGATCCTCATAGACCATGCCGGCATGCTGAGTCCCGAGATACATCGTCTTCTCACCGCCCGGTCCGTCGCTGAGAAGAACTGCCAGTCCAGCCGGATGTTCTGCATCGCCTTCTCTGGTCCAGCCGATCCGGTCCGGATCATCCAGATAGTCATGCTGAGGACCATAGGCTGCATCATTCCGGAGTTTCATCATCTTCGGAAGATGCTCCATCGGAGCAATCTGATCATGCGGAATTCCGTACAGGTCTCCATAGAAAACACATGGCGTTCCTTCTTCCCGGAACAGGATTACTGCATAAGCAATCTCCCGGAACCAGCTCATCACATAGGACTGCAAGGACTGTCCTGGCTGCGTATCATGATTATCCACGAATGTCACAGCTCCTTCCGGAGCAGAAGACATCATGGTATCAGACAGAAGATTGCGCATATCGTAGTATCCGCCGCCCTGGGACGCATTGACAAAATGGAAATGAAGAGGCACATCGAACAGATGGATTCTATGATCATTCAGATCATAGTAATCCTGAAGTGCTTTCAGATCTGCACTCCAGTATTCTCCGATCGCCTGCAGCTTTTTCCCGGTTTCTGCTTCGGCAAAGTCCAGCCAGCGCTGAAAATACTGTCCGTTGATATGTTTCAGGGCATCCAGTCTGACCCCGTCGCAATCCGTCAGCTTCATATACCAGGCACCCCATTGTTCCAGTTCACGGCAGACCTTCTCCTGATCGAAATCCAGATCATCTCCGAGCAGATAATCATAGTTCCCGTTCTCGCTGCTCACATCCGGATCCCAGGTATGCCCCTGGAACTGATAGATCGTGCCCTGATCTTCTGCCCCGTCAAAACAGGACGAATCCCACTGAAAGTCAGAATATCTGCCTTTCCTTCCCTGGAACAGAAACTTCGTCCAGAACTGATGTGGTGCATATCCTCCGGTTTCTTCCAGCCGGTCGCTGGAGCTGCATGGCGCGGCCATGACAGTCTCCTGTTCATCTGCGCCGCACTTCTGATTGAATACGATATCCGCAAAGGAACATATTCCTGCTTCCTTCAATGCATGAAGCAGCTTCAGATACTCCTCTTTTGTCCCGTACTTGGTAGGGATGCTGCCCTTCTGATCAAACTCTCCGAGATCATACAGATCATACGTTCCGTAGCCAACATTATGCATGCCATTCCATGCTTTATAAGCAGGCGGCAGCCAGATGCCGGTTACTCCGATCTTCTGAAAGAACGGAATCTGTTTTCTCAGCCGTTCCCAGTGCTTTCCGTCTTCCGGCAGATACCACTCAAACCCCTGCAGAAACAGCTGATTCCTCATCTGTCTTTTTCAGGAAGCTCTGCTTCAATCTCCTGCTTCAGCTGGGCAAACTGCGACAGACGATCTGCCGTCACCTTCGGATAATGAGGATCCATATCCTTCAGCACAGAAAGGATGATCTCGCTGACCACATAGCGCATATACCACTTATGATCTGCCGGCACGACATACCACGGGCATTCTTTCGTTGCCGTATGATTGATCGCATCTTCAAAGGCAGACATGTACTCATCCCAGTACTTCCGCTCATTCCAGTCAGACTCTGAGAACTTCCAGTTCTTCTCCGGCTCTTCAATGCGATCCAGGAATCTTCTTGCCTGCTCTTCTCGGGAAACATTCAGAAAGATCTTCACCGTCCGCACGCTGTTATGATACAGATAGGTTTCAAAATGCCTGATGTCTTCGTACCGGTTCTCAATCACATGATCCGTATCAATCCGATCAGCGTGTGCCTGCGTTTCATAAAGTTTCCGGACTTTTCCGATCAGTACATCTTCATACTGACTCCGGTTGAAGATCGCAATCTCTCCTTTGGCCGGAACCTGCTGTTCAATCCGCCAGAGATAGTCATGCGCCAGCTCTGTCGCAGACGGAGACTTGAACGCTGCTTCTCTGACTCCATGCGGACTCAGACAGGAAAGCACCGCCCGGATGGTTCCGTCTTTTCCTGCGGCATCCATGGCCTGAAACAGGAAGATCACACCTTCCTTCTTCTCGGCATAAAGCTTATCCTGCAGCGCATCGATTTCCGCATCATTCTTCTCCAGCTTGTCTGCAGCCTTCTTCTTATCGCTGCAGAGTGAAGTCTCATCTGTCTTCGCATCCTGAATCCGGAACTTTCCGCTTCCGTCAAACCGGTATTTCTCAATCTTCTTCATCTTCTCTGATCCTTTCTGCAAATCGTTCAATCACCTGATGGATACAGCCATCCCAGTACCTCCATCCATGCTCGCCATGTCCGCCGGCAAAGGAGGCTTCATATCCAGCCTCTTTCAGTTTCTTATGAAATCTCTGATTCATTTCCACATTGCAAGTCTCTTCTTCGCCGCAGAACACCAGGAACTCCGGCTTGTATTCCGCGTCCGGATCAATCTTCTGAAACACGTCCGTATCCTCATGCTGAGTACGAGCTTCTCCGAAGATATTCTTCCAGTTCAGATCATCCGCAATGCCATTTTCAGTAAGCCATGCATGAATGACATCTCCCTGCAGCGCTCCCGAAAGAACCCCGATCAGAGAGAACCTCTCCGGGTGAATCAATCCATGATATGCAGCAGTATATCCGCCCATGGAGCATCCTGCTGCTGCAGTTTCTGCCCTGGCTTCAGAGATCGGAAACACATGATGAAGGAACCTCGGAAGCTCTTCCGAAAGAAACGTTCCATACTTTTTTCCATGTGCCATATCCACTCCGAAGCTGTCATGAAGATCCGGAATTGCCAAGGCAATACCAGCCTCTTCTGCATAAGCCTCCGTATCCGTGCGATACAGCCAGTCTTCTGCACAGCCATTGGCACAATGGAACAGATAGAGAACCGGATAAGTCTTCTGTGCATAGACTTCATCCAGAGAACTGCTCTGGCGGATTGCATAGCCGCTTCCGATCGGCAGCAGCACCAGCACTTTAACCGGTTCCCCGAGAACTTTCGAATAGAAGGAACATTCATTCCGTATCATGTTCTTCCTCCTGCTTCATAAGCAGAGTATCTTTCTTTCCGGTTCATTTCAAGACAGGCTCAATCATAAAAAGCGTCCGAAGACGCTTCAGGCAGGAACCTTCTCTTCTGCAGCAGGAGTTGTGATCTTCTTAGGATCTTCGCGATCCAGGAACCGATAGATCTCCTCTCTTCTGGCTTCCATATCCGAATAACCGAGATCGTAGAGCTTCCGGCAGTTTTCCCGGTCTCCCTTCCAGCGGCTGACCGGAACATCGACAGAAGGACGGATATTGATAGCCTTGTTTTCGCTGACCAGCTGATTGATCAGATCGATCTGCTTGTAGTAATTCACATGACGGATCGAATAATCCTTCTTGATCTGAGGATAGTTCTTATATACCTTGCCCATGAGCCAGATAATCGCCTTCGGCGCGGGCTTGCGCACATAGTCGGCAGGCTTCGTCGTGATGATCAGATGCTTCGTGACTCCCTGCTCCACGGAACGCTCAATCGGAATCATCTTCGTGATACCGCCATCCAGCAGCTGATGTCCATTCACCTTCACAACCGCAGACGCAATCGGCAGTGCGCAGCACCCTCTCAGCAGCTCCAGGCTGTCATCCATGTCATCCGGGGTGAAGAATACTGTCTTTCCCTGATCCAGGTCATACGAACCGACTTCAATCGGGGCATGCATATCCTTCAGAGGCTGGATCGTCATGTGTTCCTTGCCCTTCAGGTCATCATCAAACAGATGCTTGTAGGCCACATAATATCCCTCTTTCAGGAATGCCCGGATGCCGACATTCTCTTTATCTGCCGCATAGTCCGTAGACATATGCTCCGGCGTATGCTTATCTCCTTCCCAGTAGCAGCACATATAAACTGCTCCACTGGAAATTCCGACCCCATAATCAAACGTGATATGCTCATCATTCAGCCAGGCAAGCGCACCCGCCGTATATGCCCCGCGGACACCGCCGCCCTCCAGTACCAGTCCGTATTTCTCGCTCATAGACTTTGTCTCCCTGTGGTATCTTATCCTGCCGCTTCAGAACCTTCAACTGACGAATTCTCGTAATCGTCGCGGATCATCTGCATGAATTCTTCCACCCTGCCCTCGGTGATCAGCCGATGCGGGCAGATCTTATCCATAAAATCCTCATGCAGACGGACATCATCAGGCGTCAGCCCGTACGTCTTCAGCAGCTCTGCCGTCAGCGCTGCTGTATTGACCAGCACCAGCTCATAATCATCGGTCAGGTTTACGCACATCTCAACCCCGATGCCATGCATATTGCCGCCATCTTCCGCGCGACCGTCTCCTGCATTCCAGCAGATCTCATTATCCGGCACGTTATGATAGATCGAATGATCATCCACTGTATAATGCCACGATACGATATCATTCTGATCCCCGGTCAGAAACGCACTGTGCGCAGCCGCATCTGCACCGGAACTGCGGTTGTCCGTCTCATGGATGATCACATAGCGGATCTCACGGATCTCTCCCGGTCTTCTCGTGCTGTCAAACGGAATATGCGCATGGGTGATCTCTATCCCGTTTGCAGAAGATAATTCCCGGTTCACCGTCATATACGTCCGTTCTTCTGCTGCCTCTGCGGCTGCTTCAGCAGCAGGCTGTGCTCTTCTGCTCTGATTCTGAATCGCATAGATCAGAAGCCCGATGATGATCACCAGCAAAACTCCGATGATGCCGATCATCTTCCTGGAAGCCCGATCCAGAACCTGTTTTCTCTTTTTCCCTGCCATAGTCAGAATAATGGTGCCATCAGGTTCATGACGCCCCGCACCATGCGTACAATCAGATTCGTCTTCCGGCACTCTTCCAGTGTGACCTGATGGGAAACCTTCAAGGCTTCGTCAAACGACTCCCGGATCTGAATCACTTCCGGAGAATCATAGATCAGAATGCCATCCTCAAAATGCAGATAATAGCTGCGGTAGTCCGTATTCACCGAACCGACGACCGCCATCCGATCATCCGCGACAATGCTCTTGGTATGATTGAACCCCGGAGTATACTCATAGATCTCAATCCCCCTCCGGATCAGTTCCGTATAGTTGTGCCTCGTGATTGCAAATACCATCTTCTTATCCGGAATATGCGGAGTCAGAATCCGGACCTTCACGCCCTTTTCCGCAGCCAGGCACAAAGACGTCTTCATCGCATCATTCAGAATCAGATACGGCGTATTGATATCGATATAATCTTCTGCATTCTGCACGAGATTCAGGTGCATGCACAGGCCCACGTTCGCCTCATCTTTCGGCGTATCGCTGAACGGCTGGAAATACCCCTTCTGACCATGGAATGCTTCATTCGGCAGATGATATCTCGCATAATCCATCGTATCCGTATCCTTCTTCAGATAGCTGAACATTCCTAGAAACATCACTGCCATCGACCATACCGCCTCGCCGCGGATCATGATCGCATCATCCCGCCAGTAGCCGAATCTGCGGATCCGGTTTCCGTATTCATCTGCGAGATTCACCCCGCCCGTAAAACCGACCTGATTATCAATCACGCAGATCTTCCGATGATCCCGGTTATTCATCTGAATCAATAAAGCCGGCCTCAGCGTATTGAACCTGTAGGTCTCAATGCCCATCTCATTCAGCATGCGGTCATAATGCAGAGGAAGCGTGATGCAGCCGAAATCATCATAGATCAGCTTCACTTCCACGCCTTCTGCAGCCTTCTGCTTCAGCACTGTCAGCGTCTCATCCCACATGGATCCCTTATCGATGATGAAATACTCCAGGAAGATGAAGTGCTTTGCCTTCTTCAGCTCTTCCAGAAACACCGGAAACCACTTCTCTCCGCTTGGAAAATAGACCGCATCTGTATCCTGATACACCGGAAAACGACTCTCTCTCAATGCATAATTGAAGATATTATGAACCGCAGGATCCTTTTCTTTCAGTCCCTGCATGATACGATCATCCTGCTCCAGGAGATTCTTCATGCGGCTGCTTGCCTGCGTCGTGCCATTGGAAAGCTTCTTCGGCATCTTCCTGCCCGCTACCAGCAGATACAGCATGCATCCGAACAATGGCAGCACCAGAATCAGCACGCACCACGACATCTTATAAGAAGGATCTTCTTCCTGATTGATCACATAGATTGCCAGAATCACACCGAATATTTCCGTTGCCGGAATGACCTGAAAATAGATTGCAGTATTCCAGAGCCACGAAAACAGCAAAGCAATCTGCAGAGCAATCAGAGCGATAATCACCAGCAGCCGGCTGGTGAGAATCTTCAGCAGTTTCTTCATAATGCATTCATTATAGCAGACGGTACCGGTAGATGTTCTTCACGGTCTCCCCGCGCAGGTACAGCCAGTGATCCGGGGGTACATTCACCGTTCCTTCCAGGGTACCATTCAGCTTCTCAAGCGTCTTCCGGGAAGGAATATTATCCGGAGAACAGGTGATGATCAGCTCTTCCATGCCCTTCTGCTTTGCAACCTCAAACAGCAGCAGGCATGCCTGATATGCATAGCCATGTCCCCGGTAGACGGAAAGCACGTTATATCCGATATTTCCGGCATAATAAAGCTCTTCATTCATGCCATAGCGCAGATCGCATGATCCGACCCTGATATTCGTGCCATGGAGATAGATGCCGAACAGATCCGAAGGAACCATCTGATTGTATTTGCTGGCATCAACATGCTGATCAAGCATCAGATCCACGCATTTTCCCTCGACCCGCTTCGGCTTTCTGAAGAACCTTCCGAACATAAATCTATTATCTTCTTTTATGCCGGAATCCGGAATCAGAAATTCCCGCGCAGTCAGAAAAAGAGGATCCCTCAGGATCCTCAGTCAGCAGTATCTTCGATAATCTGTGCGTAGATGCCTCTAAGCTCTGCAATCTGATCTGAATTCAACTGGGAATTCTCATCCACAAGCGAGAAGCTGTCGACCAGGGACAGATGATGCCCCGTGATCTCTCCGTTCTTCACGCCGAGAAACAGCGGGATCTGGAAATTCGGAAGCTCTGCTCCATCCGGGTTTGCTTCATCCTTTTCCCATTCGATCCAGTCCAGATTCCGGCAGAGCTCATTCAGCTCTTCGGTGCTTACCGCATGTTCTGCATCATTGTTCAGACATACATAGTAAACCGTGACACCCATCTGCTTGGCCACATAATTGACCTGCGGAATCGCCCGCTGGCAGAACGGGCACCAGGTTGCACTGTACAGAATCAGACCGCTTCCGCCTTCTTCAATCAGCCGGGTTGCTTCTGTGAAGGTAATCTCCTTCAGAACCGGATCCGGATCTTCAAAGAACTGATAGCCGCTCAGATCAGGATTCTCATCCTTGATCGTGATCTCAATCGGACTCGTGATCGTCACCTGAGGATACACAGTCTCTGCAGAAGCAGACGCTGATGCAGAAGCAGCAGTTCCATCCGAAGACGAGCACCCGGCAAGCATGCAAGCCCCAAGAATCAGACCAGTCAGTTTTCTCATATTCTTCCTCATCTGCGAAATGGTAACACGAACCACCCTCCGCATCAAGGAAAAGAACCTTATTTCAGCTGGCGGATCTCGGTCTTCTCATAGAACGAATCAATCTTCTCACGGGTTGCAAGACCTTTGGAATATGCCGTTGCACTGCCGCAGCACGCACCGAACCGGAAAGAATCCAGCGGATCACCGGTACGCAGATAATTCATCAGGAAACCAGCCGTCAGGGAATCGCCTGTGCCGACCGTGCTCACCGCTTTCTCCTGGTGCACGACTTCGCAGGCAAATAAGCCCTGGCTGCAGGCAAGCAGCGCTTCTTTTGCAGAATCCATCAGCACCAGCACATGCTGAGCACCCTGCCTGCACATCGCTTCTGCTTCCGCCGCAGTCTCTTCCGGACTCAGCTTCCTGCCGAGCTCTGCTTCCAGTTCTGCCTGCGAGCGCTTGATCAGGAACGGGCCATCTGCCAGCACGTCCCGGATAATCTCCGCATTCGTATCGAGGCAGACCCGGACTTTGTCTTTCACCGCATTCTCCAGCATCGTATGAATATCGGAAGACAGATACTTCGGGCAGTTGCCCGCCAGGACAAAGTAATCTCCTTCATCCAGGCGTTCCATCTTCTTCATCAGGTTCTCCATATCGCTGCTTGTGATATACGGGCCAGCCGCATTCAGATCTGTCTCATCCTCCTGTCCGGTCAGCTTCACATTGATTCTAGTATTTCCATCGATATACGTGAAATTCGGCTGGATATACTCATACTTCTGCAGCAGCGTGATATAGAAATCACGCGTGAAGCCCCCGAGAAACCCGCAGGCCCTCGTCGGAATCTGCAGATTGTTCAGCACAATCGAGACATTGATTCCTTTGCCGCCAGCCTCATAGTATTCCAGCTGGCTCCGGTTCACCGAATCCGGCTGAACCGGTTTCTCAAACTCCATGTAATAATCCAGAGATGGATTCATCGTACATGTGCAGATCATTGAGATTACTCCTTTCCGGCAGCACGTTCTGCAATCCGCTGCACAAGCTTGGCAGCCAGATCCAGTTCTTCGAGAACGCAGTATTCATAGCGGCCATGGAAATTGCCGCCGCCATTGCCGAGATTCGGACACGGAAGACCGTGGAATGAGAGCTGTGCCCCGTCGGTTCCTCCGCGGATCGGCACATTCTCCGGCACAAGTCCGAGATCCTGGATCGACTTCCAGGCAATCTCAGATACTTCCGGATGCTTCGCCAGAACTTCTTTCATATTCCGGTACTGATCCGCAAAGGAGATTTCTGCCGTTCCGGCTCCGTATTCTGCATTGAAGAGATCGCAGACTTTCTGCATCAGATCCTTCTTATCCTGGATCTTCTTTGCATCATGATCCCGGAGAATATATTCCAGCTCCGCAGATTCCACATTTCCATGCATGCTGCAGAGATGGATGAATCCTTCTTTTCCTTCCGTATGTTCCGGCGTCATCGCCTCCGGAAGCGCTGCCGCAAACCGGCAGGCAATCTCGCCGGCATTGATCATGCGATCCTTCGCTTCCCCGGGATGAATCGAGAAGCCCCTGAAATGAACGACAGCAGACGCCGCATTGAACGTTTCATCGCTCATGATATTCACCGCATCGCCATCCATGGTATATGCAAAATCTGCACCCATCTTCTCAAAGTCGAAGTATTCCGGTCCTTCGCCGATCTCTTCATCCGGCGTGAACGCGACGCAGATCCTCCCGTGTTTCAGAGAAGGATTCTTCTGCCACTCTTCCAGGGCCTGCATGATGCATGCGATTCCTGCCTTGTCATCTGCCCCGAGCAGCGTATTGCCATCGGTCACCAGCAGTGTCTTTCCCTTCAGCTTCTTCATCTGCGGAAACAGCGCGACTCTCGTCACAATTTCCTCATTCAGGGCAATATCGCCACCATCATAATTCTCAATGATTCTCGGATTCACACCCGTTCCGGTGAAATCCGGAGCAGTATCCATATGCGCAATGAATCCGACTGCCGGTGCTTCATGATCCAGGTTGGATTCCAGGTGCGCATATACATAGCACTTGTCATCGCATGCTGCATCCTTCAGACCAAGTTCCTTCAGTTCTTCTACCAGGATCTCTGCCAGGGCAAACTCCTTGCTGGAAGAAGGATGTGTTCCCGACTTCGGATCAGATTGCGTATCCACTTTGCAGTAACGGATCAGTTTCTCTGCTGCGCTCATTTTCTATGCCTCTTGTCTTTCTATTCATATCTTCTGCAGTTTCATCTTCGAAAACGTGCAGTCAAAACTGGAATCTCCCGGACTGCATGCATAGATGCCAGCCTGAACCGGCACCGAACTGTCCGCAAAGTGCAGCCAGCGCATGTCGGAATAGACCTCTCCGTGAAAACTGTACTGGAACCTCACATTGCCATTCCAGTACAGAATTCTCAGATACAGCCACCGGATCCCTGCTCCAAGCTGGCGGCAGCTGCGATCTCCGTACCCGTCTTCATAGACGGTACAGGAAAGATCCAGGAATTCCTTCCTGCATTCTACTCCCGCTTTCGCCCAATGCGTATTATTACGTTTCAGAAAAAGTCCGCATTCTTCATCCAGATGCGTGAACTGATAGTCAATCTTCGTGGAGAACGAAAAGCACTCCATCTGGGGCAGAATCATCCCGCAGGCATCCGTGCTGTCATAAGAAAGCGAATGAAAGCTCGTGTAGGGCTGTGTCTCCAGGACAAGCCGATTATCTTCCAGAATATACAGTTCCGGTTTCCGGAACCATGTCAGTTCTCTCGGGCTGATCTCTCCATTCATAGCATTCAGTACATCTCAATATGCACGATTTTTCCGACCTTCTTCAGATTCTCTGCCATCTCTTTGATCAGAGCAATCTTCGCATTCAGTGAAATCGGCGAATATGCAATTGCATCATGCGCCGGATTGTCACTTAATCCTACCATGAAAGTGATGCCGCTGGCAGAAAGAAGCATCTTTGCAAGCATGGTTGCGCCATCGGTATCTTTCGACAGCATCAGTTCTTCCCGGAAACTGACATCGCCAGCCGCTTTTTCCAGATATCTGGCAACCTTCTGCAGCGTCAGAACACCCTCCGTGACGAGATCTATTCCTTCGATGAATCCCTTCGGGGGAACATCCGGCTTCATGCTCATGAGACCATCCGTGGTCAGTGCTCTGCCAGTCACCCTTGCAACGATCTGACTCGTCGTTCCGCCGCAGCAGGCCTTCTTGCCGGTTGCAGAAAGCAGCCGATGAACCACTTTCTCATCATCTTCCGGATGCGAAGGAGGACCGACCATCACAATTGTCTCAGTCAGCGGAATCACCCGCAGGCATACCGCCGTGGAATCATCTCCCGGCTTGCCGCCATAGAGATAATTCACATTCGCTAATAATAATCTCGTGGTCTCGCTTGCCGTATCATTCCGTCTGACCTGTTCCTGCAGGTATTCTTCTACTTCTTTCTGACCCCAGCCGAAATTCAGCGCCATGCCGACCCCGGCATGCAGCACGCCGTCGCTGAACACCACAAACCGGTCGCCCGGTTCTGCATGCATGCTGGAGACATAGATCTGACGCCCATTCATGACCATCTTCTCTCTGGCAATCCGGTAGATCTGATCATCCCGCATGATCACGACATCCGGGCCGTCAAACTCTGCAATATACGTATTCCCGTTAGAGAAGATCTGAACGATCGAAAATGTGGAATAGGCTATTCCTCTTTCCTGACACACCGGCAGTGTCGCCGTAATCGTCTCTACCGCATCTGCCAGTGCCATGCCGGAAACGATCATCTCGCTGATGATCGTGCTGGTCAGCGTGGAGAGAATATTCGCCTTCACGCCGCTTCCGAGCCCATCCGCTAAGACCATGACAAAACACTTCTCGCCCCGGCGGATCTGAACCCGGTCACCGCACAGTTCTTCTCCGTATTTATTCAGCGAGCGCCAGTAGGCATCAATGTAGATCAGATCCTCATTCATCTTCATCCATAGCCTGCTTCAGTTTCGTCAGGGCAACCTTCGATTTCGCAGTCGTTTCACCGAGCAGACTCGCAATTTCCTGAACGGTGCGCATCTGTTCATCAATTACCTGCGAAGTTACTTCCATCGTTCTTTCACGCATGTTGCGCAGCTGCTTTTCCTTGGCATCTTCCTGGGTGCGATCCATCAGGATCACAACCGTATAAGACTGACCCTGCACTTTCACAATCGCATGATCAATCAGCTTATGATAGCCCTCATACCAGATCCGGATATATTCCGTCTTGCGTCCGGTCGAACGGATCAGCCGCTCCAGGGCATCATCTGGCAGCACTGCCGATACCGGCATTCCGGTCGGATTCACCATATCAAGATCCAGCATCTTTCTCGCACTGGGATTCATCTCCCGCACATTCAGATCCTTGTCAAGAACCACGATGCCATTCGGCGTATTCTCGATCACGACATTGGAAAGAGACTCTGCCCTCTCCAGTGCCCCCGGCAGACAGATCTTCGGATCTGCTTTGCCATCCAGCACCGCAATCGCCTTTGCCCGGCATGTCTCATAGCCGCACGCGCCGCAGTCATGGATCTTGTCCGCAGACGTCTTGCCCATCACAATCAGCTCATCCTGGATCTCTTCTTCGGTATGAACCGGCCGGTAGATATGTTCCGCTTTCCACGTTGCATCCAGAGAGAACGGCAGCTCCCCCGGACCGATCCGCTTCTGCACATCGACATTGTCCCGGATCACGCTCTGGCCAAGCCATTCATTATGCTTGAAATGAGAAAGCAGAGGTCCGCCGATGCAGGATCCCTCGCAGGCACTCACCTCAAAGAAATAACCCGAAAGCGTTCCATCCCGCATCGCTTCCAGGACCTTGCGGATTCTCGGAACTCCTTCCACATTTACGTAATGATATTTCTCGCTCTTCTCCATCGTAGCGATGATGCCGCCAGGCGTCGGATATAATCTTGAAATCGAGCCGGTGAAATTCTCCCAGGCAGTCTTCTCTTCTTCCTTCAGACTGCTCTCTACCCAGTTCAGCACTTCTTCCATGCTGATGCAGGCATCTACCGCACCCGCAAAACGAGCATCCTGGATCTCTTTATACTTGGCAATGCATGGCGAAAGGAATATGACCTTCGCATGCGGATGTTTCTCACGGATCAGGCGGCCATGCGCAATCAGCGGCGAAACCACCGGAGCCATGTACTGCGTCAGATCTCCGTATTCTTTTTCGATCAGATTATTGATTGCCGGGCAGGCAGTCGAGATGATATTCTTCATCTCTCCTTTTTCTGCCAGGTTTGCATAAGCACGGCTGACCAGCGCAGCACCGCGGGCCGTCTCTTCCACTTCTGAAAATCCTCTTGCCTTCAGCAGCGCGATCAGATCATTCAACTGCGGCCAGACTGCCGCAAAGCTCGGGGCCGCACTTAAAATGACTTCTTCCCCGTCATTCAGCCACTTCTTTACGCGACCGAGTTCACTCAGAACTTCCTTCGCATCATGAGGACATACACTGTAGCATCTTCCGCACAGGATGCATTCCTCTTCCACGATGGCAGGCATCTGATGGATGTATGTCATTGCATTCGTCGGACATGCCCGCACACAGCGCATGCAATTATGGCACTGCGCTTCTTCCAGACGAATGAAGTGACCCGTGCTCATGACAGAGCTTCCGTGATTTCCTTCTTCAGGACTTCCTTCGCATTCTCAGCAGTCACCTGCTCCAGCTGTTTTCCGTTTACCCGGATGCCGAGACCGAGGTGATTCTGGCAGGCCTTCATGCAGAAGGAACCTTTGACGGCAACTTCATCTTCCCAGCCGTTCTCCTTGATCAGTTCATTCAGGGTCTGGACTACCTGGCTGCTGCCCTTCACATAGCAGGCACTCCCGATGCAAATCTCCACGTTCACCATAATTGATCTGTCCTCCAAGCTCAGAATTTATGAGTCACATCCATGTCGACCTGATCGAAGTCGTAGATTTCCATGGATTTCGCAATTGTCTTCTTATCGGTCTTCATATTTTCCTTCATCATGCGTCCCTTGACCTGCATCGGATCAGAAATGCATGCCGGTCCGGCAATACAGCCGCCCGGGCAGCACATTCCTTCCAGGATATCCTGCTGGAACTTGCCGGCTTTGATCAGCATCAGCTGCTTCTTGCACTCCATCGCACCATTGGCAAGATAAGTCGTGTACGGACCATCTCCGGCTTCCTTCGCGGCTTCTGCGACTGCTGCCGCAACACCTCCGGTCGCCGCAAAGTTGCGTCCGTAATTGGAAGGATAATCCTTCAGTTCCTCAGCCGGAATCTCAGCAGGATTGATCTGTCTGGAAATCAGGAGCGCTGCCAGCTCTTCATACGTCAGCACATAGTCAACCGGCGTATTCTCGCTCATCGCTTCCTGCTTCTTGGCCAGGCACGGGCCGATGAATACGATGCCATGATCCGGATGTTCCTGCTTCAGCTTGCGCGCAATTGCCATCATAGGCGTCACAGTCGTGCTCTTGTTATTCTTGTACTGCTCCGGGAAATGAATCTTCAGCATGTTGACAAAGCCCGGGCAGCACGAAGTCGTCATCGGAAGACCTTTTTCCTTATGTTCCTTCAGCTCCGCTGCTTCAAACTTTGCCACCGCATCGGCACCGATCGCAACTTCATAGCACTTCTCGAAGCCGAGCTTCTCGATGGCCTTCATGATCTGGGCAAGAGAGGTATTTTCAAACTGGCCCTGGATCGACGGAGCCACAATGGCATAGCATGGCGTCTTCATCTTCAGCAGCTGCACCACCGGAACAACCCAGGAAATATCTTCAATAGCACCGAATGGGCAGGCTCCTTCGCACTGACCGCAGTTGATGCACTTGTTCTCATCGATGACAGCGATATTATGCTTGTCCCAGCTGATTGCCTGAACCGGGCAGTGCGCATAGCACGGCCGCTCCGTCACGACAATCGCATTATACGGGCAGGCTCTTGCACAGGCACCGCACTCCTTGCACATGGAATAATCAATCTCAGAACGCGTCGTTCCGATATGCATCGCGCCGAAATGGCAGGCAGCCACGCAGCTCTTCGCCATGCAGCGGCGGCAGTTATCCGTCACGCGGATCTTCTTGATCGTGCATCCGTCGCAGGCCGCATCGATCACCTGGACAATCTGCCTCGGATTGTATTCAGCCGCGTCATTTGCCATCTTGCCCTCCGCAAGACGGATCCGCTGACGCAGCACTTCACGTTCCTTATAGACACAGCAGCGCACTCGCGGCGTATCCATAGATACGAGCTTCTTTCCGTAATCCCGGATTGCTTTCTCGTCCACCTGGCCAGTCTCATAGACCTGCTTGCATAACTGAACCAGAATATCGAACTTGAACTGTCTGGAATCGTTACTGAACATGTTCTCCATAGAATAGATCTTCCTCCCCTTCGATCACTCACTCCGGCTTCTTCAGAGTCCGGAAGCTGTGCTCATACTGCATTCCGTACTCCACCTGCTTCAGCGTATTTTCATCAGCAATCTGCTTCAGAATGCTGCGGGCAAACTCAATCGTCGCACCCATGCCGCGGCCGGTAATCAGATTGCCATCCGTGACCGCCAGTTCCATCTCATAAGTGCCTCCGAAGCCAGCTTCCTCAAAACCAGGGAAACACGTATAATGCCGGCCCTTCAGAATTCCCAGATGTCCCAGGATCGAGGGCGCCGCACAGATCGCACACGTCAGCTTTCCTGCTTCAAAGTGCGCTTTCAGAGCATTTATAAGAACCTGACAGTTCTCCAGATTCTTGGTTCCGACCTTTCCGCCCGGAAGAATCAGCACATCATAATCTTCCGGAAGGAATTCCATCAGAACCATATCTGCCTTCATCGTCACGCCATGTGAGGAATGCACTTCCAGATCATCCGTAATGGAAATCATATCTGCCGGAACGCTGCCTCTTCTCAGCATGTCCACGGTAATCAATGCTTCGCAGTCTTCAAATCCATCCGCAAGAAAAATCGCACATCTCATGTGTATCACTTTTCCCTTCTGTTTGTAAAAATTATAACATTCCGGACGAATTCTTACTTAGCAGGATTCAATTGCCGCTCCGATTCAGATATTCGCTCAGCACCATGAGCCCGTATTCTTCAGTATGCGGATCGGCAGTAAAGGTCAGTCTCAGATGATGTTCACAGTCAAAACAGCTTCCCGGCACGAAAAAGACACCGCTTTCCTCAAGCAGGTCCTGAGCCAGCTTCGGGCTCGGAATATCTGCTTCATAGTGCAGAAAACTGACCGTTCCATAATCCGGCATCACCAGCGAAGCCTTAGGTTCTTTCTTCAGCCATGTCTTCACCACTGCTTTGCACGCAGAAATCCGCTTTCTGCTTCTGGAAAGCAGGAAATCCCGGTTCAGCAATGCAAGATAGCCAAGCGTATCCGCCAGCGGACCCGTGGAAATCATCGAATAATCCCGGCGCACATTGATCAGATGAATCAGCTTCTCCGGCCCTCTGACCCATCCGAGCCTCAGTCCGGCAAGCGAAAAGAGCTTGGAAAGAGAAGATGTCGAGATTCCGTATTCATAGACATCCGCGACACTCTGCATTTCCGGATCCCGGTACACTTCATCGCACAGAATCCACGACTGATGCTTTCTGCACAGCGAAAGGAGCTCTGAAAAGAGCTCCGGTTTCAGTACAGAACCGGTCGGGTTATTCGGCATATTCAGAATGACCATCTTCACCGGCTTTTCAAAAGCACTCTGAAGATCTGAGCCATCCGGCTGCCAGCCGGAAGCTTCTGAAAGAGGAAGCACTGCCACTTCGCAGCCAAGCGAACGCGGAACATCCTCGAACTGCTGGTAGGAAGGCGTGAAAGTCACAACCCGATCGCCCGGTTCCAGCAGCGTATGCATGACAAGCTCATTTGCCTGCAGACACCCATCCGCAAGCGTGATCTGATCAATCGTACCAGAAGAATAAAGCTTCAGGATTTCATTCCGCAGACGTTCATCTCCGGGAATCACGCCATAATCCAGCGTGACCGAATCCAGCAGATGATGATGGTCGAATCCCATCAGTTCCGGAAAGGAAAGCGGCGCAGCACACGTATCCGTCATGTTGCATACAGCCTGCCTCTCGTAGTCATTCATCCACTGTTCCGTCTTGAAATCCGGAAGCTTCATACAATCTCCTTCAGACAGCTTCAGTCATACAGGACTTTCGAAAGGAAATCCTTTGCCCGTTCCGACTCCGGATGGGTGAAAAATGCCTGTGACGTATTCTGTTCCACAATCTCCCCGTTATCCAGGAAGACAACACGATTGCCGACCTTGCGGGCAAACCCCATCTCATGGGTTACCACCAGCATGGTCATGCCCTGTGCTCCGAGGTCCTTCATGACCTCAAGCACTTCCTTGATCATCTCCGGGTCCAGAGCCGAAGTCGGTTCATCAAACAGCATGACTTCAGGATTCATGCACAGCGCCCGGGCAATCGCAACCCTCTGCTGCTGACCTCCGGAGAGCTTGGAAGGATATGCATCCCGCTTGGACTCCAGACCGACTTTCTTCAGATATTCCATGGCCAGTGCTTCTGCTTCTGCAGCTGATTTTCCTGCCACGCTCATCGGGGCAAGCATGCAGTTCTGAAGCACGGTCTTATTCGCAAACAAATTGAAGTGCTGGAAGACAAAGCCCATCTTCTTGCGCTGAGCAGCATATTTCTGCTTGTCTGCACGATTCATGACTTCGCCATCCAGATAGATGGTTCCGCTTTCCGGAGTCTCCAGTCCATGAATGCACCGGCAGAGCGTGCTCTTGCCGGAACCGGATGGCCCGATCAGGCATACGATATCGCCATCATTGATTTCCAGATTGATATCTTTTAATGCTTTCAGTTCTCCGAACGATTTGTTCAGATGTTCTACCTTAATCTTACTCACTGACTGCAAGCCTCCTCTCCAGCTTCTTCGAGAAATAAGAGGTGATCACGGTCATGATCAGATACAGAACACCAGCCAGGATCAGCGGATCCAGATAGTCATAGTACTTCTTGCCGAGCACCTGCGCCCGGTACAGAAGTTCCAGTGCACCGATATTGGAAATCAGCGAGCTGTCCTTGATCAGCGTGATGAACTCTGAGACAAGCGGCGGGATGATATGCCGGAATGCCTGCGGAAGAATGATTTCCTTCATCATGGTTCCATAGCTGATGCCAAGCGTCTCGCACGCTTCCCACTGACCTTTGTCAACACCCTGGATTCCGGAACGGATCAGTTCAGTCTGATATGCCCCTGAGTTGAACGACAGGGACAGAAGTCCGACCAGATACGGATCTGCGCTCATGCGCGTTCCCGTGATCCGCTGATAGAGAACCGGCACGCCGAGATAGAAGAACAGGATCTGCAGCAGCATCGGGGTTCCCCGAAATAGCTCCACATAAACATTTGCGATCACATGGAGCACCTTGGAATGCGACAGCTTGGCCGCTGCCAGCAGAATGCCGATCACACAGCCGATTGCCACAGAACCAAGCGCCAGCAGCAGGCTGACTCCTGCTCCCTGAACCAGGAATGTCAGATTCTCTGAAGTAAAGATATCAGACATGAACTCGCTCCTTTGCTAAACCAGACTCACTGCAGTCCGTACTGCTCCTTCAGCTTGGCACAATCATCACTTGCCAAGAACGCAGCCAGTGCCTTGTTGACTGCATCCATCAGCTCCGTATTGCCTTCCTTGGCAATGATATGCGTGGACTCATCCAGCAGGACATCATCCAGCATCTTGAAGTTTCCGGTTGCCGCATAGTTCTTGGCAACTGCGATATCGAGAATCACTGCATCATATCCGCCGGACTTCAGCGTCTCGACCGCGATACCCATATCTTCCACCGCAGTGGTATGATCCGGAGAAAGTTCTTCAGCAACCGTCTCACCAGTCGATCCGAGCTGGCATCCGAGGTTCGCACCCTTGAGTTCATCAGTGCTGGTAATCGGGCTGTCTGCTGTAACCAGTGCTACCTGAGCAGAATCATAATAAGGATCCGAGAAGAGCACCTTCCGGTCCTCTGCATACGTGAATCCGGAAATACCGAGATCTACCTGATCTGTCTGGATTGCGGAGATGATCGTATCAAAGCTCATCTGTTTCCATTCATGCGTATAGTTGTAGCCATTCTCATTCAGCCAGGTGAACAGCCATTCGCCCATATCGTAGTCGAATCCGGTCAGCTCACCGCTGGTAGTCAGATCATCAAACGGCGGATAATCCGGAGACATTGCAATGATGATGTTCTGCGCTTCTGCGGAAGCAGCAGGGGCTTCGGAAGCCTCAGCAGCTGCGGCAGTCGCAGCAGCAGATTCTGCAGCTGCAGTGGATGCAGCAGCGGATGATGACGAGGATGAACCGCATCCAGCCAGGCTCATCGCAAGCAGTGCAGATAATGCAGCAGATACCATTTTCTTCATATTCATTTCCCTCTTCTTCTCTTTCTGATTCACTGATTCAAAGCAATTCATTCGTCGGTCACTCTGCATTCCATCACCGCCTTTTCTTTCTGAAAAACAAAAAGCCGTCTCAATTCCAGAGACGACATGCACCGCGGTACCACTCTGATTGCCGGCTTCTTCAGCCAGCCACCTCTTTCCTGTAACGCCGGACCGCGTTTCTTCCTACTCCCGTTCAGAAGAACTTCTCCCAGATGCGCTTCTCTGCTGCGGTTGCCGCCGGACTTCCACTCTGTCCCGGCTCGCTGATGGCCCTAAGCAGATACTCTTCTGTTCTCAGAACTTTGAACTTAGATTAGTCGAGCAGGGATCGTTTGTCAATCATTTTCTTTTCTGTTTCTGAAAAAGTATTCATTTTATCGGACTCTTTTGCACTACATTTTCATTAAATTTCTTAAAAAACTCTGTCCCCATGGGGCAGAGTCCTGCAGATCAGCCGATCAGTTCAGCCATGGTCTTTCCGGCAAGTCTTCCGCACGTGAAGCTGTCCCCGAGACCTGAACCATCTACCCGGAAGGTCCCATGGAACCCGCCGGCAACTTCGCCAGCTGCATAAAGTCCAGGAATCACATTTCCATCCGTATCCAGCACCTGCGTCTTCTCATTGATCTGGATGCCGCCCATGCAATAATGTGCGCCAGCCCCGAACTGATAGCCATAGAGGGTGCCTTCAATCTGATTCTCAGGGATGATGTCGATCATCAGGCAGAAGCGGCTTATGCATGCATGTCTGACGGGACGATTCTGATCACCGCCAATCTCTTTCTGCAATCCATAAGCAGTCTTCTTTCCATACCGCTCTCAGAAGGATGGGACCGTACCTACGGGATCATATATAAGACTCCTGTCTCAGATGCAGTTCAGAAATACATTGATCTTGCTCAGGAACTTTACCGCAGATAAAAGGCTCGCATTTCCTGCGAGCCCTCTTTATGCGACCTGCTGCCGTTGACACCGGATCTTTGTGCCCATCCGTCAATCGTGACAGTCCGGAGATCAAACCATTTTTCAATCCATTGTGGAACTTACTGCGTGTTGAATTGTAATTCTCAATCGGTACAGCATCGATACATTTCCATTCATACCCAGAAGTACTTGTCCGGATATCGAATCCGTCCTCTTTTCCTTCTGTTTTTACACCATCTTCCGGCTGTCTTCTGTTTCAGATTCCTGGATCACCTGTTCTCCGGCAGATCAGCAGATCTGAAGCAATTGTTAACGCAGGCTCACCTTTTCAGATGGCGCTGCCTCCATGAATTCCTGGTCTTCTCATATTCATGACCTCCCGGGAACGATCTGTCAGGATTCTCATTCCTGCCGGTTCCCTTTGCACTTTCTATATAATCCCTTTCCGGCACATTTGGAAGCCCTTACATTCACTATCTTTTCTGCTATAATTAAAAAGTCGGGAAAATACAGTCCGCCAGATCAATCTCTGATCTGCTGCGGTTTTTTTATTTTCCGGCAGTACAGGAAGAAGAAAAAACCGGCATTTCCGAAAACAAAAGAGGAATTTCGAGTTCCTCTTCCATTTTCTATTCGTCTTCCTCGTCATCAATCTTGCCCAGTTCACGAGCGTGTCTGCGGCGGTCGATGATCGTCAGATACTTCTTGCGCACACGGATATCGGTCGGCGTGATTTCAACGAGCTCATCATCATTGATGAATTCAATTGCTTCTTCCAGAGTCAGGATCTTCGGCGGAACAAGCTTCATGGCTTCATCATTTCCGGTCGAACGGACAGCCGTCATCTTCTTGTTCTTGATCGGGTTGACCGTCATATCCTTGTTCTTGCTGGAAACACCGATGATCATTCCCTCATAGACCGGAGTCTGCGCACCGATGAACAACTGGCCGCGCTCCTGGATGTTCCAGAGTGCATAGGTCATGGCACTTCCGGTTTCCGTGGAAATCAGCGCACCATTCTCACGCTGCGGGATATCTCCCTTCCATGGCTCATAGCCCGCAAGTCTGCGGACCATCGTTCCTTCGCCATGTGTGGTATTGATGAACGCAGTGCGGTAGCCGATCAGGCCTCTGGTCGGGACCAGGTAAGTCACACGGGTATAAGAGCCATTGTCTTCCATGTTCTGCAGCATGCCTTTTCTCTTGTTCAGCACACTGATGACCGTTCCGGAATATTCATTCGGCACATCGCAGACAACTTCTTCAACCGGTTCGCAAGTCTGTCCGTTAATCTTCTTCAGAATGACTTCCGGTCTGGAAACAGCAACTTCATAGCCTTCACGGCGCATCTGCTCCAGAAGAACCGTCAGATGAAGTTCGCCGCGTCCGGATACCTTGAAGGTATCAGTGGATCCGGTTTCTTCTACCTTGAGACCGACATTGACTTCCAGTTCCTTTTCCAGACGTTCGCGGATATTGCGGGAAGTCACATACTTGCCGGACTGTCCGGCAAACGGAGAATCGTTGACCATGAAGTTCATGGACAGCGTCGGCTCTTCGATCTTGATCATCGGCAGCGGATCCGGAGCTCCATCCGGGCAGAGCGTATCGCCGATCGAGATATCAGGAATCCCCGAAATCATGCAGATCTCACCGCACTGAATCTCATTGACCGGGATTCTGGAAAGTCCTTTGTAGACAAAGATCTGATTGGTCTTTCCTTTGCCGGTCTTTCCTTCAGCGTTGCAGACTTCATACTGGGTAGCAGCTTTGAGCGTGCCGGAGTAAATCCGTCCGATGCCAAGTCTGCCGATATAGTCATCATACGCAAGTGCACATACCTGCATCTGAACCGGTTCCTTCGTCAGATCCGGATAAGCCTGGGTATGATGCAGAATCGTCTCAAACAGCGGCGTGATGTCATTGTTCGTATCCGTGTCCCAGTTGTAGCGCACGATTCCTTCTCTTGCGACACCATAAAGAATCGGGAAGTCGAGCTGATCATCTGTCGCATTGAGCTCCAGGAACAGATCATAGACTTCATCAATGACTTCATTTGCGCGTGCATCAGGCTTGTCCATCTTATTGATGAGCAGAATCGGACGCAGGCCGATTTCAAGAGACTTCTGGAGAACGAAACGGGTCTGAGGCATCGGTCCTTCCGCAGAGTCTACCAGCAGGATCACCGTATCGACCGTCTTGATGATGCGTTCCACTTCCGAGGAGAAATCCGCATGCCCCGGAGTGTCGACGATATTGATCTTGTAATCCTTGTACTGGACAGAGCAGTTCTTGGAATAGATGGTGATTCCTCTCTCCCGTTCGAGGTCATTGCTGTCCATGATGCAGTCCACAACCTTCTCGTTATCCTTGAAGACATGGCTCTGCTTCAGGAATGCATTTACAAGCGTAGATTTTCCGGCATCGACATGTGCGATCACCGCAATGTTGATAATCTTCTGATAATCCATATTCATTCTTCCTCGAAACGTTCCCTATTATATGATGCGAGCTTTTTTTCTGCAATAAGCAACCTCTCAGCTATGCGGTTTGCCAGGATGTTCGCGCTTCAGCATGAATATCACCCCGATCATCAATGCCAGAACAGCCAGGATACCAGGCAGTTCCGGAATGATCCGTTCTTCCGCAAAGGTATACAGCACCCCTCCGGCAGTTCTCGTCCTGCTCTCTGCAGAAACCAGATTCACTGTTCCTGCCAGCGTATCATAGGCATAGATCTCAAGCGTCCCGACCGTTTCTCCTTCTGCAACCGGAGCAGTGACGGAATCCGGAAGGATTACCTTGTAATGAACATTCTCCTCTTCCGGAAGATCCAGGGTCAGGGAATCTGAAACCAGAACCCGGATATCGCCTTCCGTGCTTTCCCGGACCTTCAGAGGTCCGAAGTCCTGCCCGGCAGAGACTGCTTCTTTCCGTTCATAATGTTCTGAGAACCAGTGATAGAGAGCCGCCGCATCCGAAATCGAAGCCGGATAGTGCTCAATATGGTAGCCATGGGCGTTGACCATCGTCAGAGGAATGCCGCCGATCTTTGCACAGCTGGCAAGCGTATACTGTCCCTCAATCGTATATCCGGACTTTCCGCCGATGAATCCCGGGATGTCGAACTCATAGCTGAACGGAGGATCTTCCTGGTTGATGTACAGCAGCACATAGTTCTGCATCAAGAGACCACGGCGGTAATGTGCAAGCGGTTCTGTTCTCCAGATCTCAGTGGTGATCACGGTCCGGAAGAGTTCATTCTGCATGCAGTAATTCAGCAGCACTGCCATATCGCGGCAGGTGCTGTAATGATCATCCTCATGCAGACCGGTTGTATTCACAAAATGCGTATCTTGCATGCCCAGTTCTGCCGCCTTCGCATTCATCTGTTCCACGAAGGCTTCTTCACTTCCTGCCAGATAGAACGCAAGCGCTCTCGAACAATCAGCCCCGGATGGAAGCAGATCTCCATAGATATAGTCCAGGGCGGTCGGCGCATCTCCCGGGACGAATCCAGCCCTGTTTGCATTGGCTTCTACCAGACCTGCAAGCATTTCTTCCGTAAACGGAATCACGGTATTCTCAGGATCAGGAATCTGCTCAATCGCAAGGATGGCGGTCATCATCTTGGTCATCGAAGCAGGGAAAATCTGTTCTTCGCTGCGATGGTCCAGAATCACCTGCCCTGTTTCAGAATCCTCGAGAAAGTAATAGTCACAGAAAAGATCCGGAAAATCTTCCGGAGCAGCATAAGTTTCTTCCGGCTCGCAGACGGCGGTTTCCTGCCTGCAGGCAGCCATGGAAAGCACCAGCATCCCTGCCGCCAGGATTTTCCATATCATTTTCATCATAAAAAATTATAGCAATCCTTTGACCTTTTCGTCGACGGTGTATATAATATCTAGGCATGCACCAGTGGTGGAATGGCAGACACGTACGCTTGAGGGGCGTATGGGGAGACCCGTGCAGGTTCAAGTCCTGTCTGGTGCACCATTCATTAGCAATAGGAAGCCGCTCAGAAATCACAGAAGCTGATTGGGCGGTTTTTCTTGCGCTTCTCTGCAGCGGACCGGTCGATTCCGGTTTCATCTGATCCAGGCAGAATGGTATCTTCCATTAACTGCGCCATGCAGGAAGACCATTCCGATCAGAAGAATGCCTGCAGTATGATGTTAAAAGACACAGAGACAGGAAGGAGCTCCAATGGAATTAAGACTTGCAAAACCGGAAGATCTTGGGACAGTCATGAAGATCTATGCCAGTGCCAGAGAATTCATGAAAGAAACCGGGAATCCCCGCCAGTGGGGACTTTCGAACTGGCCTAGCGAAGAACGGATCCGTATGGATATCGCAGCCTCAAAAAGCTATGTATGCATCGAAGGCAGTCAGATTGCTGCAGTCTTTTACTATGACTTCGGAAAAGACATAGATCCGACCTATCGGAACATTGAAGGAGCCTGGCTGTCAGATTCGCCATATGGCGTCGTGCATCGGATCGCTTCCGCAAGGATTATTCCAGGTGCCGGATCCTGGTGTATTCAGCAGATGTTCAGAAAATCCGGCCATCTCAGAATGGATACGCATCCGGACAATCTCATCATGCAGAAGACTTTGCTGAAGCTCGGATTTCAGAGAACAGGTCTCATTCACGTAGAAGAAGACGATGATCCTCGGATCGCCTTCGAAAAGATCTAAAATACAGGTATGGCAAAAACACAGGAAACTCTGGATCTGGAAGAAGCACTGGATCAGAGAAGCAGACAAAGACGGGAATACGGCTGCAGAGAGGTCACGATCGGTTTTGCCCATAATTCCCATGGGGACGAGATCGTCGATTACATGTCCATGGACAGTCACAGTATCTTCCGATGCTATGAGCTGAAGGTCAGTGTCTCCGATCTGAAATCGGACGCAAGAAAAAGCTGGTACGGAGATTACAACTATCTGGTCTGCGGGATGGACCTCTGGAATCAGCAGCCTGTATTTGATAATTATATTCCTCCGTATGCAGGGATCCTTGCCGGCCCGGATCTCATCGTAAAACGCAAGGCTCAGAAGCGCGCCATCTCTGATCAGCAGCGTGAGATGCTGAAAGACAGCCTGATCCGCAGCGTGTTCTGGAAGATGGACCAGTACCGCAGCGCTGACAACCTGAATGCCATGCGGGAACTGGAGCATTCTCTCGAAGCACTGCAGCAGGAATATGAAGCGTTCCGTCAGAAAACAGACCGCATGCGATGGACGTATCAGGATTATGAATCCTTCGCAAGGCGCAATCATCAGGATCCTTCCTTCACGATTGAACGGCAGGCAAAGGCCGAAAGGAATCAGTATGCCGCAAGAAAAGAAGGCAGATTCACCTGGACTGAAACCCCGGATGGAACGACAGTATGTCCTTCCTGCGGCAAGCTTGCCCCTAGCATCGATGGGAAGCCGTTTCTGACTGAGTTCTGCCCATTCTGCGGGGCAGATCTTCGCAAGCTGAGCCAGTGAGGCGATAGGCATGACAATTTCCAAAACCCGCTTATAATGAGGATGCGAAAAAGAAAGAAGGTAGTTATGACAAAAGTAGATGTAATTTCCGGATTCCTCGGAGCCGGAAAGACAACTCTGATCTCAAAGCTGATCAAAGATGTTTTCCATGGCCAGAAGGTAGTCCTTGTAGAAAATGAATTCGGCGAAATCGGCATTGACGGAGGATTCCTGAAGGAGTCCGGCATTGAGATCCGCGAAATAAACAGCGGCTGCATCTGCTGCACCCTGAAAGGTGATTTTGAGAAGTCTCTGCAGCAGGTCATCGATACCTATCATCCGGACCGGATCATCATTGAGCCTTCCGGGGTCGGAAAGCTTTCCGATATCCTGCGGGCAGTGAAAACAGTCAGCGGGGTTGAACTGGACAGCTACAGCACTGTGGTCGACGCAGCTCGCTGCAAAGTGTATCACCGGAATTTCAAGGAATTCTTTGACGATCAGATCGCAACTGCATCCTGCGTCATTCTTTCCAAAACCCAGAATGTGGACGAGGCAAAGCTTGAGGCGGATACAGAAATCATCCGTGAGCTGAACCCAGATGCGAGAGTCATCACCACCCCATGGGATGAGCTTTCCGGACAGGCAATCTTCGATGCGATGACCGGTGCATCCAGCGGCTTCCCGGAAGATCTCGGAGAAGATGACGATGATGACGAAGATGAAGAACATGAACATCATCATGAACATGATGAACACGATGAGCATGAGCATCATCATGAACATGATGATCACGATGAGCATGAACATCATCATGAACATGAAACCGATCCGAATGAAGGACTCTCTGAAGGAAACCGGATCCATCTGGGAGAGGATGAGCACGAGCATCACCACCATCACCATCATCACGGAGAACATGATGCGGATGAAGTCTTTGATTCCATCGGAATCGAAACCATCAATCATTACTCTGAAGAAGAAATCCGCACTGCGCTCAGCAAGCTAGGCGACAACATTGTCCGCGCAAAGGGAATTGTTCCGGATCATGAGAATGGATGGATCTTCTTCGACTTCGTCCCAGGCGATATCGATGTCCGCAGAGGAAGCCCCGCATATACGGGCCTGATCACCGTCATCGGAGAGCACGTTGATCTTGGCCAGATCAAAGAAATCTTCCAGGTGAAGTAATCCGATGCCGACTCCTGTGTATCTTTTTACCGGTTTCCTAGACAGCGGAAAAACAACGCTGATCAGACAGACCATGGACGACCCTCAGTTCATGGAAGGCGTCCAGCGTTCTCTGATCCTATGCTTTGAACAGGGAGAAACCGAATATGACGAGCAATTTCTCGATTCTCACAACGCATTCGTAGAGTATTTTGATTCTCCGGACCAGCTCACGAAAGAGCGGATGAGAGAGCTCGACACAATCTACCACCCTTCATTCGTCTTCATCGAATACAACGGCAGCGTCCCGATCAGCGATACTCTGCTCAGTGAGATGCCGGATTTCTGGCCGCTGGTGCAGATCCTGACGACCGTCGATGCAGGGACCTTTGAATCCTATATCAGCAACATGCGTTCCATGATGTTCGAGCAGCTTCGATACAGCGACACGGTGATCGTCAACCGCTGCACGCCCGATACCAACGGCCGCATGCTGAGAGGCAACATCAAGGCAATCAATCGCAGAGCACAGATCTATTACGAAGGAAACTTCGGAGAACCTGTGGAGCTGAAAAGCGGCACTCTTCCATTTGACCTCAATGCAGCAGTCATCGACATCAAAGATGATGACTATGGTCTCTGGTATATGGACTGCACGGAAGACCCAGAAAAGTATGATGGGAAGACCGTCGTCCTGCGCGGAATGTATGCAGAAAACATCCCCGGATATCACCAGTCATTCATCCTCGGCAGAAGAGCAATGGTATGCTGCAATGCAGATACCAGCCTCTGCGGCGTTACGGTTACCGGTGTGAAGATAGAAGAAATGAACCTTGGCGACTGGGTTGAGGTAGAAGGAACCTTCAAGCTCGTCGACATGGAAAACGGCGGCAAGACTGTCGTTCTTTACGCAAAACGAATTCAGCACTGCAAAGAGCCTGAGGATCCGTACGTCTATTTCAGCTGATCCCAAAGCATAAGCACTGCTTGCCCCCGCAGCAGAAGTTACCGCTGCAGAATAGCTGACAATAGGATCTGGAATTTCCGATCAGAGAGAGAAAAAAAGCTGAACCACTTCATCGCTCGAATGAACATTCAGCTTTTTTCGTACCATTGCTTGCTTTCAAAGCCAGTGCTAACCCCAGTGCAGACCTTCTTTCTCATCCCTGCAGTTTCCCATGATGAGATTGATCATCAGACCATGCAGTCAGCCGCACAAGCCGAGAATATGTCAATCTTCAATCGGGATCGAAGGATGGCAGCGAGACACCATGCCAGCATGAACAATCTTCACGCCAAGATATTTACGCATCAGATCCTGCAATTCTTCCAGAGCGTTCTGAAGATCGGCAGCACGTTCCGGTTCCACGTTTTCCATCAGGATGATCTCATTGTGCGTATCATCTGTCACTTCGGTCCGGCGGCCATCCCGCCAGTTGAAGCAGCGGCATACTGCTCCAGCTTCGTCGTAGTAAGCAATTTCTCCGGGAAGCGGAGGATCCTGTTCTTCCGATCCGATCGGAATGAAATCTTCCCCTCCCTTCATCGCGCCAAGATGAAGATCTCCTCTGATCTGATCAAGATTCTCCACGCCGATCGGAAATGCATATTTCAGAGAAATCGCATTGGTGATGTCAACGGCAGGTGCAATCATCCCGACCGGCTTTCCGTGAAGGATGCGTTTCAGGAGATTCTCGATGGAGCATCTCGCTCCCTTTTTGCCAGGGAACTTCTGATATGCAGCACGCCATACCGCCGGCACATGATTCTCACTGATCACATCGCTGGTCAGGAACTTCCGCGCTGCCTGATTTGCCTGTTCAAGGAGAATCCGGATTTCTTCCCTCTGAGCTTCTGAAAGTTCTCTGAATGTCTCAGCATTTTTCACAGAGAGCACAGCAATTTCCACATCCGGGAACAGCTCCCAGAAGCTCTCATCCGCTATGAATTGTTTCATCTTGATTTCCTTTCTTTTTTGGTTTCAGCCGTTCTGAAGCTTCTGATCCATCCGTTTTCTGAAGGGTTATGGAATTGCGGAACGCAGAAGGAGTCATCTGCTTCAGCTTGTAGAAGTTCAGATTGAATGTCTTGATATTGTTATAGCCCACCCGGATTGCGATATCAAAGATCGGAATATCTGTTTCCGTCAGGAGCTTGCATGCCTCATTGATCCGGATGAACGTCAGCAGGCAATCAAAATTCCGCTCTGAATAGAACAGCAGTGCTCGGTTCATCTGCGGAATTGACACCCCGACTTTGCTTGCCACCTCATCCGCCGTAAGATGTTCCTGATCAAAATTCTGATATAAATAATCTGTAATGCGGAAAGCCACGTCCTTATCGGTCTTATTGCAGTTCGTTTTCACTTTGCTATAGATCTTGCGATAGCGGATCGGGGTGACCCCTACTCTTGCCACAAAGTGCTTCGTCAGATGAGACGCATCAACAAAGCCGAGCAGATCAGCAATTTCATTCAGGGTCAAGCTGGTGTAGATCAGGTAATCAGATGCTTTTTCTATGCGGATGCTGCTGAGCAGCTTTGAGAAAGAAGTCCCTGTAAGTTCCTGAAGCTGTTTCGCAACGGATGATTCCGACATGAACAAAGCTTTTGCCGTCTGCTCCAGCGTCAGTTTTTCGGAGGAATGCGCATAGATATAACTCATGATCGGTTCCTGGGTAATCCGATTCACCTCATGACTTTCACCACGCAGCGACATGATATACCGACGATACATAATCATCAGTTCCAGAATCTTGTTAGTGGTAAACAGAAAAGTAAGCGGCTTATTCGGAGGTGTCATTCTGACCGATTCTACGCCAAGCTCTTCCTTCAGCTGATCCATAATTCCGTCAATTGCTTCTGCCTGCACGGAATCAAGGTAGATTACCGGCTCAGCAGTGATGAAGCGCAGCAGTTCTACGCTGTCTTCCTCAAAACCCACCGTAGTCTTGAGCACCGTATTGATATACTGATAGTCATAGACCACTTTAATGAGCTGGAGCGTTTCCTCAACTTCCGTCACATCCGAGATCTTCCATGGTGTGATCGATACAAGCATATTCGGCCGGATCTCATAGGTTTCTCCATCAATCACGATCGTTCCTCTGCCGCGCTTGAAATACAGAAATCTTGCCGCCTGATGCATCAGTGCTTTCGTCGGTCTTTCAATGGCTTCATAGTCGAAGGAACAGACAGAAGTAGGGTCTGCTTCCGAAGTCAGATTATCCTGCAGTGTTACCTGCCTACATGTTTTATTCATGATCCTAGTCCTGAATCCTGCAAACTCATTATAACCGAAATAGGAAGAGGACCGGAGATTTTTCCGGTCCCTTCAGTCAGCTTACTCGTATCATTCAGCCCAGGATTACCATTGCACCAGTAAGAACCACAGCACTGAAGATTGCAATGATCATCAGGAGCTTTCCAGCCCACTTCACCCATGTTTCATAAGGGATTCTCGCAAGTGCAAGACCGCCCATGATGAATCCGCAGGTCGGTGTGAACAGGTTGACCAGTCCATTTGCCGCTACCGTGATCATGATTGAAGTTTCAACCGACCAGTTCATTCCTGCCACAATCGGGGATACGATCGGGGAAGAAAGAGCTGCAAGGCCGGAAGAAGACGGAACCAGGAAACTGAGACCCACATGGAGCAGATAGTCCAGGAAAGCGAATAGACCGCTGGACATGCCGCTGTTGGTAAGCCCGGTAACAGAGATCTGAACAATCCAAGCACCAAGCCCGGTTTCTGCCATGAGAACTGAAGTTGCACGAGCCAGCGCAATGACAACGTTTACGCTGATCATATCTCCGAAGCCGCTCATGATGACATTGACCATGTGCTTCTTGTCCTTCATTCCAACCAGACCGATGATGATTCCCATCAGAAGGAACCAGGTCGCCGCGTCGTCAAACCACCAGTCACCGAACTGATTCCCGGTGAGGAATGAAGACCATCCGAAGAAGCTGTATGCACCGCCTTCTCCGAAAGAACCCCAAGGAATAAAACCGAGGATCATTACGATGAAGGCAAGAGCGAATAATCTCAGGCAGACCTTCTGCTTGGAGGAAAGCACCGGATTATCTTCGATCTCAGTTGCGCCGCCATAAGCAGCCTTGCAGGTTGCAAGCTGATCTGCAGTCAAGATCGATCCTTTGGTCTTCATGACCTTCTTTGCATACCGCAGAACAAACCAGACCGACAGGCCATAAGTTCCAAGGCAGAGAATCAGGCCTTCCGCATATACGATTCCCATGTTGACAGGAACTCCGGCAGCAGCTACTGCCGCACCTGTCGCAAATGGGTTGATCGTGGAGCCGAGAACTCCGGATCCCGCGCCGAGCAGAACCGTGGCTGCTCCGACAATCGGGTCCATGCCAGCTGCAGTCATGGTTGCAGCAAGAAGAATATAGAATCCAACCGTTTCTTCGCCCATGCCATAGGTTGTTCCGCCGATGCAGAACAAAGCCATCAGAATTGGAATCAGGCGAAGTTCATTTCCATGCATCTTCCGAACCAGAACATGGATTCCGGTTTCCAATGCACCTGTCGAATTGACCAGGCCGAGGAAGGCTCCAAGGCAGAACACGAAGCCGATGACATCACTCGCATCATGGAATCCGGCAATCGGTGCCATGAGAATCTGAGAGAACGAGGCTGCTGCGACGGTTCCTTCATTTCCATCTGCATCTATATATGGCTTTCCAGCTGCGAGCCAGGTCATTGCTGAAACCAGAAGCAGAACGATTAAGAGTATTGTAAATGTGTTCAGTGATCTCTTTTCTTTTTTCTGACTCATAATTATGTTTTCCCCTTTAATCCGAACAGTTATTTCGTTATGACTGTTCCCGTTTTTCCTTCGAGAGCTTCCGCCGCCCGCGCAAGTGAGGTGATCAGAGCAGTTCCTCCGGTCTGATTCTGTTTCACAAACTCAATGCACGACTCAACTTTCGGAAGCATGGATCCTGGAGCAAATTCCTTTTCCCTGATCAGTTCTTCTGCTTCAGATACTGTCATTGCAGAAAGTTCCTTCTGGTCCGGCTGGTTGAAGTGGACGCATACACGATCCACAGCCGTGAGGATGATCAGCTTATCCGCATGAATGTCACATGCAAGCAGGGCACTCGAACGATCCTTGTCAATGACTGCAGCGACTCCTTTCAGACCTTCCGGTGTCTCAATCACCGGAATTCCGCCGCCGCCGACCGTGATCACGATATCCCCCGCATTCACAAGCTGCTCTACAACATCAAGCTCCACGATCCGTTTCGGAATCGGAGAAGGAACTACCCTCCGGTATCCCCTTCCCGAATCTTCTACGAATACAAATCCTTTTTCAGCAGCAATTGCTTCTGCTTCTTCTTTGCTGTAAAAGCTGCCAACCGGTTTTGTCGGGTGTGCAAATCCAGGATCTTTCTCATCTACTACGACCTGGGTAATGATCGTTGCACACTGTTTCCGGATCCCGCGGCGCTTCAGCTCTTCCTGGATTGCCTGCTGCAGGTGATAACCAATATATCCCTGCGACATTGCACCGCATTCCGGAAATGGCATATATGGAGTTTTCCCGCCATGATTTGCTGAAAATTCCATTGCCAGATTGATCATTCCGACCTGCGGTCCATTGCCATGTCCGACAATCACTTCATAGCCAGCTGCCGCCAGGTCTGCAATGGTTCTGGCAGTATGCTTCACGAGTTCAAGCTGCTCTTCCGGAGTCTTGCCAAGCGCATTTCCTCCCAGAGCAACTACAATCCGCTCCGCCATGGCTTATTTCAGAGTTGCATACATGACCGCTTTGATGGTATGCATGCGGTTCTCTGCCTCCTGGAACTGACGAGCCTGATGACCGAGGAATACATCATCCGTAACTTCCATCGCTTCCAGTCCGTATTTCTGGTAGATATCTTCTCCGATCGTCGTATTGCGGTCATGGAAAGAAGGCAGGCAATGCTCGAAGATTGCCGTTGGCTTAGCCTCTGCCATCAGTTCTTTATTGACCTGATAAGGACGGAGCAGATTGATTCTGTCTGCCCAGAGCTCCTCCGGTTCACCCATGGAAAGCCAGATATCGGTATAGAGGACATCTGCGCCTGCTGCACCGGCTTTCGGATCATCCGTGAATTCCAGCTTTGCTCCGGTCTCTGCAGCGATCTTCTCGCAGCGTTCAATCAGTTTCTGATCCGGCATCAGAGCCTTCGGACCGCAGGCACAGAAATGCATGCCGAGCTTTGCGCTGACCACCATCAGAGAATTCGCCACGTTATTGCGGGCATCACCGAAGAATGTCAGCTTGCGGCCGCGCATATCTCCGAATTCTTCCCGTGCCGTCATGACATCTGCCAGCATCTGAGTCGGATGGAAGTCATCTGTCAGACCATTCCATACCGGGACACCAGAATACTTTGCAAGGTCTTCAACGACTGACTGCTTGTAACCGCGGTATTCGATACCATCAAACATCTTCCCGAGCACCTTTGCAGTATCTTCCAGCGATTCCTTCTTCCCCATCTGAGAAGATTTGGAATCCAGGAATGTAACGCCCATGCCAAGGTCCCGCGCGCCCACTTCGAATGCACAGCGAGTGCGAGTTGATGTCTTCTCGAACAGCAGCACAACCTGCTTTCCTTTCAGGAAACTATGATCAACGCCATTTGCTTTCAGCTTCTTGAATTCTGAAGCCAGATCGAGGAGATAATTGATTTCCTCCGGAGTAAAATCCAGGAGTGTCAGAAAGCTTCTTCCTCTGATATTCACACCCATATTATATTTTTCCTTTCATTTTCTTTTTCTTCAGTCTGCGCGGATCAGCGGCATGGACATGCATCTTGGGCCGCCTCTTCCTCTGGAAAGCTCAGCCGAGCTCATCTCAATCACGGTGATTCCATGAGCGCGGAGAATATCGTTCGTCACTTCATTCCGCTGATAGACAACGATCTTTCCAGGTGCGATTGCAAGTGTATTGGAGCCATCATTCCACTGCTCCCGTGCTGCTGCAATCAGATCGTCACCGCCGCACTTGATCAGTTCAACATGGTCTGTCTCCGTATACTTTTCAAGGATGCTTTCCAGGGTTCCATCTACACGGCGGATTCTGAGATTCGCGGGATCTTCTCCCGGAGTGATTTCATATACGGTGAGCGGTCCGAGAATCGCAGGATGAACCGTATATTTGTTCGTGTCAATCTGTGTGAATACAGTATCCAGATGCATGAATGCGCGGGATACCGGAATGTCAAAAGCAAGCACAGTCCTGATCTTTGCATTCGGATCGGAGAACAGATTGCGCGATACAGTCTCAATGGCATCCGGAGAAGTACGCTGCGAAATACCGATTGCGAGAACCGATTCGGTCAGATTCAGAACGTCGCCTCCTTCGATATTGCGAGGCATCGTCCGATCATAATATCTGGTAACCAGACCCTCGAAATCCGGATGATAGCGGAAGATATAGTCTGCATAAATCGTTTCGCGATTTCTGGTCGGGAAGCGCATCCGATGCAGGAAGACGCCGTTTCCTACCGACGCAAACGGATCTCTCGTAAAGTAGAGATTCGGCATCGGATCAATGATCAGACTGTCAGGCGGTGTGATCATATCCTGCAGAGAGTAGGAAGAATAATCGGTTCCCAGTTCCTTGAGCGAGATTCCTTCCATGGTCTTGAGAACAAGGTCCTTGCCATGGAAATTGGAAATCATATAATCGTAAAGTTTCTTCTGCCACTTTCTGGTCCGGATATTGCCTTCCTCCAGCCATTGGTAGAGAAATGGCTCTACCAGCTCCGGATGGAGTTTCAGCACTTCCGTCATGAGATCTTCGAGATAGACAACTTCAGCTCCATTTTCCCTTAAGATCTGTGCGAACTCATCATGCTCTGCCTGAGCAACTCTGAGATACGGAATATCATCAAACAGCAATTCCTGCAGACGATCCGGTGTCAGCATCAGGAGCTCATTTCCAGGCCGGTGAAGAAGCACTTTCTTCAGCGGCTTGATTTCGCTCCGGACATTAATTCCCTTCATAAAAACCTCCTGAATGTTATGCAATTGTATGAGGGGATACAGTCCCGCGCGCCAGGCGCTGCATCCGGTTTCATTACACTGTTACTGTAGCTTTTCCAGGAAGATCACTCCGGTAAGAAACCAGATAGGAAATTGTACATTTCGGGATTAATCATCCGGTTTCCCATCATTTGTTTTCTGAAAGAAAAAACTTGTTACGCAAAGAAAAAACCACATGACATAAGGAAATTCACGACATGCATAAAAAGAGCCATGCATGAAGGAGATGGCTCTTCTTAGAAATATTGTACGTTCTGCGGAAACCTTACATCTTATCCGGGGCACTGACACCAATCAGATCCAATGCATTCTTCAAGGTGATGGAAGCCGCTTTCACCAGCCCGAGACGCTCATTGGTCAGCTCCGGATCATCAGGATTGTTGACCTTGCAGCTGTTGTAATAGCTGTGATAGATCTTGACGAGATTCAGAATATACTCCGTGATCTTATTCGGCTTGCGGATCGCAGCAGCATTTGCAACCTCAGATGGGAACTCATTGATCAGCTTCATGATCTGAAGTTCCTTCGGATCGGTCAGACGCCCGTAATCATCCGTCGGAGTATATGCAGGAATGTCAGGGTTATGCAGAATCGAATGCATGCGGCTGTATGCATACTGCGCATAATATACCGGATTGTTATTGTCTTTCGTTCTTGCAAGCTTCATATCAAAGTCCATATGCGTCGCAACATCCTTCGAGACAAAGAACCATCTTGCCGCATCCGTTCCGACATCCTCGCAGAGCTCACGCAGGGTGATCGCATTGCCGGTACGCTTGGACATTTTAACTTCTTTTCCGTCTTCTACCATGCGGACCATCTGAATCAGATCCACCTCAAGTGTTCCTTTCGGATAGCCCAGAGCAGTGAGGGCACACTGCATGCGGGTTACATAGCTATGATGATCTGCACCCCATAGATCTACCAGTTTCGGATATCCGCGCTCCACTTTATAAACATGGTTTGCAATATCCGGAGTCAGATACGACAGGGTTCCGTCGCTCTTGCGGAGTACCCGGTCCTTATCGTCTCCATACTCCGTGCTTCTGAACCAGAGGGCACCATCTTTTTCATAGGTCAGCCCCATATCATTCATCCGCTGGAGCACCTTCCGGATCCGTTCGCTGTCATTCTCATAGAAGAACGTCTCATGCATCCAGGAATCGAAATGAACCCCATACAGATCCAGGTCCTTCTGGATCTTTGCCAGTTCTCTGCGGACGCCTTCTTTCTTGAAATATTCCAGTCTTTCCTTCGGGTCAGCCTCGAGCCATTTCTCGCCATCATGTTCCGCGATATCGTTTGCAATATCGATAATATCCTGAGCATGATATCCTTCTTCCGGAAGCGGATAGCTCTTCCCGAAATGTTCATAATATCTGGAAATGAGTGATTCCCCAAGCATGACAATCTGGTTGCCGGCATCGTTGATATAGAACTCTCTCAGAGTATCATACCCGCTAGCTTCAAGCAGTCTGCAGATGCTATCTCCCCATGCCGCATTTCTCGCATGGCCGCAATGCAGATCGCCGGTCGGATTTGCAGAAACCCACTCTACGAGAATTTTCTTTCCCTTGCCGGTTTCATTATGACCATAATGATCTCCTGCCTCGATGACTTTATTGATGCAGTCAGAAAGCGAAGATTCTGCAATCCGGAAGTTGATGAAGCCAGGCTTCACCGCTTCAATGCTCCGAGCTTCCGGCAGCCTTTTTTTCAGTTCTTCCACGAGCGGTTCAGCAATCTGCATCGGGCTCTTATGCAGAGTCTTGGCAAGACGCATTGCAACACTTGTGGAGTAGTCTCCCATCTTCGGATCCTTGGGAGTTTCCACCATCAGCTGTCTGTCATCCGGGTCAATCCCAAACACAGTTCTGACGGCAGCTCTGGAAGCGTCCAGAATCTTAGCAGAAAAATCACTCATTATTATTCTCCCTTCACTGACAGATTATGCCAGTCTCTGCTATTCTCGAAAAAAGCCCTAAGCGGGCTTCTGAGAATGCAATGGTGCGCCGAACAGGAGTCGAACCCGCAACCTTTTGATTCGTAGTCAAATGCTCTATCCAGTTGAGCTATCGGCGCTTCAGATCACGGCTTTTACGGGTACCCGTAAGATCCGCTATTCTTTTATACAATACTTCTTATCCTTTTTCAACAAGACGGGTTTTTCCTGATGGAAATATACAATTTCAGAACAGAAATTTTTCCATTTCAGAGCTTACTTCGACTGAATGAAGTCCTGGAACGAAACCGTCATGAAGTCAACCACCATCTGTTTTGACTCCTTCACTCCGAACGATGGATCCTTCCGGAACACAAAGTTCTTCACATGAAACGCCAGACATTCCCCGAAATATCTGGCAACCACATCATTATCATATTTCTCCATGACTCCCGGTTTACGCTGCCGGTTCAGATAGTTCCGGAATACCAGTGTCAGATTCGCACGGACCATGTCCTCAAAACTGTTCTGACCAGTCACATTGTAGGCAACCCGATAGAACGAACGATTCTGATCTACATTCGTCAGAACGATTTCCAGATATTTCTGGTCATCAAATGAATCTTTATGATTCTGCTCTGCACTTTCTACCAGATCATGGTAGACAATGGCGTTCAGGCAGTCATATTTATCTTCAAAGTAATTATAAAAAGTAGCCCGGATGACTCCGGTCTGATCGCAGATCTGCTTGATGGTTATTTTCTCAAATACATTCCGCAGCATGAGATCCCGAAGATTCTCATACAGGAATGTCCGCATCATTCCCTTGCGGTTCTCCATCGCAGGTTCCTCCCACCGTCACCTTAGAACATAAACGCTCATCAGATAAATACTAAGTATGATCATCAAGGCACCTCCGCTCATGCCCAGCGTCCTGCTGTACCGGCTTCCAAGAGAGTACCCGACATAAAGTGCCACAAGTATTGTAACAAAAGTCACTAAAAACGCATAACATAAGCCTGCAGAAAGTGAAATATCGAGAAATGAAAAGCTCGTAGCCAGAAACAGGGTATCGATACTGGTGCCTGCTGCCAGGCGGAAGCACTCACGATAGCCGAAGTCCGGATCGCACTTCTCTTCGATATCCTTCAGCCGGTAGGAGCGAGTAGTAAGAATAATACCGATTGCAAACACAATCAAGCACGCAACTGCCATCTCTACGCGATCATTCATCATGCGCATGAAAATGCTGGAAAGGCCATACCCGCAGAGCACGGCAACTGCATTCATCAGAGAAAAAATGAGAGAAAAAAGCAGAGATTTCCGGAACGTGAGATTGCGCAGCGTTGCAGCTTTATTCATCATCACCACAAAAGAATCCAGTGACAAGCCGATGAAAAGCAGGACTGCCTGATATCCTCGCATAAAGAAAAATCTCCCTTCAATCCCGCTCATTTTACCGTGTAGCCAAAGTAAAGCGACTATACAAAACTCCTTTTCTGTAAATGCAGGCCGCCATGAATCTTTGATTCAGCTTTCAGAATCATGACTCTCTCTCCATGAACCCGCTGAAATGATCTATGATCCAGATCCGATGCATTTCGTGCTTCCTTCCAAACTGAAAAAGGACCTGCCGCATCAGGTTCCTTTTCAGATAGGGGGAAGAAATAATGTCGTCAATCATGATTATTGACATTGTCATCATATTCACCGGTTGTGTTCTATTCATGCAGAATTCGTGAAAACTGCGTGAAACGCTGTACTTCTGCCCATACACACTCCCGAATTCGTCACTTGTAAAAAGACATGTGTCTGATATTATTACCTCTGTAAAAATATAGGGGGTTACTATGACTGCTCAGAATTATTTGATTGTCACCGACGCATGTTCTGATATCATCCCGGAATATGCTGATCAGAAAGGAATTCTTGTCATTCCGATGGAAGTCGTCATGACCGACGGTTTTAAATTCAACGCAACCTATGATTGTTCCGAGCTGCCTCTGGATGAGTTCTACAAGAAGGTAGAAAGCGGACTGATGTCTTCTACTACTGCCATCACTCCTCAAGCTTACCTGGACTTCTTCCGCCCGCTGCTTGCCCAGGGAAAAGATATTCTATATTACTGCTTCACTTCCGGCATGTCTTCCACGTACAGCAATTCTCTGCTGGCTCAGCAGCAGCTCAAGGAAGAATTCCCGGACCGCAAGCTCATCATCGTCGATTCCCTCGGTGCAACCGGAGGCATGGGCTATCATGCCTATTTCGCAGCAGAAAACCGTGACAACGGCATGAGCATTGAAGATAACGCAAAGTGGCTTGAAGACACCAAACTCCACATCAACTACACCTGGACTGTATCCGACCTCAATCATCTGAGAAGAGGCGGACGTCTTTCCAATATTGCTGCATTCGCGGGCACTCTGCTGCAGCTTAAGCCGGTCGGCGATATCGATGACACCGGTCATCTTGTCGGTCTCGGCACCGTTCATGGCCGCAAGGCATCCATCAAGCGTCTCTTCGACATCATGGCTGCCCGCATTGACAAGAGTGCTGACAAGCCGGTCTTGATCTGCCCATGCGGATGCCCGGAAGATGCAGAACTCCTGAAGAAGAAGATTCTCGAATCCGGTCTTGCAAAGGAAGTTGTCATGGGAAGAGTCGGACCAGTAGTCGGAACTCATCTCGGCCCGAGCGGTCTTACCCTGTTCTATTTCTGCGATCATCGCGGCGGCCTGAAATAAACTTCAGGCAATCAGGATAATTCAAATCCCTCTCTTGCTGACAAAATGAAATGCAATCTCGAATAATGAATTGCAATCTCAAACAGGTTAAATATTTGGTATAAATGTGAATTGCAATCTCAAACTGATTTTGCACTTAAAAACTGTCCAGCCTAATCAGCCGAACAGTTTTTTCTTATTTGATTTTATGAAATGATTATGACACGCTGCTTCCTTGGCTGTAGAAAATCTTTTTTAGACGGCTTTTCTGTATGACTGTCAGCGATATCGTGCATTGAGCAAAAGTATCAATACCCCATTCTTTCTGCGCAACAAGCCTTCTGAGAACGGGAATATCTTCTTTTTTGTATGATCTCCCATTGATGTAATGCAGGAACGCAGCCATGTCAGCATCAATAGCATTCAGATCATATGGCGTGTATGTGTAAGAGACCACTGTTCCCATAACGTTCATCAGATGAACGTGTGTGTCTTTCTTCCGGTATATGGTTGCAATTTCCACTGTCTCCGGCTGAATATTGGAAGCACCTATATGGTATCTGTAGCTGTCATTGATGTAATATCCGGATACCGTCCCTTTCCTGTGAAGAAAGATTTGGTCTATTGCATCATCCGGCCTAATGACAGCATCGCGCAGAAAATAGTATCCATTTGTGATTCGCACAAGATATCCGGTTGTTTCAAACTTTCTCATACTGCAATTCATTGTTCTGCGGGAGACGCCGATATTCTTGTGGTCAATGTCATTTACAATAATGACTTTATTCTGACAATTCTTTTTGAGATATTGCAGTATGCGATCCTGTATCAGAATGGAATCTACGGAAATTGTTCCATATGCCGTATCATAAACGCCAAGGAGAGCTTTCAGACGCTGCACACAGGTTTCCGAAATCCTTGCGGCTGTATCAAGCAAATCTGTCGGCTTCCATTTTCTCCCGTGAATGTATTGTGCAAGGAAAGGATAATCGACTGCTCGCTCATCGTTGTTCGTACAGATGTAATTCAGCAGGGCAATCTGCTCATAGTTCTCATCATTTACAGGGAGAACCGTTCCCTTATAAAACACTGCTGTATCACGGATGTCTGCCTTATACAGGCCGCCCGGGTAACTTCTTCGATTTGTGGCAATTGTAGTCGCTGCCGGCATAGTATCTGACATGCCCATTGTGTAGCGGTACGATTCTCCTGTGTAATACCCAATATGATGGCCATCTTTTTCCAGAAACAACTTTCTGATGATAGTTTCGGTAGAAATATCGTTACAATGCTCGCTGAACAGATAGGCACCCTCTGTAATGCGGACAAGCGTGTGATTCGTGCAGAGCTGCCTGAATGCGGCATAGAACTGCAGATTCACAAAAGGAAGACTCTTTTGATCGACGTCCTTGACAATAATTACGTCATCCGTGGCATACTGTCTTCTTAATGCCGCGAGAAGTATATCAGTATTTTCTGGCTGTTTTTCTTTCTTCGGTCTGCTGCGGGGCTGCCGAGCTTTGTTTTTATAACATGGTTTGTGCTTTTCATAGCCATGATCATCGATGAACCTTGCAATTACCGCTTTCTGCTCAGCACTCAGCATGTTAAGAACGGTATTGAGTTCTGCTTGGTCAATATTTTTTTCCATATAGCTATACAAGCTGTCCCAGTATTTATGCCGGACAACAGAAAGTACCGCATCAAGGAATGCAATAGCAGAAAGATGCTCTGATGGCAGAGGAATCAGAGGCTTACGGAGCCGCACATTCCTGTTATCAATATGCCTTACTTTGCCATGACTTCTCTCTGTTGCAATTGTATAGATTGTCGGTTTTTCATTGACAATTCCGGTAATATACAAATAACTGTTGCCTCGATAATAACCAATGTTTTCACCATTTCTGCGGAGGTAGAAGCCGCCGATAATCATTTCAGGCGTCGGTGATTTTCCGGCAAATGTGTACACGCCCTTAAAAAGCTCTGTGATCATTCCTTTTTTCAGCAGATGCTTCATGCCACTGGCAAATGAACTATCAGACAAGCCAAGTTCTCTCCATGAAATATCCTCACGAACGATGATGCCTGTAGTTCCGAAAAGTTCAATCATGAGGTTATACATCATCTGTGTTGTGCAGTATTTCGCAGGTTTTACGCGGATATGGATGATGCCATCACCTATAGCCGGCACTTCAGTCGGAATCATATGAAGCGATGCAAGCAGAAAAGCACAGCTGTATGTGGCAAGCAGCTTATCAAGCTGCCGCCGGCAGGAACTGCTGATCAGATGCAAGTATTCTGAAAATGTATTACGGTTCCATCCTTTGCCATAAAGATATGCGGCGAGAAAACCATAATTTTTCTGACGGCCATTATCCTGCCTGGCAATGTAATTAAGCAATGCTGCTATCTCGTAATTGGTATCATTGACAGGAAAAAGGACTCCGCAAGCAAACAGGGTGGCGTTTAGTACAGTAGTTTTGTGCAGGCTTGTGCAGCTTTCAAATACATTACTGGCCAGTTTTGGAATTTCCGGTGCTGTTTTTGATAGACCTATTTGGAATTCATAGCTTTCGTCAATCAGATAGCCAATATGATGGCCTGTACGCACTATAAAAATTTCACGAATTGCTTCGCCGGCATCCCATTGCTCGTCCCCATAGCAGTAAACACGGTAGGCAACAGCCCGAATGAATCTGCAGCGTGTCAATGCTCTGATCGCATCCTGAAATTGCCTGGTTTCCTTTTCTTTGAATAATTCGCGGCTGAAGATCAGCCGGCCTCTGGGATAAGTCTTTATGATCAGCGTTTTCAATTTACTTGGATTTGTTGCTATTTCAATATCAAGTCTCTTTTTCCTGCCGTCCATTGGAAGCAGTTCCGATTTTGTTGGCCGGCGGATCTCCTGAAGAATCATATGGGATGTCAGTTCTTTCTCGGCTCCTGTAACGGTATTCCTAATGAGATAGACATCTTTCCGATGACCAGGGAAGCAGGTGTAAATACCTGAAGTCATTTTTGCAACAAGGCTGGGAAATTGATTGTCCGCTGTAACTTTGCTGCAATAGGGGCATCTGTGTCCATGGGTAAATGAATCCGGAGCCATCATAAATGTCCGGCCACAGGTATTATGTGTAAATTCAACCCGTGTTTTGCCATTAACGAATGTGCCAGTCATGGAATATTCATCTCCGGTCAATTCACGGATTCTTCGCACATAGATTTCCCTGTTCGAATTTTCGTCAGATGAAAAGCGGAGCGCTTTATATGGATGGCAAATCGGGCAGTATGGGCTCCGAAGAAATACATATGCACTATCAATATTGAATGTATGTCCGCATTCAACGCCATGAACCCTTGCAGGTTCCTTGAATCCATTGTATGTCACAAGAGAAAAACCGGCATTCTTGAAACGCTTCACTGCTTCCTTCTCCAGCACCCGTGTTTCGCATTTACAACGGCTGCCATTATACAGAAAGTTCACCGGTGTGATTTTTACATCGTTTCCGCATGCTTTGTGATGAAAAATCACGGGACTTGACAAGCGTTGAAAATCGCTTTTCAAAACATAATCAGGAGAGATCTTTGTACAAAGAGAACGGAACATTTCCTGCTCAGATTCTTTTGAGCAGGCGGGACATCTCCAGCCTGCAAGGAAAGCATGCGGGGTTGTCTGGAATACGGTTCCACATTTTTGATGACGAAGGGTAATGCCATTACTATGATAATCACCCAGCAATTCATATCCATGCGCTTCATCAAAAAACATATTTTTAGTAATGTCATCTGTGACAAGTGCAGTAGGAATATCGCTGCCAAAGAGAAAAGAATATAGGGCAATGCATTCCACAATGTTATAGGATTGATAAACTGCTCTTTTGACGGCACTTGATACACTGCTTTTGAAATACCGGTTGTATTCAGCTGGAATTGCTTCTGATACGCGATTGTATCCGTCTTTCATCGATACGTTTTGATAATATTGTGCCAGCATCTTTGATTTCATGAGAGAAGCAATCTGCTCGGCAGAACAATCAGGTGCTTTACGGAAAAAGGCATTTACTGTATCGGCATATTGAATATCGGCATCCGTTATTTCATCTGTTCCGGTGAAATCACTGATTGAAAGGTCTCTTTTCCGGGGCATAAATTTTTCTGCTTCAAGAAGCCGCCGGTGATGCTTCGTACATGCACAGACGCCGGGAACCTGGTGTTCTCTGTGCAGCCACCAGAATCCATACCGTTCTGTTTCTTCCTGAGCACACTCCGGGCAGACGCGAAGTGTTGTTTCTTCTGAATGAATATCTCCGATCAAAGCCTGATACCGCGGATAGGTTCCAAAGGTATTTTGAATAATCCTGTCCTGCTCGGATTTTCTGGAAAAAGCTGCTATGACAGGGTATGTTGTATGGTCTTTGAAATATGACAATTGATCTGTGCTTTTTTCGGAAACATTGTTGTAAAGAACAGGAAGAGGCTCATATCCGTCAAATCCAATCTGTTTATTCGGCAGATTAGGACACAGAATATTCAAATAGAACTCATTAATACCCATGCCATTTGCCTGCGCCAGCCGCATTACATAGGAGAAAAGTGTTTCACCAGGCATAATTGGTATGATGACAGGTATCAGCATTACATCTTCCTCCGGGCGATTTCCTCGATCTGACGTTTTCTTTCTTCCATGGTGATCTTGCTGCCGATGATAATGTGGCTGGATGTATTTCCCTTTGCAGAATCAGGCGATGCATTCTGCTCTGGCATGGTTGGAACGGACGCATCTTTGGCAAGAGAGTGCTCAACGGAAATTGCCTCTTTTTCTTCGCTGCGGGCAGGAACCATATCCTTTGTATTGTTGGTGATCCCTTCATGCCGGGATGCTGCGCTATCAACGATTGATTCTACTGTTCTGTTCAGGGCGATCTTGTGCTCCTGACGGTATGCTTCGTTCTGCTTGTCCATGATTTTTCCGGCTCTTCTGAGGTATTCGTATCTCTTCCATGTCATGTCACGGTAGCTGTTGTTCTCCGGAATGCTGGCAATGAGTTTCTCACGAACCGGGTGATTATCGTCATCAAGAATGTAGATATAAGATGTGTTCCTTGGGTCAATTCTGATGGCATAATACTGTCGTGTTCTCTGATGCCTGTAGCGGTCTGCATTGACCTGATACAGGTCACATTCATAGTAAAGACCGTTGACACAGAATCCTGGCATATCAGAGGAAATGACTGCTTTTGCAGGTACGCACAGTGTGTATCTGAGCGATTCATCATCCGGAAGCATCCGGGGATAGTTGAAATTATCACAGTAGTATGTCCAGAGTTCTGCCGGAATAGGCCGGACTCCTGCTTCAATCTGTCCTTCAGACTTCAGTTTGCTGACCATGTATTTGGAATTGTGAGAAAGCACGAAGGACAGGACGATCTTTGTATAATCCTCAACGGTCATGACTGCCTGCTTATGGTGTTTGGAATCATAGCGCTTTGTGATTTTTCCGTGCATAATCAGCGGGATTCCTGTTTCCTGATTGATCATATGAAAGATGTGTTCCACTGTACCTTTCATGGAACCGTTCATGACAGGAACCGTATCAATATCAACATTCAGCTCTTCAGCAATCCGGTTGAAATCCTTTGAAATGAAATCAGAACCGTGGTCAACACGGAATTTCAGAGGCTTGTAACCTGTCGGCCACAAACGATCATCTTCAAACGTAATATCATACCTGCTGCACAGTTCATGCTTATTCAGAGCCAGGCTGTAAATGGCGTTTGTCAGACCGACAACAGAGTTGTTATCAAAAGCTATGGAAACGCCCATGATCATGGAAGTCCATACATCAATGATGATATAGACGATAGCACGTCCAACTGCCTGCGATGGATTGGTTCTTGAAACAAGTGCGGCATCGACTTCGCATGCATCGATTTCAAAACAATCACCAGGGCCAATCAGATTCGTCTTTGCTGATCCGGTATGCAGTCTGTGCTGGTTATTCTCTTCAAATGCACTGGTATCAGCAACAGTAAGTGCCTTTTTGGGAGCGTGCTGCCGTACATAATGGTAGAACTGGTTGTAAGTCGGTCTTTGATTGGCTGGAAGAAGAATTCTAACTACAGATCCATCATCAGCGGTAATATCGCTGGAATAGTATTTGTCCAGCATGTAGTGGTAAAGATAATCCCATGTCTGTCCATGAGCGGATCCATCCGGCTTCGTTCTCATGGCAACCATCTGATCAAACAGTTTCAGATCTGTCTCAGTCAATAATTTTCCCTGATCTAAGCCATATGCTGATTTCCGCCCGGGCTTTCTGACTCTTGTCTTTACTGCTGGTGCGGCTTTCTTGTAGCGTCCATCGATCAGAGCGGCATCTGACAATCCGCCCTGAAGATACAGACGTGTGATTTTCCATACAGTTGACTTGGCAGCATCGTGCTGTTCGGCAATTTTTACAAATTCATCTTTCTTTTGCTTGCCAACCAGATTGAGAAAGGTTGGCCCGTAAGCTTTTGATATATCTTCAGCAATGGATTTATCGGATAGAAACTTTTCTCGTGTACGTGGCGAAAGTTTGCGAGGTGAAATGATTGTTATATCATCAGCACTTACCTCAAGTGTTTTATCTGACAGCCGATCCATGATGGTTTTTACTGTGATGGATTTGATCTGCAGAGAGGAGACGTTCATCTTCACGATGACTGCAATATCCCCGTTATGAAAGATCACCCGCCACTGTTCTCCTGTTTTCGGGTCTGTCAGAATATCTCTGACCATAATTTTCTCGTTCATACAAGCTCCTCCTTCCTCAGCTTTTCAAATGCTTCTCCATTCGGCACGAATGCCGATTCCAGTTCTTTTATTGGGAGCTGACAGACATTCATATCCGTCAGAATCCGTTTATGTGCAATCAGATGCAGCACCATGTCCCTGCGGGAATGCACATCATCCAGACTGTAATATTTCATGACAAGCCGCAGATTCTTTGCAGTATTCGCAGGAATGTCTGTTTTGAAGACAACATAGTAGGGAATTTTCTGTGACTCGTAGTATTTCTTCTCAATAAACAGCTTTTCATCTGTTCTTCTGTCGTCAATTTCCGACTGATCCGGCTTCACCGATACAGCAAACTGACGTCCGTCATTCAGATCGACCAGGAAGTCTGTTGTCATCACGATGTTCTTTCCTGCGTGTGCCGGATGCCGCAAACCATAGTATTCTGCAATAGCTTCTGTGTCCGTCAGCGGCAGGGGATACTGTTCACGGATATCCGCAACGTTGTCCTGCCATTGAAGGCAGAGATAGATATTCAGCTCTCCCTGTGACAGCAGACTGACAGTTCTGCCGGCTTTTGCGTCGTGATAATTAACGGTAGTTGACAGGCCGTGGATCTCTCTTGGCAGAATCCATGGCTTGTACGTTCTGCCATGTCCTTCGCCACGATGCTGTTTCCGCCGTGTTTCATCAGAGATCTGTCTCATGCGTCAGCCTTTCCAAGAATGCTCCCGATGTTGTCTCTTGTCGCAAGAATCTCGTCCTGCATGGCGTCGGAATCAGGACGTCGTTTCTTTCCTTCCTGCTTTGCGGCTGCCTTTGCGTCATTATGCTCAAGCCTCTGCTGTACGGCTGTCACAGCTTCATCTTCTGTGATTGATGCATTTTCGGGAAGCATGACAATATCGTTGAATACCTTTTCTACTTTGGCAGCAGTGTATTTATCGGAAAGCTTCTTTACGACATTCCGCTTCATTTCGATGAGCTGAATATTCCGGCTGTCCTTTGATGCTTCAGACATCCGCTTCTTTGTCTCGTCCTGCTTTTCGTTTTGTTCCACGGAATTCAGCAGCGGGAAACTTGCCTGAATAGCCTTTTCAGTTTTTGCATCCTTGTACTTTTCCTTTGCCCGGGCTTCTTTGAATACATCCACATGACGGTTCTTTGCTGTATTCCTGATGAAGTCAGCGTTGATCATCTGAACGCCACTGCCTGCATTGATCGCATCCAGCTGGACATACTTTGCCAGCTTTACCATGGTTCCAAGCCTTCCGCCTGTAATTTCATAGGAGGCATCCAGTGCTTCCTGCGAGATATCAATCGGAATGTCAGTCCAGCTGTAGGAAAACAGATTTGCCATGAACAGATCAAACAGTTCACGGTCATTGCAATATCCATTGGCGTTGATGTAGGTAGAGAACCGGCGGGCGGTATGACGCTCGCTGAACAGGTCGTAGAAGGCATCATCTGTGCCAATGACAGACATGGCCACATTCGTATTGTTTTCCAGGGTGAGAAGAGAAGTAACGGAAGATGAAGAGGTGGAATGCCTGCTCATCTGCTGGATTTCATCGAAGATGATCATGCCGATGCCGAACAGATCAATCAGCTGTGCACAGTAGGCGACCTTGTCTCCGATCATCTTCTTCTTGGCCATCTTTGCCTGATATACAGGGTTGATGTTGCCGAGCGCCAGGTCGATCTGTGCAGCAATCGCATCATAGATGTTCTTGAAACTCGATTCGTGAGGGCAGACAACAACGAGATAGACAATCTGAGGAAAATGGTAATCCGATGATGGATGATGCATGATTACCTGCGGGTAGTGGCTGAGCGTCATATTTACACAGGAAGTCTTGCCGCAGCCGGAAGTGCCGAGCATAGAAATTCCTTCGATGGAATCTGACATGTTCCTGGCGGTCATCTTGTGATGCATGATCTGATCCTGATTCCCCATGACGTAGTGCACGTCAATTCCTTCATCGTAGATCAGCTTTCTGCGGCGATAGGAAGTCACAATCGCATTATGGAATTCCCGCTCGAAGTCGCCATGGAAGGAAAGAGGAAAGCGAATATCTGAAAGCTGTTCCACTGCTTCTTCCTTGTCGTACTTGTCCATGGCCGCAATCTGCTCATCCGTCGGCAGAGGAATTGCCCTATTGTTAGCGACCACAAGCTGTTCCGGTGTCAGGAAGCGGGGAAGCGCCTCCACATAGGGATTGCCTGGTGCAATGTTTGACCGGATATATTTGGCATCCACAATTGTATCGGCATCAAGGCTGCCGCCTATAAGGTACTGATTGCCGCCTTTGGGTACATCCGTGGCATATTGATATTTGAAATCAAATTTCATATTCCTCCTTCATAAGCACTTATTGCATTCCGCCATCCAGTTTCTGATAATTAGCACATTATGTGCTACTTATGTGTGCTTACATAATAAAGTATAAATCGTGATTGTCAAACATATCCACATGATATTTTTAATAAAACATGCAAATTGCAACTAAAGTGTTTATGTTCATAAACTTATGGGGTATGATATACACATGGAAACTGTACGATTGATCTGGATATATTCCGGAGGTCAACTCGTGCCGTTCAAAGTCGATCAAGCACGCACTGATCTGCTTGGACAGCCCGATTTAGACGTTCTGGCGGATAAAGGCGATGATTCTGTTTACTATACAAAACTGCGCAATGATGTAAGGAGAAACTGCCCTGTCTGCGGCTCTGAGCGGGTAATCCTTCACGCCACAGATACAAGAAAAGTTCTGGACGTTTTGCAACTTTCGGATGGTCAGAAGCAGTTTGTTACCGTCTATGTATACTTTTCGAGGTATATGTGCAGGAACAGCGCCTGCAAGACAACATTTACAGCTCCGATGAACTTTGTCTGGTACAACACACTGGTTTCCAAAAGGCTCGCTGCATATGCCCTGGACTGTGCCATGCACATGCCGATGCTGAATGCTTCGGAAGCTGTCAAGGGAACAATCACCCGTGAGGGAATCAACAAGCTGCTCAAACGCTGGATTGCAGCAAATGATGAAGCCAGATCCAGAGTGCTTCCTGAATTTCTCGGTATTCATGTCATCGGCATCAAAGGTATGGCAAGAACGCTGATTACAGATGCTGCACACAACACCGTACTTACCATTCTGCCGGACACCTATGATGAAACGCTTCGTGAATATTTTGCGGATAAGGACAGCCGGCTGGTAAAGAGGGTTATGACGGATTACCATAACTCCTTCCGGATCGTAGCAGAATCAATGTTTCCGGATGCGGTTAAGATGCTGTATCTGCCGGATATTCCCGATAAGCTGAAGGACATTGCCCACATACAGGATAAAGATACTGATATATACAAGCTGCAGAGAAGCAGCACAGCGGATGAGCTGATGAACCGCTGTTCGGATATTGACTCCTTCGACCGCTGGGTATCCGGCCTCAAAGGCGATTCTGATTCCGAAAAAATGGTTAAAGCAGATGCATCCTATATCAGGACGTATATAGGAAACAGACGTTTTCTTGGAGAAGGCTATGTCAGCTTACTGGCAAGATTTACAGCCCAGGGAGAACATACATACAAGTGTCAGTATCCGGCAATCCGGGCGCGGCTGCTGTATGGAAGACTGACAGAACCGCTGTCACACAACAAGGATGTAACGGAATCAGCAACGCCGTTGAAGGCTGCTGTGGAATATCTTGAAAATTACGATAAGGAAAACGAGGGTAAAGTATGACGACATCAGATGAAAAAATTCAGGAAGTTGGCAAGAACATACAGGAAAAATCAACGGTAATCTGGAATGCCGCAAACAGTCTTTACGGTGCTTTCAAGCCGCATGAATACGGCCTTGTGATTCTCCCAATGGCCGTAATCAAGCGTTTCCATGATTGCCTGCTGCCAACGCATGACGCTGTAGTAGAACTGAATAAAAAACTGGATACGCATGGCATTGTTGTGAAGGATGGCTTTCTGAAGAAGGCGGCTGGATACCAGTTCTACAACACCAGCAGGTTCACCTTTCAGACATTGATTGCTGACCCGGAGAATATCGAGACTAACTTCAAGGACTATCTGAATGGTTTCTCTGATAATGTCGCCGATATTCTCTCCCGCATGAACTTCTATCAGCAGATTGATCGTATGGTAGAGGCAGGACTTCTCTTCCAGGTCATTTCTGATTTCTCTTCCGAAAAGGCAGACATGGATCCCCGGAAAATCAGTGCTGTTGACTTCGGTTATATTTTTGAGGATCTCGTACGCAGGTTCTCTGAGTCCTACGATGAGGAAGCAGGAGCCCACTTCACTTCCCGTGACATCGTGTATCTGATGTGCGACCTGCTGGTCGATGGCGAAGACTTCAAAGACGGCATCAAAAAGACGATCTATGACCAGACAATGGGCACTTCCCAGATGCTGACATGCATGGAGGAGCGGCTGAAGCAGCTCGACAGCAATGCGGATGTAACAGTATTCGGCCAGGAGCTGAATCCATTCACCTTTGGCGTAGCTAAAGCAGACATGCTGATCAGAGGCGGTGATCCGGATAACATGCAGTTCGGTGATACGCTGAGTGATGACAAGTTCAAGGGCTACCAGTTCGACTACTGCATCTCCAACCCGCCCTTCGGTATCGACTGGAAGCGTGAAGCAAAGTCCGTTGAAGCCGAAGCAAAGATGGGAGATGCAGGAAGGTTTGGAGCCGGTCTTCCTTCCAAAAGCGACGGTCAGATGTTGTTCCTGCAGAATGGCATTGCAAAGCTGAAGGAAGATGGGCGCATGGCCATCATTCAGAACGGCTCTTCCCTGTTTACGGGCGATGCCGGAAGCGGCCCGTCTGAGATCAGACGCAGAATCATTGAGAATGACTGGCTGGATGCAATCGTCCAGCTGCCGAACGATGCCTTCATGAACACGGGTATTGCAACCTATATCTGGCTGATTTCAAAAGAAAAGCCGGTGAACAGGCGTGGAAAGGTTCAGCTGATTGACGCCAGCAAGTGCTATGAACCGCGCCGCAAGAGCATCGGTTCCAAGCGTGTTGACATCACGGATGCATGCCGTGACATGATTGTGGAAGCCTACGGTGCATTTGAGAACAAGGATTACAAGGCAGTGACCGAGTCAGGGAACGAGATTGTATGCAAGTCGAAGATCATGGATTCCGTTGATCTTGGCTATTACAAGGTCACGGTGGAGAGCCCGATGCTGAATGGAGACGGCAAGCCGATCCTGAAGAAGGGAAAGATGGTTGCTGATGCTGACAAACGTGATACAGAGACGATCCCACTGGATGAAGACATTGACGCCTACATTGTCAGAGAAGTGAAGCCGTACAATCCTGACTGCTGGGTGGACGAGAGCAAGACAAAGATCGGGTATGAGATTCCTTTTACCCGTGTCTTCTATGAATACAAGCAGCTGGAGCCTGCGGATCAGATTGCAGAGCGGATTAAACAGCGTGAGAAAGTGCAGATGGAAAAGCTGCAGAAGCTGTTTGGAGAAGGCCAACGATAATGACAAGTGAAATTTATCTTCCTTCAAACTGGAATAATATTCGCCTTAGGTTTTTATGTGACATTTATACAGGGAATCAAGATACGCAAAATTCTGATCCTAATGGTAAATATCCATTTTATGTAAGGTCTCCAATAATAGAACGCTCAAACAACTTCACCTTCGACGGTGATGGAATATTAATGGCTGGAGATGGTGCTGGCGCCGGTCGAGTATTTCACATGGCATCAGGTAAATATGCAGTTCATCAACGAGTTTACTGTCTCATGCACTTTAAGAATGTTGATCAGAAATTCTTATATTACTCGCTTAGTAATAGATTCCCAAGCGAGATGGACAAAGGTAGTGCACAGTCAACTGTTCCATCTGTAAGATTGCCAATGTTGAAGGATTTTATGATTGCACTCCCGAATGAAACAACGCAGGCTGAAATTGCGAAGTATCTTGATTCTAAATGCATTGACATTGATTCTGCCATTTCCGAAGCAAAAGCCAGCATTGAAGACTATAAGGTTCTGAAGCAGTCAATCATCACACAGGCTGTGACAAAAGGGCTGAATCCAAAGGCTGAAATGAAGGATAGCGGATTATTTTGGTATGGAAGAATTCCTGCTGATTGGCATATTAAAAAATTGAAGGAGATTTCCAAAAAAGCAATATCCTATGGCGTAATTAAACTTTATGACCCTGATCCGTTAGGAGTTATGGTGTTACGGTGCAGTGACGTAAAGGATGGTTGGATTGATACGTCAGGTATTCGTACAATTACACAAGAATTGTCAGAGGAATACAGCCGTACTGTTCTTGAAAAAGATGATGTAGTTGTAAATGTAAGAGGTACCTTAGGCGGTTGTGCTGTTATTCCTCAAAGTATGACTGGATATAATATTGCACGAGAGGTAGCACGCATTTGCCCCGACAATGGCTTTGATAGCCGATTTATTATGTACTCATTATTGAGCAATGCTTTTATCAACTATAGAGATTACTACCTGGCCGGCTCCATATATGTTGGAATAAACATGGAAGTCCTCTCGCAATATAAATGTGCTTTTCCTCAATACAACGATCAAGTCATGATCTGTAATTATTTGGATGACAAATGCGAGTCTATCAATCAGTTGATAGCTGATCAAGAAGCGCAGATTGCTGATCTTGAAGCTTATAAGAAATCTCTCATCTATGAATGCGTTACAGGAAAACGGGAGGTGCCAAATGCCTGATACAGAAAAACAATTTGAATCTGATATTGAATCCTTTCTCATCTCTCCACAGGGCGGATGGCAGAAAGCAGATGATTCCGGCTACAAGAAGTCCATTGATATGGCTCTTGATCTGGATACACTCATTGATTTTGTATCCAGCTCTCAGCCTGTGGAATGGGCTCGTTTCGTCAAGAGTGCAGGCCGTGATCCGAAGCAGAAGTTCTATGAAATCTTTGAAGATGCAGTCCGTACAGATGGTTTGATTGCCGTTTTACGGCATGGTTTCAAGTATCGTGGTATTCTCTTCCGGGTCTGCTATTTCAAGCCTGAATCAACGCTGAATGAGCTTGCTGCGAAGCATTACAGTCAGAACATCTGTCAGTGCATCCGGCAGTGGCACTACTCTGCCGAAAACAGCAACAGTGTGGATATGATGCTGGCAGTCAACGGTATCCCTGTGGTTGCCATTGAACTCAAGAATCAGCTTACCGGGCAGTCCGTGGATAATGCCAAGCAGCAATGGATGACTGACCGTGATCCAAGAGAAAAGTGCTTCAAGCTGAATCACCGTATCCTGGCCTTCTTCTGTGCTGACCTCTATCAGGTATGGATGACTACAGAGTTGAAGAAGGAAGCAACTTTCTTCATGCCGTTCAATCAGGGTTCGAATGGCCCAGGTGTTGACGGTGGCGCTGGCAATCCTCCGAGCAAGGATGGCGACTATGCTACTTCATACTTCTGGAAGAATGTACTGCAGAAGGATTCCATGCTGGATATCCTGCAGAAGTTCATTTCCTATGATGTGAAACGGGAAGAAGTCATGGATCATGATACTGGCGAGGTTAAGGAAAAGGTATCGAAACGTGTAATTTTCCCGAGATATCACCAGCTTGACGTAGTCAGGAAACTCATTGCCGATGTCAAGGAAAACGGCACTGGCAAGAGCTATCTGATTCAGCACAGTGCAGGTTCCGGCAAGTCCAACTCCATCGCATGGACTGCATACCGCCTGGCATCTCTCCATAACAATCAGAATGAGCCGGTATTCACTTCTGTCATTATCGTCACCGACAGACGGCTTCTTGATGCTCAGCTGCAGGATACGATCCGCGGTTTTGACCATACACTCGGCTCTGTTGTGACCATTGATGAGAAGAAAAACTCACAGGATCTGCTGCAGGCTGTCAATGACGGGAGAAGAATCATCGTAACTACTCTCCAGAAGTTCCCTGTCATCTACAAGGAAGTCAAGGAAACATCTGGCAAGACATTTGCCGTCATCATTGATGAAGCCCATTCTTCTCAGACCGGCAAGGCCGCTGCCAAGCTGAAGTATGCCTTGGCAGACAAGGAAGATGCCCTGAAGGAATATGCAGAGATCGAAGGAGAAGCAGAAGCATCCGAGGAAGATCGTGATGACCGCATGGTACAGGAGCTGATCTCTCAGGGTAAGCATAAGAATATTTCTTACTTTGCTTTCACTGCAACACCGAAGGCTTCAACTCTGGAGCTGTTCGGCACACCGACACTGGATGGCAGATATGTTCCGTTCCATGTGTATTCCATGCGTCAGGCAATTGAAGAACATTTCATTATGGATGTTCTGCAGAACTACATGACCTATAAGATGTGCTATGAGATTGCAAAGAACATTCCGGATAATCCGAATGTCCCTACCAGCAAAGCACTGAAAGTGATCCGCCGCTTTGAGGAGCTGCATCCACATAACCTGCAGCAGAAAGCGCAGATCATCGTTGAAACATATCGTACTGTGACAAAACCTTCCATTGGTGGCAAGGGCAAGATGATGGTGGTTACAGAATCCCGCCTGGCAGCAGTCCGCTACTACCATGAAATCAAGGCATACATTGATGCCAAGGGATATGATGACAAGATTTTCGTTGCTTTCTCCGGTTCTCTGAAAGATCCGGATGAAGTCAACGGGCCGGAATACACGGAATCTGGCATGAATATTGATTCTCAGGGGCATCATGTAACAGAATCTCAGACACGCAGTGTATTCCATGATGAAGGAAATATTCTGATCGTGGCTGAAAAGTACCAAACCGGGTTTGACGAACCACTGCTGCACACCATGATTGTTGACAAGAAGCTGAGAGATGTGAAAGCTGTGCAGACGTTATCCCGTCTGAACCGCATCTATCCTGGAAAAACGGATACCTTTATTCTGGACTTCAAGAACACCGTGGAAGACATCAAGGAAGCCTTCGAACCGTTCTACAAGACCACAGAACTTGAGAAGGAAACAGACGTTAATAAGATCTATCAGGTTCAGAAAGAGCTGAGAGCTTTCAATCTGTACGATGATATTGATGTAAAGAAAGTCACGGATATCTATCTTGGTGAGAAACGCGTCAGCAGCATTCAGGGCAAGATCACCAATGCATTACTGCCAGTTGCACAGAGATATAACGCCATTGATGATGTTACTAAGCGGATTACCTTCCGGAAGACAGTTAAGGCGTTTGTCCGGTACTATAACTTCATCACACAGCTGAGCCGCATGTTTGATAAGGATCTGCATAAGGAATACATCTTCTGCAGCTACTTGTACAGATTGCTTCCGCCGGAGCCAGCAACACCGTTTGATCTCGGTGAAAAGGTAAAACTGGAATACTATCATCTGGAAAAAACGTTCGAAGGTGCCATTATGCTGGACGGAACAGCACCGATGATTGCACCGCCTACACTGAATCCGACTGGTGGAGAAGCCGAAAAGAAGTCTCCACTGGATGATGTCATTGATGAGATCAACAAGGAATATAAAGGAAACTTCACGGACGCTGATAAGGTCATCGTCAAATCTCTGCATGACAAGCTGGTAAAGGATCCCAAGGTTCAGGCTTCTGCTCGTCAGGATGGAGAGAAGATGTTTACCAACAGCATCTTCCCGAAGGCATTCGAGGATACTGCTCAGGCAGCTTACGTCGAGTCCATGGATTCCTATTCCAGTTTGTTCCAGGATAAGGATAAGTACAATGCAATCATGGCGGCACTGGCAGGGGAACTTTTCAGAGAGCTGGCAAATGCGCCAAGAACATAAGAAACAGAGTTGTAAAACAGCAGGAAGGCCGCATGGAATGTGCGGTCTTTCATTTTGAGCTCCGCACAATCATAAAGCCCAATAAAATAGCTATTCTTCATAAAGGAAGCGGCATTCACTAAGTGACATCTGGTTACAGACGGTACAGCCGCAGGTAATAAATGAGGTACACCAGTATGAAGAAAGTATGGAGAATATTGATATCGCTGATGCTTGCCGTCAGCATGAATGGCAGTTCCAATGCATTGGCATTAGCCGAAGAAACGGCTGCACCGACAGAGGTAGCGGCAATGCTACAGTCACTGTCTGGCTGAAACATGGAGAATCCATTGTATTCAAGGATCTCTATGAAAGCTGTACCTATAACATCACGGAAGACCCGGAGAATTACACGGCAAGCAGCAAAATAACAACAAACTGAAGAGGCACATTATGAAATTCAGAAACGCGATTATCGGCATTCTTGCCGCTGTCTGCCTGGCAGTACTTCCCGTGCTTGCAGAAGGCCGCACAACCGGCACACAGACACTCGGCGGTAATACTACCGCAGCATTCACCAATGAGCTGGATACAGGCACAGTAACGATCAATGTGACCTGTACCAGTGAACTGGCTGATATATCACAGCTTGGCGATTATGCCGCCATTGTGACGCTTAAGACGCCGGATGGCAGAAGCCTGCATGCAGCAGACACGCTTAATGTAAATGGCACAGTCAGCTTCGTATTCACGGATGTTCCTGTCGGAAACTGCACTGCGGAACTCCTGCCAGTATCCAGATACAAGGCGGATTCCTACAGCAAGACATTCACCCTGAGCAAGGACAGCACAGGCAATGCATCTGCCGCAGTCACATTTACCGGAAGTATAACCGGCTACAGCCTGGCATCAGATGCAGTACTGAAACAGCATTAAAGCTTCAAACAGAAAAGGAGACAGAAATGAATGAGAATCAGAAATCTTGTTATCGGATTCATGACAGCATTCAGCATGTACATCATGCCTGTGCTTGCAGAAGGTGAAACAACAGGTACACAGACGCTGGGTGGAAACACCACGGCTGCGTTCACGAATACGCTTGAAGGCTCAGTGCCAACCGGAGTCAACATGGGTCATACCGGTGCGCTGGTAATAGCATTCATTACAGTAGGCATGGCAGTTGTGCTGCTCAGCCGTAGAAAATAGGATTACAGGCTTCATATTCAAAGCATGCGCATAGCTCGGATTTGGTTCCGGCTGTGCGCTTTATTATTGTCCTGGCAGATATGCACTGGTATTTACTGAACAGCAGATATTCCTTTTGGTTTATACTCAAGGTAACAGGCAGCGGTTTGTCAATCATTCTGAATGAGGGAAAAGAATATGAGCGGCAAAGATAAGAAATATGAAGTAAACATAGACATCAGCGTTAATTCTATGCCGGACAATATAAAGAAGGAGATCCAGGACAACATTAATACGGTTGGCAGAGAAGAAGCTGATCAGATTCTCCGGGATATCTTCAGCCAGGCAGATATCGCAAAGGATGCTGCTGACATGATCAACCCTGAGACCGTCTATATTGCAAAGATACCAAAGAACCTACAGAAGGACTGGCAGGAAGGTGCTCTGCACTGGATGACCAAGAAAGACACGGGCGAATCCGTAGCGGAAATCATGGGGCAGGAACCTGGCGTTAGGGCGCATGCAATAATAGAAGAAGTCGACAAGGCAAAGGCTGCAAGAAGTATGCTTCCGACGCATCTTGCTTCCTATGCACAGCATCAGGAAATCAAACAGATGGCTGAAGTGGTCAATGATGTACGTGACCGCGTTATAGCTCTGCAAGGTATGTATTATGACAGCATGTATGGTGATCTGATAGGTGCAAGGGACACATTGGCACAGGTTGAAGTTTCAAGTGACGCCACTCGTCATGGGATCATCAATAATCTGATTCCGAGTCTGAACGGAACCCGCGGAAGGATCATCGAAGCACTGACTCGGCTGTTGAACAACTTCCCGGAAGTAAAGGATTCGGCATTCGGCATTTCAGGCCAGATCGTCAAAGACAAGAATTTTCTGACAGAAACTTTTGAAAATTACAACAGGATCCAGGAACTATTCAAATGTTATCTCCTGGCAACGCAGCTTCTCGGCTATGCATATGCCATGATTGAAGAGAAAGCATCCTATAAAAAGGTATTCATACCGAATGAGCAGCTTGTGCATCACCCGGCCCTAAAGAATCTGGCAAACTTCGAGATCGCGCTCAATGGGAACTTTGACCAGATGTGGTATAAGAATCCAGAGAACTTTCTGGATGGCATTAGGGCCAAAGTTGATATGATCGCTTCTAAGGATGCTGTGGAAATTGAATACACCGGTCAGCAGCTCATCAATGCAATTCATCTGGTAAAGGAAAAAGAGCCGGTAACATTGGTAAAGAGAAGTGATCAGGAGGAAGATCATGGCGAAGAATAACGAAGAGAAGATTTCCATAAAGAAGCAGTTTGTGGCTCTCGATAAAAGCATGAAAGGTGTTAAGAAAGTCGGCCCTGGAGTACTGCTTGGTCTGACAGTACTTGGCATTGCAAGCTCTCAGAACAATGATTCCGGCGATGGAGGATCGAACGCCTGAAGCAAAGTAAAGCCCATCGCATGGATGGGTTTTATTATGCTGGTTATGGAAACTCTTTTGCCAGATTACGGTAACCTGTTTCAGATTGAGTTACAGATTTTGAACAGGAAAACTGCCCTGAAAATTGAGTCTGTTTCAGATTGAATTACAGATTTTAGGCAGTTTTTCGTTATTTAGAGTATTTCCTGTTTCAGATACAATTTCAGATTGTCACTTGCCCAAGCGCGAAATTCAATTCCGAACACAGAATAATTGTGTATAATAACTAGGCACGCCCCTATAGTAAAACGGATATTACAAACCCCTCCTAAGGGTTAGTTGTAGGTTCGATTCCTACTGGGGGTGCCACTTCGGGATGTAGCGCAGTTTGGTAGCGCACTTCGTTAGGGACGAAGTGGTCGCCTGTTCAAATCAGGTCATCCCGACCATATGTGTGAAAGCCGCATAGCAATGCGGCTTTCCTTTATTCAGCACAGAATCGGGACTGACTTCAGATCCTTCTCGCAGGATCCGATCCATTTCTTCCGTCTGCAGTTCCTGCGGAAAACCTGGATGAAAGAAACTATACGAAGGTGAAGAAGTGATCATCTCTTCAGGCACGTCTGCTGATTCTGAGTGAGCAGTTCGAAGGACATTTGCAGGAATTACAGCGGACTTTATAATAGGACATATGCAGGAAACAAAACAGAAAATTCTGGATCTCAGAAAGAAACGGCCGAAATGGTTTGTGAGCTTTATTACCCGATTCGGCATTGCCCGGGTTCTGGCAATGAGCTTCGCCAGTGTTATTCTGATCGGATCACTGCTGCTTTCGCTGCCGGTCAGCGTCCAGGGTAAAGCCCCATCTTATCTGGACAGCCTGTTCATCTCCACTTCAGCTGTATGCGTAACGGGATTAAGCCCGCTTACCGTAGCAGATACTTATACCTTTTTCGGAAAAACCGTCATGATCCTTCTGATGGAAATCGGCGGTCTGGGACTGATGACGTTCGTCGCTGCTGCAATCATTCTCCAGAAGAAAAGCATGTCTCTGACCGAACGAGTCATGTTTGCTTCAGCAGCAGGCAAAGGAGATGTTTCAAACATTGCCGATTATCTGAAGAAGATCATCAAGTATACCTTTTTCTTCCAGAGTATCGGATTTCTTCTTCTTCTGCCTCATCTGATCCGCGACTTCGGAATCGGAGAAGGAATCTTCAACAGTCTGTTCCTCTGCGTCAGTGCCTTCACGAATGCAGGTTTTGACTGCTTTGCAAGCAACAGTCTCATGAATTACGCTTCTGATCCTCTGGTGTCTCTGACCGTCATGGGACTGATCACCATGGGCGGCCTTGGCTTCATGGTCTGGTTTGACCTCAGCCGGAAACTACATGAAGGAAAACGAAAGCAAAGCCTTCACAGCTTCTGGATCAGTCTCAGCACGCACACAAAAGTAGTGCTTTCAATCTCTCTGATTCTGTTTGTTTCCGGAACCGTTTTCTTCTGCCTGGCTGAGATGGGCAATCCAAGCACCCTGGCAAGCCTTCCGGTTTCTTCCAGAATTCTGATCTCGATGTTTCAGTCCGTCACGCTCCGTACTGCTGGTTTCTATACGGTTAACATCGGCGCCTGCCGCCAGGTGACACTGCTTATCATGTGCGTATTCATGCTGATCGGCGGTTCGCCAGGCGGCACTGCCGGAGGCATGAAAACCACAACTGCTGCAATTCTTGCTGTGGCGGTGAAGAACCTGCTTCATGATGAAGGAAACACGATCCATATCTGGAAACGCAGAATCCAGGATTCTGATTTCATCCATGCATTCATCATTTTCTCGGTATATATCGGATTTCTGTTTGCAGCCACTGCAATCATGCTCTGCACCGATGGCAGGACCATGGATACCCTCGACCTCATCTATGAAGAGGTCTCAGCAATTGCAACCGTCGGTCTTTCAGCAGGACTCACACCGCTGCTTTCTCCGGGCGGAAAAATCGTGATCATTCTGCTGATGTTCATTGGCAGGGTCGGACCGCTCGCAATTATCGAAGTATTCCAGAATCGCCGCAGCGGGCTGGTCCGCAAGCATGTGGAATACCCGGATGCAGATCTGATGATCGGATAGGAGGCATATGAATAGCAAAACTTATGTAGTAATCGGACTCGGTATCTTCGGCAGCGCCGTAGCTAAGACGATCGCCAGATCCGGGGCTGATGTGATTGCCATCGACAGCAGCATGAGCTGCGTCGAGAACGTTGCAGACGTCGTCAGCAATGCCGTTCAGGCAGACTGCTGTGACCTTGATCAGCTGAAAGAAGCCGGGGTGCAGGATGCGGATATCGCGATTGTCGCCATGGGCTCTCATCTGGAAGAAAGCATCATGGCAATCATCCACCTGAGAGAACTTCATGTGAAGGAAATCATTGCGAAAGCAAACAACCACAATTACATGTATGTCCTCGAACGCGTCGGTGCCGACCGCGTGATCCAGCCGGAGAAAGAAGCAGGCCAGCGTCTTGCCGAACGGCTGCTCAATCCGAATATCGTTGATATGTTCAATGTGGATAACGAATATTCCATCCTCGAGATCAAAGCTCCTTCCCTCTGGCAGAATCATTCGCTGATTGAACTGGAACTCCGGAAGAATTATGCAGTCAATATCATTGGCATCCGCAGCGGGGATTCGAAAAAACTCACCATGAGCTTCACACCGGACTATGTGATCAGACCTGATGATTCCCTGATCATTGTCGCCGACAGCAAACGCCTGCAGCAGCTGGACCTGAATTAACCGTTTCTCCCATCATTTCACACAAAATTGTTTAGCACTCTATATCCTTGTGTGCTAAACTGTACATACTGAAGAAAACGAGGTGATCTCAAGTGGACCAGGTTAATAAGCCGAAAAAACCGCTGATTTACTATTATGCAGTTGTGATGCTCGTACTTGCATTGCTCAATCTGCTGTTCGTTCCTGCCTACAACCAGGCAAAGATCGAAGAAGTCAGCTATAGTACATTTATTCAGGAGACGGAAGATAAGGAAATCAAGGAAGTTCAGATCACTTCTGAAGAAATTCTCTTCACGACTAAGACAGGTGGAGATAGCAAAATCTACAAGACCGGTCTCATGGACGATCCGGGGCTGACCGAACGTCTGTATGAAAACGGAGTGGAATTCACAAAGGAGATTCAGGAAAAACAGTCTCCCTGGGTTGATTTTCTGCTGAGCTGGGTAATTCCGATTGCGTTCTTCTATTTCCTCGGGCAGATGCTCATGCGCAGGATCATCAAGAGCGAAGGCGGCGGAAACTCCATGATGTTCAACATGGGAAAGTCCAATGCTCGTGTCTACATCAAGTCTCAGAACGGCATCCGTTTCAAGGATGTTGCGGGTGAAGATGAAGCCAAGGAGTCTCTTCAGGAAATTGTCAATTATCTGCACGATCCGAAAGCATATAGTGAAATCGGTGCCAGCATGCCGAAGGGAATTCTTCTGGTCGGCCCTCCGGGAACCGGAAAAACCATGCTTGCAAAAGCAGTTGCCGGCGAGGCAAATGTTCCATTCTTCTCAATGAGCGGTTCTGAATTCGTTGAGATGTTTGTCGGCATGGGTGCCTCCAAGGTCCGCGATCTCTTCAAGCAGGCCAAGGAAAAAGCACCGTGTATTGTCTTTATCGATGAAATCGATGCAATCGGCGGAAAGCGTGTATCAGGAAATATCGGCGGCAATGATGAACGGGAGCAGACACTGAATCAGCTGCTGACCGAAATGGATGGCTTCGAGTCCAATAATGGTGTCGTGATTCTTGCGGCTACCAACCGTCCGGAATCTCTGGACCCTGCGCTGCTTCGTCCTGGCCGGTTTGACCGCCGTGTACCGGTAGAGCTGCCGGATCTCAAAGGACGTGAGGAAATCCTCAAGGTTCATGCTGCTAAGGTCAGGATGGATCCGAATGTGGATTATAACGCGATCGCAAGAATGGCTTCCGGTGCATCCGGTGCTGAGCTTGCAAACATCATCAATGAAGGTGCCCTCAGAGCCGTGCGTGAAAAGCGCAAGGTCGTCACACAGAGAGATCTTGAGGAAAGCATTGAAGTCGTATTCGCCGGCTATCAGAAAAAGAATGCAATTCTCACGGATGAAGAAAAGCTTACAGTTGCATATCATGAAACCGGACATGCATTAGTCGCAGCTTTGCAGACGCACAGTGCACCAGTTCAGAAGATCACCATCATTCCTCGTACCAGCGGTGCCCTCGGCTATACGATGCAGGTTGAGGAAGGCAATCACTATCTCTACAGCAAAGAAGAGCTGCGCAACAAGATCGCTACCTTCACTGCCGGAAGAGCCGCAGAAGAAGTGAAGTTCGGAACTGTCACAACCGGTGCCAGCAACGATATCGAACAGGCAACAAAGCTTGCCAGAGCGATGATTACACGCTATGGCATGGATGATGACTTCGATATGGTTGCTATGGAAACCGTGCAGAACCAGTATCTCGGCGGAGATACGTCACTGTCCTGCAGCGAAAGTACTGCTGCTGATATCGATGCTCGTGTCGTTGCTCTGGTCAAAGCAGAACATGAGAAAGCAAAGAAACTGCTCATGGAGCATCGTGATGACCTGGATCGTCTGGCAATGTATCTGTATAGAAAAGAGACTATTACCGGCGAAGAATTCATGAACATCCTCGAGCACAAGGATGCGGAAACTCCGGAAGAGCCTATTGAATGGACCTGTCCGAAGTGCGGACACGAAAATACCGGAAAGTTCTGCTCAAATTGCGGAGCCCAGCGTCCGGAGCCAGACAAAGCAATTCCGCTTCCTGTCCCCGCGGAAAAGCCTGCAGATACTCCATCTGCTCAGGCATAATCTTTATCTTCTGAAAGGCTGCCAGAGCTGATCAAGCAAGCTCCAGCAGCCTTTTCATTTGTCTTATCCATTCTCTGTTTCAGAATAGCCCGGATTATTTCTTCTGTATGCATGCAGGCGTTCCAATGCTCAGATAAACGATCCAGGCATTCTCATGTCTTGCAGAACGGAAACACCTCATCCGAACACTGCCGAATACAGAAAGAAGACAGTAAGGATTCAGATGTCTTCTTTCTGTATGAATGCATGTGAGCTTCAGAAACTCGAGTTGTCGGAAACCTATTCAATGAAGAGAATACTCAAACAGGATGGTTTCTTCCAGGTTGTCAAACGAACCGACAGATGCTTTCACCTGAACCGGATACGTGCCATCTGACTTTGTATCGCTGAAATTCGTATAATAATTCGTTTCTGAGCCTTCTACAGACCTGGTGACTACCTTGAAGAAAGCCTCCGCCTTAACCGATACGCCTTCAGAATTCTTCTGTTCTACCGTTGCAGGATTTTCCAGCAGCTGCACATCGATGAGCTTCCGGTCAGGGCCATCGATCACCAATGTCCGCAATATGCTGTAAACACCTTGCTTTGCCATACGTGAGAAGTCATTGTATGCCGGTTCGTTCAGAGCAATTCCATTCTGAATCACAAACCAGCCTTTCTCTTCTGCATCTTCTGCAGAAATGGAGAGATCTGCTTCTGAAATATCTCCGATCGCCCACGCTACTTCGTCATCATCTGTCCATCCTCTGCAGGCATTTCCGGAAACATAGTGGTACTGCACGGAAGAAGGAATACCGGATGAAGCATCATATCCGCTGAAAGACACATCGTTATCTGCATCGTAGTAGTAAGTATTGCCGCGGCAGGTTACTTCTTCATAGGAATGCATGGCATTCGCAGAATCTTTTCCTGCTGCATATGCACTGCGGATGCTTGCGAACGTAAGCGAAGAACCATCATCTGAGACAAACCATGAGGCAAACGGAATCCGCCACTTCCGGCCTTCTCCATCCCTGCTCTCCACAGTGATAAAGGGCATGAAATACAGTGCCGTCATAGCTGCCAGGATGATGCAGATCCATCTGACAGGTTTATTCATTTCTCACGATTTCTGCGCTCGATATCCATGATTTCATTGACTCTGCGTTCATGGCGTCCGCCCTCGAACTCAGTCGTCATGAATTCATCAATGATCATCTTTGCCAATTCGATCCCGATGACTCGATCGCCGAAGCAGAGAATCTGACAGTTATTATGCAGGCGGGAATACTTTGCGGAATATGGCTCGCTGCAGATGCATGCACGGATTCCTGCAACTTTATTGCAGGCAAGGCCGATGCCGACACCAGTCCCGCAGATACCGATCCCGCGGTCAACTTCACCTGCTGCTACTGCATTTGCAAGCTTTTCCCCCCAGATCGGATAGTCTGTAGATTCTGTGCTGTCAGTTCCGTAGTTCACCACTTCATAGCCTTTCGACTTCAGATACTCCACGACTTCATTCTTCATCTCAACACCAGAGTGGTCATTCGCAATTCCGATTTTCATTAGATGATTCTCCTTCCTTCCGGCCGGCAGAGATTTCTTCTACCTGCGCATTGATTGCATCATGAACTTCCTGTTTTTTTTCTTCCGTAACAGACTTATCCAGAGTTCCTTCCATCAGAACCGTCTTCTTCTGATTCTTTGTCCGAGTGCGGCTCATAAGCAGGAGAATGACCCCCGCAGCAGCAGTAAAGATGCTGATGAACTGAGACGTAGAAAGCACTCCGATGAACCCGCGGATCGTATCGCCGCGGAAGAATTCAACCACAAACCTTCCGGCACTATACAGAATCAGATACCACGCTGCAGTTTCATTCCTGCGGCTGCTGTCCTTGTAAATCGTATACAGAATATAGAACAGCACAAAGTCTCCGAAAGAAGAAATCAGCTGCGTCGGAATCAGCCTGACCCCTGCCGGGGCTTCCGAACCAGCCGGAAACACCAGGCTGAATTTCGAATCCGTCACTTTTCCATAGCAGCACCCCGCAAAGAAGCAGCCGATACGGCCGAATGCCTGTGCAAGTGCAACCTCCGGAAACAGAAGATTCACATAGCCCATGAAATCCAGCTTCTTATATCTGCACCAAAGCCATGCGCCGAAAATACCGCCGAGAATGCCGCCGTATACAACCCAGCCGCTGGAACCCAGATAGGTCAGAGGATCCTGGATGAAATCGTTCCAGTTAGTCAGACAGAACAGAAGCTTGGAGAAGAAGTAACCGGAAATCAGACAGACAAATACCAGATTATCCACTTCATTCGGATTCAAACCGTACTTCTTCGCCTGTTTTTCGCCAAGCCAGAATGCCAGCAGGATTCCGATTGCGATCATGACTCCGTATCCGTGAATAGTGAAATTTCCAATCGTTAACCAGTTATTGTACATTCATAACCTCCGTTCTTCATTTTATGATATTTGCCTGCTAAAGCAAAGAAAAACGCCGGCATTCCTGCCGGCATCCAGATCAATCTCTGCGAGAATCCTTTTCTTCGTACTCAGCGTCAATCGTACCGGAATCTGATTCAGAATCGTCAGAAACCGGAATATCTTCCGGCTGGTGAAGAGGAGCACCGGTTTCAGAGTCCATCACATCTCCATTCAGCACCTTAGCTGCCTGCTCTGCTTTGCCGATGAATTTTCTGATCTTGGAAGAAAGTGTAATCGTGAAATAGAGATCAGTAATCCCGCAGTAGATCAGACATGCACCGATGATCTGATAGAGCAAGGTATTCGCAGAAAGCAGGTTGAAGAGAATCACCAGCCCAAGCACGATGGAAATCGATGCCATAATGAGATAGACCCAGCTCTTCGGATACCCCATCCGGATGGCATCAATGCCATCCTGCAGCTTCAGGAAACCGCTGCTGATGATCATGATGCCCATGATGAACGGAATCATCGTCTGGAATATCGTCTTCTCCTTAACGATCAGAATACCAAGCAGAATCCATACAATGCCGAACACGAAATCATTGCGGAACAGCGAATCCTGCAGATCCATCATGAAATAGCTGATCATCAGCACTGCACCATAGACCATCATGCCGATGCCGACCAGATTGCAGACCAAGTCTGCAACATTCTGCGGATAGAACAGCAGAAGAAGACCGGCAATCAGGTAGAGCACAGCAGCAATCATCGACTGCCACTTGAAGTGTTTCAGTTTTCTCATAATAACATCCTCCCTTTGAATCATAAGAGTTTCCGGATAGATTTCAATCAACATATGACGATTTGCGTCTAATCGCCTGTGTTAGAATAATGCCTATGAAAAAGCATACTCTAGTAACCCTTCTGCTTGAGCAGAAAACCATCGATGCCATGAATGGCATTGATGGCTATGAATACCGGTTCAGAAAACCAGAGGAGGTCACTGCCGATGACCTTTCCTGGGCAGAAATCATTGTCGGAGATCCGACCATGGAGCAGATCCGCATGGCTGAGCATCTGGAATGGATCCAGACAGATTCTGCCGGAGTCGACCGCTATCGTAGTCTGGACCCGCAGATCGTCTTGTCGAATGCCTATGGAGCTTATGGTCCAGGCATTGCAGAATTCATGACTGCCTGCATTCTGATGACAGATAAAAAGCTGAATCGCTATGTCAAAGCACAGGCAGATCATTCCTGGAAGAATCTCGGCTACGGGATCGGCATCGAGAACATGAAGGTTCTTTCGGTTGGCATGGGCTCAATTGGTTCTGAGTTTCTGAAACGCATGCATGCACTCGGAGCTAAGTGCTATGGCGTCCGCCGATCTGTTCATGAAGTTCCGGAATTTGCGGAAGCCGTATATCAGACCAGCGATCTGAAACAGATTCTTCCGGAAATGGATGCTGTTGCTCTCAGCCTTCCGGAAACACCCGAAACGATTCACCTGTTTGACAGGGAAATGCTTTCCTGCACGAAACGCGGCAGCATCCTCATGAATGTCGGCAGAGGCACTGCGATTGATCAGACTGCTCTTCTCAGCTTCACCCGCCAGCACTGGTTTTCGGCAGTGATTCTCGATGTTACCGAACCGGAACCGCTGCCGAAGAACAACCCGCTCTGGAATGAAGAAGATGTCATCATCACGCCTCACATCAGCGGAAGATATCATAATCCGCTCAATTATGACCGGGTCAGTGCAGTGATTCTCGAGAACCTGAAACACGCAGCGGCCGGTGAGCCTCTGAAGCATGTCATTGATCTTAAGAAGGGCTACTGAAACACAGGAGGGGACAGATGGGAATTGTCGTAATCGGAGCAGTATTCGTGGATATCAAAGGCTATCCGCTCGGCAAATACGTACCGGACGGAAGAAACGCCGGCCGGGTTGTCCAGGTTCATGGCGGTGTCAGCCGCAATGTCGCTGAAGACATCGCAAACGTCGAACTCAGGCCGACCTTTCTGAGCGTCGTCGATGATACCGGAACCGGTGAAGACGTCATTCATAAACTTCAGCGGCACAAAGTCGTGACAGATTATATTCAGAAAGTCCCAGGAGGTCTTGGCACCTGGCTTGCAATCTTCGATCAGGATGGCGATGTTGTCGGATCCATCTCTCAGCGTCCGGATCTTTCCGTGCTCAGTGACGTCCTTGCGGAACATGGCGATGAGATCTTCCGCGATTGCGACAGTGTAGTAGTCGAGATCGATATGGCTTCCTCCCTCCTCAAGCAGATTTTCGATCTTGCCGACAGGTATCATAAAGTCGTCTATGCAGTCGTTTCCAATATGTCCATTGCATTGGAGCGCAGAGATCTTATGATGCGCACCGGCTGCGTTGTATGCAATCAGGAAGAAGCCGGGCTCCTGTTTTCCGACGATTTCACCGGCATGACTCCAGAAGAACTTGCTCCGATCATCTACCGTAAAGCATGCACTGCGCAATATCGCAGAGTTGTCGTGACGATGGGAAAAAGCGGAGCAGTCTATGCAGAGCCCGATATCGGATGCGGAGTATGTCCTGCTCAGGAAACAGCTGTCATCGATACTGCCGGATGCGGGGACGCATTCTTTGCCGGAGTCACGATAGGACTCACCTATGGCAAGAAGCTGAAAGAAGCATGTGAGATCGGAACAAGACTTGCTTCCTCCGTCATCGCAACAAAAGAAAATGTCTGTCCGAGATTCCGGCCGGAAGAATTCGGCCTGTTCCCGGGAAGAAACTGCTAGAGGCTGCGGAAGGGCAGGGATTCATAAAACAGTTGCATTCCCGGCAGATGTTTCTGACGGGAATGTTCTTGTATATTGTGTATATTTCATCGATCTGATAGAAAGACTTAACAATTCGACAAGCTTAAATTTGACGAGATAGGGAAATGCTTGAATTATATAAGCCTCATATTGAGGACTTGTGGTTTAAGGAAAAAATGATGAGTGATGAGCAGACGATGGCTTACAACCATGCCTGCGGAGGCACAATTCCATTCCCTAAAGAATATTGGGCAGATTGGCATGACAGATGGATCATAAACCACAATAACAAACGCTTTTACAGATACATTAAAGATAATGGCACTTTTATTGGCGAGGCAGCATATCATTTTGATGAAGAACGGCAGATTTATATTGCTGACGTGATCATTTATGCCCCGTACCGAGGAAAGGGATACGGCCGCAACGGACTATTGCTTTTATGTGAAACGGCAAAAGACAACGGCATCATGGAACTCTATGACGATATTGCTATAGACAATTCTTCTGTTGCACTATTCCTTAAATGTGGGTTTGTGGAAGTTCTGCGAACCACCGAGTACGTTTTAGTAAAAAAGGAATTGTGAGCAGCCAATTCCAATTTGTTGAACAGATAAAGGGTGCACTTCTATACGCCGCCCGGTGTAGTGCGTTGAGTACGATTATGCACTGCGCCGGTGCATAACACGAAAAACCGACCTATGATCGTAATCATAGGTCGGTTTACTGTTTTATGGACACCTGCCAAATCTGCAGCCTCTTTTTTACTTTCCAAGATGGATTTCTGCAGGATAGCCCCACTTCTGCAGTTCCTCTGCAGGAAGCACCTCAGGTTCTTTTCCCTGATTCAGCAGCAAGGCATGTTCATACAATTCTGCAATCTCTTCTACATAGCATGCCTTGAGATATGCCTCTTCAATACTTGTTTCATCGACCGTCACATCACCATGAGCCTGCAGCAGGAACGCATCATGATGCTTCACCGGCTCAATGACCGATTCTGCTAATGCCATAGTCCCCGGTCTTGCATAGGGAGCGACCGGGATGATTTCATCCGCATTGCCAAGATGGAACATCTCATACACCAATGCAGGAATCGGCTTATTCAGCACTGCAAATACCGTAGCAAATTTGGAATGCGTATGCACGATTGCGGTTACATCCTTCCTTGTGCGGTAGATCGCCAGGTGCATCATCGCTTCGCTGGTCGGTTTAAGTCCATTGATCGATTCCACCACTTCTGCATCCATATTCATGACTACCATATCCTGCAGCACCATCTTCTCCCGATCCACTCCGGTCGGCGTGATCACAACCAGGCCGCTCTCCAGGTCTCTGGCAGAGAAATTCCCGGACTTATGCCTGCATAGTCCATCTCTCTGAGCCGTCTTTGCGACCTCCATCACCTGTTCTTTCAGTTCTTCCAGCATCCTGTTACTGTCCTCTCTTTTCTTTCATAATTGCTTCTGCCGCAGCCGCAAAATCCGCTTTGCTGAGTTCGCTTCTTCCGCTTACGATCTTCGGGCTTCCGCCTCCTGAACATCCTGTCTTCTGCTTCAGAATTTCCAGAAAGTCACGTGCTTTCTGGTCTGGTGACACGATAGCAAAGTCAATCAGACTACCTGCGGAATAGATCATCGTCGTGCACTTTGCCACCCTTCCATATTCCTGTGAGAACACTCTCAGCTTCTGACTCTGATTCTTTCCGAGGTCAATGATCAGAGGCTCTTTCTCTGCATATTCAGCTGCTTCATATCTGCAGAGACTCCTGGTCAGATCCTGAAGCTCTGCCTTCTGCTTCTTATTGTTTTCAAAGAGCTTCTCCAGTTTCTCTGGCAGCTCACTGATGCCGGTATTCAGAATTCCGGCAAGCTCATGCAGAAGACGGTCTTCCCTGACCAGCATCCAGTCAGCTGCTCTGCTGCAGGCAAAATAGATTCTGGCACCTGAGCTGATATGCTCGCTGTGAAGCAGCACAAAGCTTCCGATCTCTCCCGTATGATTTACATGCGGCGTTCCGCATGGCTGCTGATCCAGCCCTTTGATCGTAACGATCCGCACCCGGTCATATTTCGCATATTCAGGATCCGGATACTCTCTTCCCTTCACATACGAAAAGGTCACCGGCACATCCATTTCGATTGCGTGATTGATATAGCTCTGCACTTCTTCCAGATGAGATGGAGGCAGATCTCTTGTATTGATGTCATAGTAGGAATTCTCCGGATTCACATTTGTGGATGAAATCAGAATTCCTTTCTTTCGGTAATACGTATCCAGAATATGAAGTGCTGTCTGGGGAGCAGTTACCGCCAGCCGGTATTCTGCATCCAATTCCATGACAATCGGATTATGCAGAATTCCATTCACATGATGCCAGAGCTCCTCTCCCTCCCAGTAAAGTCCATCCACGTTAAAGCCATTGATCGTTCCACGATCATCAGGCATCCCGCCTTTTTCGCCATAAAACACCGTATCGGCAAAGCGATACCACCCATCCTTCTCGTCAGCGATTTCCGTTACACAGGAAACACGCTCATAATGATCATACCTTCCCTGCATTCATATCCTCCTTTGCTGATCTTGCAATCTGGATCATCCGAACTCCGCCATCTGCAATCAGAATTGATCCGAGCGAAACCATATATCAGCCGATTCCCCGGTCCATAGCAGCCAGAATATCCCCTCCGGAAACACCGAACAGAATCCCTGCAGCCGAGATCAGAATTGCTCTGCCTGCCATCGTTCATACAAATTCTGACAATCTGATTCTGTTTTTCCCTGCCTAGCATTGCAGAACAGTACAGCACCAGATTTGCGCCTTCGGAATGTCCTCCGATCAGATATCGCCGTTCCGGTTTCATCACATGTTCTGCATAGCTCAGGGCGTACTGCTGGGAAATGGTCTTTGCAAAGGGAATCATGAAATCTTCCATTCACTCCGCTATAGAAGTATCTGTTCCCCGGAAAGAAAGATAAGGGCACCGCTCATTCAGAACTATTTCAACTGCTCCGAACTGACATGCATGCTTCTCATCAAAATGATCCTCATAGTTTCTGAGAACCAGTCTTCCGGACCTTTCCGTATCAGCTGCAAGCATGAAATGATCAGTATCGCTGAATGTATCTTCTGCAAGCGGAATATTCCGGTGCCAGAGCAGGTAATCCTTCAGCGTATCCATAATAGCCCTTCTTTCGCCCAGGACCATCTTAACATGAAAAGGACTGCTTTAAAGTGGCCCCGTTGTCAAGGACAGTTTTCTGACAGTTCGGGTTTCTGAGGGTCACATGCATTGATCAAGACGGAAGACAGCTGAATCATAGCTGTCTTCTTTCTGTATTCAGCAGGTTTCAGAGAGATGTTTCCGGATCATCAGTGCTCGGATGATTCATTCTGCGCATGACGAAAACATCTTCTGGCCAGGGGAAGTAAGCTGCTCTATTCTTTCTGTGCCTGTATCAGTAAAGAGCGTCCATTTCTGTGACGTAGTCAAATGGCGGTGTGTTCTTCCATTCCTGCGGATTCTCAAGCTTCTTCTTCAGTTCTTCATCTGCTGTTTCGTAAGCTTTTCCTGCTGCTCTCACTCGCTCCAGAAGTGCTTCCAGTTCTCTGATTTCCTCATTGGAGTCTTCAATGAGCGTATTCAGTTTCTGAATTTCTTTCTTCAGCTTCTTCTGATCTGTCGCAATGATGTGCATCGGAAGGAGCTTCTTTTCTGCTTCCTTCTTCTTCTGAACGTTTTCTTCCCGCTTCTTCTTCAGATAGTTCAGATGATCCTCTACCAGGCTTTCAACCGGCCTCATCCGATCTCCTGCGATACCGTAGTAGTTATCTAATGGATAGACTCCTGTAGTCTTGTACTGATAGAACTCCGCAGGAGTAAGACCGGCAAGATCATACTGATAAGCTTTCTCATTGTAGTGGTGCATATAGCCTGCAATCAGATCTCTGACTGTCTGATAGTCCGGACACATCTCGATCAGCTTCAGAAGCTGGCACTTCATTCTTCCGAAGAAGGATTCCATCGGTGCGTTGTCCTGGCTGTTCCCTCGCCTGGACATGGACTGCACGAAGCCGTCATCTTCGAGCAGCTTCTGAAAGGTAACGGACAGGTACTGACTCCCCTGATCGGAATGAATCAGAGCGTCCGGATGATTCAGTTCGCTGCGATGCTGGTCCATCATACGGTGATAGGCTTCTGTAACCAGAGAGACATCCATATGCCTGCTTACTGCTGATCCCAGGATTTCCCTCGTGAATCCATCCTTGAACGCACACAGATAGCAGAGCTCGCGATTACTTCCATAGTAGAGATAGGTAATGTCTGTCAGGATCACTTTCCGCGGGCTGTCACCGAAGTCACGATCGACATAGTTCTGCTTGGCATCACATGGATGGAAATGAGTTGCCTGTCCCTTATAGGCATCTTTATGAGGGACATATGCGGTAATGCGCATTTCTTTCATCAGTCTGGTGATCCGTTTTCTGCTCACCCTGAGATCGTAATCACGCCACAGGTAAGTACGGAAGGTCCGCGCTCCGGGAATTCCGCAGTGCTTATGGATGATTGAGATCATCTTCTCCTTGATCTCCCGGTCTTCTTTCTGCGTTTTCGTTTCCACAGGATTCTCAAATCGTTTCTTCCAGCTGTAATAGCCGCTGGAACTGCAGCCGAAGATCCGGAACAGATCTGATGCCGAGAACTGATGAACATGTCCTGCTGGCTGAGTCTCCTGCTTCTGAAGAGTGTAATACACCATTCTGAACTTCTGATGGTTCTTCAGTTCGGATTCGATGATGTATTCGTCTCCGCCAATAGTTCGTGTACTTTTTTTTCCAGTTCGAGCAGTGCTTCCAGATAAGCTGTCCGTGCTTTGTAATAAGCGGCTTCTTCCTCCGGCGTCAGATCTCCCATCTCATCACGGGGAATACTCCCGTCAAATCTGGAAGGATCAACGAACGATCCGTCTTTCTCCATCTCTCTGGCACGCTTGGCAGCACTGTTTGCACGATCAGTACCCAGTTCCTTTACCGGGAAGCCGAGTGATTCATAAGCTTCCACTCCCGTCATTCCTTTGTTCATCTGCTGACACATCCTGATATAGAACTCCGTCTTGTAGATCAGATTCGTTCCGTGAATGTCCTTCACGTATTCGTTCTTCTCTGCAATTTCCTGAATGGCACTGCGTTTCTCGTAATACTTCGTTTTCTTCTTACCCATCTCTATTACCTCTCTATGATTCCGATGGTATCACAGCACCAAGATCTGCAGCGTGCTTCCGTGCCTTTTCTGCAGACCTGGCCATCATGCGGTCATACTTTGCCTGTTCCCTGGAAAGGTATTCCTGGTATTCCTGCTCAGAAAGATTGTTCAGATAGACGGCAAAGTCCATCGGTGTCTTTCTGCCGCGGTTCCATTGCGGCCGTTCAAAGTTGTAATAGTCAATGTAGTCATTGATTTTCTGCCGGATCTCAGACGTATCATGGGCATCGGAGAAGTCAGCTTCATCTTTCATATGCCCGAAGAAGGATTCCATGGATGCGTTATCCCAGCAGTTTCCACGCCGTGACATGGACTGAACGAATCCCATCTTCTTCAGCTTCTTCTGAAACGCATCGGAAAGATACAGTGCCCCCTGATCGGAATGAAATACCATTCCTGTCGAACAGACGGTATTCTGATCCTGATCTTTCATGATTCCGCTCAGCATCTCATCAGTAAGGTTCAGATCCTGTGTATCGCTTACTGCAGAAGACAGAATCAGGCCGGAAACACTGTCTTTGATCGGAGAGTAATAGGAAGTATTTCCCCGGCAGTCTTTGATATAGGTGACATCTGTCATGACCTGTTCATAAGGTTTCCCAAGACGAAATCTGCGCTTCAGCACATTCTCTTTCCGGTTCCTCTGAAGCAGTTCTCTGGCTGCCTGCCTGGATTTCTTCGGTGCTCTGACCGTACACAGCAGTCCGGCCTTTCTCATCAGCCTCTGAACTTTCTTGCGGTTCATGACCGTCTTCTGCAGCTTCGGCATCATCATGGTCACCATGCGGGTTCCTTTCGGATATCCGCGGTATTCAATCACTTTCCTGATCCGTTCAATGTCTTTCTCATCCTGACGCTGTTTTCCGTTGGAAACATAGTATCTCAGACGATAGAAGCGAGAGTGGCTGAAGCCGAGGATTCTGCACGCACCGCTGATCGAGAATCCTCTGACGTAAGGGAAGGCTTTCACCTGATCATGAATGAGATCACACACTTTCCGGAGAGTCTCAGGAGAAGTAATACGAAGGCTTTCTCTTAGCTCACTCATTTTTCTCTCTTCCATCTTCTCCATCAGCTCGCACAGTTTCTTCGCGGTGCTGAGATCCAGAGCGGCAAGATGAACCTTTCTGTTAACACGATCCGGCTTCCAGTGCAGAAGCTTATATCGAATCCGCATCAGTTCTCCCGCGCTGAGCAAGTCTGCAGGAATCTCAAATACCTGCATTACATCCAGAATCGGAAGGTCTCTGATCAGATAAGCACATTCATAGAATTCTGATCGGAGGGAAAGTTTTTTCCGGGTGACTGTTCTGACCCAGGAACAGCTCTTCAGTTCAGAAATCACTTCATCGGAACGGAAAAATTTACCCGTAACAGGTAATTTTCCTTCCAGAAGGAGTTTAAGCCTATGGATTCTCTGATAACCGATCCGGTTCGGATCAATGCCGTGCTCCTTCAGAAGCGTTCTAAGGTCAGTGCCAGGATATCTCCTTATCGCTTCTTTAACGAACGCATCTGAAAAAGAGATGCCGCCACGAGCTCTGACGAATACTCCGGTGTCAATGAGCAGCTGGATTTCTTCTTCTGAAAGCTTCGGCGCAGAAACAGAAATCGAAGGCCCATTTCCATTGGTGGGGTGACCATGTTTTCTGAAATTCTCAGTCAGTTTCTTAATCACTTGGTTCCCTATCATTTTCGTGGAGATTCCATTGTTCTCCAGGAACTTGCGGATCTCGTGATGAGAGACATACCAGTCATACATCCGGCATCTGAACTCATAGGTGAATGCGATGTGATTCGTCCGGATGAATTTCACATTCGGATTAGCCTGGAGAATCTGGATTTCCTCTGGAGAGAAGAATACATAATCAGTTTTAGGATTGCGTTTTCTGGATTTTCTGCCCATAAAAATGGCCCCTGCAGGAGGACCTCAGCACTGTCAGAGTGCTGTCCTTTCTACAGGGACCACTTTACTTCCCGCAGTCCTTTTGTCATAGACCGATCCGTGTCTTCTATCCCTGATAAACAACTACTGCATTCGGATTTTTCAGTCTCAGGAGAACCGTCTCGAATACCCGGAAATCATGATTCATTTCTGAAGATCCGAGGTATCCGGTCACAAGATCCTGTCCGATCGCAAGATCCATGTTCTGCTCATCCGGCGCTGCCAGCAGAGCAGTCTTTGCCGGAAGTACCGGTGACTGATAAATCTTTCCTTCAATCAGCGCACTGATTCTCTGACTTTCCAGGGTACCGGTGCCAGGCTGAATCCGCTGCAGCATTGCAAAGACATCCGGACTCACCACCAGAACTTTTGAACCATAGGTACGATGTTCCAGCATGAACTGCAGGCCGGCAGAGACTGCCGCAAATGCATGTTCATCTTTATCCCAGTTCTGCATCTTGATCGTCTTGCCAGGCTTGCTGAGCAGACCTGCAGCGCCAGTCTCCTCGTCTCCGAGGAAAATGAGCTGATCCTCTTTCAGAGCAGTATTCACTGCTGCAGAAACTGCTTCAGAATATGACATCGGCACATTGAGCCGTTCTGAGGCCTCAAGCTCTTTCCAGCCAAGCGTGAAATCAGAGGACAGTTCAGAAAGCATCACAATCTGCTTCTTTCCATCTCTTGTGATCTCTGCTGCAGGCACGCCTGCGCCAAGCGGACCATAGATATTCAGAAATCTTCTGCCAGTCAGCACGGAACGCGCTGCTGCTACTACTTTCTCATCAATTGCTTTCCACTGTGCCTCTGAAAGCTTGCTGTCACTTCTCATCAGGAATTCCATATGATTTATTCCTCCTTAAGGCTTCCTACTGTTCCTGCATTCACGCCTGGAATTTCTGCCGGCTTGATTCCAAGTTCTTCGAGCATTTCCAAAACTTCCTGCTCACCAGACGCATACAGATCTCCTTCTTTCGGATCCAGATACTTCAGCAGAGTCAGAAGCTCTCCCATGTGTGTCTTCTCTTCATCACGGATATCCGAAAGCACTGCCTTCGCAACCGGATCATCGGTAGCCTGAACATGGGCATCATAGCCGTAAATTGCTTCCAGTTCTCCGGAGAGATCTGCACGAATTGCCTGAACCAGTTCTTCTTTTGTCATCTTGCGCTCTACATTTGCTGAAAACGGATTGCCAAACATCATTCATTACCTCCTTTGAGAATGAGAAGCAGATCTGAAGTCCCTTCATCAGTCAGGATTCCGATCTCCGGTCTGCTCTCCTTTTCTTGCAGTTACACTATAACATGGAAATCCATCGTTGAATTGTGGGAATTACTTCTTTTTTTATCTTTTTTACCTTATTTTTGTGCTTTAAAGCAATATATTATCAACTTTTATGCATGATATTCTTTATTGAAGAATACTTGCAATTTTCTTTATTGCCATTTCCAGCTTCTGTCAGTTCTTTCAGTCTTTCCAGATAACAGGGTATCCTCTGAAAATCTCCAAGCTGAGGAACACCGGTTTTCCTTCTTTGTTTTGTAATAGAATAGAAGAGCTGAAACATCAGAGAGAAGAATTTATGAGAAAAGAAACAATCCAGTGCTTCCTGATGGATGGCTTGTTCTGGGCAATCATGGCCATCTTCTATGGATACTCCACATATTATCTGAGATCAATCGGGTATTCCAGTGCCCAGATCGGAATCATGACCGCAATCGGAAGTGTTCTTTCTGCAGCAATCCAAAATGTTCTCGGGACTCTGAACGACCGCGGCGGGTGGTGGAACTGGAAACGCATTTTCCGGCTGATGCTTGGGCTCACCGCTGGCCTTCTGATCTGCATGACTCTGATTCGCAATTCTCTGATTGCCGGCATCCTGTTCATGATGGCGATGATCTTCGGAAATGGCATGATGCCATTCACGGTCATCATCTGCTTTGAATACCGCAGCAATGGCTTTCCCGTGGACTACGGAAAAACCCGTGCAGGAGGATCTCTGTTCTATGCAATTGCGGTCTATCTGATCGGTGTCATGACCGAGAAAGGCGGTCCGATCATGGTGCCGATTTCCGGAATTGCACTCTGCATTGCCGAATGGATTGTATTGATGACAATGAAATCATCCAGGCATCAGCAAGCCCCTGAGAAAGCAGACAAGAAGGTAGGTGTAAATGAAATTCGCAGACGGTATCCAGCTTTTTTCCTTATGACACTCGGCCTGGTTCTGCTGTTTGCATTCCATAACGGAACCAATACCTACCTCCTGCCGATTCTGGAACGAGTCGGCGGAGATACCAGAGCACTCGGTACTGCTTTTGCAATTTCAGCGATCATGGAAGTCCCTGTAGAGATATTCATTGAGAAAATTCTGAAAAAGATTTCTTCAGATAAGCTGCTCCTGATTTCAGGCTTCGGATTCTTCTTCAAAGGAATCATGTATCTGATGGCAGGAAATGTCGCTGTCATCTATCTCTCCCAGCTGCTTGAAATTGTCTCCTATGCTCTCTATTCCGGTGCTGCTCCGTATTATGCGGATGAACGGATTGCACCGGGATATCTTTCCAGCGCCCAGGCCATGATGACTTCCTGCACGATGGTAGGAGCAGTGCTTGGCAATCTGACATCCGGATGGATTTATGATGGCTTTGGTCTTTCCAGCATGATTCTGCTCTGCATCGGATATGCCGCAGCCGGAACGGTGATCATCGGAGCTTCTCTGAAAATGGAGTTCAAAAAGGAAGCAGTGTTCTGATCACTGCTCCCGATTCACTCAATGCGTCTTCTTTCTGCTGTGCAGATTGCGGATCATATTGACCGTCAGCGTCACAATTCCTGCAAAGATCAGCAGCCAGCCGATCCCGATCATCCAGAAGTTCTCATGCAGGATGCCTTCTGCATCTATATATTCCACAGTTGCGCCTTTCATCAGAAACAGCAATACGCCTGCAATCACAAGACCTGCTCCGGACAGGGAAGCAGCCATATTTCTTTTTGCGCGTCTTCCTTCACTGCCATCATCAATCAGTTTTTCTGCCATGTCATTCATCTTCTCTTCTCCTCCGAATATGAGCCGGTCCAGAGAGATCTGAAAGGTCAGCGAGATTTCCATCAGCATCTCGATATCAGGAAGATTCTTCCCGTTTTCCCAGTTGGATACAGCCTGACGGGTCACGTGCGGCCATCTCTTCCTGGGTCAGATGATTCTCTTTCCTGAGTTCTCTGATCTGTTCTGAAAATTCCATACCATTTCTCCTTCCGGCTCTTCCGGTTTACCTGACATGGGCAGGTTCTTCAAGAAAGCTGTGCTTGCAGGCAGTATTCAGCCAGGCAAGCGATGCTTTGCAAACGCATTAATATCCCGTTTATTCTTATTCCGCAGAGCTATCCTGTCGAGCATTAAGAAAGACCGCATGACTATGCGAGGGCTCTTGGCATTCCTTTTAATCCTCAGGGAGAATCGTCTTATTCTCCGGATCAGAAAGAGATAAAGAAAAAGCTCAGATTATTCCAAGCTTTCCTCTTTAAATGGTGAGCCTGGCGGGAGTTCAGCAGAACCTCCTGTTTGCGGCGGCAGATTATTTTGTCCTGATGTATTGGTTAATACCTTCTGCTGCCGGACTGACGTTCATCTGTCACATCGTATGCCTGTATACCGTGATCTTTCTCATACAGCTTCCGATAGTGGTAAAACAAATCACGGAATCGATACATTCTGCCGCTTTGGGGATCTCCGTACATCCTTGCAAGATCAAGAAAGTCCGGAAAGGAGTCATAGTACCAGTCATCCAGTTCCTCGATCTCCTGAATGATCTCCTCTGCACGCATCCGTTCATACCGTTCAATATTGTCCGGTCTCAGCGAGATCAGCAGCATTCTCCCTTTTTCTTCCGGAATATCCATGCCGGTGATCCAGTCGCGTTCACTGCGGTACACACTGCGGTTCAGCAGCTTTAAAGACTCTTCGGATAATCCTGCAAGGTCTGTTTCATCCAGCCGGATATCCGAAAGCGTGATACCTCTTCCCTCTTCATGCGGGATAAACATGGTGATCTTCTCAACACCATGCTTTTTCAGATCTTCTGTCAGAACATCAGCCTGAGATATATTCTCCGCAGTAAGAGGAATGCCTGCTGAAACCTGCAGCCCATGACTTAACGCAGCCCGGATCATACGCATCAGCAGATCATAGTCTCCTTTTCTTGAGGCAAAACGGTCATGGTATTCTTTCTGACCATAGAAAGTAAAATTCAGATCCTGCACTCCTTCTTCCTTCAGCACCCTCATTAGATCATCACATTCTGCTTCGTTTCTCATCCGCATTCCGTCACACTGCAGGAACTGTGCCTGAGGACTGCCAATCTCTTTCAGGAAGGTGATCGTTTCACGAAGACGAGGATGGTCCATGGAATAACCAAATGTAAACGAGATGTTTATTTCAGGGTGTGAATGTCTCACTTCGTTAATGAATCTTTGCGCAAACGATGCACCTTTGTCCCAGGAGATGCCAACCGGTCTTCCATCCCATGATAAAAGACAGTATCTGCACCTGCAGCTGCACGGAACACAAAGATTCTGTACCATGATCGACGTTGTTCTCATCTGATCTTCTCCTTTTTTATTGAAACACAGTAAAGAAAAAAGTGAGGGCCCGCATCAATCTGCACATCCAGCATCCATCTGCCGGAAACCGACACTTTTACAGTATTGCTGCCTCGAAAGTGTTGCAAGGCAACAACAATCATCCTCCAAGGGGCAAACCCAACTATCCTCGGCAAAAAATTCCGGGATATGTCCCCTCGGCGGTTGACAACACTTTGTACGGTCCTGTACTACTGTGCTTTTCGGTCTTTTCTTTCGGTAAAATCAGTTCACTTACGAGTCAATCCTGAAACGAATCCGGAACGTCACGAAGGTCAATTATCTCTGTTCTGGTCACCCCCTGAAACGCCTACGGAAACCTTCCATAAGCCATAGGACACTCCGGTAACGGTACTGGAATGTCAGCCATATCCAAGGGCGGTTATCCACAAGCCTTCCCACAACAATTCCCCAAAATCCCGATAATCCCTCAATTTCCGGGGCGAAACACCCCGGTTTTTTCGATCGTTTCCCGGTGAATTCCCGTTTCGGTTCCATCTCTTTCCCGATCTGGTTTCAGATCTTTTCAGATCAGTTCCGGTTCGGTTCCGATATCTTTCCGGGTGGATTTTTTCAGGGCTTTTTCTTCCGCTTCTGTTTCGTTCCGGTAACGCTTCGGGGGCGGTCTCGGGGGACAAATCGCGGAATTTTTTGAGGTGGGTTACAAAGGCGGTTGAAAAGAAAAAGACCTCGTGTTCTACGAGATCTTAATCTTGTGCTAATTACACAGTGCCTGGTGTCCAGGATAATCACCTTTACCCCACAGAGGGGAATCGGGTGTGTCCCGAAACAGAAAGGCTGATTTTACAATGGTGGAGCTGACGGGAGTCGAACCCGTGTCCAAGAATAGTCCCACATTCAGGAATCTACAGTTTATTGCACTGTAAGGTAAGACAGCAGACAGAACAATACACGAATCATCTGCTGAATCTGCCTGTAAATTGTCGGGATCCCCCTACAGGCTTCAGGATCACCTTATCCGTTTTGATTACACAATCCGAGCAGAACGGCTAATACACGGATCGGGCGCTGCAGACGCGTCTAGCGTCAATTAAGCAGCGAAAGCAAAGCTTGTGCTATTGTTATTAGCGTTTAAATTTAGTAGTGATTAGGTCACCGCTCCACTGCATCCTGAATCAGACATAAACCTGTCGAAACCATGACAGCCCCATGAAAGACACGCATCCTGAGATGCGTTATCTTTATAGCATCTGCATCCTGATTTTGCAAGAACCAGACTAGCGATGAAACTTCAGAGCTTTTTCCATTTCCCGCTTTGCATCGCGAAGCTTCTGATTCTGACGCTTGTCATAGAGATTCTTTCCTTTTGCTAAAGCAATCTCCATTTTTGCCCGTCCATTCTTCAGATACATGCGTACCGGCACCAGCGTATATCCCTTCAGACGCACCTTATCGTAAAGCTTGCGGATCTCATACTTATGAAGCAGCAGCTTGCGATCACGTTCTTCATCAACATTGAAGATGCTGCCATAAGTATATGCAGATATATGCATGCCTTTGATCCATGCTTCACCTTTGTAGATTGAGATGTAGGCATCCTTGAACTGCACATGTCCTGCCCGCACGGATTTGATCTCCGTTCCGGTCAGCTCGATGCCGGTTTCAAACGTTTCTTCGAGAAAATAGTCATGTCTCGCTCTGCGATTGACTGCTATATTTTTCTCACCGGTATTTTTTTCTGCCATTCTGCTTCCTTCTCGCATCTCTGCCATAGCGGAAATGCTTGCCATAATCATAAGAGGAATACGGTTCCTCAACCTGTTCTGACTTCCGTGCCGCTCTGGATCTGGTGGAGTATTTCCTGCCAGCAGAAACTGGTGCAGGCTTTCTGGCGGTCTTCATATTCTGCAAGCCGAAGTCTACAGTCTTTGCATCCTTAGAAGCACCAAGCACCTTGATCCTGACAGTCTGCCCTACCCGGTACTCCGTCCGTGTACGCTCCCCGCGCAGACACATCTTCTTCTCATCAAAATGATAGAAGTCATCCGACATCGCATTCACGCGGACCATGCCTTCCACCGTATTCGGCAGCTGCACGAAGAATCCGAAATTGGTCACAGTGGTAATGATGCCTTCGGCTGTTTCGCCGATATGATCCATCATGTACTCTGCCTTCTTCATATCGTCGCAGTCGAATTCTGCACTCTGGCTTGCCCTTTCCCGTTCGCTGGAGCTTTCGGAATAAGCCTGCATTTTCTTCTGATCCGCAGAAGGATTTCCCTGGAAATGTTCATAATCATACTTCCGCAGCATACGGTGCACGATCAGATCCGGATAACGTCGGATCGGAGACGTAAAGTGCAGATACTCCGGTTCTGCCAGTCCGAAATGTCCCGCACACACGCTGTCATATCTCGCTTTCGCCATGGTTCTCAGCAGCTGCTGAGAAAGAACCGGATACTCTTCCGAATCTCTGCATCCAGAAAGATACTGCTGGATATTTTTCGGACTCAGGTCCTTTGAAGAAAACGGAACCCCAAGCAGATATGAAAGCTTAGTGAAATCCTGAAGCTTCTTTTTCTGAGGCTCTTCATGAATCCGGTAAACGCATGGGAATTCATGTGTATGCATGAAGTCTGCCACACAGACATTTGCTGCAATCATGCAGTCTTCAATCATTTCTTCGGCATGACCATGATGCTTCGGACGGATCTCATAAGGGTGGCCCTTTTCATCACAGAGAATCTCGGATTCAGTCGTATCGAAATCAATGGCGCCCTTCTGTTTCCGATGAGCACGGATCGCGTCCGCACAGGCAGCCAGTGTCTCGAAGAGATTTCCAAGATGTGAATATTGTGCTTTTCTCTCTTCATTTCCCTGCAGGATCTCATTGACATGATCATAGGTCATACGCTCGGCAGAGCACATGAAGGAAGGATAGAGCTTATATGACTTAACAGAACCGTCTTTCCCTATCTGCATCTCGCACGTATTGGTAAGCCTGACCACATGCGGATTCAAGCTGCAGATCCCATTGCTCAGAATATGCGGCAGCATCGGCACGACCCGATCCGTCACATAAGTAGAACAGCCTCTCTTCTCGGCTTCCTGATCCAGCGGGCTTCCTTCTGTCACATAGTGCGAAACATCTGCGATGCTGACTTTCAGCAGCCAGCCATTCTCATTCTCCTGAACTCCCACTGCATCATCGAAGTCCTTGGAATCATTGCCATCGATGGTGACGATGGTATCTTCTGTCAGATTGACTCTTCCTTCCATTTCAGAAGGCTGAACTTCCTGAGGAATTGCTTCTGCCTGCTTCATCGCATCTTCCGGAAATTCCATGACGATGTCATAATCCAGAAGAACCGAAAGGATATCTACCCCCGGATCATCTTTATTGCCCAGAGTCTTCACCACTTCCAGATGAAGCGGTGAACCGTATTTCACCACGTGCATCATGACTTTCAGGCCAGGAATCGGACGAAAGTCAGAAGGTGCAGTGATATCCATTCTGACACTCTGCAGATGAATATCATCCGGCAGGAAACGAAGGCCGTAAACCGTATCCATATAGGTCCCGATCACATGCGTATGCGCACGCTTCAGAACCTTGATTACAGTTCCGGTATAGCTGACTTCTCCGGTTTCCGGATTCAGATCCGGAATCGGCTTTGTCAGAACCGTATCGCCGTTCAGTGCATCTTTCTGATCCGGAACACGGATCAGAATGGATGGCTGATCCGGCCGATCCACAAACCCCGTGCCGCGCTTGTTGATCTTGAGAATGCCCTTTACATAGCCAGCCTGTTCCAGCGTCTTGTAACGATTATTTGAAGTCCGGATCAGATCATCGTCTTCTTCCATCTGATCCAGAGTCTTTCCGAGTTCTACAATCTCTGCTGATGCTGTCAGCTTCAGGCCATTCTTCAGTCTTTCCCGATCCAGACCGCCCTTGGCAGATTCCAGCAGTTCAAGTATCTGTTTCTTCAGTTCTTCCATCTCTCACTCCTGCAGATAAAATAACAGCCGGCACATTGACCGGCTGTATTTCTGTTCTATTCCGTAACCCGGATCGCAATCACCAGAACGAAGAAGATGATACCGAGAATCATTGTGACATTCGAAACAACCTTCTCAGAACCTCTTTCCTTCACGTTCGCAAACAGGTTCAAGCCGCCGTTCCCGGTAAACGCACCGGAAATGCCATTTGACTTTCCACCCTGCAGAAGCGTGATAATCACGATCATTGCGGAAACGATCATCAATAATGCGTCAAGCATCCGAATACGTGCTCCTTTCGCCAATGCTTCGCTATTATAGCAGAATGTCAAGCCCTCTGTAAACACACGAAAATCAGTTCATCAGAGAGGATAATCCTTATTTCAGCGAAGCTTCTATTGGTAAAAAAGAATGTTCTTCTTCATTCAGCAGATAGTCTTCAAAGAATCCTTCCTTCTGCAGTTTCTTCAGAAGTGCAATCAGATCTTCTTCACTGCTGTCCAGTTCATTGGCAATGCCTCTGAGATCCTCTTCCTCATCCATTGCACGCTCGACTCTCTGAACCTGCTTGCCGGCAATTCTCACTCTGTGCGCATCCCAGGTGACACCAATTGCCACCGCCAGTGTCAGCGTCAGTACAAACACGCTTGCATGTCCGGTCATCGTGCCGGAGGCAGCACCATAAATATAGATCACTTCAAAGAGAATCAGAAGAATTCCGAACAGCTCCGTGATCCAGCCATTCGAAATCGAATGCTTCTTGTCTCCCCTCGTCAGCAATTCCATCAGCAGGATCCCCAGCAGATCCATGAAGAAAAACAGAAGAATGCAGCCAGCCCAGCAAAGCACCAGCAGACCAGAACTCAGACCTTTTTGTCGTGAATCAGAACTCATACCTTGTATTACTCATCTCCAATGACCGACATTGTAGCATATCTTCCTGAATTCTACGAATCAGCAAAAAGAAAACTGCCTCGAATGAGAGACAGTCTTCGGAAAGATTCAGAAAATCAGATTACTTCTTTGCCGCTTTCTTAGCAGGAGCCTTCTTGGCAGCAGCCTTCTTGGCCGGAGCCTTCTTGGCCGGAGCAGCCGGAGCAGCGGACAGAGCTCTGACATTGTAGAAAGCCTTCTTGCCACGATACTGAGCAACCGGGCCGAGTTCTTCCTCAATTCTCATCAGCTGGTTGTACTTAGCAATACGGTCAGTACGGCTCATGGAACCAGTCTTGATCTGGCCAGCATTGACACCGACAACGAGATCAGCAATTGTGGTATCCTCGGACTCACCGGAACGGTGGGAAACAACCGCAGTCCATCCTGCTTCCTTAGCCATCTCGATTGCATCGAGGGTTTCAGTCAGGGTGCCGATCTGGTTGAGCTTGATCAGAACTGCGTTAGCAGCATTCAGTTCAATTCCCTTCTTGATGAACGTGGTGTTCGTGACGAACAGATCATCGCCGACCAGCTGGATCTTATCGCCAAGACGCTCACGGAGCTTCTGCCAGCCTTCCCAGTCATTCTCTGCAAGACCATCTTCCAGAGAGATCAGCGGATACTTCTTCGTCCATGCTTCATACATGTCGATCATTTCTTCAGAAGTCTTCTCGCCTTCACCGGAACGCTTCAGAACATACTTGCCCTTCTTCTCATCATAGAATTCAGAAGAAGCCGGGTCCATTGCGAAGCAGATGTCATCGCCGAGCTTGTAGCCAGCAGCCTCAACAGCCTCAGTCATGAGAGCCAGAGGGCCTTCATTTCCGAGTGTCTCCAGCGGTCCCTTGTTGCCCGGAACACAGCTAGGAGCATAGCCGCCTTCATCACCGACAGCGGTGTTATAGCCATACTTCTTCAGAACCGTCTTCAGAGCATGGAATACTTCAGCACCCATACGGACAGCTTCATGCTCATTCTTAGCACCAACCGGCATGATCATGTATTCCTGGCAGTCAGCAGCAGAATCAGCGTGCTTGCCGCCATTCAGGACGTTCATCATCGGAACCGGCAGAACCTTGGCATTTGCACCGCCGATGTACTTGTACAGCGGCTCTCCGTAGTAATCAGCAGCAGCTCTTGCGCAAGCCAGGGAAACAGACAGCGTAGCATTTGCACCCAGGTTGCTCTTGAACGGCGTGCCATCGAGATCCAGCATAACCTGGTCAATCTCGGACTGGCAGGTAACATCCATGCCGATCAGCTTCGGAGCGATCTTGGTGTTGACATTCTCAACAGCCTTCAGAACTCCCTTGCCGCCGAAACGCTTCTTATCACCATCACGGAGCTCAAGAGCTTCCCGCTCACCGGTAGAAGCACCAGACGGAACAATTGCGCGTCCAAATGCACCGGATTCAGTGGTAACTTCGCATTCAACAGTCGGGTTGCCGCGAGAATCGAGAACTTCGCGTGCATAAACACTTACGATATAAGGCATCTTAAATTTATATCCTCCTTCGATAACCTTAATACTATTTCAGAAGAACCCTGTTCTTCCTGAAACCTTACTTAGTTGCGTCAACCAGAGCCTTGAAGGAATCAACCTTCAGAGAAGCTCCGCCGATCAGCGCGCCGTCGATATCCTCGCAAGCCATGTATTCGCTGATATTGGTCGGCTTGACACTGCCGCCATACTGAACACGCACACCCTCTGCAGCCGCATCGCCATACAGTTCCTTGACCGTATCACGAACCAGCTTGCAGCAGCTCTCTGCCGTATTGACATCTGCAGACTTGCCGGTGCCGATTGCCCAGATCGGTTCATACGCAATGACCATTCTGGAAACTTCATCTGCAGTAAGACCTTCCAGAGACTCTTTCAGCTCTGTCTTGACGACTTCAGCAGTCTTGCCTGCATCATATTCAGCTTCCGTCTCACCGACGCAGAGAATCGGAGTGATTCCTGCTTCAAACAAGCGCTTAGCCTTCTTTGCGCAATGTGCGCTGGTCTCTGCATAATACGTTCTGCGCTCGGAATGTCCGATGATGCAGTACGTGATGCCGATCTCCTTCAGCATCGGAACAGATACTTCACCAGTGAATGCACCGCTGTCAACTTCGTTGCAGTTTTCTGCAGCCACCTTGACTGCACCTGCATTCTTCACTGCAACATCGAGATCCACATACGGAGCACCGATGCCGTATTCTGCTTTTTCATCGCCGGTCACATAACCCTTGATGCCATTGAAGAATTCCAGGGCCTCAGACGGGGTCTTGTTCATCTTCCAGTTGCCGAAGATAATAGGTTTTCTAGACATGAATTACTTCTCCGGGATGATTGCAACACCCGGGAGCTCCTTTCCTTCCATATATTCGAGGGAAGCACCGCCGCCCGTGGAGATATGGCTGAACTTATCTGCATAGCCAAGGTTCTTCGCAGCCGAAGCACTGTCGCCGCCGCCGATAATTGTCGTAGCACCATCAAGCTCAGCAAGCGTCTTGCAGATCTCTTCGGTTCCCTTAGCAAACTCAGGCTTCTCGAATACGCCCATCGGGCCATTCCAGAATACGGTCTTAGCACCAGCAAGCTCCTTCTGGAACTCTGCTACCGTAGCCGGGCCGATATCCAGTCCCATATAGCCATCCGGAATTTCTCCAGCCTTTACCGTCTTGATATCCGTAGGATTATCGAAGTCATTTGCGATAACCGTATCTACCGGCAGAAACAGCTTGCCCTTGCCCTTCTCCATGAATTCCTTTGCAAGGTCTTCCTTGTCAGCTTCCAGCAGGGAAGTACCGATCTTGCCGCCATTAGCAGCAGCGAAGGTATAGGACATGCCGCCGCCGATCAGAACCTTGTCAGCAATCTTCAGCAGGTTCTCGATGACACCGATCTTATCGGAAACCTTAGCCCCGCCAAGAATTGCAACAAACGGTCTCTGCGGATCATTCAGTGCCTTGCCCAGAACGTTCAGTTCCTTTTCAACCAGGAAGCCTACAGCAACTTCCTTCATATTGGAAGGAATGCCTACTGTAGAAGCATGTGCTCTGTGAACAGAACCGAATGCATCCTCAACAAATGCATCTCCCAGAGAAGCCCAGTACTTGCCAAGCTCCGGATCATTCTTCGTCTCACCCTTCTCATAACGGGTGTTCTGCATCAGTACGATAGATCCATTTTCCTGGGCCTTGACTGCTTCCTCCAGCTCAGCTCCTCTAGTCGCATTGACGAACTTCACCGGTGCAGAAGTCAGCTCTGCCAGGCGCTTTGCGACAATGGACATATCGTTCTTTGCCTTATCCTCATCTGTCTTGATCTTTCCAAGGTGGCTGAGCAGAAGAACCTTTGCTCCATTCTCAGTCAGATAGTTGATCGTAGGCAGTGCAGCACGGATACGATTGTCATCTGTAATCGTATCTCCCTTGTGCGGAACGTTAAAATCCACACGAACAATTACGTGCTTGCCCTTAACGTCCAGATCCTTAACAGTAACCTTAGACATATATGATGAATCTCCTCCTTTTTGCGTTCATATTATAGCACCCCGAAAACATGTGAGTAAACGAACAATACGGCTATTCCACGACACTTTCTGCAATTCGCCGCCTAGTCTTCACATCCCCTTCACGAGCTGATCAGAATCCGCATGTGCAATCGCTGAAAACGAGAAAACTCCATCCTTGCACTTCACCCGAATATCCCCGCCATACTTTTCCGCAATGACTCTTGCAGAACGGAGTCCGTACTTTCCGCTCCGATCTGCTTTTCCCAGATAAGTTTCATAGGCTCTCTGGCCCTCTGTACTGATTGGATTCTCTACCTTCAGAAGAAAAAACCTTGAATTGGAACGAATCATCAGATTAATTTCATTTCCCCCGGAAATATGCAGAATCGCATTATCGAGGCTGTTCATCAGGAGGACAATCAGATCATCTTCCGACAGAAAAGGCTCTGACGAGACATTCAGCACACAGCGGAAATGGAGTCCGTTCTCTGAAGCTCGTTCCTGTTCCGCATGAAGGATACCATTCAAGGCCCTGCTCTTCGTTTCAATCGGAATTTCCAGAGAATCAAGCTCTTTCCGATACTTTCTGATCAGTTCTTCCGATCCCCCGCTATCCGCCAGCAGAGAGATCATATGTCTGACATCGTGTTTCATGCGCGAAAGCGATTCTGATATTCTCATATTCTCTTTTGTACTTCTCAGCTGAAGAGCCATCATCTCATTCATCTTCTGTTCTTCCCTGATCTTCTGATTCCGCTTTGCTGCAGCCCACACCGTAACCCAGAAAAGCACGACCAGTCCACTCAGACAGATCACTGCAATCGAAATCTTCTCACCATCAAACTTCTGATAAAACAGCAGTTCTTCAATGGAATTGAACATCATCAAGCAGAGGAATGCCATGCCTGCCGCCAGTAAGAATTCTCTTCTGTCAAGGTATTCCTTCTTCTGATTCACTGCAGCAGCCGCACAGTGCAGAGCAAGCAGCTGAAGCGGTTTTGAAATCAGAGTCACAATCACCCCATATTGTTCAAGCAGAAAAAGAATCTCAATTCTGCCGAACATGAAATACGAAGCAGCAATCAGCAGATACGTATTGATCACAGCAGTGATCAGATCAGGAATCAATGAGAAAAACAGCTTTCCTTCCGCAGAAAAATCAGAACCGATCGAAAGGCATATGTATGCAAGCATATAAAAGATCAAGCTTCGATATCCAGCCATGATTTCAGTCCTGTTGATATATGACATCAGCAGGAAGTGAAGAACTGAGTAAAGAACAAACGCAATCCCTTTCCTTGCCATGCTTTGGTTCGAAATCTGCCAGAAAAACAATCCGAACAGGCAAGCTTCCAGAAGATTGATTCCCAGATCAAAAACTGTCATATCATTTTCTCCATCAGGAATTGATTGTATTGCTTTTTCACCCTGGATAATCTTGCGGCGCTGATCAGAATATGGCTGAAATCCGCAAGGATAATTCTTCCGCGCTCGATCTCAGAAACATAATCAAAATTCACCACGCATGAACTTGAAATCGCGCAGAACCGAATTTCCTGAAACGATTGAGAAACCATGCGCAGCGAATGATGGTCAATATATTCTTCTCCATCTGCGCACACAATCAAAGTATTGTTCCCTTGGGTATGCAGGTACATCACCTGATTGATATCAATCAGACGATCAGTCCTCTCACGCCCATGCAGTACATACAGGCTTTGTGAAGAAACCTTTCGGTATTTTTCAATTGCTTTCTCAAGGTCATCCTTCAGGTGTTCTTTCCTGACAAAGTAAAAAATACTGAGATCATAAGAGTCAAAGACATAACTATCGTGTGATGTGCAGAAAATAATCTTTTTTGAAGGGCACTTCTCCAATATCGTCTCAGCAATCCCAAAACCAGAGCAACCTGGCATTTCAATATCAATAATATAAAGTTCTGACTGATAAGGCTCCTTCAGAGAAGAACCATTCGTACAGCTTTCAAGCTCAAAGAAAAGATCGCTCCATTTCTGAGTGAGCAATGCATCAGAAATCTTTCTGATATCTTCCGGCTGATCATCTAGAATTGTAACTGTTACTGTTCTCATGATTCAGCACCTGCTGTATCAGCATCAGAATAAAATTCAATATCAGTATTACGGAAAGTCTCACAGAGAATATCCGAAATTGAAGGCAGGAGGCTAGAATCAGAAAAAGGAAACCTGCTAAAGACAATCTGGCATTCTTTCTGCATATTTCAGCCTCCCGATCAGTCATCGGTTTCTTCTGACTCAGGATAGGAGCAGTCAGAAATTGGTAAACCGCAGAACTTGATGCAATCAGAAAAACCATTGGATGGTGCAACAACACAGTTACCAGGTAATTGAAAACTATAAAAATCATTGAGTACAGGAAAACACATGCAGGAATAGAATGTGCGTGAAAGCCACCTGTATATTGCCTCAGTATTGAAAGTCCAAGAATAAAAGTAATTGAAGAAACAAGATCATGATAGTGATAGATTCCGATCAAGATCACAGGCAGAAAATCCAGGGTGTCGACAATGACTGTATTCAGCCCATAGATAAAACAATTCTGTTCGGCAGAAGGCACTTCAAATAATGTAATAGCTCTGTCAATAAAAGCCGAATCCATATAAGCATCATAGCAGAACTATGCAAGCAATAGAGCATTTTACGTTATGAATTTTCCTTTAAGAAGATTGGCCACGTATGACAATGATTTACGATGGACTTTCGCCAAAAGGCCTTTCACTGAATTTTTCACGATATGCAGCTCGTTTTTCACGAATTGATTGATAATCCATATCAGCTGAAGATATAGTCCAAATATAGATTGCTGATCGTGAGCAGACGGAATGCCTGCTATCGCATCACTCTTTGATTATCAGAAAAGGATGGTCACATAGATCGAAGAAGAATGGAGGTTATGATGAGAAGAACCGGCATTCAATGAATCCCGGGATATTCTCCCGGGACAGTATTGATTCATTCAATTTCTCTGACATCAGATTCAGGATTAGGAAAGGGACGATTATGAGGAAACTCAGAAGAGTCCTCACCGTAGTATTGCTTTCGCTTTCTATCTTCTGTGTGCCGGTTCTTGCTAGAGATACAGATGTGAATCTGGTAAATTTCTATATTCCTGCACAACAGAAACTCGCGGAATATTACCTCGATGCTTATTGCCATGGAAGGTATCTCTTTGTAAACCTGGTGAAAACAGGGAATGTAATTGACAAAGTAAATTTCTGGGCGGTTGACAGCTCTGAAACACAGCTGACTACTTGGGGAATGGCAGCAGAAGGAGGAGGAAGGGCAACTGCTGTCTTCACTGATAACAGAGTTGAAAGAACAGTCCACAAAGTATATTTCAAGAGTGCCGAATACAATTGGGGCGGATATACCATCAACGGCACGATGACATACTAGAAAGTGAAAGGGGCTGCTTGCATAGAGCCCTTTTAGGTAAAGAGATGAAGAATAGAATTGTTGATCCAGATAAATGGGTGACGGTTATGGCATTGGCATTTGGCATAGAGATTTATCGGTTCCTGTCTCAGCGGAACATTCCGGATCTTTCTGCTCTGGATTTCTATGTGCTGAATGCACTGAACAGCTCTCTGGTTGAGAACCTGCTCTGCTGGCTGGTGCCGCTGCTTGCGGCATTCGCCTGCGGCAAGCAGTTCAATGCGTATTATCCGCTCAGAAAAGCAATCTTCACTAGAACGGATCGGAAGAAGTTCGTTCTGCAGAAGGCGGCAGAGTCAGCAGTAAGTTCATTTCTTCTGGTGCTGTTTTTCTATCTCTGCTGTTTTCTCTTTGATGTGATTATTGCAGAAACTGCCTGCCCGGGAATCCATTTCGGGGTTTCTCTGAATCCGGACAGCGTGATGTTTCCGGAATTGTATTATGCACATCCGATCCTCTATTTAGCTTATTATGTGCTGATGATTTCCGGATATGCAGCTGCTTTCGGCATGGCCGGTTTCCTGATCAGCTGCTTTACCAGAAACAGGGTTGCCGTTGCGATTGGTCCGTTTGCGGTAATGATTGTTCTTTCGATCGGACTGATGGTGATTCCGAATGGATATGGGGCGCTGTTTGATTTCACTTCCGTTTCGCTGCTTCGTAAAAGCACTCTGAACTATGTTTCCAAGCCTGTTCAGTCCTTTTTCAATTTTATCGGCCCGATGATCTATCTTGTGTTTTTCCGGCTGCTGATCAGGACCGCTTCCGGAAAGGAGAAGCTATGGCAATAGAATGTTTCCGGCTCCTGCAGAAAATCAGACGGTTTCAGATTCTGCTGATTGTTTCTCTGATCCTTGTGATTTCTGCATATCTGTTTGCAGTCTATGGCTGGAATAGCAGGGATTCATTTCTGTTTGCGATCAATGATTATATTCTGCCGCTGATGATGATACCGCTGTATTTCATTGCATGCATGGAAGCAGATCATGTTCTTCATCTGCAGTCTGTACAGGTCAGAAGAGATCGTACTGGCAGGAAGATGGATCAGTTTCTGACAGAGATGCTCATTCTTGCTGAGTACATGGCTCTTTATCTGGTTCTTCCAGTCATGATCGCAGGGTTTCAGTCACCGATGGTTTCCTGGTTTCTGAACAGCAGTCTTTGCATGATGCTGTTTGCCGGAGCTCTCAGACTGATGCTGATGCAGGTGGTGAATTGCAGCACGGCAGCGTTTCTGGCAGTTCTGATTCATATTGTGCTGAAAGTGATCAACAACTGGGTGTTCCTTGCCGGGACTCCCTTGCTGGATACTCCGGCAGGAGTATGGATCCGCTGGGGAATCAGTATCTTGGGTTATTTCTTATTTTTAATGAACAGGAAGTGGGACTATGATCAGAAGAGAACTGACGCTGACTGAGGTCGGCAAGCGATTCGGAAACCAGGAAATTCTCCGGAATGTGAATCTCTCGATCTCCGGAGGAACCGTAATGGGATTGAAGGGAAGAAACGGCTCCGGGAAATCCGTGCTGCTGAAATGCATGTGCGGACTGATGGCACCTTCAGAAGGAACCATTACGTATAACGGGAAAGCCGTTTCTTCAGATACGATTTCTGATTTCAATTTCGGCGTGTCCATTGAGAAGCCGGAACTGATCAATGATCTCAGCGGACTTGCTAATATCAGGTTTCTGGCTTCTTTCCGCAAAGTGGTTTCAAATGCGCAGATTCAGGCCTGGTTTGAACGGTTCGGACTGAGCTCTGCTAGGAACAAGAAGGCTGGAGACTATTCCCTCGGGATGAAGCAGAAGCTGATGCTGATTCAGGCATTCATGGAAGATCCGGATGTGATTCTGCTGGATGAGGTCACGAATAGTCTGGATCTGCAGTCAAGAGAGATTCTGTTTGACGTGATCCGGGAAGAACGAGCAAAGGGAAAAGTGATCCTGCTGGTAGATCATGACCTGGAAGAACTGAAGGAAATCAGTGATTCCATCATCACGATCGAGAAAGGAGAGATCCGGCCATGGGACTTCAGAAAATAGCAGGAGGACTGCTGGTATTCTCTCTGCTTTCTGCAGGCGGAGGATACTTTCTGCGCGGAAGCTACCCGATCACACCATCTGAGGAACTGGAGCAGGTTTATCCGGTCTCAGTAAGTCCGATTGCTGCTGTGTTTTCGTATACAGATCACACAGAAGAATATGGCAGTTCCTTTCTGCAGGGAGAAATCATTGAAGGAACTCCATTATCCAGAAAATGTTCCGGAACTTCCATCATCACCACCGTACAGGTCAGCCAGGTATTTTCAGGAGAACTGGAAGCAGGAAAGATGATTCAGGTCATTGAACCATATTCGCTGGCTGGAGAGATGGAATCCACTTATTCGGGATATCTTCCGATGATGATGAACCAGGAGTATCTGCTGAATCTTTCCAGGCTTTCCGGAAATCTGTATGCCATCCGGGCAAATGAGCTTGGGTGCTATCCTGCAGCCGCCTTCAGTACCATAGAGCTGAGTGAGGACATGACGCTTGGGGCAGATCGGCAGTATGAGACAGTTCTGATACTTTCAGAGAACTATGCTTCGGAGGTTCTGTCTGCTTCAGAAACAGATGGATACCGGCAGGCAAGAAAGGATTCCATGCAGAGAGCTCAAAGTTATCTGAGAACTGATGCCGGATGATTCCAGCCATTCTTTTATTAGAATAATACTGATACGTCTTATAAAGAGGCAAAAGAATTGCAAGCAATAAGAGGTGCATTAACTAAAGGTCGCCCTATGATTGTCTATATGCAAAAACTTACTGGCGGTTCGCATGCCGTAGTATGTTATGGTTATGAAGCATACAATGTAAATGGAAATACTGTTTATTATCATTATATTTTCAATCCATCTAGAGCTGCCGCTTCAAAAACAACTATCGAGGATTATATGGCTGAGTGGTATATAAAAGGAGTTCATGTATATTACAAATGATTAACAATAAAACCTATTCAATTCTATTAATCAGCTCTCTGCTGCTTGCCGCTTGTTCTTCAGCAGATTCAGGCAAAGCTTCTGCTCACGCTTCACCGGATCTGACTTCTCCGTCTGAAACCACTGCAGTTACTGCTGATCATACAGAAGAACCAGCACCAGCTCCGCCAGAAGTGTCTGTTCCTGAACCCTCTTCCTACACAGATACAGATACCGGAATCATTTATTCCGCTGTTGATGAAAGTGCAATTTCAGCAACCTATATCCGTCACACGGAACCCGAAGCAGAAGTTTCCAGGTTTCCGGATCAGATCCAGGCAGAATATCTTTCCTCTGAAAACGGGTACTCCTGGTTCACTTTCAGAGATACAGATTTGAACGATTCTGTAACAGTCGGAGTAATGTCTCTGCTTCCGGATCTTGAATTGCAGATAACCGGGGAAAAGGCAGAGGAAGGAGATCGGATCTACCTTGCGCTGAATTTCAATCAGGGAATTGCCAACCCGCTCCAGAAATCTGACAGCAGATATGGTTTGTACTGGTACAACTGGAACTTTGCTTCGATTGATGGGGTTGTCTTCCAGACCTACGTATTAAGCAGCACTTCGGAAGCACCAGGAAAAGGCGGAGAAGTCATTGCTGAAAGCAATAGCTGGCAGCTGATTCGCAATGACAGCTACTATTCCACCGTGATGGGGTCTGCTGATGTTTCCGATGAAGAGAAACAGGAAGTTGAAGTTCTTCATCAGAATGAATTCATTATTCTGAAGTGAGGAATTCATCTCATCAGAGCATTTATTATGCATGAATGTTCCTCACTGAAAACAAACTTCACAGAACAGAAAGGAAGAACTTGATGAAAATCAGAAAGTATACCGTACTGATTCAGTCGCTAATGATTGCTATGATCTTCTTTCTGGTCTATCTGGCGGCAGAAGGACTGGTTTCAGCAATCAGAATCGGCGTTACCGCATTCCTCTGCTCGATTGTTATCCGATATACCGCTTCTTCGATGAGGCATAAGTCATCGCTGTAATCATGCATGCAAGGAGGACCTATGAAATTGATTCAGAGAACTGCCATGATTGTGATTCCCCTGTTCCTGCTTTCAGGATGTACTTCTTCTCCCAGTCTGATTGAGTCAGATGAGGCAGTATCTGCATTTCTGAAGAATGATGTTTCAGAGATGCAGTATGAACTTCCCCTGACCTACACTGCCAATGGAAAATCTCGCTCTTCCTCCACCGGATGGCTGAGCAATCAATCACCAGTGGACGAATCAGAGGCAGTTCAGGAATGGTTAAAGATGTCTGAACTGGCCGGTACCACCAACATTGAACTGCTTCAGAAAGAGATCACTTCCTTCTCCTTCACAGAAACGGATATCGAATTCACGCAATCCGATCTCGTTTATATGGTACAGCCGGAAGATGGAAAGATCGTCTATTTCTTCCAAGGCGGTCTCAAGACAATATCAGATGGCACTCGTCACCTGTATGCGACAGAAGACTCTGCTTACACGGAACTCATGGAACAGGTTACTTCAAACGCTGCCGATCTTGTTGCATATGAAGTCAAGAATATGAGTTATTAATAAAAAGAGCATCTGCATGAAGTGAACTTCAGCATGCAGGTGCTCTTTCATTTCTTCTCAGTTATCCGGCCAGTTGCAGAGCTGATAATACAGTTCTTCGTAGATGCCAGCAGACTGTTCCCAGCTGACATCCGTGGTCATGGCACTCTTGATGAGACCCTTCCAGCCTGGCTTGTTATTGTAGTACTGTTCGACTGCCCAATGCAGCGTATAAACCATGTCATCGGCATTTGCCGCCCAGAAACTGAAGCCGTTGCCCTCGCCGGTGTACTGGTTATATGGGTGTACCGTATCTTTGAGGCCGCCGGTTTCACGGACTAATGGCAGCGTGCCGTAATGCATGGCGATCAGCTGACCGATGCCGCAAGGCTCATAGAGCGAAGGCATCAGGAACAGATCTGCACCAGCATAGATGCGATGGGCAAGATCTTCGTTATAGCCGCAGTAATAGACTGCCTTGCCCTTGTATTCGCTCTCCATCCACTTGAATGCATTCTCGGCATTCTGCTCTCCCGTTCCTAGAACGATGAACTGAACGTCCATATCCAGAATCTCACGGAGCTTCTCAGTAATGAGATAGACCCCTTTCTGGTTAGTCAGACGGGAGACAAGGCCAATGACACAGACATCATTGGTGACCTTGAGTCCGAGTTCTTCCTGCAGGGCAAGTTTATTTGCCTTCTTGCCGGAGACATACGTACGAAGATCATAGTTCTTCGTCAGACGCGGATCAGTCTTCGGATTCCATACAGTAGTATCAATTCCATTGACGATGCCCCAGAGATCTTCTCTGCGGTATCTCAGGATGGAATCCATGCGTTCGCCATAAGACTCTGAGAGAATCTCATTGGCATAGGTCGGCGAAACGGTCGTGATCTTGTCTGCATAGACGATGCCAGCTTTCATGAAAGAAATGCCGCTGTCAAACTTGATGGAACCATTGTCGAAGTAATAGTAGTCAAGGCCCAGGCAGCTTGGCAGCATGTCTACTCCGAAATTTCCCTGGAAGGCAAGATTATGGATCGTATATACATGCTTGATAGCCTGATAGCGCTGATCATCCGCGTAGCATGCATGGCAGAGCAGCGGAATCATTCCGGTCTGCCAGTCATTGGAATGGATGATGTTCGGCCACCAGTTGATGAAGTAGATCATATCAAGAGCTGCCCGCTGGAAGAATGCAAACCGCTCACCGTCATCTTCATATCCATACAAGCCGTCACGCTCAAAGTATCCCTGGTGCTCGATGAAATAATAGACCACTCCGTCCACTTCTGCCTTGTAATACGTAGCCGGCTGGTCGATCCATCCGGAATGAACCTGGATTGTTCCGAGCCGTTCCAGCTGATCGTAATACTTCTCGATGATCTTCTTATAGAGCGGCAGCACTACCCGCACGTCATGTCCGCGCTTCGCCAATGCCTTCGGCAGACTGCCGATGACATCTGCGAGGCCTCCGGTCTTGATGAACGGAAGTCCTTCCCCTGCTGCGAATAGAATTGATCTTCCCATTGGATCCTTCTCCTTCTGTCAGATTCGATCTCTGCGTTTCACATAAACCGGTGCAGCATCCGTGCCAGCCAGTTTCTTGACATGGTGGACAATCGCATACTTGTCCACTATCACATGATCCAGCTTGGCATTCTCACCGATGTAAGCACCCGGAAGAATAATGCAGTTCTCTACTTCAGCGCCCTTGCAGATGGTGACATTGCGGCTGATCAGAGACTTCTCGACCTTGCCGTCAATCACTGCTCCGTTTGCGACAACCGAATCATGCACTTCGGCATTCTCGGTATATTTGGTCGGGCAGGAATCATTGGTCTGCGTATAGATCGGCCAGCCCGGACGGAACAGCTGCTGAGCTGTCTTGTAATCTCTCAGTTCCATGGAAATGCGGAAATACTCTTCCAGGCTGTTCAGGCAGCCGACATAGCCTCTGACCTGATAGCCTCTCATATCCAGTTCGGAAACCGAATCAGCCAGGATGTCCTTGAACCAGTACAGGCTGGAAGTGTCGGCAGCCTTCTTGACCAGATCAATGAACAGCTTCTTAGTCATCACATACGCTTCCATCGAAACGTTGATGTTCTTTCTCTTGCCGCGGTTCTTCTCAAAGCCCATGACCGTCTTCACCTTATCCAGGTTCAGCGTATCGCAGCCGAGGAATGATTCCTTGCCGCGGTTAGTTGCGGTATAGAGCACCGTGACATCTGCCTTGGAATTGATGTGCTGCTTCAGCACTTCATTGAAATCCAGGCTGTATACAAAGTAGCTCGGGGCAATGACCACATACGGATTCGGGTCTTCTTCGATGTACTGCATGTTCAGCATGTAGTTTGCGACATCGTGGTTATAAGCCTCGGAAGAGAACGTTTTCTCTCCATACAGGATCCGCAGCTTTCCGCGCTTGGAATTGATGTTGTAGTGGCTGCCATCGCCGAGATGCTCGATCAGGTTGCGCGGTTTCTCCTTGCAGTAGACCTGCACATTGTCAATGCCGCTGTTCGTCATGTTGCTGAGAATGAAGTCGATGATCCGATAGCGGCCCATGAATGCAATGGCCGGTACCGGGCGGTAATCGCCAAGTCCCTGAATGGTGGCTGTATTGTCTTCGAAACTGATGATACCCAGTGCGCGCATATCTTTACCCCCTCTTACTCCACGAACTTGCTTGCGACGAGCTCGATATGCTCGCTGTTCTTATCGCCTACGACTGCACCCGGGGCGATTTCCACATCATCTGCAACGATGCAGCGGGTAACCACTGCGCCTTCGCCGATTCTAGCGCCTGGCTGAATGACGGAATCGATGACCTTGGCACCCTTGCCGATGCTGCAGTTGGTACCGATCACCGAATTTCTCGCTTCGCCGAGAATGACGCTTCCTTGCGTGATATAGCAATTGGAAATCATAGCTTCCGGTCCGATGAACTGCGGAATCGCATTGACATCTTCGGTATAGATCTTCCAGTTGGAATCGCCGAGATCCAGCTCATTATTGTCTTTCAGCAGGTCCATATTCGCTTCCCACAGCGAATCCACGGTTCCTACATCCTTCCAGTATCCCTTGAATCGGTAAGCCGTCAGCCGTCTCTTGTCACGCAGATAGCCCGGAATGATATCCTTGCCGAAATCATGATTGCTGTCAGGATTCTTCGCATCCGCAACCAGATACTTCCGCAGTGTCTTGTACGTGAAGATATAGATGCCCATCGAGGCAAGGTTGCTCTTCGGATGAGCCGGCTTCTCTTCGAACTCGACGATCATGTCATCCTTGTCGCAGTTCATGATGCCGAAGCGGCTTGCTTCCTTTAACGGGACCTCACGAACCGCAATCGTCGCATCTGCCTGCTTCTCCTTGTGGTAGTCCAGCATCTTGTCGTAATTCATCTTGTAGATATGGTCACCAGACAGAACAAGGATATATTCCGGATTCATCGAATCCAGGAAATCCAGGTTCGCCGTGATCGCATCTGCAGTACCGCGGTATACCTCAAAGTTCTGCGCATCCTTCTCACGAGGCGTCAGAACATAGACACCGCCATCATTGGTATCAAGTCCCCAGTAATGATCTCTTGCAACATAAGAATTCAGCAGCACAGACTCATACTGAGTCAGCACGCCGACTGTATTGATGTCAGAGTTCGCGCAGTTGCTGAGCGGAAAGTCGATAATCCGGTACTTGCCGCCGAAATGGACAGCAGGCTTCGCGACTTTCTTGGTCAGTTCATGCAGGCGGGATCCCCTTCCTCCTGCAAGAATCATGGCCACCATCGTGTTTGCTCTCATAGTGTAATTATGCCTCCTGAATGGTATTAGGGGCTGCTCTCCCCTTGATTCAGTCTCATTATATACCATCGTTCAGTTCCATGGGGCCCCGAAAGCGGAAATCTGACGAAACCGCCGCAATCTTCCCGGTTCACAGCATTTCCCCAGCTGTCCGAACGTCATGCGTGCAGAGTCTCTGATACGTGCTGCTGATCAGCACAGAACCAAGCGGTGCGGTAATCAGAATCGCCAGCACCGAAAGCGTCAGGACCTGATCTCCGCAGGCCAGACCCATCGAAAGCGGAATCGAGCCTATTGCCGCCTGCACGGTGGCTTTCGGCAGCTCTGCAATCACTGTAAAACTCCTCTCCCGAGCAGAAAGATCCGTTCCCGAAACAGAAACCAGGGTACCTGCTGAGCGGAAAACCAAGCCGATCGCAAGCATGAGGATCATGCCTGCACCAGCAGAAAGCACGGAAGAAATCTTCACCTCTGCCCCGACCAGGACAAACAGGAAGATCTGGGCCCCATTCCAGAGTTTCCCGAGACCTCGGCTCATTTCTTCAGCCGAAGAAACATCCTGTTTTCTGAGAACCATGCACATGCTGATGACGGCGAGAAGTCCTGAAACAGAAACCGTTCCCTTCAGCAGTTCCTCCATCCCCTGCAATAGAAAAGATGCAGCGAGCACCAGAATGATCTGCAGCGAACCATCCGGATGCACCATCCGGAACACAAGATCCAGCAAAACCCCGCAGACACCCCCTGCAAGAATGCCGAGAATGATCGCCTCCGGAATCTCCAGAAAGGAAGCAGCTGAAACAGAACCGCCGCTCACCATCGAAAGAAATGCAGAAAACAGGACGATCACATAGACATCATCTGCAGAAGACCCGGCAATGATCATCTGCGGAATGCCTTTAGCCGTTCCGTATCGTTCGTCCATCATGCGGCTCATCGCCGGCACTACTACCGCAGGCGATACCGCACCCATCACTGCTCCCATGAGGGCACCCTCTGCCCGCGTGACCCCGAGCACCATCGGCGCAAGGAAGACGAACGCAAGAATCTCACACGTTGCCGGCAGAAAACACAGCAAAGCTGCTGGCCTTCCGATCCGCTTCAGAACCGCACTGTCTAATGAAAGACCTGCCTTGGCAAGAATGATGATCAATGCAATCTCCCGAAGATCGCTGCCGATCGAAAGCAGATCGGAACTCAATAGATTCGATACCTGCGGACCAAGCACAATTCCGGCAAGCAGATAGCCGGGGACGGATGGAAGATGAACCTTCCTGCATCCCCACCCGAACAGAAGACCAGTCAGAAGCAGCAGTGATAAACTCAGCATCCTATGATTTCTCCTTTCATAGCCGCATAAAAAGCTGATGCTTTCCATGCGGAAAAACCGCACAGAAGTCATCAGCTCATCAGCAGTTCGGGATCACTCCCAGGGAGACTTCATTCCCTGATGGTTCAGATTCTACGTCGACAGGATTCCCTCGTCAATCAGAAACAAACAATTTCCGCACCAGACTGATCAGATACAGCGATCCGCAGACCAAAGTGCATCCATGCTCTCCAGCCAGTTCCATTCCCTTCTGCACGGCCTCTTTCCAGTCCATGACAATCTCTGCTTCAGAGTCTGCCAGATGTTCGGCAGTATCTGCTCTCGTATTTTCAAACTGCGTGACGATCACCTCATCACACGCCTTTCTCAGCATCGCTTCCATCTCCGGTCCCTGCTTATCCTTCAGTGCAGAGAATACCGCAATGCAAGGATGCGGCAGATATCTCATCGATTCTGTCAGTGCCTGCATGCCTTCGGTATTATGCGCCCCATCGAGGATGACAAGCGGATGCTGGTGCACTGCTTCAAATCTGCCTGGCCAGACACTGTCATGCACAGACTGGATTGCAGAATCAGAATGAATCTCAATGCCAAGCAGCTCTGCTGCCTTCAAGGCAAGCGAAGCATTTGCTTTCTGATACTCCGGAAGTGCTTTTAAAGAATACTCTGTTCCCTCAAAGCAGAACTTCTGAGGACCGAGGTCTTCATATGATTCCAGACGATGCAGAGTTCCTTTCTGCTTTTCTGTTTCTGCCACAATGACTGCTTCTGCCTCCGGCTTCAGATATCCTGTAAGCACTTCGGAATGCGGCATGATGATGCCTGCCTTTTCCCCTGCAATTGCCGCAAGCGTATTGCCTAATAACGCCATATGATCAAAGCCGATCGTCGTGATGATGCAGAGATCAGGATGATGCAGCGTCGTGGTCGGATCCAGTCTTCCACCAAGCCCCGTTTCATATACGGCAATGCCCACCTGTTCTTCCTGGAACCAGAACGCACTCAGCAGCATATCGATCTCGAACATGTTGAGGGCGTTCTCTTCTATGCATGCAAGGTGCTCATTCAGAAGTCTCAGAAACGTCTCATCCGGAATCCATGCATCATTGATGCGGATCCGATCCTGATGTGCCACAAGATGCGGAGACGTAAAGAATCCGACTTTCGGATACTTCGTATGCAGCAAGTCTCTGAGATAGCAGCATGTGCTGCCTTTTCCATTCGTTCCTGCCACATGCACGGAGCGGAACGAATCCTGCGGATTGCCCAAGGAGGCCATGACGTGCTCAAATGCAGAGAAGCCTCTCGAAGGAAAGTGTCTTGCGGTGATCCATTCTACTGCTTCATCAATGTCCTGAAACATGATTGAGATCCGGGATCTGCCAGTCAATCGGCTTCATCCCGTGTTCCTCCAGGAAAGCATTGGCTTTCGAAAAATGCCGGCAGCCGAAGAACCCATGATATGCACTGAGCGGAGAAGGATGCGCAGCTTCCAGAACCAGATGCTTTGAATGATCGATCATGGAGGATTTGCTGCGGGCATTTCTTCCCCATAACAGGAATACAACCGGCTGTTCCCGTTCATTGATCTTCTGGATCGCATGGTCCGTGAAGATTTCCCATCCCTGTCCGGCATGGCTGTTCGGTCTGGACTCCTCAACGGTCATGACCGTGTTGAGCAGGAAGACGCCCTGTTCAGCCCAGGGCATCAGATATCCGTTATCCGGAATCCGGCAGCCGACATCATCTTGAAGTTCCTTATAGATATTCTGCAGAGAAGGAGGCACTGCAACTCCAGGTCTTACCGAGAAACACATACCATGCGCCTGACCAGGCTGATGGTATGGATCCTGACCGAGAATCACAACCTTGATATCCGGATAGTCGCAGTGTTCAAATGCGCTGAACACAAGCTGCTTGGGCGGATAGATGTGTTTCGTCTGATACTGCTCATGCACAAACGCTGCAAGCTTCTTGAAATACGGTTGCTGCCATTCTTCCTGCAGCCAGGGATACCAGTGATTATGAATCATCCTCTTCCCCTTCTTTCTCTATATCTTCTCCCTGATGCCAGCGGACAATATCATTCACGACATCCGCAGAGATCGAACCATCTGTTTCTCTCAGATAATGGCCGAGACCCGGATAGCTCTTCATCGAGACATTGGATCCCTTCTGACTCTTCCACGACTCATAGTCCGAAGAGAATTTCGTGATCGTATCTGCTTCACCCTGCAGAATCGCAATGGGCATGGATACCTTCGGGGTATAGTTCAATGCCCCGGCCGTATTCCAGTCTTTCCAGTACGTTAACGGATATCCGCCGATCATCGGATCAATTTCAGGTTCTGCCGCAATGGAATACTTCACCTCATCCGCAGAGATATTCAGTTCTTCTGCCCTGGAAAGCAGCGAGATGCCATCTTCTTCATATGGCGCATTCAGCAATACGAGTCCACCGGTTATCTCGAAATGAGAATTCACGAGGTAGTAGCCAAGCGAACCTCCGGTACCCAGACCGATATAGATGATATCTGCCGCATTGACCGGATATCGTTCCAGGCTGTGCACCACGCTGGCAAAGTCTTCCAGCAGGATGCGGTTCAGGGAATACTCCGAGGAGTCCTGAATCAGATACGGATCTTCTTCAAGGCGCGTATTCCATCTGACGCTGGCTATGCCTGCTTCTGCTAATGCATGGGCAAAGTCTTTCCGGAAGCTGTCATCATTTCCGGAACGATTGCACGACTCCTTCATGCCCTCCGGCATCAGGATCGCAACCGGAGGAGATTCGACATCCTTCGGCAGCGTCAGAATACCTCTCATAGATACTTCCTTTCCGAAGGAAACAGCTGTCTCCGTCCACGTATCTGAAGACTCGAGAACCGGATCTTCTGAACGGAGAAAGAACTGCAGAGAACTGATCTTTCCGGACTCTGCAAGCCGGAAGTCTGCCTGCACTTCCTGGTCTCCGGCCAAGAAGAGCAGTTCTCCGCCTTTGCGATCGTCTTCAAATACAACTCCCTCTGCCAGACATTCACCCGGATCTTCCGAAGTCTGTTCTGCCCAGAGTGCTTTGAGGTCTTTTGCACGATGACTCTGTTCGGAACTGCGCGCAAAAAGACCGGAAAGAGTCTTCCAGTCTTTCTGAGTCACTGCACTGGATACTGCTTCTGCCATTGAACGCACAGAGGCATAAGTCTGCTCAGCCGCAGACTCCTCTGCCGCCGAACAGCCGGAAAACAGGACGGCCAGACACAGAATGGAGATCAGCAGTTTACTGAAGCGGATCATGCCGCGAAACGCGCCTCTTCACTACTGCTGCAATCACGGCAGCTGCTGCAAGAATCACAATCACTGCGATGGTCGGGAACGAAGGACCGCTGTTTCCGGAAACCGCAGGCGCCGAGGAAGCAGGAGCGCTGGTGCTGGAGAAGTCCAGAGCACTGCCACCCTGTTCTTTCACCCATTCATTCACATCTGCTTCCACCATGGAGAACGGACGATCGCCGCCCGTCAATAACACGGTATTGAATTCCTTGAGATCAAACTTGCTGCCAAGTGCTTCCTTGGCATCCTCTCTCAGATTCAGGAACTTCATCAGGCCGATGCCATACGGCAGAATCGTGCCCGGCTGGCTGATGACAAAGTCATAGAGAGACTCTGCATTTGCAGAATTGAGACCGAGAGAATCAAGGTATTCTGCCACATCATCCACGGAATAGCCAAGTCCGTTCACGGCCAGGTCGGCTGCCGCATCCAGCACATAGCCAAGCGACGTATTGATCTGCAGATTCTCGATTGCCGCATCGCTCAGCTGCGGCGCATTGGACAGCGCCACAATCTCTGCATACATGCCCCAGCCTTCGGTATAGCCCGAATTGGAACATACACTGCGGATCCGGCTCGGATTCGTATTGAGGAACCATGTGATCTGATAAAGATGACCGCCGAAGCCTTCATGAGCAAGCGTGGAATAAAGTTCATTCTCATCGCTGACATTGTCACCATTGATCTTGATGACATTATCGGTAATGTCATCAATCGGCGGCTGCATGTAGTATGCCACCACGGAATCATTGGCCACCGACGGATCCAGATAGCTTGCCGTATACGTGACATCCGGTCCTTGCGGATAAGACTTGCCCAGAATGCTCTGCAGGTAGGACAGGATCTCTTCCGGCGTATCCATGCCGACCGTTTCCTGCTCAGCCGAATCGAGATCGCTGCTGCGCATCAGATCGATGTACTGGTAGATGACCTGGTTCAGGAAATCCGTGCACTGGTCCAGCAGATCCTGAATGCTGTCATCGCTGCTTGTCTTATAGCGCACCAGTGCCTGGTAATAGTCGCTGCCGCCATCCTCATAGTTGCAGAGGCCGCCCTCATAGTTCGCAGAACCGCGCAGCTTCTCCAGTTCTTCGCTGACATGATCGTAGGCAGGGATGAACTGATTCAGCACGATGTCCTTGTTCTGTTCCTTGTAGGAAGCCTTCTCGTCATCACTCAGGAAATCAAGCGCATCGATATCTTCATCGAAGATGGCAATCAGCTGATTGTCATCCTTCTTCTCCGTGAACTTGGCAATGGAATCTTCGGTGTCATCCAGCTGGGAATCCGTCAGGAAATAGCCGGCAGCTGCCTGCTGCTTCGTGATGTCCAGGCACTGCTCAAGGCAATCCGGAACACTCTTCAGAACACTCAGATAGTCCTCGACATCCTGCTTGTCATAGAAGATGAACTCCGTGAAATTCGTCAGCAGATTCTCCTGGATTCCGAACGAAGGATTGAACAGCTGATCCAGCATCGGATAGGAATTCATAGCAGCGATATTCTCGAGATACGTCTCATAGACCTGATAGTCTACCTGCTGTTCTGCACTCAGCGAATCATAGTCAAATGCCTTCAGCTTCTCCAGGGAAGCATTCGCCTCATCCACCGCATCCTGATACGACTGCAGAGACTGATCCGTCATGACCGGATCCGGTTTCGTGATCCCGGCACTTTCGTAGTCACGGATCGTATAATGCATGGTCAGATAATCATCTTCCATTGCCTGCACGAATTCCTGATTCAGGAATTCATCAAAGTCGGCATTGCCGGTATTCTCTTCTGCCATCACGCTGGCAGGAGAAATCACTGCTGCCGCAACGGCTGCAGCACATACTGCATGAAGCATCTGTTTCAGCATCTGTTTCATAGTAAACTCCTTACTGATTCATTATACCCCAGCCGTATCTCCTTACAGGCCATCAATGGCGCCGGGAGCACACGAAGATCGTGTAAGCCGGAAGGAAAACCTCATTGGAATATACTGAAAGACATTCGCCATCTGCTCCGAACACGATCTGCCACGGCTCATCAAACCGGTATTCCCGATCAGAGGAAGAAGGATTCAGAATCACCCGGATCCCGGCTGAATGGTGTGCTTCATCCGCAATATCGATGTCATAGAAGATCACCGACTCATCTGCGATCGAGAAATGCACGCACTGCTCCACTTCTGCCCGTGTGCTGAGCCGGAAAGCCTTCCAGCTCCTGCGCAGGGAAATCGCTTTCCGCGTATATTCCACAAGGTCTTCATTGAAGATCATTCTCTCCCAGTTCATGCCATTGATCTCATCGCCGGCATTATAGGAATTCGAACAGTCTTTCTTCGTGCCGCAGAATTCCATCCCTGCATGCAGGAACGGAATGCCCTGGGCGCACATCGTCGCCAGGATCATCATCTTCTGACGCTTCAGACGGATCTCGCGCGGCTCCTCTCCACAGCAGAAATGCATCTTGTCCCAGGCAGTCGCATTATCATGCGTCTCCACAGCATTCACCGACTGAATCGGCGAATCAAAGCGCATGAAATACGGCTGATCCAGAGAATTGCCGGTCAATGCACTGCACATTTCAAACGCCAGTCCGGTATTCCCGGTCAGATAGCCCGTATCGTACTTGCGGTCATCGCTGGTCGGGCCTTTTGCCACATCCCGGAACGTATCATTGAAATGACCGATGCCTGGCATCTGATGCTGGTTGTAGATCTTTGCCTTGCGATCTTCGCTGAGGGCGGTCGGCATATCCCAGCCCTCGCCATAGATCAAAGCATCGCTGCGGATCGCATGGGCTGCCAGATTCAGCTGATTCATTGTGCTCACATCGAGGATGCCCATCAGATCAAACCGGAAGCCATCAACTCCATACGTATTCATCAGGAACTTCACGGCATAGATCAATAGCTTCCTCATCATCGGCCGTTCACTGTCAAGATCATTGCCGCAGTAGCTGCCATTGGAGAGATATCCGGAATCCGTATACCGGAAGAAATAATACGGCACCGTCCGGTTCAGCGCACTCTGCTCCATGTCATACATATGGTTGTACACGACATCGAGAATCACCCGGATCCCGTGTTCATGGAACGCTGCCGTCACTTTCCGCAAGCCCATCATTCTGGAATACGGATCCTCCGGGTGTTTCGTATAAGATCCTTCCAGGCCGACGATCTGCGCCGGATCATAGCCCCAGTTATAATTGCGGTCCGGATGTTCTTCATCCACGGTCGAGAAATCGATGACCGGCTGCAGCTGCACATGCGTGATGCCGAGACTGCACAGATAGTCAAACCCGGTCGGCTGACCGCGGTAGGAGGTGCCGCTCTGGCACAGGGCATTAAATGTGCCATGTTCTCTCGTATTGCTCAGAATCGAGCTGGTCATATCTCTGACACTGCACTCATAGATCACCGCATCGGCCGGACTTGCCAGCGGCGTCTTCACGCCCGGATCCGGGATATCCAGCACTCTGGCCAGATTGATCACCGCAGAATTTCTGCCATTCGCAGACGTGCTGAACCCATACGGATCCAGAGACTCTGCCGTCTTTCCATCCCGCTCCAGCACATATCGATAGAGAGCCTGGGACAGGTCTCCGGACACATAAGCCCGGAATACGCCATGATCCGTCCGCTTCATCGGCACCATCCGCAGCACGCCGCCATGTTCGATGCGCACAAATACCCGCACCGCAGTCGGTGCCCATAATGCAAAGGAAGTCCCGTTTCTCGTCCAGATTGCACCAAGATCATCTCCGCTGTAATTGAACTCTTTATCAAACTGCGCAGTGCGGACAATGAACCGGTTCTGAAGCACGACACACTGCCCCTGCTCTTCATGGATGTAATAGTTCCGCCCGAATGGAAGATCTGCCGGAATCGTCAGATGATAGCGGACTTCCCGTTCATGTTCCTCGACCCCGCGGATCACGCATTCTGCATACAGACCATAGTCATCTGTGATATAGAATCCGCTGGCACTCCCGTTATAGAAGATTTTGCTGACAGTCACCAGAACCTTTCCATAATCATCCAGGAACGCTTCGATCACACTCATATTTTTCTCTTTCCAGCGCACCTTTTCTTTCCATCAGAAAAGGAGCACATTTTCTGCGCTCCTATCATAAATGCATTTATACGCTTAGGCAATCAGAATTTCAGCGGCTTCACATTCCAGATTTCATCCGCATACTGGCAGATCGTGCGGTCACTGGAGAAGTAGCCGGACTTCGCAATATTGATCAGGCAGCTTCTTGCCCAGGCATGGCGGTCCTGATAGCGGGCAGAGATCTGTTCCTGTGCCTGTACATAAGAATCAAAATCTGCCAGGACGAAGTACTCATCATTCTTCATGAGCAGCTCGTCATAGATCGTCCGGAAATCATCCCGGTCGCCATTCCAGGTTCCGTCGATGAACGTATTCAGAACCTTCCGGATCCGCTCATCGCCATTGACATAATCCATTGCCCGGTAGGTCTGACGGAAGCTCTCGATTTCCTCTACCGTCATTCCGAAGATCACATCATTCTCACGCCCGACCAGACGATCGATCTCAACGGTTGCACCATCCAGGGTGCCGAGCGTGATTGCACCATTCATCATGAACTTCATATTGCCTGTGCCGCTGGCTTCCTTGCCCGCTGTGCTGATCTGCTCGCTGACATCTGAGCCATTCATCAGCACCTCGCTCATCGAAACGCTGTAGTTCGGAAGGAATACCACCTTCAGCATGCCGTTGACGTCCGGATCGCTGTTGACAACCTTGGATACGCAGTTGATCAGCTTGATGACCTTCTTGGCAAACACATAGGAAGGAGCTGCCTTGGCCGCGAAGATGAATGTATGCGGATAGATCCGGAAATTACGGTCGCTCTTGATTCTCTGATAGAGATAGATGACATGCATGATATTCAGCAGCTGACGCTTATATGCATGCAGACGCTTGGCCTGGCTGTCGAAGATCGAAGAAGGATCCACAATGATGCCGGTCGATCTCTGAATATAGGCCGCAAGGATCTCTTTGCGCTTCTGCTTCACGCGCAGGAACTCTTCCTGAAGCTTCGGCTCATCGACATGATTCATGAGCTTCTCAATCTTCGAGAAGTCAGTTTCGAACCCCTTGCCGATATGGCTCTTCAGCATCTCTCTCAGTTCCGGATTGCTGTAAAGCATCCATCTGCGCGGCGTGATTCCATTCGTCTTGTTCGTGAACTTCTCCGGCCACATGGAGTAATACTCATGGAACAGCTCGCTCTCCAGCAATCCGGTATGAATCTCAGCAACGCCATTGACCGCATGTGACATGATGACCGCCAGACGGGCCATATGAATCATGCCATTGTCGATGATGCGCGTGCTGTACCAGAGATCCTGGCGATTCGGATAGCGTTCATTCAGGAAACGCCCGTATCTGCTGTTGAGTTCATCGATGATCATGTAGATTCTCGGCAGCAGCTTCTGCACATATTCCACCGGCCACTTTTCCAGTGCCTCGCTCATGACGGTGTGATTGGTATAGGACATGACCGACATCGTGATTGCCTGCGCCCTGTCCCAGGAATATCCGTAGTCATCCATCAGCACCCGCATCAGTTCCGGAATGGCCAGAACCGGATGCGTATCATTCAGCTGCACACTGACCTTCTCGCCAAGATTGTCGAGCGTATCATACTGCTTCAGGTGCGTGTTGATGATCGAGTCAATGCCTGCGCTGACAAAGAAGTACTGCTGTTTCAGGCGCAGATACTTTCCTTCTTCAGTCGAATCATCCGGATAAACATTCAGGCAGATCTGATTGACCTCGGAAAGATATTCCCGGTAGTCCATCCACGAAGGCGACTCATCCGCTGCTTCTGCACTCCACAAGCGCAGCGTGTTCGTCATCTTCGTGCCTGCCCCGATCATCGGCATATCATACGGAACCGCGAGGATATGCTCTGCATTCACATGATTGAAATGCAGATTGCCATTCTCATCGCCATGGACTTCCACATTGCCCCAGAACTTCACATCCACGGAATGCTTCAGCTTGCGTACTTCCCACGGATTGCCGATCCGCATCCACATATCCGGAACTTCTACCTGGTTGCCCTGATCATCAATTCTCTGACGGAACAGACCGCACTGATAGCGGATGCAGTTTCCATTCACCGGCAGGTTTTCCGTTGCTGCACTGTCCATGAAGCACGCTGCCAGTCTGCCCAGGCCGCCATTGCCAAGTCCTGCATCCCGTTCCATGGAAGCCAGGTTCTCATAATCGATCCCGAGTTCTTCCAGTCCCTCGGTGACAATGTCATAGATGCCGAGGTTTCTCAGATTGCTTGTCAGCATTCTGCCGAGCAGAAACTCCATGGAGAAGTAATACACCTGCTTGGCCTGATTCTCTGATACCGCCACTTTGGTATCCTTCCAGTTGACACTTGCATAGTCACGCACCATCTCGCCTAAGACCAGATACTTCTCGGTCGGATGCGTCTGATCTACGGTCGTGCCATACGCTTCAATCAGCCTCTGGCTGAACTCTTTCTTGAACTCCTGCTTGTTTCGAAACATCATGCCCCTCGATTCTATTTTTCTTTTCATGAACCAGCCAGACCGCCGCAAACGGCGCCAGCCGGATCGTGATCTGACTGCTCCATTTCGGGTCTTCCGACTTTCCGGACTTTACCGGTCTGAAATTGCACATGTTGCAGCCATCATAAATGTCTTTTTCGGAATTCAGAATTTCCAAATAAGATCCCTGCTGCGGAACCCCGATCGTGAATTGCTCATAAGATACCGGCGTCATATTCAGCACGCACACCAGAATCTCCGTTTCATCTTCGCGATAGAACGAGAATACCGAATGCGCCGCATCATCGGCATCAATCCAGCGGAATCCGCAGTAGTCATAATCATACCTGCTCAGGCACGAATGTGCCAGATAAATCCGGTTCAGATCAGTGAAATATCTCTGAAAAGCCTGGTGTCTCGGATACTTCAGCAGCAGCCAGTCCAGCTCCCGCTTCTCATCAAACTCCCGGAAGCTGGCAATCTCATTGCCCATGAAATTCAGCTTCTTGCCTGGATGCGCATACATATACGCATAAAGATTTCTCACCTGCGAGAACTTCTGATCATAGCTGCCCCACATCCGGTCAATGATCGTCTTCTTGCCATGCACATTCTCATCATGGCTCAGCGGCATCAGAAACTTCTCGCTGTAGAAATAAGCCATCGAGAACGTCAGCTTCGAATGATCATAAGAACGGTAGATCGGATCTTCGGAATAATACTTCAGCGTATCATTCATCCAGCCGAGATCCCACTTATAATCAAATCCAAGTCCCCCATCCAGCGTGCTGGCTGTCACTTTCGGATAGTCAGAAGAATCCTCCGCAATCATCATGACCTGAGGAAATTCCTTCTTCACGTAATAATTCATGCGCTTCATGAAATCGATCGCTCCGGAATTCTCGCCCCGATCCCGGTTTCCGCCCCAGTAGATCATGTTGGAAACCGCATCAATGCGGATTCCATCCACATGATACGTCTCACACCAGAAGATCATCGAGCTGATCAGAAAGGAACGCACTTCCTCATTCCAGAGATTGAAGTTCAGAGTACCCCATTGGCTCTCTGCGTCGCTGCGCTTCTGATACTCATACAGCGGCTGACCATCAAAGTTTCTGAGCCCGTAGGCATCTCTGACAAAATGGACCGGAACCATATCGATGATCACGCCGATGCCAGCCTGGTGGCACGCATTGACAAACGCTCCGAACTCGGTCGGATTGCCATATCTGGACGTCACGCTGAAATAGCCGCTTGCCTGATAGCCCCAGGAGCCATCGAACGGATATTCGGTCAGCGGCATCATCTCGATATGCGTGAAACCATGTTCTTTCACATACGGAATCAGATTCTGCTGCATCATCGGATAGGTATATGGGTATTTCCCGTTCTTTTTCCAGCCTCCGGCGTAAACTTCATAGATGGATACCGGGCGATCGAAATTCACTGATCTCTGCCTCATCCATTCCTGATCGCTCCAGCAGAGATCATGCAGGCTGTAGACCTTCGAAGCGGTCTCCGGAGGAGTCTCGCTGTAGAAGGCGTACGGATCTGACTTATCCAGAAATTGTCCGTTCTTGTCTTCAATATGATATTTATAGGAATCCCATTCCTTCACGCCTTTCACGAAGACCGACCATACGCCCTTGAAATCGGTCCGGGTCATGCGGTCTCGATTCCCATCCCAGTCATTGAAACTTCCGATCACACTGACTGAATGCGCATGAGGCGCATAAACCGTGAAGCGTACTCCCTCTCCTCCTTCATAGGCAAAATGCGCACCGAACAGCTGATATGCCCTGATGCAGCGGCCCTGATGGAATTCTTCAATGATCTGTGCCTGATCCATGATTGCGCACCCTCCCGTTTCTGATGATATTCCGCACATTCAAGTATATCGCAGGAATTCAAGCATGAAGAAAGCCAATTGCGATCAGCGCCTGCGCAGCAAGATAGGTTTCCATGACTCCGCGATGGCTTCCCTTCGCAAAGATAGAAAACGAAAGAATCGTATCCGAGACCACAAAGCATAGTGATCCCAGCCAGACCAGAACTCGGCCAGGATCTTCCCCGGTACTCAATCTCAGAAACGCAAGGATGCTCATAGCGAGCAGACCGATCATATAGGCAATGACCGGAAGCTTCAGCCTCTTATTCACATGTTTCAGCAGTCTCGGTGCAAATATCGCCGCATACCCTGCATATCCAATCAGCACCGGAATGATCCATTCCGGGAAAATTCCCCATCTGCAATCATGCAGAAACCGCAGCACATAACAGAGATGACCGGCAAGAAACGCTGCCGTTCCGCCAAGCAGCGCTTTCTTGTTCTGCTTATGAATCAGCAGCGTATCGCCTAGCCCGCCCAGCAGCAGCCCAGCCGTCACCAGCAGGGAAATTTCATCTGCTGAAGATACATAGAACACTGTAAGAAGCGGCATCAGAAACGGTTTCAGCCTGCGCTTGCCTTTCCGTTCTGAATCATAGCAGTCATAAATCCCTGCCAGCAGAAAAAAGCTTCCTGCAAGCATTGCCAGTGCCCTGTTCATCCTTTTCCCCGCCAATCTCGCTTTTCATTGTACCAAAAAGGAACTGCTCTACACAGTTCCTCTCTTGTCTATTTCAGAATCGGCTGCAGTGCTTCTGCAAGCTTTTCCTTTTCTGCCTCAGCTTCCGCCAGCGTCTTGCCGAGCGTCGTGAAGTAAGTCTTGATCTTCGGCTCCGTTCCGGAAGGACGAACCACTACCGTTGCCCCATCTTCCAGGTGATACGTCAGCACATTGGCCTTCGGCAGACCGGTTTCTTCCGGCTTCTCGTAGTCAATTGCCCGGACGACCTTATCCCCTGCAAAGTCAGCCGGCGGATTCTTCCGCAGATCTTCCATGATGCCAGCCATCTTGTCCATGCCGGAAAGACCCGGGAACGAATAGCTGTCAACCTTGTTCAGATAGCGTCCGTACTGCTGATAGATCTCTTCCAGACGCTGCTTGATCGAAGAACCGATCGAACGATAATACGCCGCCATCTCGCAGATCAGCATACTTCCGACTACTGCATCTTTATCACGGACATACGGTCCGGCCAGATATCCATAGCTCTCTTCGAATCCGAAGATGAAGCGATCCGTTTCGCCCGCAGCTTCCAGCTGTGCGATCTGATCGCCGATCCACTTGAAGCCAGTCAGCGTATGGCGAAGCTCTACGCCATAATGCTCTGCCACTTTATCCGCCAGCGGCGTACTCACAATCGACATCACCGCAACCGGCTTCTCAGGCATTGTGCCCTTCTCGATTCTGCCAGCACAGATATAATCCAGCAGCAGCACGCCCATCTCATTGCCGGAAACCAGCTCATAGGAACCATCCGGGCACTTCATCGCAATGCCTACGCGATCCGCATCCGGATCCGTTGCCAGCATCAGATCAGCTCCCGTTTTTTCCGCAAGCTCCAAGCCCTTCTGCAATGCCTCGCGGATCTCCGGATTCGGATACGGGCAGGTTGTGAAATAGCCATTCGGGTATTCCTGCTCCGGAACAATGGTGATATCCGTAATGCCGATATCTCTCAGCACATGCGTTACCGGGACCAGACCGGTTCCGTTCAGCGGAGAATATACCAGCTTGAGGCCGGCGGTCCGGCAGAGACCCGGGCGAACCTGACGGGACTCAATTGCCTCATAGAGCGCCTGAATGCAGTCATCCTGAACGAACCTGATCAGCCCCTTCTCGACGCCTTCCCGGAACGACATATACTTCGCCCCAGTCAGCACATCCGTCTTCTGAATCTGTGCATAAACAACGCCAGCCGCATCATCAGTCATCTGGCAGCCATCCGGTCCATAAGCCTTATAGCCATTATACTGAGCAGGATTATGGGAAGCTGTGATCATGATGCCGGCATTGCAGTGATAATATCTCGTTGCAAAGCTTAGTGCCGGAACTGGCATCAGCTCATCATAAATGCGTACATGGATGCCATTGGCCGCCAGTACCCCGGCCGCATCTCTGGCAAACGTCCAGCCCTTGAGACGGGAATCATAGCTGATTGCAACGGTCTGCGTTCCGCCCTGCGTCTTCACCCAGTCTGCCACGCCCTGCGTTGCCTGGCGGACCACCCAGATATTCATCCTGTTTGTGCCGGCTCCGAGTGTTCCGCGCAGTCCGGCAGTGCCGAACTTCAAGGCTGCAGCGAACCGATCTTTGATTGCATTATCATCTCCGCGGATCTCACGAAGCTCGTTTGAAAGATCGATGTCCTTCAGATCAGCAGAACACCAGCGTTCATACTCCTCCTGATACATAGCAATTATCTCCTTTTCTTAAAAAAGGAAGATGCTCAGCGGCATCTTCCTGTTCGGACGGCTTCAGTCAATCAAGCAATGACTTTCTGAGCACGAAGCACTTCTTCGATCGTCTTGATGGCAACGTCTTCGTCATCTCCATCGCAGGTGACGGTGATTTCAGACTGCGTCGGAATACCCAGTGACATCACGCCCATGATGGACTTCATGTTAACGGTACGTCCCTTGTAAGCAACTTTGACTTCGCTCTTGAACTTGCTAGCTGCGTTGACTGCAACAGTAGCAGGGCGTGCGTGAAGTCCTACCGGATCCACAACAGTTACAGATATCTGCTTCATAGTTTTTTATCTCCTCCTGGTCGATTCTAGGATCATTTTACTTCACCCGTCCGCAAACTACAAGCGCTTACTTGTGTTTTAGCCATCCCTCACCAGAACAGCAAACCATTCCATCCGGGGCAATGGAACATCCGGTTTCTCACCTGTTCATTCCTTATGACAGAGGCGTCCGCTGCTGGCCTCTTTCTGCACAACCTATAGAAGATGAGGATATGCATTACTTTCCGGAATATCTCTGGTGCAGCGTCTTCCAGGAAGGCATCTCCTGACGAAGCCGATCCCATTCCAGGGTACTGGCATCAGGATAATCTTTTTTCAGAGCAGCGAATCACTGATCCATCCATTCCATCTCTTCGACTGCATTCCGGCAATGATCAGAAATGCAGTATTCTCCGATTCCGGTCTTCGCCATGCCATACAGCATGAGATCCATCACGATCGCCCATACCCTGCTCTGATCGTACTTCTCATCCTCAGCCGGTATCCCTCCCTGGCTGCCTGAACCGCGCGTCTGATCTCTGCGTACCGGACTTTTCTCAGATCGCATCCATGCCCATAGCAGAGATACACGCAAGGCAGAACAAACGCTGCATGCGTATACAGGTATCCCAGCACATCATCGCACCATTCCAGGCAAAAGCCACTGCCATCAAGCGCCTGCCCCAGCATCTTCCGATCTGGTTCCTCCGGCTTCTGATGCACATAGCCAAGCGTGAGGCCGGTCTTTCCTGCCCGGAATATTTTTACCGCATGTTCTTCCCGGACCCCGGCACTACTCTGAAACCCAAACAGAACCTTCTGCTCCGGAGTCAGTCCATGAATCTTCTTTTCCATCTCCTGACAGAGAGGATTATTTCCGATCAGGACAAGCATCTTTCCATGAATTCCTGCAAGAGTATCCAGCAGTGCCTCCTGCTGCCATCCCTGCATCACGGATAATACGAGATCCCAGGAAACATTCCCCATTACCTGTTCCGCCACTTCGGGATGATCAATCGTTTCTTTATGCTGAAGCACATGCTTCAGATGCAGACCATCCGTACTCAGAATCTCTTTCCATCTTCCCCGGCTGATCATCGTCACTTCATTCCCGGCAGTGCATAATGCATGTACCAGCAGAGAGCCGATTACCCCGCATCCATAAACCGGAATTCTCATGTGCATCCTGCTTTTCTGAACGATCCTGCATGAAATCTCGTTCTGTCTGCATGTCCCGTGCAAGCAATTAGACATATCTAACTATAGAAGAAAACCGCAGCCCTGATAATCTGATTTCCCGCAGAACTCGAAAGGATTTTCCTGCACAGGTATTTATAATAGAGAAAAAAGGAAAACAGTTATGAACTTACTTCAGGAAAGCCGTACAAGAATCAATGAAATCGATGACCAGCTTGTCAGACTCTTCGAAGAGCGCATGCATACGGTTGAGAACGTTGCAAAATACAAAGCAGAAAACAATATCCCTGTCTTTGATTCCTTCAGAGAGAAAGAGAACATCGAGAAAAACTCTGCCAAGCTGAAAGACCCGAGACTCAGAAAATACTTTGAAGAATGGTATCAGTACACCATGGAAGTATCTAAGGAGTATCAGAAAGATCTTCTGAAACGTGACTGCTGAAAAGAGAAGATCTGTTTTTGAACAAGGGTGGCTTTCTGCAGCTGAACCGCCGTCCTTCAAACACTCGAAAAATCTGCTCATACGCTCTGCTTTCATGACCAGAGATCCATCGCCTCCTGAGCTGTATAAGGAAAGTGATCATCGAACCGGTCAGTCTCATAAACAATGCAGAAGAAAGCAGCGAAGCGATCCAAGGTGATTCCCGATAGTCAGGAATAGAAAGTTCTGTGCTCTGCCTTCCTGATTCTGTATACGCTGAATGCTCCCGGCATCATGCATGCAGGCTGGCTGAATACTCCGTAAGCAAGACTATGCACCACCTACACTCGCACTGCAGGAATCCTGCGGCTTCGATTCATGAAAAGATGACAGCCTTCCTGATCATTGCTGCAGGGTATTGGTCTTTATCAGAAATCCTGCTATTAAATGAATGGTCGTTCATAACAATGATGGGAGAGGAGAGCCGCTATGATAATTCTGAAACCCATTCTTCTGATTGCTGTTCCTTGTTTCGTAACCGCAGGCTGCACTGCCTCTGGCCACGATTCAGAGAATTCTGCATCAGCCCCTTCTTCTCCGCAGACAGCAGCTCCTTCTATGGAGAGTACCGAATTTTCCTCTGCTTCTCCAGATGCCGGAGCGCTGCAATACTATATTGACGCAGCGGTAACGGCAAAGGACGGTAAGGAGCTCACAGTTCTTGTCGAAGATACGCCGATGAAACTGAATCTTTCTGAAGTAGAAAATCTGTATCCTGCCGAAATTCAGACTGGTGATACCATCCGTATTTCGACCTCAGCGGAATCTCTGGATACCTTTGCGGTCATCGAAAATGCAGAGCGAATCACTGCTCCGGAATGACCTCCAGTTTCTGAAGTTAAATGAAACCCTCGCATGATGCTGCGAGGGTTTCTGCTGTAAGGACCAGATGACACAGATCCATCTAGGCAATCACATGCATCTCTGCATCGCATTGCCTGCTGGCATCATGCCCGGTCTTCTCTTATTTATGATACGGTTCATGATGAAGAATGCGGAAACTCCGGTAGATCTGTTCCAGCACGATCAGTCTGCACAGCTGATGCGGGAACGTGTTCGGAGAAAGCTTCCAGCGGAAATCTGCTCTCTGAATGAGTTCTTCTGATACGCCGAGTGAACCGCCGATGACAAAGTCAATTCTGCTCTTTCCGGAAGTATTGAGCTGGTTGATCTTCTCTGAAAGTTTTACAGAGTCCAGTTCTTTTCCAGCCAGATCCAGCAGGATCACATATTCCTGCGGATGGATCTGCTTCAGAAGACGCTGTCCTTCAATCTTCTTGACCTGTTCATTTTCTGCAGCAGAGTTCTTTTCCGGTGCCATCTCGTCCTGTACTTCGATAAGTTCCAGACGATCATAAGGACGGATGCGCTTTGCGTATTCGGCAATGCCATCCTGCAGCCAGCGGTCTTTCACTCTGCCGCATGCGATGATGCGGATCATTGCAGCGTCGCAGTCATCGTGACCGCAGCCGACTGCCGGCTCAGAGAAACGGTTACTGTATCGCCAGAGGCGGAATTATAGAGAAACTGCTTCAGATCATCAGCGCTGTGGATCGCTGTCTCATTGATGCTCATGATCACATCCCCTGCCTGAATCCCTGCTTCCTCAGCCGGAGAATCGGGTTCCACGACAGTCACCAGAACGCCGTCAACCAGATCAAGCGAAAGGTTCCATGCGCTCTTCTGATACAGGGCCAGACTGCTGACATTCGCTGCATCAGCTCCGAGGTATCCTCTGGTAACGGCTCCGTCCTTCTGCAGTTCTTTCGCAGCGTAAAGAATCTCTGAAGAAGTAATTGCAGTAGAGAATCCGGAAGAAGAATTGGAAGAAGTCATCGAAGACGAGACCATGCCGATCAGCTGACCGGACAGATTGATCAGCGGACCGCCGCTTCCGGTTCTGGCAATCTCAGCATCTGTCATGAACACTTCTGTGATCCATGGCTGACGATCTTCGGTACCCGGCCTGAAAACCTGTCCTGGCAGGGAAACGACTCCGAACGATACGCTGCCGCTCTGGTTTTCAATCGGATGAGAACCGACTGCGATGACATATTCTCCTTCTTTGACTGCCGAAGAATCGCCGATCTCGATCGCCGTCGTGGGAAAGGAAGGATGGCAGAGCAGAAGTGCGATATCTGAGGACGGATCGCTGACTGCAGAATCAGCCTGGATCGTGATGCCGCTGTCGAATGTGACGAAATAGGTATTGCCGTCAGCGATATTCTCAGCCGTTGTCAGAATCCAGCACTCATTGTCGGAGCTTGCATAGATCACACCGGAAAAAATGCGGTCTGCCGCCTCACTGTCTTCTGATCTGGCCGTGATCTGAACGATCATCGGCTGCACCGAGGCCGCAGTCTCCGTGATATCTGTCGTATATCCTTCAATCGTCGTGTTGTATACGACGGAAGCACCATGCGAATCCGAAGTGGCTGCCGGAGAAGCAGCCTGATTTTCTTCAGAAAGATTCCTGACTGATACGGTCAGATAGATGTTCCAAGCCAACAACGCAGCTGCAGCTGCCAGGATCCACTTTTTCATCGGTCCATGCTCCTCCTCTGATCACTTCATACTGTCCTGCCGCACACAGCAGCAGATGCGGATTTCTGTTCGGATGATGTTCCAGAACCTGCCTGCTCACTTCCAGGGCCTTCTCTCTGGTATTCGCTTCGCGGCTGATATGAGCCAGGATAATCTGCTTCGTGCGCTCCGTCACGATCTGATCCAGGATTGCCGCACAGTCTTCATTGCAGAGATGTCCGGAATCTGAAGCAATTCTCATCTTCAGGTACTGCGGTCTTCTCGTATGCATGAGCATCTCCACATCATGATTGCTTTCCAGGATGATGTAGTCTGCTCCTTTCAGAAGCGGCAGATATGAATCCTTCACATATCCGGTATCCGTGATATAGACCAGCTTCTCCTGCCAGCTTTCAATGACATATCCGACCGTATCCTCCGCATCATGGCTCAGAGCCAGAGGCAGGATCGTCAGATGTTCCAGCGGGAACTTCTCCATCGGCTTCACGCGGGTATACGGAACATCTCCAAGATCTGCAGCCGCATAGATCGGATGATCTTCAAACATGCGCAGGCACGAGACATGGTCCGTATGCGTATGCGTGATCAGCACCGCATCCAGATCTTCTCTGCAGAACCCCGAGGCAGAAAATGCTTCGGAGAGATATTTCTTCGTCGTGCCGCAGTCAATCATCAGAAACGTATTCTCATCCTGCAGCAGAAAGCAGTTTCCTCTCGAGCCGGATGCCAGCATCGCAAACTTCATCATACGCCGTCACAGCTCGGGAAGTTGCTGAGCGAACATGGATCATACCGTTCTGCAGTCGTTGTGCCATCCGTATTCTGCGTCAAGGAGAAGATGAAGAAATGCGTATGCGGTCCCGCCGCAACACCGGTCATGCCGATCTGCCCGATCACATCCCCCTTGTCGACAATCGTTCCGACCGCCAGCGGACTCGGCACATTCATATGTCCATAGTACGTATAGTAGCCGTTGTTATGGTTGATGATCACGTAGTTGCCGTTGATAGAGTTGTAGGAATTCTCGGAAATGACGCCGCGGTCTGCCGCATAGATATTTCCGTAATGATCATAGGCATTCTGGATATCGATTGCCCTGTGACCATAGTAGCAGCCCCAGTGGCAGGTGATTGACGGATTGTCCACCGGCCAGCGGAACTGTCCGGTACCGACCCCAGGAATCTGCATCGTGCCGATCGAAACGACTTCATTCACTGGCTGCAGCGTGTCCACATAGGAAACCAGAGAACCGGAAACCAGAACTCCATTGATCCATTTCTCGCTGTACAGGGAGTTTCTGGATCCATTCGAACCAGCCTGGGTGGTCTCCACCTCGCCTTCCTTGAGATCCGGATCTTCCTGGTAAACCGTCTCGAAATAGACGACTTCCTTGCGCATGGATTCCTGATTCACGACAATATCAATCGGAGAATTGAAATATGTGACGCACAGCTGCTCGCCTTCGCTGAGAACCTGATCCGTGCTGCTGATCTTGTCCCGGTTGATATTCATGACCTGCGTAGCCGAAAGACCATGATTCTTTGCACCGACACCGGCAACGGTATCGTACTTCTGAACCGTGTAATATTCCTTTTCCGTATCGTTTCCGTACTCGAGGTATTCCAGAATATCTGCTTCAGTATTCAGAATCTCAGAAGCCGGCGCATAAGACTCTCTGACCGTAATGGTCTGGGAAATGCTCACGCTCGTTGCTCGGCTGCCGTAATCTCTTAATTCCGGAACGGACTGGCCGCTGTTGAGCAGAGCAAGATCCGAAGAACTTATGAAATACGACAGATACGTATTCATGGCTGCTTCATACATGGACTGATTGCCCACATAGATCTTCGCATAGATTCCGTTGCTGTCAGAGAACTCCACTTGTGCCGCCTTCAGCGTGAACAGATTATTTTCCTTCAGATAATTGCAGATATCATCATCGATATCGGTATACGTGAAGTAGCTCTGCTCGCTGACCAGATACACATCTTTTCCAAGAGCTGCTTCAGAGCCCGGAAACTCTTCTGCATATTCTTCTTCATAAATGGAATCCAGCAGCGCATTGAGCTTCGACCGATTCTTCAGAACTCCGATCAGCTGTCCGCTGCTGTAGATCCGATAGATCTCTGAAGGAGAAGAATTGATGCTCTCAACCCGCTGCGGAAGAATGCTCTCTTCTTCTGCAGAAGCATTCTCATTTCCCCCGGAAACAGAAGGCATGAGCCCAGGCAGAAAGACCACAATTGCGATAGATGCCGCAAGACATCCGAGAATCTGCAGAATCCGCTTCATCACTGTCCGCCTCCATCTGGTCTGCGGTCAAGATTCATCAGGGCATTCGTATTCGGCTCGAACATCAGGAATACTTTGCGGGTTGCACCATTACGATGCTTTGCCACATTGATTTCCAGTTCTTCCGTTCCCGTCTTTTCAGCCTGTGCTTTCGCTTCTTCGTCATAGTAGGACTTGCGGAACAGCAACATGACAATGTCGGCATCCTGCTCGATGGCTCCGGATTCACGCAGATCGGAAAGCTGCGGCTTCTTGTCTTCACGTGCTTCCACGGAACGGGACAGCTGTGAGAGGGCGATGACCGGAACTTTCAGTTCTCTTGCCAGAGCCTTGAGCTGACGCGAAATCTCCGATACTTCCTGCTGGCGGTTGAAATCACCGCCGCGGCCATTGGAAGAACCGGTAATCAGCTGAATATAGTCGATGAGCACCATGCTCAGGCCTTGTTCCGCCTGCAGCTTGCGGCACTTTGAGAAAATCTCTGCCGTCTTGATTCCCGAAGTATCATCGATATAGATCTTATTCTTGCGCAGGCTGGCGGCTGCCTCATTGACACGGTTCCACTGATCATTATCCAGTCTGCCGGTCTTGAGATTGTCACCCGGAACCCTGCTTCTCCCTGATAAGAGACGCATTGCCAGCGATTCCGCACTCATTTCGAGCGAAAAGATCGCCACGGCCCGATCCGGCTGATATGCCGCAATGTTCATTGCAAGATTCAATGCCACTGCCGTCTTTCCCATAGAAGGACGTGCAGCCAGAATAATCAGATCGCCCGGCTGGAAGCCATGCGTCAGATGATCCAGATCCCGGAATCCGGTCCGGATTCCGGTCACATCGGAACGATTGTCTGACATCCGGTGAATCTGATCCAGAACACCGGTCATCAGTTCCGGCGTGCTCTTGAATTCCGTCGTGCGGCGATTGCGCGATACATCCGTGATCGCCTTCTCTGCCTCATCCATGTAAGCATTGACATCGGTCTGACCTTCCAGACCTTCTTCCGCAATCTTCTGGCAGGCCAGAATCATGTTGCGGGTCAGCGCCTTATCCCGGATGATCTGAACATAGCTCCTCGTGTTGTAGCTGGTGACCGCCGCATTCGTCAGATTCGCAAGATATGCGATTCCGCCCACGGTATCCAGTTCCCCGGTATCCTTGAGACGCGTGGAAACTGAAGTCAGGTCTACCTGCTTTCCTTCCCGGTACAGACTCAGTGCCGCATGGTAAATGCGCCGATTCACATCGACGTAGAAATCCTCTTCCGACAAGCCTTCTTCGATCGCATCCCGAGCAGAGCGATCATATAGCATCATCGTACCGAGCAGACTCGCTTCCGCTTCGGGAGCTGATGGCATGGTCCGCATCGGCATAGGTTATTCCGTTCCTTTAACCTGACAATTGATTGTTCCGATCACGCCTTTATACAGTTCCACCCGGACCTTCGTGACGCCGAGCGCACTGATCGGATACGTATCCAGAATCTTGCGCTTATCAACCCGGAGGCCCTTCTTTGCCAGTTCCTCGACAATCTGTTTTGTCGAAACAGAACCGAACACCCGGCCGTCCTTATTTGCTTTCACCCTGAATTCGAGCATAGTGCCTTCCAGCTTCTTCGCAAGCTCTTCAGCCTCAGCCTTCTTTCTGGCATCTTCTTCTTTTTCCTGCTCCTTCTGCTGAGCAAGAATCTCTCTGCTCTTTTCCGTGGAAGGCACTGCCAGCCCTCTGGCAATCAGAAAGTTGCGTGCATATCCATCTGCAACCTCAACAATCTCGCCTTTCTTTCCGACCTTCTTCACATCACTTTTCAGTATTACCTTCATCCTGTGCCTCCTTGAAATATCCATTCAGAACTGTAATCAGTTCCTTCTTCATATCGTCCACCGAACTGTTCGCCCGCTGAACTGCCGCAGCCGTCATATGACCGCCGCCCTTCATCGCTTCCATGATTACCTGCACATTTACTTTCCCGTTGGAACGGGCACTGATGCAGGTCAGTCCTTCCGTATCTTTTGCAATCACGAAGACCGCATCGACATCCTGGATTTCCAGCAGATCATCCGCCGTCTGCGAAAGCAGCGTGCGGCTGAGCGATCTTCCTTTGTAGGGCGTAATGATCACACCATGTTCATAGCGCTCGCTGACCGCTGTCACCGCTGCCTTGATCGAAAATTCCTCATAGGTATCTTTCAGAAATTCATCTACTTCCTGCGGATCTGCTCCGAGCCTTCTCAGATTCGAAGCCGCATCGAATGTTCTTGAGCCCGTGCGGACATGGAAATGACCGGTATCAATCGTCATGCCTGCAAGCATGATATTCGCATCCAGCTCGCTGATCTCAATCCGGTTCGAAATATATGGGAACAGCTCCGTGATCAGTTCGCAAGCCGAACTAGCTCCGGCTTCGATATAGACAAGAACCGGTTTCACGCCCATTTCCGTGCTGCGGCGATGATGATCGATAACCGCTACACTCCTGGCCCGTTCCAGCACCGCTGCACCATTCGAGGTCTGCACATTATGGTGATCCACCATGACCACCAGCGTCTTCTCCTGCAGCTGATTCAGTGCTTCGCTTTCCGTGACGAATTTCACTTCCTGATCCAGCTGTGCCAGATTCTTCGTGACCACCGACTTCAGCTTGTCTTCCACGCCGCCGGTCTTCTCAATGATGACCGAAGGCTTATGCAGGGCCTGAGCAATTCTTGAAATACCGATTGCTGCACCCATGCAGTCAAAGTCCATGACCTTGTGGCCGCAGATGATAACATTGGAAGAACGCGAAATCAGTTCTCTCAGCGTATGCGCCATCACGCGCACCCGGACTTTGCTCCGCTTTTCGGTTGCTTCCGAAGATCCGCCGAAGTACTTCACTTCTTCACCGACCTTCTGCACTGCTACCTGGTCTCCGCCTCTGCTCTGGGCAAGGTCCATGAGCCTGGATACCATATCATCCAGTTCTTCATATGACACTTCTCCCCTTGCAAAGGCAAGCGACAGCGTAATGGAGACATCCTGTTTCTGCGCAGCCTTGCGGACCGCATTCAGCACGCTGAAATGATCAGCCGCCAGATCGCTGAAGATCTTCTCATTCAGCACCATGAAGTAGCGATAGTTATTGACCCGCTTGACCAGAATGCCATGTTCCTTGCAGTATTCCGTGATCGGCGTTCTGACCGCAACCGAGATTGCGGTAGCTACGCTGTCATCTTCATACTGCGTAGACTCTTCATAGTTATCCAGCGAAGCCATGCCGATGACGGTACGTCCCTCTTCCAGTGATTCTTTCGTATGCGAAAGATCCGTCACATCCTTGAAGAACAGCACTGGCTCATCTTCTTTGCGGGTGATTTCATAAATCCGGTCATCCAGCTGCACGCTGATCCGGTCAGAGGTTCCATCCAGCAATGTCTCTGCTTCTGGCAGCCAGGAAAGCACTTTTCTTCCCACCCGGTTGATGCCGCGCTTTTCAAACAGTTCGCTCATCCAGGTGATCACATGATCATCGTCATACATGATCATTCCGGTCTCGGCAAATAAGAATGCATCATTTGCGGCATTGCCAAGCACTTCCCGGATCCCAGTCGAACGCTCTTCAGCCATTGCCTCAAAGCGGTCAGTCAGATAATAGAACAGCACTGCCTCGAGAATCAGGATCAGCGTTGCGGTCATGATCCCCTGTTCCAGGCCTGTGCGGAAGACAAACAGCAAGGCTGCCTGAATCACCACCACCAGGATCAGGGACCGCTTCAGATCACTCATCTTTTTCTGCATGAATTCCAGCTCCTTCCAGCATCCGCTTATGGAAGTCCGTCGTGATATACAGGAACCCGAGAATCAGAAGAAACATCGGGAACGAAAAAATCAGAAAGAATGTCAGAATTCCCGCCAGCACTTTTGCCTTCGGACGAAACAGAGAAACCTGAAGAATTACAGCAATGCAGCCATAGACCACCAGATACAGGTAGCCGCACATCCCGAACCCCTGGCACAGATTCTGAACCACAGCCGAAGAAACCGGCCTGACCAGCGTATAGTAGTAAACCATAAATCCGGCAAGACCAGCATACCCGCTCCATTTCGGCGGATAATACGAGCCGAGCGGCTTCGGCATTTCCACCGGATACCTTAATCTCTTCAGCATCAGCCTGCTCAGCAGATGCGTTACGAGTCCCTGCAGAATCCCCGTCAGCGCAGTGCCGATGAAGACGATATTCGTCACAAAAGACGTCATGTCCACATTCGCCGGAACTGCAACATTAGCTTGTGCAAAAAGCTGATTCACCATCGACAGCATATCCGTGACATTCTCGGCCAGACCATAGCCGAGCATTGCTCCGATCACGACCAGATCGATGATATTGATAAAAATACCAGCCAGCATCGTCAGCAGAACCAGACGTCTCATCGGCATATGTGTCTTCGTGCCGGAGCCATACAGCAAGCCCACGAAAGACTCTGAAGCTACGTAGAAGATAGAGGCCGGCGTGCTCACGATAAAGGAAAGAAGCACCATTGCAACGAGAACTGCCCAGCTGTCCTTCATGCCGTATTTAGCTGAATAGAATACCATCGGCAGCGGCAGCAGGAACATCAGCATGCTGCTGAGTGCTCCGCCAAGCTGACGGTCAATCAGCAGGAAGACGCCGACGATCGCGATCATCATTGCTCCATCTGTCAATTTCCGAACACTGTGATTCATAAGAAGATACCTCTCAAACGTACGATAAAAAGACCTCAGGACTGTCTGTTATTATAACATGCTGAAAGCAGGCCTGCATTTGGTGCGCAGAACCTCATAAGAAAAGGTTCAGATGTATTGACACCCGAACCTGTTATGTCGGACAGACCGATGAGCCCTTTGAATTAGCTCACCACAAATGAGCCACTCGTAACATGAGGATCAAAAGTACTTACTTTCGCAGTCGCAGTATAATTCACAATCACTCGTGACCCGCTGATGTAATAAGATGTCGCAACTGAATAATATTCTTTTGGCCCATAATCTATGATGATACTTGCTGAAACTCCTTGATTATTTGCATCTAAAGTAATAGTCCCAGATGCTTGAATACCTATCATTCCTTGAGTATGGACACTAGGCAATCCAATGAAAGAAAACGACGTATATCCTGTAATGGTCCTTATTGCATAATCTGTGTCCTTTACCGGTTCTCCTGGCTCTTCGGATATTAGTTGAGAGGCATTAATCGGTGTAATAGTCATAATGCATGCAAATAGAGAAATGATTACTGCGATTATTTTTTTCATAATTTAAGATCTCCATGATTTGACAGTAAAATATGCATTTTCAGGTATTTCAATTTGAGCTCTAAATCAAAACTTCCTTCATCCATTCTTCACGATTCAAGGATCAGATTCCGGTAGGAATCATAGATTGCCTGCTTTTCTGAAGCCGATAGCTTCTTCCCGTAATAATCCTCATTGATATCTTCGTATCGAACTACTTCTCCATCTTCAACCCATGCGGTCAGAGGCATTACAATCATGCTCTTTTCCCGATCACCCGCCGGGCCAAGTTCATCGCAGAGCTGATACCAGTTCAGCATGAAATGAGAATCATAGGAATTCGAATCGATGAACTTCTGATCATCCAGATAGAGAACTGTGAGTCCCTGATCTTCCGCTACCTGGTTGAGAACCGGAACCGTCTCCTGGCAGTATTCCAGATCTGGTCTGCCGATATAGATCAGACCGGTCCCCTTCTCCTCGAAGAAATCGAACAGCTGGTAGATATCCACTTCATTGAACTGATTCCTGCCTGTTCCGATCCCCCGATAGGCAGACATATCTGCAGTTCCAGCAGGAACCACAGCAGAAGGATTAGAAGCACAGGCAGTCGTACAAAGCACTGCGATCACAGCTCCTGCAGCCGCAACCCGCTTATCAGACTGACGCGCGAATTGGAGCACATGAATAATCCGGTTCCTGGAATGTTCCATGGAAAAGCAGATTCTTTCATGATCAGCAGGTGCTCCATTCTCTGCTGCAAAGCGGAGCAGAAGTTCTGCATAGGCAGGCTGAGCAACATCGCTATGCTGAAGGGCATACTCATCACAGCGGATCTCCATATCCTCGTTCATCAGCCGGAAGGCTATCCATACGAGCGGATTGAACCAGTGAAGAATTACCGCCAGCCAGAAGAGAAGCTTGAACAGCGGATCTCCATATCGGATATGGCAGTGCTCGTGAAGAAGGACACTTTCTTTTTCCTTCTCATTAAGTCCCGCCGGCAGATAAATTACCGGCTTCAGAATTCCATGGAGAAACGGAGAAGGAATTCTCGGATCCTCCACCATATTCTTCTGACCTGCAGACGGAAGTTTCCGGATGAATCTAACCTCGGAAAGGATGGTATAGCATAGCAATGCTGCTGCGCCGACGATCCAGATCATGCTTGCAGCCTGAACAAGTGTGACCCCTGCAGAAGCAGACGCACCGCCAGGAAGATCTGCATAGCTCACCATCGAGATATTCCCGCTTCCCGAAGGAATCGTCATGGTTTCTGAAGGCATGAGCGCTGCTGCAGATACCGGGCTTTTTAAGGAAAACGGGCACAGCAGGCGGAACAGAACCGGAACCCACAGCAAGAAGGACCAGAAACGGCGCGATTTCCTGAGCAGGATCCTTGCCGCCAGCACCATAACAATCGTCAGCGAAGCGGTAACAGACATATTGAGAATATAGTGAAAAAGCACATCAGCTTTCATGTTCGGAACCTCCCCGGTAATCTGAAATCAGCTTCTTCAGTTCCTTCACTTCCGCTTCCGAAAGCGTATTTGCCCGCATGAAGGAAGTCAGAAACAACGGCAGAGAACCGGAAAAATCATCACTGATCACCTCTGAAGCCATCTGATCAAGATAATTCTGCCTGGAAATCGTCATCTCCAGACAATGGTCCAGAGACAAGAGCAGTTTCTTCTCGCTCATTCTGCGGATCAGTGTGAATACTGTCGACTTCTTCCATCCATACCTCTCTGCACACAGACGAACCGTGTCCATAGAGGAAATGCCAGGCTTTTCCCAGATAATCTCAGCAATTTTCAGTTCCGCATTGCTTAAAGAATGATTCATGCACCTGCCTCCTTAAGGTTTACTTATGTAGCCCATCTTCAGAGTAATCAGTTTTCTTCCGCCCGTCAAGGTCTACGAATGTAAATCTATACTTTTCATGAGAATCTGCTGCTGAACGCACAAAAAAACCAGACCTTACTCAGGCCTGGCGATTGATTGGTCAGTCTCCGACGTATGGCAGCAGAGCCATCTGACGAGCACGCTTTACAGCGACAGCAAGCTGACGCTGGTACTTAGCGCTGGTTCCCGTGACACGGCGCGGAATGATCTTGCCGTTGGCGGAAACGAACTTCTTCAGCAGCTCAACATCCTTATAGTCGATATAGGTGATGTTATTCTTGGTGAAATAGCATACCTTGCGGCCACCCATTCTCTGTTTCTTGAATGCCATGGTTTACTCTCCTTCTTTTTTTCAGAAAGGCAGATCGTCGCTCGAGATATCGAGACTCGGACCTGTGTTGAAGCCATCCGAAGCGGACGGCTGCGCACCAGTATCGGCAGATCCATGGTTCATCCCGCCAGCGTACGGATCCTGCGGCTCGTTGCCGTAGTTTCCGTATCCGTAGCTGCCGGTATCACTTCTGGACTGGCTTGCATTCTTTGATTCCAGGAGCTGCACACGATCGCAGATTACTTCTGTGACGTATACCTTTCTTCCATCCTGAGCGGTGTAATTCCGCGTCTGAATAGAACCCTGGACTCCTACGAGCGAGCCCTTGTGAGCATAGCTTCCCAGGAAATCAGCCTGCTGTCTCCATGCCACGCAGCTGATGAAATCAGCTGACGGCTGCTGACCATTCTGGCTCTGATTCCCATTCTGGGAAGAGAACCTGCGATCGCAGGCAACCGTGAACGTAGCGACAGAAAGACCTGACTGGGTCTTGCGCACTTCTGCATCTCTGGTCAGTCTTCCGACCAGAACGACACTGTTGATGCTGCCGGCCATTACTTAGCCTCCTTGGCAGCAGGTTTGTTTTCTTTTACTTCATCCATGTTGACGATCAGGAAACGCACAACGTTCGGATTGATACGCATCAGACGATCAAATTCCTTGACGCCGGCATTGTCTGCCTCAAAGTTCACTACGACGTAGTAACCTTTGGTCATATCGTCAATACGGTAGGCGAAATCCCGCATGCCCCATTCGTTGACATTAACGACCTTGCCACCTTCTCTGGTGATAATTCCGTTAAGGCTTTCGATGAGAGCAGCGCGCTTGTCGTCCTCGACACCCGCATTGATGATGTACATGACTTCGTACTTGCTCATTCTAGCACCTCCTTCTGGACTAATGGCCTATACAGGCAAGGAGCAGATTAAAAAATCTAACTCACGGAGAGAATCATAACAGGTTCAAGGAACTTCTGCAATCTTAATTTTCCTGCATCTGCGATTTTACGCTCTCAATGATGGAGTAAGCATGATCCGCGGCAAGCCTGCACATTTTCCCTGATGGAGTCAGATGAAATCGCCCGTCTTTCAAAATTAGCACCATTTACTTTCAAACACAAAACAAGCAGAATCAAGTGTTTCCTGAATCTGCTTCTTCTGTGTTTCATTCGGTTCTAATCTGAACTTGTATCCTCCCTATTATATGATACGCAGTAGAAAGAGTGTTTCTGCTGCACATGTTCCGGCTCTCATCCCAAGGCTGAAGCACTTAGGCTTTCTGGTCGGTTACTTGTAAATGCCTTTCTGCGTCTATCCAGCTCTCCATCCTTATCTGCCGGTAAATTTCTCAAACCGGTACTTCTGGACAATCTCCGGATATTTCTCATGATCTACTTCGCTCAGAAACATCTCAAGGGGCCTTGCATAAAGCCTGCAGTCTCCGTAAAGGGCCTGGTAGACCATCAGCTGTTCTCCGGTTTCTGTCTGCTCTGCAACGCCCATGATCCGGTACAGATAAGTTGATCCTTCCGGATGGAGTTCCCGCTTGAAATGCTTCACGATCTCTCCCGGAACAAATGAACGTTCACTCATAAGCCGAACTGCTTCAGGAAATTCTGGATATGGGCACAGGCCGATTTCAGTTCTTCCAGGCTGTATGCATAGGAAATCCGGACAAACCCCTCACCGCTCGGACCGAACGCATTACCTGGAATCACGCACACCTTTTCTTCCTGCAGCAGGCGTACGCAGAAGTCATAGCTGGAAAGCCCGGTCGGCGTGATGTTAGCAAACACATAGAATGCACCTTCCGGCATCGGGGTATGAAGGCCCATCTTATTCAGCTGGCTGACCAGGAAGTTTCTTCTGGCTTTGAACGACTCACAATGCATGTCGATATCTCGGTCAGAGCGCTTTGAGATTGCTTCGATTGCCGCAAACTGAGCCGGCGTAGCCGGACCCATTGTCGTGTACTGATGGATGGTCGTCATGGCATTGATCATCTCTTTGCTGGCCAGCACATAGCCAAGTCTCCATCCGGTCATGGAATATGCCTTGGAGAACCCTGAGACGATCATCATCTGATCACGCATGTCTTCAAATCTTGCCATGGAATACCGCTCGCCGCCATAGGTCAGTTCCAGATAGATCTCATCATTCAGCGTATAGATATGATGCTTCTTCAGAATCGGGATGATCTTCTCATAGTCCGTTTTCTCCATGATTCCGCCGGTCGGATTGCACGGATAGTTCAGGATGATCATCTTCGTCTTATCGGTGATGCAGGCTTCCAGTGCCTCCGGAGTAACCTTGAAGCCTTCGCTCTCCTTCAGCTTCAGATAGACCGGAACAGCCCCAGCCAGAAGAACTGCAGGCTCATATGCAATATAGCCAGGATCCAGAACGATGCACTCATCGCCTGGATTCAGCACACAGCGGCAAGCCAGATCAATCGCTTCCGAAGCACCGCATGTCACCAGAACATTCTCGGTTTCATAGCCTTCAACGCCGAATCTTCTGCGGTAGTATTCCGGAACTCCTTTTCTTAACTGCTCCAGGCCCTTGGAAGGCGGGTAATACGTACGTCCCTTTTCAATGGCATAGATTCCTTCTTCGCTGATATGCCAGGGCGTCGGAAAATCCGGTTCGCCGACTGACAGCGAAATGACACCCGGAGTCTGCCTTGCCAGGGAAAAGAATTTCCAGAGCAGAGATTCCGGCATGTCTTTGACGCGATCGCTCAGATAGCTTTCACTCATGGACAATCTGCCTTTCATCCTTCAGCGGCTCTTCTTCCAGCATCATGCCTTCTACTTTGTATTTTTTCAGCATGAAGCAGGTCACAGTGGAAGTGACGCCTTCAATCGGCGCCAGTTTCTGCCCGACGAAATCGCCGATCTCCCGCATCGTCTTGCCTTCAATCGTCACCAGGAATTCCGACTTCCCGCTCATGAGATACAGACTGGTCACCTCATCAAAGCGAGCGATACGCTCTGCAATGGCATCGTAGCCTACGTCACGTTCCGGCTTCGCGCTGACTTCAATGACCGCGCTGCAGCGCTCATCATTGGTCTTGTCCCAGTTGATCACCGTATGATAGCCGCAGATTACTTTGTCCTTTTCCAGCCGCTCTTTTGCACGCAGGACATCCGCTTCCTTCTCATTCAGTGCATCTGCCAGATCTTCAGCTGAAATCTGCGGGTCATTTTCAAGCAGGTGCAGCATTGCCAGTTCATCCATAATAAACCCTCCATCCGGATAATGCCTTTATTCTAGCATCCCTGTTCCTGAAAGAAACAGGAGAATTGAACTGCCAGGAAGTCTATACAGATTGCCTCGAATGAAGTTTTCATGATCTTCTTCCAGATGATAGAATCCTTGCGTAAAGAGGGGACATTTTCATGAACGGAATCGTGGACGTAGGAGGCGGAGAACGCGGAATCTTCGGAGCAGGCATCTTTGACTGGTGCCTGGATCATGGAGTCACATTTGATTATCTCATCGGTGTTTCTGCCGGCAGCGCAAATGAAGCATCTTTCCTGGCAGGTCAGAAGGGAAGGAACTATCAGTTCTACACCAATTACAGTTTCCGGAAAGACTACATGAGCTTCCGCAACATGATCACCAAAGGAAACTATATTGATCTGGAATATATCTATGGGGATGCGCTGACGAATTCAGGGGGCGAAAACCCGCTGAACTTCGAACAGATCATGAAAAGCGGCAGAACTTTCCGCATCGTTGCGACAGACGCTGTAACAGGCAAGCCAGTATACTTTGATTCTCATGATATGGTGCAGGATGACTATGGCGCAATCAAAGCCAGCAGCTGCGTACCGGTTGCTTCCAAGCCTTATGCATGGAAAGGCGGTATCTATTTCGATGGGGGACTCTCTGACCCCATTCCATTTCAGAAGGCATTCGATGCCGGCTGCGAGAAGGTCATCGTCATCCTCACAAGACCGCGGCACTATTACCGCAATTCCTCAAAGGATCAGAAGTTCGCATGGTTCTTGAAGAAATGGCCGATGGCTGCTGAAGCGCTGAAGAAACGGGCAGAGACTTACAACCGTGAGCTGGATGAAGCAATCAGTCTCGAACGGCAGGGGAAAATTCTGATCCTTGCTCCGGACAGCATTGAAGGCATGGACACGCTGACCAAAGACCGGCAGAAGATCATTGATCTCTATCACAAAGGGCAGAAGGAAGCAGAAAAGATCCCCTCATTTCTGAATCTCTGAATCCCGGATATTCTGATCGAAAAAGAAGCTTTGCATCCAGATGGAGAATCCTCCATTCAGGACACAAGGCTTCTTTTCGGTTTACAGATCCTGCAGCACACCGTTCTTCAGCAGCACTCGGTGATCGCTGAGCTTGGAGACTTCATTCGAGTGTGTAACGGCAATGATGGTCTTGCCGAACTTCTCGCTCAGCATCTGGAACAGCTTGATGATCTCCTGCTCCGTCTCAGTATCCAGATTGCCAGTCGGCTCATCCGCGAAGATCAGATCAACGTTTCCGGCAATTGCTCTGGCAATCGCAATTCTCTGCTGTTCTCCGCCGGAAAGATGCGTGACAAGCCGATCTGCCTTCGTATTGGCAATGCCCACCATATTCAGCAGCGCATATGCCATGTCCTTATGGTTCCCAGGAATATCATTGTCCGTTTCCGTCATCGCCACCAGGATATTCTCCAGGCCGGTGAGATAGGTGATCAGGTTATAAGACTGGAAGACCACCCCGATCTTGTTGCGGCGGTATTTATACAGCCCCATCTGATCGATATCTTCCTCCTGATAATAAACATGTCCGCTTTCCTGCTTATCCAGGCCTGCCATGATCGACAGCAAGGTCGTCTTGCCTGATCCGGAAGGGCCCAGGATCGTATAGAACGTTCCTTCTTCAAAGCTGTAGGAGAGATGCTTCAGGATCTCGCGCTTGTAGCCGCCGTCAATATAGCCATAGCAGAGATCTTCCAGTTTCAGTATCGTTCCCATAGTGTCCTCCTCAGTTCTGCTCCAGAAGAATCTGCTTCGGATTCAGACGCATGATCATGAAGGAAGGAATAATGATTGCAATCAGCACGACTCCCGTTCCGAGCAGATAGATCTTCCCGATCAGCAGCGGCGAAACAGACACATGGTACTGAGAAAGCAGATCTTCCTGCGTCACCTCCGTGAAATAATCGGTGCTGTCGCTGAAGTAATAGCCGCCATCATTGTCATCCGTCTCATACTGGGCATCCGAAGCTGTCTGATAATTCAGCACAGTCTCGCCAACCTTGCCGGCAAGCAGAGAACCGGATATCGAAGCAAGTCCGAATCCGATGACTGCAATCACGAACAGCTCCGCAAACAGCTGCAGCACGATTTTTGCCTTGGACACGCCGATCGAAAGCAGTACACCGATCTCGTATTCTCTGGTCTTGAGCGTCAGCGCAGTAACCAGAGAAATGATCACTACCGCATTGACGACCACGATCCAGACCACGATATTGGCAAAGAAGCTCAGCGTATCAAGGGGTCTGGCCATCTTCTTGAAGGTCTCATTGTTCGCATTGAGAATCGTATAAGGTGCCAGGCTGCTGCTATGATCTGCCACGAACTGGTCGACATGGAGCGGATCATCGAGCAGATACACAACCTTGGTCGGAACACTCACTGCCGCTTCGATATCTTCCAGGTTCACTCCCTCGTAATATTCCGGATGAACCTTAACCGCAACCTCGATCTGCTTCTTCATGTATTCTGCATAAGATGTCATCGGCATGAGCACGATATTCTTCGGCGATTCATAGGGGGACATCCATTTATAATTCTCTGAGCTCGGATCCACATCGTTCTTGGTCGTGTAGATGCCGCAGATTTCCAGTTCGAGGTTCAGCTCATCTGCAGTCGCACCGCCATTGAGATAATCCTGCTGGGAATAGGTATCCAGAGTCGTCAGGGTGATGGTATCGCCGACCTTCAGATTATTCTGATCGGCAAGTTCCTGCGTGATCAGGACAACATTCTTTGCGTCATCGATATCGCTCTGCGTGAACATGTTTCCGGAAACCACATTGAAGGTTCCTTCCGCAAATTCAATCATATTCGGATACATGTTCGCATAGATCATGATATTCGGATCCCGGTACTCTACCGTATTGCCATTCTCATCGGTATACGTAGAAGTTCCCCGGTTCTCCTCATTGCCGACCGGCACATTGTCAAATCCGACGCTGTAGGCAGTTGTATTGACCATGTAGTTGAACGCAATGACCCGTTCATCCCTGGACAGTTCCTGAGCAAGTGAAGCGTCAATGGTCGGTGAATTCTGATAAGCCTGATTGATCTCATCTTCATCCGTCAGAGTATTCACGTAGTTGTAATACGAGTTGTAATCCACTTCATAGCTCACGACCGCCCGCATGGACTTCCTGGTAAGGATCTTCGCATTTTCAGCCGCTTCAGAAATGCCAAGGCCGAGAATCACCAGATTCCCGATCAGGAAGAACGTGATCATCAGAAGTATGGTTTTGGTTGGCTTGCGTCTTACATAAGCCCAGGCGCGTTTCAGAGCATTCAAAGTTCAGACCCTCCCTTCATTTCTATCTTGATCTGATTCTGTTCTCAATCAGTTCCTGCCGTCGGAGAAGCTGCCGATGTCGCTTTCCGGGAATTATAAGTAACGCTGATCTCCGCTCCTTTCTGAACAACTTCAGAGAACGAGTCGCCGGTCTGATACTCTTTTCCGTTAACCGACACTTTGACCATCGGATCATTTTCGGCGTCAGATGCGGTATACGTACAGTTCATATTATTGTTGTTGCAGAAATCCGTAATCTTTCCAAGATCCGCGAGATCCGAAGTGCTCAGCGCATAGCTGCTCGGAGCAGTCGTCGGTTCTGCCGTCGACGTGGCAGCGGTCTTCGGTCCAGTCGAAACCTGATATGCTATGCGTGCATTCAGAGACAGCGGACGATCGCAGCCATTGCCGGCATCACTTGTTCCATAGCTGCAGGAATACTTTGTGATCTGGCCCGGCGTCGGATATTCATCGCTGGTCGTCGGCTGATAATCTGCACCATATTCGCCAGCCTGGATGTTCGCTCCTTTGGAATTCACATCATCTACCCATGCTTTAAGTTCCAGATAATCCTTGCCAAGCCACTGGCGGCTGTTAGTCTGCAGGATCGGAAGATACAGAGACACCGTCAGTTCCAGAACCGTGCCGCTGTCTACGACAGAACCGGCATCGATGGACTGGGAGATGACAGAACCTGCGGGCGCATCATTATAGATAGACTTGGTGACTACCGTGACATCATTGTTCTTATCCGCAGTCCATGCATCAAGCTGTTCCTTCGTATAGCCCACCAGATTCGGAACGGTCACACCTTTGCCTTTGGAAACCACAAAGGTGATCGTCCCGCCTTCTTCCAGGGACTGACCAGCCTCCGGGGACTGGGAAATGACTAATCCGGAATCCACCTTGTCAGAATAAGTCTCCTGCTTGTTGACGGTAAGCTTCTTGGACGCAGCCCAGCCGTTCGCTCCTGCGAATTCCTTATTCACCCAGCTCTCGACCGTAACCTGTCCAGCCGGCGCAGCACCTTTGGAACAGATGATATTCAGGGTCGTCCCCCTGGTAAAGGAAGATTCATCCGCATTCTTCAGATCATAGGAAATCACTGCACCGCTTTCCACTGTCGTGCTGTACTGTGTGGTAACCTTGGTCTTCAGAAGCTTATTTTCATTGATCCAGTCCGTGATCTCGCTCTGAGTCATATTCCTGATATCCGGAAACGCAACAGCCTCATCCGGATCCGGTCCAAGCGAGAGCGTGAAGGTCACCGGGGTATCCTTCCTGATCTTTGTCCCGGCAGAAACACTCTGCGAAAGAATCAGGTCCTTATCGATCTCCATGCTGTATTCGGGCGTAGCCGTTGCGACCACGCCGGCATCCATCTTATTCTGCTTTGCCCAGGCAGAGACAGAATTGAGATCCTTTCCGACAAAGTCCTGCATCACGATATGCGGAGCAAATCCGAACCAGTAGATCAGGAAAGCCGCAGCCGCTGCAGCTGCCGCAATCAGAATCTTTCCTCCTGCTGACAAATGCCGCTTCGGCTTCTCAATCTTCACCCGTTCTTCTTCTGCAAACGAATCCGGGGAATCCGGATCTCCATACGCTTCTTTTTCATCAAAGTCGGAATTGTCTTTCAGCTCATCCGAAAACGTCTTCAGCTTCTTCGGTTCTTCCATCCGGACCATCTCATCCAGATCGGTTTCCGGCTTCTTTTTCACTGGTGCCGTATAATCTTCTTCCCGGTCATATTCAGTTTCTCTGACGGGACGCTTTTTCGGGACAAAATCATCAACCGTATCTATTTTCACATCCCGGCCATGCTTCTTTGCGTCTACTTCCTTGGCAAGCTCAGCCATGAAATCCTTTTTCTCTGCCATGCGCACTTCCCCCGTATCTGCTTCATTTTAAAATACGGACGATTCTGCCGCAACCGAACCAAGTCAGGAAAGAAAAGCTGAATTCTTCAGAAAAGCGCATAACCATGCGCTTTTCATGGAATTCAGCTGATGGATCTTAAATGAAATTTAAGAAAGCAATTGCTCAATCTTCTGCTTTCAGCTCGAAAATCATATCGCGCAGCTCCGCTGCCCGTTCAAAGTCGAGAGACTTAGCTGCTTCTTTCATCTCTGCTTCCATATCAGCAATCAGAGATTCCTTGTCCTTCTTTCCGAGCTTGTTCTTCTTTTTCAGATACTTTGCGGCCATCTCCTTGGTTTCCTTGCCGCGGATTGCTTCCTCGACCGGCTTGATGACCGTCTTAGGGGTGATGCCATGTTCTTTGTTATACGCTTCCTGGATGGCACGTCTGCGGTTTGTTTCATCAATCGCATGTTTCATGGAATCGGTCATGACATCCCCGTACATGATGACTTCGCCATTCGCATTGCGGGCTGCCCGGCCGATCGTCTGAATCAAGGAACGCTCCGAACGCAGGAAGCCTTCCTTGTCCGCATCGAGAATGCAGACCAGCGATACTTCCGGAATATCAAGACCCTCTCTTAACAGGTTGATGCCGACAATCACATCGATCTTTCCAAGTCTGAGATTTCTGATCACTTCCGAACGCTCCAGCGTCTTGGTCTCATGGTGGAGATACGCAACCTTATAGGAACGATCTTTCAGATACTGCGTCAGGTCTTCTGCCATCCGAACAGTCAATGTCGTGATGAGCACACGCTCATTGCGGGCAATGCGCGCATCAATCTGATCGCAGATATCATCCACCTGTCCCCTGGTCGGCTTGACGGTGATCTTCGGATCCAGCAGTCCAGTCGGACGGATGATCTGCTCCACCACTTCATGATTCACATGATCCAGTTCATAATCACCAGGCGTAGCACTGCAGTAAATCACCTGATTGATCATGGACTCCCATTCATCAAACTTCATCGGCCTGTTTTCCAGAGCCGAAGGAAGCCGGAACCCATAATCGACCAGTACCTGCTTGCGCTGATGATCGCCATTGTACATGCCCCGTACCTGCGGCAGAGACACATGCGACTCATCCACGAACAGCAGGAAGTCTTTCGGAAAATAATCAAACAGATTCCATGGCCGCTGGCCAGGAACTCTGCCATCAATATGCATCGAATAGTTCTCAATGCCGGAGCAGTATCCATTCTCTCGCAGTGCTTCCAGATCAAATCTCGTTCTTTGCTCCAGACGCTCTGCTTCCAGAAGCTTGCCTTCTGACTTGAAGTACTTCAGCCGTTCTTCCAGCTCTGCCTCAATATCATTGCAGGCCCGCTCCATCGTCTCCTTGGAGCGCGCATAGCCCGAAGCCGGGAAGATATTGTAGAACTGATAAGCCTGCTGGGTATGACCCGTGACCGGGTCTACTTCGGCAATCCGGTCAATCTCATCTCCGAACATCTCGATGCGGATATTGAACTGATCCGTATAGCTCGGCGTGACCTCAATGACATCTCCCCTGACCCGCAAGGTTCCGCGCAGCTGGTCCTGATCATTGCGGCGGTACTGCAGATTGATGAACTTGCGCAGCAGGGTATTGCGATCATAAGTCTCTCCGACCCGGATCGTGAAGAACATATCCTTGTACTGCTTCGGATCCGATGCTGCATAGATGCAGGCAACCGATGCCACGACGATCGTATCTCTGCGCTCGAGCAGGGAGTTCAGCGCAGACTCGCGGAACATATCAAGTTCTTCATTGATTGCCGCAGTCTTCTCGATATACATATCGGTCTTCGGCATATAGGCCTCCGGCTGATAGTAATCGAAGTTGGAGACAAAGTATTCAACCCGGTTATGCGGAAACAGTTCCTTGAACTCGCTGTACAGCTGTCCTGCCAGGGTCTTGTTATGGGAAAAGACCAGAGTCGGACGATTGACTCTGGCAATCACATTTGCCATCGTGAAGGTCTTGCCGGTTCCGGTAGCACCTTCCAGCACCTGTTCTTTCTTTCCTTCTTTCAGCCCCTCGACCAGCCGATCAATTGCCTGCGGCTGATCTCCAGTCGGCTTGAAAGGCGATACGAGTTCAAACTGATCAGCCATTGAGAATCTCCTTTGCCCTTGCCAGCTGCGGATCATGGTCTTCATTCGTCTGCCAGTCCAGCACGACTGCGGAAATCAGTCCTTCATAAAGATCCTTGTTCAGAACACCGGTTTCTTCCATGTCCTGATCCTGCTGATACTTCAGAATCGCATTCTGCGTCGATTCATCAAAATACCCATCCGTCCGATCGACATCGTATCCAAGATACTGCAGCAGCATCTGTGCTTCCTTCGTATAATCAGAAACCGAATCCAGCGCATACGAATCGCCTTCATCCATTGCCGTATAGCTCGTATACAGCACCTCCGGAAGCTTCACTTCCTCATCCGGAGCGATGCCGGTGCCATTGACCCAGACTCCCTCTGGAGACATCCATTTCGAATCCGTATATTTCAAAGCGCTGCCATCATCGAAATACTTCGTGATCTGCACAGTGCCTTTGCCATAGGTCGTCTCGCCGACAATGGTCACATCATCTCTTTGTTCCTTCATGGCCAGCGTGAATGCTTCAGCAGCTGATGCCGTATTGCCATTCACTAACAGTACAATCGGACCGAAGGACGTGTACTGACCCTGATCCGTATACGTCTTGACCACCGTGCCATCCGAATACTCCCGCTGCAGGATCAGCGTATTCTCCGGCAGAAAATAGCTCAGAACCCCTTTCAGGGCATCGAGATATCCGCCCCCGTCATCTCTTAAGTCAATGATCAGGCTGGTCACGCTATTCTCTTCAAACTCATCGAGATAGGACTTCAGTTCATCCGCAGTTCCTTCCCCGAACTGCAGAATCTGCAGATAGCCATATCCCTCATCCGTGATCTTTCCATCTATCGTATTGGAAACCTCTGCCCGGGTGATCTCCATCGTGACCAGATCATCCCCGCGCTTGAATACCATCGTGACCTTGGTATTCTCTTCGCCCTGCACCAGGGCGACAATCTCATCGGAAGTCATGCCTTCCACTTTCGTGCCATCCACGGAATAGATGATATCTCCCGCCTGCACGCCAGCTGATTCTGCCGGAGAATTGCGGATGACCTTTGTGACCAGCGGAATGCCGTTGCTGTTGGTGAACTGCACACCGATCCCGACAAAGTTCCGGTTGATCGACTGCGTGAACTGCGTGATTTCATCTGCAGACATGTATTCCGTATGCAGATCCTCGTCATTGGTCGTGATGCCCTTCAATGCCTGATCCGTGAGTCTCGTATCCAGATCCTCAATTGAATCCGCAAAGAACCAGCTGTTCTCCATCAGGTTCATGACCACATTGATCTTCTCTGAAGAATCTGCCTTCCCAGCCGTGGAAAGAAGCGATCTCAGGCCAGTCGTATTGGGCAGCGGAATCAGACTGCCAAGCAGCCACCCGATCAGGAACACTGCAATCGAAAGCACCAGAAGCCATGTCTTCAATGTCTTATTCTGCTTCTTCAGTTTCTTATTTTCTGCCTGATCATTCTTCGGATGTTTCTCCGTCGATAAGTGCATGATCTCAGGCTCTTTCTCGTTCTTTTCTTCTCCCATGACGTTCCTCACACTGTTCCTATTCTATACTTTCCCCTCGGACGGAGAAAAGAAGAATGAACGATCCCGAAAAACAAAGTACCGGAATTCCCGGTACCCTGATGAATTTATCCGCCGAACACCGATTCCGGCTTCACGCGGCATGGTGCGCCGACTCCGTTCTCACATAGACGGTTGAGCGCCGCTGTACCCCAGCCGCAGCCGAAGGCCAGATCGCCATTCCAGTTCTGCGCATAGCTTGCAAACTGATCTGCGCTGCCAAGATAGAACACTTCAATATGGCAATGCGGTCCCGTGCTGTTGCCCGAAGAACCAAGCAGACCGATCTGCTGACCAGCTGTGACAATGGTTCCCTTGGCAAGCGGAGAACCCGCCAGGAGATGCAGATACTTGATCGCATACAGATTACCATTGACCTTCGTCAATAGATAAACCTGGTTGCCGCCGCCCCAGCTGCCGCCGTATTGCGATCCGCATCCATTGCCGAGATTGCCGTATCCGCAGCCATTTGCGCTGTTGATCACGACGCCATTGCCGACTGCCACAACCGAAGAACCAAGTGCCCCTGAGAAGTCCGCACCTAAATGCACACCGCCGCTGGCATAGTGCCACGTGCCGGCATTCGGATTGATCGAAACACCCGGAACCGGATACGTCCAGCCAGCCGAAGCAGCCACTTCGCTGAGGGCCTGGGAAATCTCTGCCATCTGCGCACGGATTGCCTCGATATCTGCCGCAATCCGGTTGCCCTCTGCTTCGAGATCAGCACTCTGCTGCTGATACTCTTCTTCAACTACCTGAGCCTGATACTTCAATGTCAGGATCTGGTTCTGCTTATTCACGACTTCCTGCTTGGCCGCATCGAGATCTGCTTTCTGCTGCTCCAGATCCGCTTTATCAGAATCAAGCTGAGCCTTATCCGTATTCAGCTGATCGATCTGGTCGGCCAGGTCTTCCATCGTCTTATTGTCATATTCCGTGATTGCGCTGAGACCATTGGCAATCCGGACAAGCTCATCAAACGTCTTCGCGCCCATCAGCACATCAAGATACTGATTCAGGCGCATCGTCTGCTGCTGATACGCCATGCGCTCCTTGATCTTGCTTTCAGCCTGATCAATTTCTTCCTGATTAGCCTCAATTTCTGCTTCGAGCTTTTCGATCTCTGCTTCCTTGACCGCAATCTGGCCATTCATATCCGCTATCTGCTTATTCAGCGTGGCAATATCATCATTCAGTGCATCTGCCTGATTCTGATAATCCTGAACCAGCGACGCATAATACGTAATATTCTCTGCAATCTCAGCCCGCTGACTTTCAATCTCCTTGATCCGGTCAGATAGCTCTGAGCTGTGTTCGGACTGATACTGCAGGTATGCCGCGCAGGCCGTCTGATGCTCAGAACCGGAACTCGTGCACAGATCTCCCCAGTATTCCGTATCCGAATACGGATGATCCGGATCTCCGCTGTCTTCCCCCTCTGCCAGTACTGTCAGCGGCATATCCATCACCAGCCATGCCGAAAGCAGTATTCTGAACAGTTTCTTCATCAGCGCTTCCACCTCAGATACTTCGTCACGGAGAAGAACGAACCGATGAGACCGACAATCATACCAATCAGTAACAGAGCCACATTGACCTGCCAGATCAGATTATCCGGCGGAATCAGCGAGAACATCTGCGTGATCACATATCCCCCGGTGAACTGATACAGATACCGATAGCCGTAATACGTCAGCACCATCGGCACAATCGAGCCAAGCGCTCCGATGATGATACCTTCCACCACAAACGGGGAACGGATGAAGTTATTCGTTGCACCGACATTGCGCATGATCGCAATCTCATCCGCCCGGGCAAGAATCGTGAGCTTGATCGTATTCTGGATTAAGAAGATTGCCAGAATAGATAGTGCTAATGCCAGAATCAGTCCGCCATAGCGAATCGTCCTCAGCACGCTGACTAGCTGGGTCGCACTCATGCCGCCGAAGTTGACGGCCGAGACACCTTCAATCTGAGAAATCTGATCCGCAACTTCCTGGAGCTTCGTGCCATCGCTGATCTCAACATAGAACGCATCATGGAACGGATTCTCATCACCTTCAAACGGGGTCATGATCTCCCTGGTCTTCTCATCCCTGAAGTTATCCTGATAATACTGATATTCCTGATCCTTCGTGTAATACGTCACGCTCGTCACTTCCGGAATATCCTGGATCGCCAGGCTGATCCGGTCTTCCTGATCGGCAGACTCATAGTCATAGTCCACCATGACCGAGATCTGAATCGACTGTTCCAGTCCGGAAGTCAGCTGATTCATATTCACGGTGAACAGCATGAACAGACTGATGATCACCAATGTAATTGTAACCGCAGAAGCCGCAGAGAAAGACATCGCTCCATGTCTGCCAACCCCGCGGAATCCTTCCTTGATCGGACGGAAGATTCTACTGATCATGCTGAACATACCCTCCTTCCGCAAGGTCTGCGACAATATGGCCATGTTCCAGAACAACCGTGCGCTTGCGATACTTGTTCACGATCGTGAGATCATGCGTAACCATCAAGATCGTTGTCCCGTATTCCCGGTTGATCTTGGCAAGCAAGCCCATGATTTCATCGGACATCGCCGGATCCAGATTTCCGGTCGGCTCATCCGCAATCAGCACTTTCGGCCTGTTTGCAATCGCCCGGGCAATCGCCACACGCTGCTGCTGGCCGCCGGACAGCTCATGCGGGAAACTGTTTCCCTTGTCATCCAGTCCGACCAGGTTCATGACTGACCGCACTCTGCGCCGGATCAGCCTCTTATCCATATTAATGACTTCCAGGGCATACGAAATATTCTCGAATACCGTCTTCGTCGGCAATAATCTGAAGTCCTGGAATACGACTCCGATATTGCGTCGGTAGATCGGAACCTTCGAATGCCGGAGCTTTCCGACATCGATGCCGACCACCCGGACCGTTCCTTTGGTCGGAATTTCTTCTCCGTCCAGCAACTTGATCAGCGTGGACTTGCCGGAACCAGTCGGTCCGATGATATAGACGAATTCGCCCTGGTCAACTTTGAGATTGATATCATAAAGCGCATTTACGCCGTTTTTATATTTCTTGTAGACATGCGAGCACTCGATCATCCGTCCTCCTCCTGTCGAAAGATGTCAATTCATTATAAGGCAGGACCATGCTCTGCGCAAAGAATCACAGGTGGAAACTTGGATACGTGAATCCCTCTCCATGCATGTCCGTCGCATCCGTCGTGATCACGAACGCTTTCTTATCATACTGATTGATAATCTCCAGCAGCTTGGAATACTGCTGATGAGAAACCACGCATAGGAGCACAACCCGATCATCTCCCTGATATGTCCCCTTGGCATTGAAGATCGTCGAGCCTCTTTCCAGCTCATCCGAAATTGCCTGGGAAATTTCCTTCCAGTGATCGCTGATGATCTGCACAGATTTGGAAACCGTACCTTCGCCATAGCTCAGGACCCGGTTGATTGCCCACGAAGTCGCAAATACCGAAACAAGACCGATCAGAACCGCACTGAGTCCATACGTGAACCAGCCCAGCAGTACCGTCAGTCCATCCGTAATCAATACTAACGTGCTGACCGGAATATCGGTAAATTTATGCACGATCAGCGGCGGCACATCCATGCCGCCCGTGCTTGCTCCGGTCCGCATGACCAGACCGACGCCGATGCCGCCAAGCAGGCCAGCGTAGAAAGAAGCTAATACCGGATCGATTTCCGGAATCGGAACTACTCTGGCGAGCAGGCTGTTGAATACCGGATAGCATAAGGAAGAAAGGAACGTCTTCAGAAAAAACTCCCGTCCCAGCGTCAGGGATCCCACTTCCAGAAGCACCAAGGTCAGAATATTGGCAATCAGAGTCGGCGACATCCGGGTCAGCGGCTGCACCGCAACGGCAATACCAGCAACCCCTCCCGAAAGAATATCAAAAGGCAGGATGAACATTTCCACGGAAAGACACAGCAGAAACGTCCCTGCGACGACGAGTACGATATCCTTGATTTCCTTGCGAGCTGGCTTCTTCACGACTTCAGATTATAACATGGGCATGTAAACTGTGGTATCATACGGGAACACCTGAAGGAGGGAGAACTTGAAACCTAGAAAACACTGGTGGATCTGGATCCTGGTCGGCATCTACATCTGGCTGATCTTCCGCAATTCCCTGATGGTCGCTTCCGTCAGCGATGCGCTTTCTTCCAGAGTCACGCATGAACTGATGAATATCCTCCAGCATTTCGGTCTCTATGCCGATTTCAGCACGTTCCATCACTATGTGCGCAAGCTTGCTCACTTCACGGAGTTCGCCGGCCTTGGTTTTCTGGTCGTTCTTGCCATGCACATCTGCCCGCTGTTTCATCACCGATCGCTGAACTTTCTGCTGTTTCTGTTCTCGGTTCCGTTTGCGGACGAGATGATTCAGCTCCATGTGGCTGGCAGAAGCAGCCAGTTCACGGATATGCTGATTGACTGCAGCGGCTGTCTCTTCGGAGGCTTTCTCTGCTATGTGCTGTTTCTGATCCTCAAAGATCTGTTCCGCCATCCGAAGAAACAGATTCAGTGAATAGCACTTCTCCCAGCAGAAAATCTAGACATTATAAATCATCACCACTTAAGCTTTTTGTGCGGCAAAGCTGGAATGTCTCCATCAGAAAGGGAGCAGCACGAGAAGATCTTTACTGATCCAGAAGCATCTAGCATAGGTTAAAGAATAAGGATAAATTATATTGGTTTGCTCCCTCTGGTTAATTAAGAAACTGAACAGAGAGATACATTACATAACAGCGTTTACTCGATACATAATCAGAAATGCCGGATAAGCCCTTCAGTGTCGCTTTTCCGGCTTTTTTCTTCTCTCTGACTGTCAAACTATGGATGATACAGACATTTAAAAGTTTCCAATGACGGCTCTGATTATAAAAAGATTTCGAAAAAGCCATCGTTACGAAATGCAAAGCCATCATAATTTTCTGAACATTTTGATGATTAAAATGATTTTCATATTTCAGAACTAATCTAAAGGAAAATCCGAAAATGATTTGAAATGTCTCTGAATCCCCTTACATTGCCTGAGGCAAATCCATATTTTGAGAATGCAGGGGGCAAATCAGATGCTAGATCACTTATTCAGTCCGATATCAATCAATGGAATGATTCTGAAAAACAGAATTATTGCAGACCCTACCGGAGATGTCTTTGAAGAAAAAGCACTCGGAGGAGCAGCACTTGTGATTGCTGGCCACGCAATTGTCGAACCCGGAAAATCAAGTTTTTCCAGCAAAGACGAGCCGTGGATATTCTCAAAGTACGAAAGAGAAAATACACGTCAGCGAGTTCTGAAGATCCACAAAGGCGGAGCCAAGGCCTCGATTGAACTCTTTCACGGCGGTGAAGGGGCAAGAGTCTACGATTTCGCCAAAGGCCCTTCTGATGAAATCCGCAAAGACGGAACTGTCGTCAAAGCAATGAATGAAGCGATGATGCAGGAGACTCTGGACTGGTATTCGAAAACTGCGGCTGCCGCAAAAAAGATCGGCTTTGATTCCATTTTCCTGCATTTCGGCCATGGGTGGCTTCCGGCTCAGTTCCTTTCTCCGATTTACAACCATCGTACTGATGAGTATGGTGGTTCGATTGAAAACCGCTCCCGATTCCCTCTCAGGATTCTGGAAGCTGTTCGCAAAGCAGTCGGTCCGAGATTTCCGGTGGATATGAGAATTTCTGCATATGAATGGGAAGAAAACTCGATTACATTCGATGATGTCAAAACCTTCCTGAAGCTTGCAGAGCCTTACGTCGATGATGTTCAGGTATCGTCTGGCATGGATCTGGACAGACACGCAAATGTACATTGCATCACCTCATTTTTTGAGGACTATATGACAAATGCAGATTATTCTGCAGAAATCAGAAAGATTCTGAATATTCCGGTTACGGTAGTCGGAGCGATTCCTACCCCGGAAGCAGCTGATCAGCTGATTGCTGAAGGAAAAGCTGATCTGGTTGCTTATGGGCGTGCATTCTTATGCGATCCGGACTGGGCTAACAAAGCAATGAATAACCATACGGAAGATATCGTTCCATGTCTCCGCTGCCTGAACTGCTACCACATTTCCAGTGATCATTGGAATGTCGGCTGCTCTGTAAACCCCAGATTCCATAATGAGTCATTCATTCCTGAAAAGCTTGATCAAGCAGAAGCAAAGAAGCGCGTAGTGATCATCGGCGCAGGTCCTGCCGGAATCAAAGCTGCCATGGCTGCCAGTGATCGAGGACATGAAGTAATTCTGTTTGAAAAAAGCAGCGAGATCGGCGGAATGCTGAAATACATCTCTAAAGAACATCATAAAGACGAAGTCCGCAGATTGCTTGAATACTATCACGCCCAGATTGCAAAGCGTCAGATAGACCTGAGGCTCAGCACCGAGGCAACTCCGGGTATGATCCGGGATCTGAATACGGATGCATTGATTCTTGCTTTAGGAGCACATGAACGACGTCTTCCGATCAAGGGATCCGACAGAAACAATGTTGTGCTTGCCACGGAAGCATTGAGCTTCCCGGAAAAAGTCGGAAATAACGTCGTGATACTCGGCGGCGGAAGTATCGGCTGTGAGCTGGCTCTTGGTTTTGCAGAAGAAGGAAAAGAAGTTTCGATTGTGGAAATGACAGGAGAGCTTGCCGCAAATGCAAATGCTCTCCAGAAAGAAGCAATGATGCAGAAATATGCCATGCATCCGAACATCCACGTCTATCTGAACTCTGCATGCATGGAGATCGCTGATAAAGAAGTAATCTGCAGGAATCATGAAAACAGCATGGTTCAGATTCCATACGACACAATGGTCCTTTCCACAGGATTATCTGTGGATATCGAAGAACTGAAAAAGTTCTATGGAATTGTAAGAAACACAATATCTGTCGGTGACTGCAACAGACCAAGCAACATCATGAACGCAGTATTTGAGGGATATACTGCTGCAATCAATCTGTAAAGAAAGGGAGAATTCAAAATGAGCGATTACACAGATCTGAACAAGCAAATCATTGTCAACGTCGGAGGAGCGGATAACATTTCCAATGTTGTTCACTGCGCCACAAGGCTTCGGTTTAATCTGAAAGACACAAGCAAAGCAAATCCAGAAGCCATCAGAAAAATCCCAGGAGTGCTCGGAGTCCAGAACGCCGGCGGTCAGTTCCATGTGCTGATCGGCACTCAGGTAGATGAAGTATACGAACAGCTGATACAGCTTCCGGAAATTAAGAACGCAGGGTTAAAAGCAGGTGAAGCAGTAGATGAAAATCTGGATACTGCTGCTGAAAAGACCGGGCTCTTCGACCGATTCACAAGAATGATGTCAGATGTATTCGCACCATATATTCCGGTGCTCGCCACAGGTGGTATTGCTTCAGGCGTGATCGGATTGCTCGCAAATCTCGGAGTCGTCGACAGCGCTAGTCTTACCTATCAGACTTTCTACGCAATCTTCTATTCCCTGATCTATTTCTTCCCGATTCTGCTGGCTTTCACTGCAGGCAAGCACTTCAAGTGCAACCCTTATGTTGCGGCTACGCTCGGCGCAGCAATCATGTATCCGGGTGTATCTAATCTTCTAGTTACCGGAGACACAGCAAGCATGATCGGCATTAAATTCACTGCCTTCAATTTCGGCGGTTCCTTCATTCCGATTCTTCTTGCCGTATTCTGCATGAGCTACTTTGAAAAGTGGCTGAAAAAGCATGTCGCAAAAAATATGCAGTTCATCATCGTTCCTGCTGCCTGCCTCTTCATCTTCGTTCCGCTTACAATTCTTGTATTCGGTCCTATCGGCGGCATGATCGGTAATTTCGTCAAATGGATTTACAGCATTCTCTCCGGAAATGTTGTCATCATGGATATTGTCTTCGGCGGTTTCTTCTCCATCATCATTCTCCTGGGAATGCATTGGGCAGTCACACCGATTATGCTCGGAATCATGGCTGAACAGGGATATGAATACGGACTTGCTGCAGGAGGAATGGGAAACTACGCAGTTCTCGGAATTTGCCTTGCAGTAGCAATCTTCGCAAAGAATGCTGATGATAAAACAACCGCAAGTTCTGCTGCATTCACCAATGCGCTTTGCGGAATTACTGAGCCTTCCCTTTATGGAATTGTTCTGAGATCAAAGCTTCTTCTTGCAACGATGGTAATTTCCGGTACCTGCGGTGGTCTCGTACTTGGTCTTGGCAAAGTTGCAGCCACCAACTTCGCTTTTTCAGGAATCCTCTCTTTCGGAGCATGGTTCGGAGCTGTAAACTTTCCGATGTACTGCGTTGGAATTATCACCTCGATTGGTGTCGGATTCCTTCTGACTGCATTCCTGCTGAAGAGCGGAAAAGTCACTGAATTCAGCAAATAATCAGTTTCATTCTGCAGAAGTAATTTAGCCTTCAGTTTAATCACTGAGGGCTTTATTATTAAATCAGCTGGTGGTACGAACCGATCAAATGGTGGTGAAAAGATGATTCTCGAATTATTGAAAGAGCAATCTGGCTTTACGGATTCAGAAAAGAATCTTGCTGACTTTATGCTTTCCCATGGTCTGGAGATGGGTAAGATTACCATTTCTGAACTCGCAGGGCGTACTTATTCATCTCCTGCAACAATTACCCGCTTCTGCAGAAAGCTCGGAATGAATGGATTCCGCGATTTCCGGATCCTGTTTCTTTCTGAGTATGAGAAATCTCTGAACCACGAAAAAGTCGATATCAACCTTCCCTTTTCCAAGAATGATTCGTTTGAGCTGATTACGAAGAAGATGGAAAATCTGAATGCAGCCACGATCAGCAGAGTCACGAGTTCTTTTGATTATGACCAGCTGAAACGAATTGTCTATCAGATGCATGATGCACATGTAATCAATATCTATGCCGCCGGGATGTCGAATATGGTCGCCCAGGATTTTGCTGTCAAATTAGCCCGTCTTGGTAAGCAAGTGAATATTGAACGTGATTCCACACTTCTTTATGCTTATGCAGTCAATTGCGAGAAAGAGTATTTCAATCTTCTGATTTCACAATCCGGAGAGACTGAGAAAATCCTCAAGTGCGGAAGCATTCTCAGAAAGAAAGGCTGCAGGACTGTCGCCATAACCGCCAAGAAAACAAGTACACTCGCCAGCCTCTGCGATGAAGTAATCTATGTCGAAACAGATGAAGATGATTCGTTTGCCGCAAAGATAGAATCATTTGCATCTTATTATGGCGTTCACTTTGTCCTGGATTGTCTTTATTGCTATCTGTATAAAACAGACTATGACCGCAATGTCAGAAAATCCGAAGCAAATGTCCGCCTGATTGAAGCAGAAGGAAGAAAACAATAAAAAGTCCCTGCAGAAGCACACCATATGCTGTCCTTCTGCAGGGACCATTTCAGATTCAGAATTGAGAGTTTCTGTTCTTACCGGGAAGGTTTCTGAAGAGAGAACTCAGATAGCGCCGACGAGATCAATGCCCGGCTTCAGGGTCTTAGCACCCGGTCTCCACTTTGCAGGGCATACCTCATTGCCATTCTCACGGACAAACTGGCAAGCCTCTACCTTGCGGAGCAGTTCATCCGCATTTCTGCCGACACTGCCGCAGCTGACTTCATAGGAAACGATCTTTCCATCCGGATCGATGATGAAGGTTCCTCTTTCAGCCAGACCATCTGCTTCAATCAGGACCTCGAAGTCCCTGGCAAGAGCCTGCGTCGGATCGCCGATCATCGGGAATGTGATCTTGGAGATCGCTTCAGAGTGATCATGCCATGCCTTGTGCACGAAGTGCGTGTCACAGGAAACGGAATAGACTTCGCAGCCGATCTTCTTGAACTCTTCATAGTTGTTCTGAAGATCTTCCAGCTCGGTCGGGCAGACAAATGTGAAGTCAGCCGGATAGAAGAAGAATACGCTCCACTTTCCGAGCAGATCATCCTTCGTTACGGTCTTGAATGTTTCATCGGCATAAGCCTGTACGCTGAACGGTGATACTTCTTTGTTGATTAAAGACATGTTTTTCCTCTCTCTTTCTATCATCGCACTGACTTCTCAAGCCATCAGGGACTGGGAAATCATCCAGATTGCTTTGCTGAAGGACTCAATCAGGTCATCCATCTTTGCGGATACCAGAACATTTCCTTCTTCTTCAGCTGTGCTCTTAACACCTTCTGCAAGCTTTTCCAGCAGTGCGTAGTCATCTCTGACCTTCGGGAGCAGATCATCTGCCTTGATATAGACACCCTCTGCTTCCGAAACTTTCGAAAGTTCCAGGAATTCCTTCAGGGTGGATACCGGAGCGCCGCCGATCATCAGCAGCGTCTCTGCGACTTCATCAATCTCTTCGCTGACTTCATCGTAATAAGATTCCAGCTGTGCATGGACTGTGAAGAATGCATGTCCCTTCACATACCAGTGGTAGGACTGAAGCTTGTGGTAGAACACTTCGAGACTGCTGAGCAGCTCATTCATAGATACATTCAATTCGTTTTTCATTTCTTATATCTCCTTCCAGGAACTTTATCTGTTCCTTTGTTGTCTTGTGACATTTACATAATATTCTCCGCATGAACTTGTTAATAGCAAATTAGAACCAATTTTATTGCATTATTTACCTGATTATAAGATTCACAACTGACTATTAGTATAATCAACAAGATTTCATGAGTATTTTTAGGTTATTTTCGTAATTTTATTGCATTTTCTTTTGCGTTTCTATGTTTTCGTGTCAGAATATAAATATGAAAAAGAATACAGAAGAAAACTACTCCTTCGGGAACCTTCCGGTTTTCCTGGAGAACAAAGAAATATGCTCTGCTGATCCTCATCAGGAATTGGCTCACTGGCACGATATGCTGGAACTGATTCAGGTAGAGAGCGGCGAGATGCACTGCCATGTCAATGACTCGGACTTCCTTCTGAAGAAAGGAGATATCTGCATTATCAATCAGGAACAAGTCCATCGAGTCTACAGCACGGAAGAAGAGAAGCCTTGTTCTGCGCACACGCTGACCGTGAACCCGATGATGCTGTCATCCATCCATGATCTCTATAATGAGCTGATTCTGCCGGTCATCAGCGACGGCGACTTCACGCATATCCGCATGAACGGCAGAAACAGCCATGCCCGCATGATCTCGGACCTCATGGACGAGCTGAGGCAGCTCGCAGAAGAAAAACCTGCAGGCTATGAGCTGCAGGCATTGGCATATGTTTCCATGATTCTGAGACAGGTCTATCTTGTTCATATGAATGAACCGATCGAACAGGACCATGATGAAGACCTCCGTCTTCAGAAGAAGATGACAACCTATATCTATGAACACTACGCCGACCGCATCGGTCTGAATGACATCGCTTTCTCTGCTGGCATCAGCCGCTCCAAGTGTGCGGCTGTCTTCAGCAAGTATACGGAGACCTCTCCGATTGACTTTCTGAATTCCTATCGTCTTGAGATGTCCGCAGCCATGCTGAAGAATACAAACGATTCAATCTCTTCAATCGCATTTTCCTGCGGCTTCAGCCAGCAGAGCTACTTCAACCGGATGTTCTTGAGAGAATACGGCATGACTCCGAAAGAATACCGGAAGTCTTCACGTGCATAAGAAGTTACTCGGTTCTGACCGAGTCGGACGGAACCGAGTAATCTGTTCGTGATATCTCCAGAATACAAAAAAGTCTCAGCAAGCCCTTACGGATCTGCTGAGATTTTTGTCTGGCATTCTATTAAGAAAGGATCACTCGTCTCTGGCAATTGCCGCAGTGGTTCCGGAAGTGATCCGGATCAGATCATTCGGGTCAAGTTCTACCTGAGTGCCGATCTTTCCTCCGGATACCAGTACCGTATCAAATAGGATGATCGTCTCATCATAGAAGGTTCTGAACTGCTTCTTCATTCCGATCGGACTGCAGCCGCCATGAATATAGCCGGTGGTCTTCAGAAGATCTTTCTGCGGAATCATCTCCACGCTCTTGACTCCTGCCGCAGCAGCACATGCCTTGAGATCAAGTTTCTGCTTCACCGGAACCACAAATACATAGAAGTTCCTGTCATTGCCTTCCGTGACCAGAGTCTTGAATACCTGATCCGGATCTTCGCCGCATTTCAGGGCTACCGAGACACCGTCAATCTTTCCGTCTTCCACTTCATAGGTATGTTCGGTATACGCAATGTGCTCCGCATCCAGAATGCGCATCACATTGGTTTTCACTTTCTTGTCCTTTGCCATATCAGCCTCCGGAAATGATTATGCATCTCTCCGGTTCAATCGGAAAGCAGAATGCGATCATTATCCAGATCAGTCCCGGATTTTTCCCGGAACATGTGAACCAGTTCCTCAACGGTGAGATGACTCCGTTCTTCTCCCTTCAGATCAAGAAGAATCTTTCCATCTTTCATCATCAGCGTCCGGTTTCCGACTGACAGTGCCTGATGCATGTTATGTGTCACCATCAGACAGGTTGTATGATTCTTCGCAACGGTTTCTTCCGTCAGCTTCATGATCTGCTCTGCCGCCTGGGGATCCAGGGCAGCCGTATGCTCATCGAGCAGCAGCAGTTTCGGCGGAACAATCGTCGCCATCAGAAGCGTCAGCGACTGCCTCTGCCCGCCGGACAAGGTTCCGACCGGAGTATTCATGCGGTCTTCAAGGCCATTGCCTAACAGCTTCAGCTGTTCCCGGAATTCTGCTTCGTCCTTCTTCGAGATTCTGGAAAATGCTCTGGTATGTTCTCCGGCACGCAGATAAGCCAGAGCCAGGTTCTCCTCGATCGTCATATTCGGAGCAGTTCCTTTGAGGGGATCCTGGAACAGTCTGCCGATATATTTCGATCTCCGGTATTCCGGCAGGAACGTGATATTCTCTCCATCCAGAATGATGGAACCGGAGTCTACCAGAAACGTACCGCAGATCGCATTGAATAAGGTGGACTTGCCAGCACCGTTGGATCCGACGATCGTGATGAAATCACCATCGTCTACGGTCAGGCTGAACTGATCCAGTGCCTTCTTCTCATTGACCGTGCCGGGATTGAATGTCTTGGAAATCCGATCGATCTTCAGCATGATCTGCGTCCTTCCTTTCTAGCTCTTGCCGAGATTGCCATGTTGTCCTTGATTGCCGGAGCAGCGATGGCAAGGGCTACGATGATTGCAGTCATGAGCTTCAGACCCTCAATCGGAATGATTCTGGTCTGCAGGACAATGGCATAGATGAAGCGGTAGACGATATTTCCGACCAGACATGCAAGAATGTTTCTCGTCAGGGACTTTCTTCCTTTGATGACGCCTTCGCCGATGATCAGGCAGGCAAGCCCGATGGTGACAATGCCGGTACCGGCATTGATATCCGCACTGCGCTGCAGCTGTCCGGCCAGGCCTCCGGAGAGAGCGGTCAGGCTGTTTGCGATGCAGAGACCGACCGTGATCGTGAAGCGGGGATTGATGGAACTGGCCCGTACCATATCAGGGTTATCGCCGGTTGCACGGATGCTGAGACCGAGTCTGGTCGTCAGGAACCAGCGCAGAACTGCCATGCAAAGGAATGCAATTGCACCGCTGAAGATGATCGTGTACCAGCTGCCGCCGATTCCAGTCTGCCGGAATAAGGAATAGACCGTATCCGACTTCAGCAGGCTGACATTGCTGGACCAGCCCATGGCCATGAGGTTGATGGTATACAGACCGGTATTAGTCACAATACCGGCAAGAATCGACGGAACCCCGAGCCTGGTCTGCAGAAATGCCGTCACAAAGCCGGCGCACGCCCCGGCCGCAAGGGCCAGGAAGAGACCGGCAAACGGATGCCCGTTCGCAGCCGAGCTGACGCAAACCGCCATCCCGAGCACGAAGCAGCCATCCGTTGTAAGATCCGCAATATTCAGAATGCGATAGCTCAGGAACAGGGCCAGGGCTACCAGAGAGTAGATGCACCCGAGTTCCAGTGCAGTCTGAATGATGTGAAGCATGCCTTTTCCTCCGTCAGTCTTCTGTTGTAGTTACCTCAACGATTTCTCCGAAATCACTGAACATCGAATAGTCTGCGTTCAGAGTTGCTGCAGTCTCCGTGTTGACCGTGATGATTCCGCCCGGCATCACTTCATAAGACTGGTAGTAATCGCCGAGCGATTCCATGCCTTCGGTCATTGCCTTGAAGGCAAGATCTGCTGTCTCTGTGCCAAGATCCGTGTAGTTGACACCGCAGGTAGCGAATGCACCATTGCGGACAAAGGAATCAGCACCGGTATAGTGAGGGATGCCAGCTTCCGCAAGCGTCGGAGCAATTGCAAGTTCTGCTGCCATGACTACATTATCCGTCGGGGTGAAGACAGCGTCTACACCATCAGCGACCAGCGAGGAAACAGCCTGGATGACTTCATCATTCGTATTGCCGGTTGCTTCGACATATTCGATTCCCTTTTCATCCAGATAAGCCTTAGCTTCTTCAATCGGCTTCACGGAGTTCGTCTCAGACTTCGAATAGAGCAGGCCGATCTTCTTCGCATCCGGGTTCTGGGCAAAGATCATATCCATGATCTGGGTGGTATTCAATGCATCAGAAGTACCAGATACATAATCGATGCCAGTGAGTTCTGCACTGTCTGGATCAGAGATTGCCGCGAAGATGACCGGAGTCTTGGTTTCTTCTGCAGCAGCGGTCATGGTCTGAGCAGCCAGGGTTGCAATCGGAATGATGCAGTCAACGCCATCCGCGATAACCTGAGACCCGATCTGCTGAAGCGTGGTCTGATCATTCTGTCCGGAATATACATCACCATATTCAATCGTCACGCCATTTTCTTCAGCAAGCTTATCCAGTTCAGCTGTAATCGCATTGGCAATCTCATCCAGTGATGCATGGTCAAGCTGTTTGACGACAGCGACTTTATAGGTCTTCGATTCAGAGGCAGCAGATTCCGCGGCTGTGGTTGTCGCGGCGGCTGCTGAGCTGGCAGCTGCTGTCGCTGCTGCAGCAGATCCGCTGCTGCATGCGGCAAGGCTTCCTGCCATCAGTGCTGCTAATGCGGTCTTCATCATTGCTGTGTACTTCATGTTTCTTTCCTCATCTTTCCTTTGTCTGAGCGGCAGATGTGCAGCTGCTGTGCCGGAGCAGCTGTTTAAGGAAAAAAGACTCCCGTCCCAATATGGGACAGGAGTCTCTGACAACTTCTGCGATACCACCCAACTTGATGTCTATACCTGACATCCTCTCGCTTACGTACCATCATACGCATCTGATTGATAACGGGATCGAATCCCGGCCTTCGTACTTGGAACATCCGTCCCGTTCAGTCGGCCCTCATGGAGTCCATTCCTTCAGCTTCCGCCTGTTCCGATTCCACCACCCGGAACTCTCTTCGAAGTTTCAGTCTGAGCTACTCGTCTCCGTCTTCGGTTTCTTGGTATATCCGTATTTTCCGCATTCCGATTCCTGAAGTCAACATGGATTTTCTTCTTTTTCCAGAAAATCTGACACTCTTACATTGATTCTGTGAAAATATTTTCACCTAATTTCTGATTCTTCTGAATCCGAATGCCTGCCTGGCAAACAGATATTATGGCGTTTCTGTCGCGTTTCCTTCATTGACCCTTTCTGATCCCGGTCCTAGAATGAATTCAGTAAAAGGAGATTTGAACATGGAAATCAGTGATGCTGTGCGTAACGATGAAGTCGTAAGACTCTCAGAAGATGAACGCAGCGTGATCATACTGGATCAGACCCAGCTTCCTAACCGCACCGTAGACCTCACTTTAAATAAGGAGCAGGAGATGTGGGATTCCATCAAGCTGCTGCAGGTCAGAGGTGCTCCGGTCATCGGTGTCTTTGCAGGATATGCCATGTATGTGCTTGCCCTCAATGATCCTTCTGACAGCTATGAATCCTTCTCTGAAGCATTCCATCGTCAGAAAGAATATCTGAATACGTCCCGTCCCACTGCCGTCAATCTGTCCTGGGCTCTGAATCGTCAGGAAGCACTGGTCAGAGAAAATGCAGACAAATCCGTATCTGAGATCGTTTCGCTGCTGAAGAAAGAAGCGCTTGCCATTCATCAGGAACAGCTTGATATCACGAAGAAGCTGGCAGAATACAGTCTTACCCTGATCAAAGATGGCGATGGTCTATTGACTCATTGCAATGCCGGAAGACTGGCATGCCTTGGTTACGGAACCGCAACAGCTCCGATGTATCTGGCTCATGAGAAAGGCTGGAATATCCATGTCTATTCCGATGAAACAAGACCGCTGCTGCAGGGTGCTCGCCTCACTTCTTATGAACTGGCAAAAGCAGGCGTAGACGTCACAGCCATATGCGACAATATGGCAAGCATTGTCATGAAGCAGGGAAAGATCAATGCGGTATTCGTCGGCTGCGATCGGGTTGCGGCCAATGGCGACTTTGCCAACAAGATCGGAACAAGCGGCGTAGCCATTCTTGCCAAGCATTACGGCATTCCGTTCTATACGGTAGCTCCTTCTTCCACGATTGATTTCAATACACCGACCGGCAATGATATCAGGATCGAGCAACGTGATCCGGATGAAATCCGTTCCATGTGGTACAAGGAACCGATGGTACTTCCGGAAGTGAAGTGCTACAACCCGGCATTTGATGTCACCGATCATGAACTGCTCACCGCCATCATCACAGAACGCGGGATTGTCTATCCGCCATTTGATATGAATATGAAGAAACTGTTCCAGGACTGAACAAGAAAAGGAGAACGAAATGACAGTTTACAAGGAAAGTATCAGTGCCTGCATCGGACAGAAGGCAGAGATTGCCAAGGTTGTCCTGATGCCGGGTGATCCGCTCCGCGCCAAGAAGGTAGCAGACACCTACCTCAGCGACGTGGTCTGCTTCAATGATGTGCGCAACATGCTCGGCTATACCGGAACCTATAAGGGAAAGAAGATTTCCGTTATGGGGCATGGCATGGGTATCCCTTCTGTCGGTCTCTATACGCATGAGCTCTTCACGCAGTTCGGGGTCGAATCGATCATTCGCATCGGCTCTGCTGGTGCACTGGCAATGGATGTCAATACTTCTGATATCGTCATCGCCGAAGCATGCACGACAAACTCCAACTACGGCAATCAGTACGGCATCGGTCAGTTCGCTCCGTGTGCAGACTTCGACCTGCTCGAGACTGCAGTGAATAAAGCAAGAGCTAAGGGATGCAACTTCAAGGTCGGAAAGATCTTCAGCTCTGACTTCTTCTACAATCCGAAAGCAGGAGAGATCAATGAGAAGCTCAGAGACTATGGACATCTGGCAATCGAGATGGAGTCTGCCGGTCTTTATTGGGAGGCTGCTGTCAACCGCAAGCGTGCGCTGACTATTCTTTCCATCAGCGATCACCTGTTCAAGAAACAGGCACTTACCTCTGAACAGATTCGTGATTCCTTCACTGACATGATGGAAATCGCTCTGGATACTGCCTGGGAATTTGCGGAATAAGCATAGGAAGCCGGAAGGCTTCTTTTTTAATCTGCCGTGAAAACCCATGAGCCTCAGCTATCAGGTTAAAGGCCGCTGTGACCGCATCAAAGGCTTTACAGCTCACATGAGCCGCCACTAAATCAAACTTCTCAAGAATCCCACGTGCTTTATCCGTGGAAGTGTCAACGCTTTTCGTTACGATACTCCTGCAGAAGCGGAGATTCCTGCAGAAGATGCTGCAGCTCTTTCTGAATTTTGGCAATCGATCTGAGAAACGCCTCATCCTCCATTCCGGTCGGATCCGGGATTTCCCAGGCATAGCGTTCCCGGCAGGGAAGATTCGGACATTGCACGCCGCAGCCCATCGTTACCACTATATCGATTGCAGGCAGTTCAGATAGCATCTTGGGATACTGGCCGGCATGAATCAGATCAATTCCGAACGTTTCCTTCATCAGCCGTATCGCATCCGGATTGATTCCGCCGGAAATATTGGTTCCGGCAGAGCAGCTGTCCAGAACTTCGGAAGCCATCTGTCTTGCCAGTGCTTCCGCAATCTGGCTGCGGCAGGAATTATGCGCGCAGATAAAAGCAATCCTCGGCTTGTTCATAGCAAGGCTTCTATTTCCTTCGCACTCAGGACTCTGCCGGCAGACACGGTCTTTCCGTCGATCATCAGCGCAGGCGTGCTCATGATTCCATAAGACGCAATGCGTGCGAAGTCGGTAATGTACTCAATCTCGGCATCGATTCCTTTCTGAGCCGCTGCAGCTTTCGCATTTGCAAGCAATGTCTCGCACTTGCGGCAGCCTCCTCCCAGTACTTTGATATTCATCGGTTTATCTTCCTCCTTCCGAATTGATTGGAAACCAGCTCCTGGTCCCATTTGCAATCTTTACCAGCGTCAGCATCACCGGCACTTCTGTAAGCACTCCGACGGTCGCCGCCAGCGCTGCCGGACTTGCTGTTCCGAACAGCGCAATCGCAACCGCTACAGCAAGCTCAAAGAAATTGGATGCTCCGATCATTCCAGCAGGCGCAGCGATATCAAACGGAAGCCTGGCCACCCAGGAAGCACCATAAGCAAGGAAAAAGATCAGGAACGTCTGCAGGATCAGCGGCACTGCGATCAGTACGATATGCAGCGGATTGCTGAGAATCACTTCTGCCTGTGAAGCAAAAATCAGAATCAGCGTCAGGAGCAGACCAATGGTGGATGCTGAATCAAACCGGTGAAGGAATACCTGTTCCAGATATTCCTTCCCCTTCTTTTTCATCACTCTGACCCGAGTCAGAAAGCCTGCACCGAGCGGTATGACCACAAACAGGAAGATGCTGAGGAACAGCGTGCTATAAGGAACCGATACTTCCGAAACCCCGAGCAGGAACTTTACGATCGGCACAAATGCAGCCAGAATGATCAGATCATTTGTTGCGACCTGCACGACTGTATAGGCAGGATTTCCATCGGTCAGCCTGCTCCAGACAAAGACCATGGCAGTACACGGTGCCGCTCCAAGCAGCACCATACCAGCAAGATACTGTCCGGCCAGTTCCCGCGGAATCAGACTGCCGAACACTCCGAAAAGAAACAAGCGGGCAAGGCCATACATGGTAAAAGGCTTGATCAGCCAGTTTGTCACCCAGGTAATCAATAATCCTTTCGGATTCCTGCCTGCTTCACGGATGCTCTGAAAATCCACCTTGATCATCATCGGATAGATCATGATCCAGATCAGGACCGCGATCGGAAGAGATATTCCCGCAATCTGCATCCTGCCAAGGGCTCTTGGAACACCAGGCAGAAAATGCCCGATGACAACGCCAAGCATCATGCAGAACAGCACCCACCAGGAAAGATGCCGCTGAAAATTGCTGATTCCTTCTTGTTTTTTCATATATTCTTCTTTCTAATGCCTGCATCTGAGCAGGCTGCTGTTTTCTGACTGCAGGATGGCCCGCAGTTCAGACGATCAATATAGTTCCGGAATGCGATCAGCGTATCGCAATTCAGAGCATAATAAGTGTTCTTCCATTCTTTTCTTGTTCTGACAAGACCGCACTCTGCCAGGATCTTCATATGATGTGAAAGAGTCGGCTGGGTAATCTGAAAATGCTCCAGAATCCGGCAGGCGCATAATTCCCCATCTGTCAGCAATTCCACGATCCGGATCCGGATCGGATCACCAAGGGCTTTGCAGATCATTGCGGCATCCGCTGCATTCATACGCTTCTCCTTTCATAAAAACATGGACTGCATCAGATTGAATCCATATCCAACCAGGATGATCCCGAGGACGCATAGTACCAGAAAGACCGCCAGCAGTTTCGGCTTTACTGCCTTGCGCAGCAAGATCAATGATGGCAGGCTCAGGGTGGTAACCGCCATCATGAAGCTCAGCACCGTGCCAAGCTGCGCACCCTTGGAAAGCAATGCTTCGGCCACTGGGATGGTCCCGAAGATATCCGCATACATCGGAACTCCGGCCAGCGTGGCAATGATTACGCTGAATGAATTCCCACTTCCCAGCACCTTCTCAATTGCCTGCTGAGGAATCCAGTTATGAATTGCGGCTCCGATCCCGACACCTGCCAGAATATACGGAAACACTTTCCGGAACGTGAAAGTCATCTGTTCTTCTGCGTACTGAATACGCTCCTTCACATTCAGCGTCTTCAGATTTCCGTAAGACGAAGCCCGGGCATTGCGAACCAGGTCTTCGATCTGATCCTCCAGATGCATATGCTCGATGATCGTTCCTGCTGCAATTGCGATCAGCAATCCTGCAATCACATAGACAAGCGCGATCCTGGTTCCGAATATCCCCATCAGGAGAACCAGACTGCCGAGATCCACCATAGGCGAAGAAATCAGGAATGAGAACGTCGCCCCAATCGGCAGACCAGCACTGGTGAACCCCATGAAGATCGGAATCGAAGAACAGGAGCAGAATGGAGTTACCGTTCCAAGCAGAGCTCCGATGCAGTTTGCCTGGATGCCATGGAAGCGGCCCATGATCTTCTGACTGCGTTCAGGCGGAAAATAGCTCTGAATCAGAGAGATCAGAAAGATCAGAATACAGAGCAGCAGCGAGATCTTGATCACATCGTAGAGAAAGAACTGAATGCTCGCCGCAAATCTATCAGAAAGATCTGCCCCCATTGCGGCAAGCATTTTCCCGATCAGACAATTCAGCCAATGCATCCCGAAGATCTCATTCTGAATGAATTCACCCATATATGTCCCTTCATCACATTGATGTTCATCTATCTGAATAATACTCATCACATTCATGAATGTCAATCTGATTGTCCATCTACCTCATAGCCAGAAACTCTGCTAGGATGGAATCATGAAAGATCATTGTTCCGCTGGTTCCTGCCCCTACCGCAAAGATGATACGCTCTGCACGTCAAAAATCCGTCTGTTCCGCTCTTTGCCCGTCGAAGCCCAGGAACAGCTGATTGCACATTCCGTTCCTAGCACCCATCCTAAAGGCACTATTCTGCTCCAGGAAGGGCAGCAGATCGACTCCATCCTCATCATCCGCAAAGGCAGGCTGAAGACATGCCGTCTGGAAGCGAATGGCGAAGAACACGTGCTGGACATTCTTCATGATGGTCAGGCAATCTGGCATGACATGTTTCTGAAAGACCCGGTCTATCACTATTCCGTTGTATGTCTGACTGATGTCTCGATCTGCGAGATCAGACGGGAAGAATTCCTGGAACTGCTGAAACAGCAGCCGGAGACGGCAATGAGTCTCATTCAGATGCTGAGCACAGAACTTGCCGAAGCAAAGGAAAAGATTCTGCTCCTTTCCATCCGGGATCCGGAAGTCCGGCTGGCAGGCTTCCTGCTAGACCGTGATACGCGCTGCATCGGCCCCTATATCAGCATGCGCCTGGACGATATCGCCGCTTCGATCAGCCTGCGGCCGGAAACGGTATCGAGAAATATTACGAAATTGGAAAAGAAAGGTCTGATCAGACGAATCGGCCAGGGAAAGATCCAGGTCATCGACCGGCCTACGCTTCAGCTTCTGTTTCAGAGTTCATCCGGAGAATAATGCTTCAAATTTGATTCCAATCAAGGAACACAGCACCCGCTGCGCGTATTCTCTCTCTTGTGAGAAGAAACCGCAGCGGGTTTCTTTCGGAGGAATGACATGATTCAGGGAAGAATACATTCCGTGGAAAGCTTCGGTTCTGCAGATGGGCCAGGCGTGAGGTTTCTGATCTTTCTGAAGGGCTGCAGCCTCCGGTGCCGGTACTGTCATAATCCGGATACCTGGAGTCCCGACAGCAAGGATCTGCGCACTGCCGATGAACTGCTCGATCAGGCAGAACGATATCGTCCTTACTGGGGAAAAGAAGGCGGCATCACCGTGAGCGGCGGCGAGCCATTGCTGCAGATTGATTTTCTGATCGATCTCTTCCGCAAGGCAAAGCAGAGAAACATTTCAACGTGCATCGATACTGCCGGTCAGCCTTTTACCAGAACGGAACCATTCTTCAGCAAGTTTGAGGAGCTCATTGAATACACCGATCTATTGCTGGTGGATATCAAGCACATCGATCCTCTCCAGCATCGTCTGTTAACCGGAAGATCGAATGAGAACATCCTGGACATGCTGAAGTATCTCGATGAGATTCAGAAACCAGTCTGGATCCGGCATGTATTAGTGCCAGGCATCACGGATGATGATACATGGCTGTATCAGACCAGGGCATTCCTTTCTTCTCTTCACAACGTAGAGCGGATTGATGTGCTGCCCTATCACACCCTGGGCATTCATAAATATGAAGCCCTCGGAATTCCTTACTCGCTGAATGGAGTAAATCCTCCAACCAGAGAACGCATTGAAAACGCAGAGAGGATTCTGAATGGCCGGCAGACCATCATGAATCCCGATCAGAACTATACAGAAAGAAGGCATACCTTATGAGCAATGCATGGAGATCATTTCAGGGAACACACTGGAAGAATGACGTCAATGTCCGCGACTTCATTCAGAACAATTACAAGCCATATGACGGAGATGAATCCTTCCTAAAAGGACCGACTGAACGCACAGACAAGCTCTGGGCTAGAGTACAGGAACTGCAGAAAGAAGAACGCGCAAAAAACGGCGTCCTCGACTGCGAGACGGAAGTTGTCTCCGGTCTGACTGCCTACGGACCAGGCTATATCGATGAGTCCATGAAAGACCTGGAACAGGTCGTAGGACTGCAGACTGATAAACCGCTCAAGCGTGCCTTCATGCCATACGGCGGCATCAAGATGGCAGAGGAAGCAGCTGAGACTTATGGCTATCATGTGAATGAGAAGTTCCACAAGATCTTCACCGAATACCACAAGACCCATAACCAGGGTGTCTTCGATGCCTATACCCCTGAGATGAAGGCAGCGCGTCACAGCCACATCATCACCGGTCTTCCAGATACCTATGGCCGAGGCAGAATTGTCGGCGACTACCGCCGCATTGCCCTGTATGGCATCGATTTTCTGATCCGCGAGAAGCAGAACGATTTTGCCAACTGCGGCGATGGTACGATGACTGATGACATCATCCGTCAGAGAGAAGAACTGGCCGATCAGATCAGAGCTCTGAAAGACATGAAGAAGATGGCAGAGATCTACGGCTTTGATATTTCCAAGCCAGCTGAAAATGCCAAGGAAGCAGTGCAGTGGCTGTACTTCGGATATCTGGCTGCTATCAAGACGCAGAATGGCGCTGCCATGTCGGTCGGCAGAATTTCCACCTTCCTTGATATCTATATTCAGAGAGATCTGGACGAAGGAACGCTCACGGAAGAAGAAGCACAGGAACTCATCGACCATCTTGTTCTGAAGTTCCGCATGGTCAAGTTTGCCCGTATTCCAAGCTACAACGCGCTGTTCTCCGGCGATCCGGTATGGGCAACCCTGGAAGTTGCAGGACTTGGCATGGATGGCCGGTCCATGGTCACGAAGAATGACTTCCGTTTCCTGCATACCCTGGAAAACATGGGCCCTGCTCCGGAACCGAACCTGACCGTTCTCTACAGTTCCCGTCTGCCGGCTTCTTTCCGGAAATATGCGGCAAAGATCTCGATCCGCACGTCTTCGATCCAGTATGAGAATGATGATGTCATGCGGCCGATCTGGGGTGATGATTACAGCATCTGCTGCTGCGTCAGCGCCACCGAAACTGGCAAGGAGATGCAGTTCTTCGGAGCCCGGGCAAATCTTGCCAAATGCCTCTTATATGCGATCAATGGCGGCAAGGACGAGAAATTCCTGGACAAGAATGGAAATCATATGCAGGTCGGGCCGGAATATGCCCCGATTACTTCTGAATACCTCGATTATGACGAAGTGATGCATAAGTATGATCTGATGATGGACTGGCTGGCAGGGCTCTATGTCAACATTCTGAACCTGATCCAGTACATGCATGACAAGTACTATTATGAAGCAGCAGAGATGGCGCTGATTGATACGGATGTACGCCGCACCTTCGCTACCGGTATTGCCGGATTCTCTCATGTCGTCGATTCCCTTTCCGCCATCAAGTATGCAAAAGTCAGAGTCATCCGTGATGAATCAGGTCTGGCCGTGGACTACAAAGTTGAAGGAGACTTCCCGCGCTATGGCAACGATGATGAACGAGCCGATGAGATTGCAGTCTGGCTGCTGAAGACCTTCATCACGAAGATCCGGAAACACCACACCTACCGCAACAGCGAAGCAACGACTTCCATTCTCACGATCACCAGCAATGTCGTCTATGGCAAGGCTACCGGTGCGCTGCCGGATGGAAGAGCGGCATATGAACCTTTCTCTCCAGGTGCAAACCCTGCATACGGAGCAGAGAAGAACGGACTGCTCGCTTCCCTCAACAGTGTCGCGAAGCTTCCGTATGAATATGCCCTTGATGGCATCTCCAATACGCAGACGATCAGCCCCTCTGCATTAGGCAATGATGAAGATCAGCGCACGGCAAATCTCGTGAATGTCCTGGATGGCTACTTCAATCAGGGAGCCCATCATCTCAATGTCAATGTCTTCGGCATTGAGAAACTCAAGGATGCCATGGAACATCCGGAGAAACCGGAATATGCAAACTTCACGATCCGAGTATCCGGCTATGCCGTCAAGTTCATCGATCTGACGAGAGAGCAGCAGCTCGATGTCATCGCAAGAAACGCCCATCAGAATCTGTGAGTACCTTACTGGCGCAGTTCGCTGCGCCTTTTCTTTTCCATAGACATCCCCATATTGCAGGGCTAAAATGATCGCAATGCGGATCTTCTGCAGTTATGGAAAAAGAAACCTATGCGCGAACTGAAAGAAGCATTTCCGAAAACGATCCCTGTGCTTGCAGGGTATATCTTTCTCGGCATCACTTACGGAATCCTTGCCGTAACCAGCGGCCTGCCCGCCTGGATACCGGTGCTCACTGCTCTTGTCGTCTATACCGGATCAATGGAATTCCTGCTTGTCAGCATTCTCTTAGCGCCATTCAATCCATTCTCCGTGCTTGCGACCGCACTGATGGTCGGCGCCAGACATATCTTCTACGGCCTTGCGATGCTGTCAAAATACTGTGGCACCGGAAAAGCGAAGTTCTATCTGATCTACACGACCAGCGATGAAACCTTTGCCCTGAATTGCGATGCGAAGATTCCGGAAGGAATGGATAAGACAAAATATTACTTCTGGGTCTCATTCCTGGATCAGATGTACTGGGTTGCAGGATCTGCCCTGGGTGCTTTCTTCGGCAGCTATATCACGGTCAGCACCGAAGGTCTCGACTTCGTGATGACCGCAATGTTCATCTGCATCTTCCTGAGCCAGTGGCTCCGTGATCGTGATCTCCTGATTCAGAAATATGGAAAAAATATTCCATGGAAACAGATTCTCCTTGCCCATGCCGGCGAACTGACCGGAGTAATCGGTTCCTTAGTCTGTCTGCTGATCTTCGGATCCGAGAAGTTCATTATCCCTTCGATGATTTTGATCCAGGTGATTCTTGCATGCAGCAGAAAACAGGTAGAACCCGTGACAGATGAACTGAACAAGACTGGAGGCGATCAGGCATGATCATGACGAATGCCCAGGCAGTGATCACCGTTGCGATCGTCATTGCCGGAACCATCTTCACCCGCTTCATTTCCTATATTGCTTTTCCGGAAGGAAAGCAGATTCCTTCCTTCATTGTTTATCTCGGCAAAGTACTCGGTCCTGCCGTATTCGGTCTGCTGGTTGTGTACTGTTTCCGGAATACGGATCTCTTCACTTCCTTCGCAGACGGAGGAACGCATGGAATCCCGGAACTTGCCGGTCTCTTAGTCACTTCCGGCATCTTCTGCAGGAGCCGCAATATGATGCTGTCGATGGCAGCAGGTACTGCCATCTATATGATTCTGGTTCAGGCAGTATTCTGATTTCATTGTTAAAACCGCAGGCAACTGACTTCAGTCAGAATGTCTGCGGTTCTATTTTTGTAACGAAAAGACCGCACAGCCTGCGGCCTCATCAGTACTATTAATGATTGATGCTCAGTCAGCTAGTTCTGCCAGGTCGTAGATAAGCTTCTCACTCTTCTCCCAGCCGAGGCATGGGTCAGTGATGGATTTCCCGTATTCGCTGTCTTCCGGCTTCTGGCAGCCATCTACGAGATAGCTTTCAATCATCAGTCCTTTGACGATGTGATGAATGTCTTCAGAAACTTTGCAGCTATGGAGCACATCCTTGGCAATCCGGATCTGCTCCATATAGTTCTTGTTGGAATTGGAGTGGTTGCAGTCTACGATCAGCGCCGGATTCTGCAGATCCCGTTTATGATACTCCTCGATCAGATTCATGATGTCTTCATAATGATAGTTCGGAAGATTTCTGCCGAAGCGATCCACATAGCCGCGCAAGATTGCATGAGCCATCGGATTTCCCGTGGTGCGTACTGCCCATCCGCGGTAGACAAAACTCTGCGGAGACTGGGCTGCCGTGATGGCATTCATCATGACGGAAATATCGCCGCCCGTCGGATTCTTCATCCCGGCCGGAATGCCGATGCCGGAGGCAGTCATACGATGCTGCTGGTCTTCGACAGAGCGAGCTCCTACTGCAACATAGCTGAGCAGATCTGAAAGATACCGGTGATTTTCGGGGTAAAGCATTTCTTCTGCAGTCGTGAATCCCGTTTCTTTCACGACTCTTGTATGAAGTTCACGGATGGCGATGATACCTGCCAGCATGTCTTCTTTCTTATGCGGATCCGGCTGATGCAGCATGCCTTTATATCCGATGCCCTTGGTCCGCGGCTTATTCGTATAGACACGCGGAATCATGAAGATCTTGTCTTTCACTTTTTCCTGAACTGCAGCAAGTCTGGTCATATAGTCCAGCACTGCATCTTCGCGGTCTGCGGAACATGGCCCGATGATCAGCAGCAGCCTGTGGTCTTTTCCAGTGAAAATATCTTCAGCCTGCCGATCCCGTTCTTCCTTGATCCGATGAATCTCATCACTGAGCGGGAACTGCTTCTTCAGTTCTTCTGGGGTCGGAAGTTCCTGGATATACTGCATGTGTTTTTCCATTTTGCATTTCTCCTGATACGCGCAACATTATAGCAGTTCTTCCCATTCCTGTGACTAGAAGCACTTATCTCTCATTTCACATTTCTTGTTTTCGGATGACTATCATAGGATAATAAACAGCGGATCACCACAGACAGATAATCATCATAGAAAGCAAGTGATTTCCATGGATCGTCAGAAAGAATTAATTGAAAAACTGAATGCAGAAGGCATGCTCACCAGGGAAGAATTCCGGGAGCTGATTGAAGGCAGAACAGAAGAAAGCTACGAGCTTCTCTCTTCTCTTGCCCGCTCAAGAGCACAAGCCGTATTCGGAGATAAAGTATATCTGCGCGGCATCATCGAATTCAGCAATTACTGCCGCTGTGACTGCAGATACTGCGGCATCCGCCGTTCCAATGAAAATGCAGAACGCTACCGCATGAGCCCGGAAGAAATCATTGCCTGTGCTTCGCTCGGGCATGAAGTGGGATTCCGTACTTTTGTGCTGCAGAGCGGCGAGGATCTCTGGTATACCGATGACATTCTCTGCGATCTCATTCAGACTCTGAAAGAGAAGTTCCCGGACAGCGCCATCACCTTATCGATCGGGGAAAAGAGCAGAGAATCGTATCAGAGATATTACGATGCCGGTGCTGACCGGTATCTGCTGAGGCATGAGACTGCTTCGTTCTCTCTGTACCGGAAGCTTCATCCGGAAGCACAGACCCTTCTGAATCGTATGAGATGCCTCTTGGATCTGAAGGAAATCGGCTATCAGGTTGGTGCCGGCATGATGATCGGTGCACCTGGTCAGACAACCGATGATCTCCTGAATGATCTCTTCTTCATGAAGGAACTGCAGCCTGATATGATCGGAATCGGTCCGTTCATTCCTCATAAAGACACGCCATTCCGGGATGAACCAGCAGGCAGCACAGAACTCACCTTATTCATGCTCGGTGTTCTGAGACTGATGTTCCCGGAAGTGCTGCTGCCGGCAACGACTGCTCTAGGCACTGTCGATCCGCGAGGCCGTGAAAAAGGAGTTATGGCCGGCGCCAATGTCGTGATGCCAAACCTTTCTCCGGTAGAAAACCGGAAGAAATATCTTCTCTATGACAACAAGATCTGCCTCAGCGATGATGCGCTGAAGTGCGCAGGCTGCATGTCCGGCAGAATCCATGGCCTTGGCTATGAGGTGGAAATCGGCCGCGGCGATGCGCCGAGGCTCTGGAAGAAGTAATCACAGCAAAGAAACGCGAAGAGCGGCAGAGTGCGATAATGATGACATCACGCTTCTGCCGCTCATTTCTTTTTCCGTTAATCGTAAGTTTATGCCGAAGGCATCAGCTGTAGGAATGCAGACCTGGCATCAGGGTATTTACTCCGATGAAGGTAAACAGAACAACCGGTATCGCAATGATGGCGTACCAAGCCATGAATACGCCCTTCTTCTTTTTTGATAGGCGCAGATGCAGATAGATGGAATAGAGAATCCACGTGATCAGTGCCCAGACTTCTTTCGGATCCCAGGTCCAGAATGCCGACCAGGCTTCTTCGGCCCATACTGCCCCGATCAGGATCGTTACAGTCAGCAGCAATAGTCCGATAGCGATCAGACGATAGGCGAAGTAATCAATTTCCTCCAGTCTTTCGTCATCAGGACTCTTTTTATGAATGAGAAGATAACGGATTCCGGATGCACCTGCAAGCATAAATGATGCGTAAGCAAATGCTGCAGAGCCGATATGAATGCCGAACCAGATGGATCTCAAAGCCGGCATCAATTCCGTAATCTCTCTCGGCTGCATGGCCGCATATAGCAGGATCGCCCAGGTCATGAAGATACCAGGCGTCGTGATCCAGTCTGCATGGATGGTGTAATGCATGATAATGAGGATCAGTGCAATGCCCCACGAGAACGTTGCGGCAAATTCAAACTGATTGGACATCGGCAGCCGACCTGCCCGGATCCCGCGGATGACCAGGTATACCGTCGCCAGCACTGCTCCTGCCATAAACAGATACCAGGCGATCTTCTTAAGCTTTTCTTTCTTCCAGACACCTGCAATGAACTGCAGGACGAGACCGATGAAATAAGTGATCAGCCCGGCAAAAAATAAGTAGTCCATTATTTTCTCCTGTTCTTTAACGCCATGCGTATCATCATCCTGACATCTTCCGGTTTATTTCCGTAAATGTGATAGCCATCCTCATAGCCATCCTCATAGATGCCAACCAGTACCGGCTGGAAAAGGAAAGTCAGCACGAATCCGATCGTCATGATCAGGAACGACAGAATGAGCAGCAGCGATATGATCCGGCTGCTCTTCTTGATGCGAAGTCCCGGATATTCCGTCGGATCTTCAAAATGGAAATGAAGACCGCCGGCTTCGATATCATCCCCCGGGAAGGCAAGCATCGGGGTCATCTTCAGATCATCATTCTCATTGCTTTCTTCGTCGTTGTATTCCACAAGATTGAAGGTATAGACCGGATTCGGATATGATCCGGTAACCGACGTAGTCAGAGAGAAGTCATCCCCATCCTGCTCAAAGTCCGGATACAGGGCATTGAAGTAGATACCCGTATGTCCATCCTTGGAAAGAAATACGTTGTCTTCCAGATAGATGTGATCTTCATTCCCATCATCGTCTGTGACGGTTACCGAGCCGATCGTTCCATAAGTCTGCTGGTATACCTTATAATCCCCCAGTGCCACAGGATGGTTGACAGAAGTCTCCCTGAGACCGCTTGATGTGCCATCGGGAAGAGTAACCTCGATTGTGCTGCGATAATCCAGATCGCCAGTTTGATCTTCGATATGGAATGAATCTACATAAATCTGTGTACCATCATCCAGGGTAATTGAATCTTTCGGCATGCAGGTCTGATCGATAACCGTCGGCGTATACATTGCCATGGCAAAGAAGATCACCGTCAGAAGAATACCAAGATGCGTAATGAACGTACCATACCGGCCGATCCGGTTCTTCTCATAGACCTTGACACCAGCTATTTCGGTCTTATGGCAATGATGCTTTTCCAAGGTATCTTCAATCAGTGCCAGTTCTTCCTGAGATGCAGTCACATCAGCTTTGCCCAAGGACACAGCACTGATTTCTTTCTCCGGATCAATGCGGCGCCACCTGAGCACTGAACACATGGCAAGATTGATACAGAGGAGTACGACTAGCACAACAAAATACCAGCTAGTAAACACATGGTTCAGCTGCAGTTTCAGCAGAATCCCATACCAGGAATAATTGCGCACATAATACATTGCTTCTTCACCCTGGGGGATGACGCTTCCGGCAATGGAGATCAATGCGATCAGACCTAAAAGGATCAGACCGAACTTCATGGATCTGAAAAAACTGAGAACTTTCTTCATAGTCTTTCTCTTTTTTTAGAAAAAATACCACCCACCTGTGCGGATGGTATTTTCTGATGCGTTTCAGATTCAGAACTTGGCAAGTGCCTGGTCAACCAGTTCTTCTGCCTTATCCAGCGTTTCTTTGGTCAAAGCGCTGTTATGGACACCTTCACTGTTTTCAACAAAGACAAAGTCCCAGTAGAACTGTGCATCACGATAGAGTGAACGAACAGTATCAAGATCTTCATCCGACATGGTTCCATTGTTAACAGCATCTGTCAGCTTCTCATCGAGCTGAACCAGCTTCTCGCCGATCTCGGTTTCCCGTGTCGTTGTTTCATCCTGAATTTCCTTGACCTTTGCCTTCAGAGCATCAAGGTCCGAATGGCACTGAGCACATGTGCTGTTCATGATCGTATCGCTCTGTAACGGTGAGATCCAGTAATGACTTGTATAGGTTGTGCCATCTGCCGCCGTTTCCTTGGCCATATGGCAATCCGCACAAGTCAGATCGAAGGATTTATGAATGCCTCCTTCTCCATAGTAAGTCTCAAACTCTGGATGCTGAGCCTTCAGCTTGCGCGTGCCTGTGGATTCATCCACCCAGTCAGCAAACTGATTGCCTTCTGTATCTTTCACTGAATTCTCATAAGCCAGAATGTCTTCCGGATTCATCGTATCCAGACCATGATAGCCAAGCGTTGTCGCCTTGGTTTCCGGATCGAAATAATACTCCGTATGACACTGAGCACAGGAGAGATCCGCAGCCGGCACCGTATTCAGGTCATCCCCGAGCGCATCTGCCAGATAACCATGGGTCACATACATCTCACCCGGTGTATTCTCATGGCAGTGGAAACATCCGAAGGGATCCTGTACTTCACTCTTGAAGTCATCAAAAGCCATAGCATAAGCACTGTCGCCTTCGTTCAGCACCTTAGCAGTGAAATCTGATGTCTTGCAGGTAAAGCAGTTTGCAAGCTTATGCGGTCTACCTGTGGCATAGAGATCATCAATATCGTAAGTATGACCTCTGGCACTGCCATAAGAGATCGCAAAGCCATAGCCTTCATACAATGTCTTGAGGTAAGGCGACTGTTCAAGATAGTCAACCACCTCATCATTCTCATTATTCTGCATGAAAGTCTCATATTCGTTGGTAAATTCAGAAGACCAGTCATCTGCCTTCGTTACCGTGATGCCCGTACCAGTTTCGGCGATCTTGGCGCCAAGAACAACTTCTGTTTTTGCAGGTTCTTCCCGCTGTACGCCCGCCGTGACTGTTTCTGGTTTATTATTTCTCCCGATCAGACCAAGACATATGGCAACGACGAATAATCCGGCTGCTGGCAGTTCACCTTTCCATTTGCTGTCCATAATAATCTCCTTTTGTCTGAGACAATTACCTATTGTTATTTTATTGACATTCGCGGTACTGCGTCAATTGGAAAATGACCATTTTTCACAGCGGAGCAGCAGGATGGTCCAGCCGTCCTTCTCTTGCCGGCATCTATTTCCCAGTGAAACAATCCGGATCAGATTCCTTCAATTCTGAATGCTTCAGCGGCTGTTCTCCGTGTTTTCTCGTATACCGCCTTTTTAGAAAATGCAGATTGCTGCACATCTGTAAACCAGCAATTCAGAAACAATTACCTCCGGAAAAACTTGCCAGCAAGTTTGAATACCAGCACAGAATTCAGATCAGGTTTAATGCGTTTATATACTTTCTCAGATTCAGATCTTTTACTAACAAATGAAAAACCGGCTGATCTGATCCGAGCGTAAGCTTCAGATCAGATCATTACCGGTGTTTAAAATCAATGCTTCTTCAGTATCATTCCCGCTCCGACAGCAACAATCAGAGAACCCATCAGTTTCATCATTGTGCCGAACGGGCTGAATGAATCTGCTGTATTCGGAACCTGTTTAGCAGGAACGACATGTGTCGAAGAAGTCTTTCCTGCGATATTTGTCTGAACCGTCTTCGCTTCTCCGGAAGCTTTGTCCGGCTTGGAAGTTGCCTTAGAAGCTTCTGTAAATACATACAGAGGATTAGCAGCGTCAGACTTGTCGATATTCAGCGTGAATCCATCACCTGCTGAAATATCATAGTCAGCATTCTCGGAAGACACATTTACCTTGAAGCTGGTCTTCTTCCTGACAACTGCAGAGAGCTTATTAGCTGAACTGATTCTCACAGTGCCGCCTTCGCTCACATGATCAACTGCTTCCTAGTTATCCTTCATGAAACAGCCCTGGCCTTCAAGGTCATTGCATAACACGCATTTAACTAATACGAAAACAAGAATAATCCTTATATTAATAGAGACTGTCCATCTGAATCAGAAGATTTCTTCATTCTGCATCTTTGTGCGTTCATTTCGGGCATAATGAAAGGAGCTTTCTCTCCTTCCTCTGTTCACTTCAGAATGGTTCCGAGAACCTTGTTCACGGTCTTTCCGTCAGTCTGGCCTTTGTACTTTGCCATCATTTCCTTCATGACCGGCCCCTGATTCTTCTTGATCGGATCAAGACCCTTCTCCTGCAGAATCGATTCGATTGCTGCCTTGATCTCATCTTCACTCATCTGCTTTGGCAGATAGCTTTCCAGAAGAGCAATCTTCTTGTTGGTCTCTTCCAGAACATCCGTACGATCTGCAGGAGTCTCTGCCAGAGTCTCTCTGGTCTGCTTCAGTTCCTTCTGCACATAGGCAAGCTCTTCTTCCTTTGTCAGAGTCTTGCCGCCCTCTTTTTCTGCCAGGGCAATACTGCTGATCAGAAGACTCAGAACGCCTTTTTTCAGAGTGTCATGATTCTTCATTGCCATCATGTTCTCTTTGCGAAGCTGTGTAAGTAACTCTCCCATTTTTATTCCTTCTTTCCCATTAAAGCAGAATCAATTGCCATAGCACTCTTCTTAGCTGTGGCAGCTGCTTCTACTACTGTTTTAGCACCAAGTCTCAGATCACCGGCAGTCCATACCTTATCCAGGCTGGTCTTTCCGTCGTCGTCAGTCTTCAGGTAATGCCATTCATTCAGTTCCGGAAGCGTGTCTCCGAATACGGAAAGATCGATCGTTTCACCTGCAGCGACCAGCAGCGTATCACACGGAACCTCATGATCGGTATCCGGCAGGATCTTCGTCACGACTTTGCCGTTCTCATCGGTGACATTCTCGCACTTGCGGAAAATGACAGAATGATCTCTCACTTCAACCGGTGCTTCAAATACTGCAAACTGAACCCCTTCGTTCTTTGCCTCTTCTACTTCAAGAGGATTCGCAGGCATGTTGGCAAACGTCTTGCGGTAATAGACCCAGGTGTCTTTTCCGAAACGCTTTGCAGTCCGGCATGCATCCATGGCGACATTGCCGCCGCCGATGACAATGACGTGCTCTCCGAGATCTTCCGGCTTCGGATCCTTGAGCCAGCCGATTGCATGCATCACATGCGGAAGATCCTCTCCCGGAATTCTCAGGGCTCTCGGTTTCACGGCGCCGCTTGCCACGAGCACTGCATCATGATTCTCAGCAAGACTGCTGACCGTCACTTCCGAGCCGATCTTCACGTTCGGATGGAACACGACTCCAAGTTCCTTCAGAATGCGCTCATAGGCATCCGAATACTTCCGATCAAGCCGGAATGGCGGAATACCATAGCGCAAGACCCCTCCTGGGCGTTCATTATCATCATACAGGTCAATCGCATATCCCTTCTGAGCAAGCAGAATCGCAGCCGTCATTCCGGCAGGACCTGCCCCGATCACGGCAGCATTCTTCCCATTCTGCTCGGGCTTTTTTTCATGATTGTTCAGCAGATATGCTTCGCTGATTTCCTGCTCGATTTCATACCAGCGGACAGGGACATTTCTTGCATTGAGCACACAATGACCATAGCAGAACTTCTTCCAGTCACATACCTGAGAAGTAACTGCAGTCATCGGGTTATTCTGAAACAGCACTCTGCCTGCTTCTTCCAGCTTGTCCTCCCGATAATATCTCATGCACTCAGGAACCGGGGTATGAATGGGACAAGCATCCGAACATCTTGGTTTCGGGCAGAGCAGACATCTCATCGCTTCCTGATTCTTCATGATATGTTCTCCCTTCTGCAGGGAACATTATAATACATGTGCTCTTCTTCAGAAGGTCTTGCCTGGCAGAAATATACCAGCTCTGAACAGAATGTGATGCATTCCTGTCTGAAGGTGTACCGCAGCAAATACTGAAACTCATCTCAGCAGAATCCATGTTCGTGCACATGGAAAAGACAGTTCCGATTTCCCATTCCATCCAGACGTTAACAATCACGGAATATTGTGCATAAATGCGCGGAAATTAATGCTTGACTCCATACATGTTCGGCGCTATATTTTACGTCGCTGTGAACTAAGGAGGATACTGTACAGATACATGAGCACGAAGAAAACCCTGACGGACTATGCGTTCGATATTCTGTCTGCCGCCGGAAAGTCTGCCGCCTTCAATGATCTGTTCGAAGCTGCCGCGGAAGCTGCGGGAATTCCTGAATCCATGAAGAAGGTCAAGAAGCGCAAGCTTTACGGAGAACTGAATGATGACAGCCGTTTTGTTTCCCTTCCAGGCAACGTCTGGGACCTCAAGAATCGAGTGAAGTTCGAAGACACCCAGCATAATCTCGATTTCGAAGATGACAATGATGATGACGATGATGATATGAGCCTCGAGGATTCTGACGAAGACGAAAAAGAAAATGAGCTCGATGTTCCGGGGGAGAGGATTGAATACTAGGCTGCGCTATGCAGTCTTTTTTATATTCGAAAGGCAGGTGTTTCCACCTGCCTGCATGCAATATTCTGTATCGGTTCCGTCAGATCAGCAGATACTTCAGAACGAAGAGCACTGCCAGCACATACATCAGCGGTGACAGATCCTTGCCCTTGCCAGTCAGGAGATGAATGACTGCGCAGCTGATGATTCCGAATGCGATGCCATCAGAGATGGAATAGGAGAATGCCATCATGGTCATGCAGATAAAGCACGGAATGGCATCCGTCAAATCAGACCAGTTGATCTTCGTGACCTGCTGAACCATCAGGAAGCCGACGACGATGAGTGCCGGTGCTGTTGCAAAGCTCGGAATGGTGAGGAAGAGCGGAGTCAGGAAGAGCGACGCAAGGAACAGAACGCCGACCGTGCAGCTGGTCAGACCGGTTCTGCCGCCTTCGGTGATGCCGGAAGAAGATTCCACAAAGGTTGTGATCGTAGAAGTTCCGCAGCATGCACCAGCAACGGTACCGACGGCATCAGCGAGCAGGACGCCCTTGATTTCCGGGAGCTTGCCATCCTTGTCGAGCATGTCTGCCTTGGAAGCACAGCCGATTACGGTTCCGATAGTATCGAAGACATCGACGAACAGGAAGGCAATCACAACAGCGAGGAAGTCCAGGAAATGGCTGCCGATGAAGCCGAAGTCAAACTTCATGAACGTGCTGGACATGGAAGCCGGAGCAGAGAAAATCGCAGTCGGGATGACAGAGAAGTAGGAAACTCCATCCGGATGATAGAGACCGGTAAGTTCGCACAGGATTCCAAGTACCCAGGTAATCAGAATGCCATACAGCATATAGCCTTTCTTGCCCTTGATCAGCAGCAATGCTGTAATCACGACGCCGATCATAGCCAGAATGACGGTGATGCCGGCAGTGGTGAAGGTTCCGGTTTCAATAGAAGTCTTGAAGGAGAACAAGCTGACGAGCGTGGAGGAATCCACGATGATGCCGGCATTCTGCAGACCGATGAAGCAGATGAATAAGCCGATGCCGACGGATACAGCAGTCTTCAGAGAGAATGGGATGGCATCGAAAATCTTCTCGCGGACGTCTGCCAGAGACATCAGGATGAAGATGATGCCTTCCACGAGAACTGCCGTCAGGGCTACCTGCCAGGAATAGCCCATTGCCCCGCAGACCGTGTAGGCAAAGTAAGCATTCAAGCCAAGCCCGGCGGAAAGCGCGAATGGCTTGTTGGAAAATGCCGCCATGGCGAAGCAGGCAATTGCTGATGCGACTGCCGTTGCGGTGAGCACGGATCCGGCATCCATTCCGGAAGCACTCAGAATGCTTGGGTTGACAGCCAGGATGTAGACCATCGTCATGAAGGTCGTGATACCGGCGGTCAGTTCAGTCTTCACATTGGTGTGGTTCTCGCTAAGCTTAAATACCTTTTCAAACATGAAAAAATCCCCTTTCTGCCCACATATCAGAAACGAGGAAAAACGGTCTGCATTCTTCCTATCCCCTGAAGAGTGCAGAATAGTCTCTATATCAATCGTAGTCCCGCAGTTATGGCTGCAGGGTAGAGACACTTCCGCCAATCCGAAAGCATATACGATATGTGGATACCCGGGTATTATAGCATGTCTGACAGAAAATCGGTCGGGTGTTCATATTTGTGCTAAAATTTGCCGTACAGGAGGCCGATATGAAAAACTTCGTATTTATTTCTCCGAATTTTCCGAGAACCTACTATCAGTTTCCGAAGGCCTGGAAACAGATAGGCGGCACTTCCTTATGCATCGGAGAAGACCCCTATGACTCTCTTTCAGAAGAACTGAAGGAATCGATGGATGAATATTACCAGGTCAGTTCAATGAAGGATTATGACCAGATGTACCGGGCAGTGGCATGGTTTGCACATAAACACGGCAAGATCGACTGGCTGGAGTCCAACAACGAATTCTGGCTGGAGCAGGACGCTAGACTCCGGACAGACTTCAATATCACGACTGGTGACAAATCCGATTCCGTGATGCGGTTCAAGACCAAGTCCAATATGAAGGCATTCTATGAGAAGGCTGGCGTTCCTACGGCCCGCTGGCATCTGGTCACGACGATCCAGGAAGGCCAGAAGTTCGTGCAGCAGGTCGGCTATCCGGTCATCGTGAAGCCGGACGACGGCGTCGGTGCCAATGCGACCTGGAAGATTTCAAATGATCAGGAGCTGGAAGACTTCTATCATCAGAATCTGCACTGCCAGTACATCATGGAAGAATATGTTCCTGGCTATATCGTGAGTTTTGACGGCATCGCCGATCAGAACAATCAGATCATCTTCAAGACCAGCCATGTATTCCCGGTTGCCATCATGGATATTGTGAATACAAAGGGAGAATGTTTCTACTATAGTGTGAGAGACATTCCGGAAGATCTGGATCAGATGGGAACTGCTGTCATCCATGCCTTCGGAATCAGAGGAAGATTCTTTCATACCGAATATTTCCGGCTCACGGAAGACAAGCCGGGACTCGGAAAGAAAGGCAGTCTCGTCGGCCTGGAAGTTAACATGAGGCCGCCGGGAGGATATACGCCGGACATGATGGACTTTGCCAATGACATCAATGTCTACCGGATCTATGCCAACATGGCAATGTTCAATGAAGGTCTCTACAAGACCGATCGGCCGTATTACTGCGTATATTGCGGTCTGAGAGATTCGGTTGCCTATGAGCATGACAGTGCTGCGGTCTACCGCCAGTACGGGCAGGCTATCTGCATGCATGAACGCATGCCGGGGATCCTCGGATCTGCAATGGGTGATGATGCCTATATTGCGCGTTTCCGCACGATGGAAGAAGTCAATGAATTTGCCAAGTACGTATTTCTCCGCAAAGGCAATGTAGTCTCTCCGGACGAAGCGGCAAATGAGCTGGCTGAGAAAGTCAGCGAACAGGAAGCAGAAAAGGCCAGCACGAAACGGAAAAAGGCTGCAGGGAAAAGCGGAAAGACGGAATGAAGACAGAATATTTCAAGGAATACAGCAATAACCTCGGAAGAGATATGGAGTACAAGGTATACGGCCATGCCGGGAAGCCCGTCCTGGTATTTCCGAGCCAGGATGGCAGATTCTTCGATTATGAGAATCAGGGAATGATTGAAGCAGCCGCTCCGTATATCGATGCCGGAAGAATCCAGATGTTCTGCTGCGACTCCAATGATCAGAACAGCTGGTCCAGCAAGAGCTGGGACAACCGGGCCCGCATTGAGTCTCAGGAAGCCTATGTGCGGTATATCACCGAAGAACTTGTTCCGCGCATCCGCGAGATCAGCACTGCTGCAAATAACGGCAGACAGCCATCAGGCATTCTCACTACCGGATGCTCGATGGGCGGCACGCATGCGCTGAACTTTCTGCTCAGAAGACCGGATCTCTTCTCCGGGTGCATCGCTTTATCGGGTGCTTACAATGCAAGGCTGTTCTTCCCGGATTACTTCGATGATCTGGTCTATGCGAATTCCCCAGTGGATTATATCAACGGGATGCCATATGACCACCCTTATGTGGAGATGTACCGTCACCGCGATATCATCCTCTGCTGCGGCAGAGGAGCCTGGGAACATCCGATGCAGGAAGACAGTGCCCGCATGAAGGAACTGTTCGAGTATAAGAATATTCCTGCATGGGTTGATTTCTGGGGACCGGATGTTGCCCATGACTGGCCATGGTGGCGTAAGCAGCTTCCGTATTATCTGAACTTCGTATGCTGAACAATCTGTCTGCTGGTTGTGTTAAACTATAGGCACGCGCCTATGGCGGAACTGGCAGACGCGAAGGATTTAGGATCCTTTGGGAAACCGTGCAGGTTCAAGTCCTGTTAGGCGCACTGAAAACGGAGAGATTTCGGTCTCTCCGTTTTTCTGACTGCCAGCTATTCTGATGCAGAATCAAATAAGGATCAAATGACAATCAAATAAGAATATGGCTTATTTAAGCCTTTTTCTTTTGTTCTCATCGGAATTATCTCAAGTGAATCAAGTAAAAAGCGCAGAATGTCATGTGCCCGACATAGAAAAGCACAGCTTGTCCAGCTGTGCATAAGTGATCCAGCAATAGAAGATATCGTCATTCTTTATGGAATGCCCGGTAGAATGCCTGCATGAACGAGTTCATCACGACATTGACCGGCTCGTTCTGATTCAGGCATTTTCTGATGCAGTCCTTGAACTCATCCAGATTCATCAGATCGAAATCAAGATCAGCTCGCTCATCCGGGCGCTTATGGAAACGTTCAATGTATTCCAGATACAGATCTGTCAGTTCCTGGTCAATCGGGCCATGGTAATTCCGGAAATCTTCTGGTTTCAGAAGTGCTTCCGTTTCATATCCCTTCTTCAGGTCCACGACCGGAATTGATACCGTTTCCTGCCGGGAAGGAATCTCCACCGCAGCAATCTCAGAAGCCCGGATATTCTGGGAGAAGAAGCCATTGAGCAAGGCAACGGAAAAAGAGTCATCGGATGCGTTCTTCACTTCTTCAGGGTTGGAAAAATAACCCGAATGGCGGGAACCATCTTCCGTGACAAGGGTCACAAAGCTCTGCAGATAAGGAATCAGTTCTTCTTTCTTCATATAACCTGAATTATTATAAAGTGCTTGTTCCTAAATTACATCAGCCTTCATAAAAAAGTCCGGCTCACAGTTCCGGACTTTCTGTTTTCAGACACGTTGCTGGTGAAAGGGGGATTCCAGCAGCATATCTCCGCGCAAGCTCTTCCTTTTACTTGCACTGATAATATAGCCAAAAATCACCGCAGATCATTGTCAGAACCGTGTGAAATTATGTGAAAAAGAATTCCCGAGGCAGAAAAAGCAGCGGGAATTCCCGCTGTCAATCTGTCATGAAATCCTTGAGTCTTCTGGAACGTACCGGATGAGAAAGCTTCCGGAGTGCCTTTGCCTCGATCTGGCGTACCCGCTCACGCGTCACACCGAACTCTCTGCCCACTTCTTCGAGAGTCATCGGACGGGAACCATCCAGTCCGAACCGCAAGCGGATGACCTGCTCTTCACGTTCTGTCAGTTCGCTGAGAACCCGGTTGATCTCTTCCTTCAGAAGCTGACCTTCTGCGAAGTCTTCCGGACGCTGTCCGGTCTTGTCTTCAATGAAATCGCCCAGGTGCGCATCACTCTCATCACCGACCGGTGTTTCCATGGAAACAGGATCCATCGTAACCAGCTGAAGTTCCTTGACCTTTTCCGGAGTGATATCCTTCAGTCTTGCGGCAATCTCTTCCGGCGTCGGATCTCTGCCGAGCTCCTGCACCAGCTGACGCTGCATGCGCACGACCTTGCCATTTGCCTCAACCAGATGAACCGGCAGGCGAATCGTTCTTGCCTGGTCAGCAATCGCACGGGAAATCGCCTGGCGGATCCACCATGTTGCATAGGTGCTGAACTTGAATCCCTTATCCGGATCAAACTTATCAGCAGCCTTCATCAGACCGATATTGCCTTCCTGGATCAGATCCAGAAACTGCATGCCTCGGCCGACATATTTCTTGGCAATCGAAACTACAAGACGCAGGTTCGAAGAAACAAGCAGCTGCTTCGCTTCTTCATCACCCTGCTTCATGCGATGCGCGACATCCAGTTCCTGCTCTGCAGTTAACAGCGGAATCTGGCCGATCTGCTTCAGATAGCTGCGAACCGGATCGCTGGAACGTACATTCTCGAGGCCATTGAAGTCCGGAACGGATTCCGTTTCTTCGTCTCCTTTGTCCTCATCGTCGCTGTCTTCATCGTCCTCATAAGCAGCGTCTTCTTCCATGACCTCTTCTGCTTCTTCAAGGTCTTCTTCAGAACTTCCGATCAGGTTTTCTTCATTGAGCCAGTTCCAGAGCTGATCCGTGTCTTCATCGTTCAGCTTCATCGCCGTGATTGCTTCGGTGATGTCTTTCTGCTGCAGCTCGCCATTCTTCTGATAGACTGCACGAATCTCTTCCTTGAGTTCGTCCAGGCTCTTCAGTTCCTTTTTCTTCGGATCCCGGTAGATATTGATAATCGGATTTACTTCCGGTTTCGTCTTTTTCGTCTTGCTTGAAGCCATTCCTCAGAACACTCTCCTATATTTATTGCATCTGACATATTAAATGTTTTTCTCCCGATTGAGAAGACTTTTTTCGTGAAAAAAGCAGATCCGCAGGGATCCGCTTTCCTCGCTTCACAATCGCATTTCAGCTTAGCCGATCAGCTTGAACGGAACAACATCCTTCACAGCGAATTCCGGTGTGATCCGTTCTCCGTCATGATCCAGATCAATGAGCACATAACGATCATTGCCCATGCCGAGTTCCTTCATATAAGTAAGCTGACGGAATCCGTGACGCGTAGACATGCGCTCCCAGAGGTCATGACGATCGCTTTCCTTCATGGCATGAACCAGATCCACCGAAGCCTGATCTGCAGCCAGAATATCTGCGGAAGCCAGAATGCCGACATTCGGAGTCACAACCGGAGCAGCCTGCACACCCTCGCAGTCACAGGACACCGACATATTTCTCATCACATTCACATACGTGATATGCTTGCCGAAATAATCAATGGTAGCCTTGGTGGACTCCGTGATCTTCTCCATCAGCTCTTCCTGATTGACGCCCCACTGATCACCATTCTTCGCATGAATCATGCCCTTGCCGATTCTGCCATCCGCACAGCCGATGCCGATGTTCTTGTTGGAACCGCCGAAGCCGCCCATCACATGGCCCTTGAAATGCGTCAGGATGATCAGAGAATCATAGTTCACCATATGACTTCCATGCGTCATATGATCAAACCACTTGCCGCCCTTCACCGGAAGATCCACCGTACCATCTTCATCCATGATGTCAACCGGGCAGAACGTCCAGCCATTGACCTTCAGCGTCTCACGATGCTGTTCTGTCGTATAGCGATCGCCTTCATAGAAGGTATTCGTTTCCACGATGCTGGCATCCGGGCATTCCTTTTCCATGAATTCCTTTACCCATCCATGCGGAATGATATTCGGTCCATGTTTCTCACCCGTATGAAGCTTGACTCCGATCTTGCCGGAGATTCCTTCCTTCACTTTGTCATAGACCTTCATCATTCCCGCTGCAGAAAGATCGCGGGTAAAGTAAACAATGGACTCATTTCCTGTGCGTTCCTCATAAGGAACATAATAGCTGCCATCACGCATCATCATCTGATCCTCCTCGATGTGCATAAGTATAACTCATTTTCCATCTTCTGAACTTTTCTATGACCGAATCCATCGCAATCGAAAGGCATTCCCGATACAGTGCCGAAGGCAGATAGAGCACCTTCGTCTTCGCACCGATGCCGGATACATTCTTCATACCCATCCTTCTCGCAATTCGAAGACTCCGATACAGATGATAGCTGCTTGTCACGACTGCAATTGATTCATCCGGACTATCCAGCATCTGCTTTGAATATCTGAGATTCTCAATCGTGCTGCGGGACTTGTCTTCCAGACGGATTCGGTTGCGGTCAATCCCCATCTCCATCAGCACTCTTTGCATGCATTCTGCTTCGGAGCAAGGTTCATCAGCTCCTTTTCCTCCGGAGACAATGCAGCCGCAGTCAGAATGTTCCTTCAGATAATCAGCAGCACTCCGGCACCGGTATCGAAGCGCATTCGAAGGCCCGCCATGCGGCATCACTCTGGCACCGAGCACAAGCAATTCCCGGCAGTTCTCATCCGGATCGCTCATACATGCATGAAGAATATGCATGCAGTTCACTGCGAGCATTGCCGTATACGCACATACCGCAGCAATCCACACCGCAAGCAATCCTCCCCGAAGCACTCCATGCTTCAGAAGCACAGAACTAACAAAGAAGAATCCTCCGGTCAGATACCAGGCAATACTGAACCGGTTTCCCTTTTCTCCGATCAGGATCACGGTTCCGTAAATCCCCATCAGAATACCAATCACCAGAAGAACCATCACCGGATGAAATTCGTCGCATGGAATGGTTCATAGACAGGTTCTTCCACTCCAGCCTTCTTTCCTGCCTCAATACACTTCAGCAGCCATGCCATATTCTCGGCCAGCGTCCGCATCGTCTGCAGCCCTTCAGCATCCTGTTTTGCTTCTTCAGCATTATTGCCATGAATCTGGTTCCAGTACTGTGAAGTCACCAGTGGCATATTCGACATTTCAAAGTATTTATTCAATCGTTCGAACGAAGCTGTCGCTCCGCCTCTGCGGCAGGAGACAATCGCAGCCGCAGGCTTGCGCACGAACTTCTTTCCGGCGCTGTAGAACAGCCGATCCAGGAAGGCGCAGATCTGCGAATCCGGGCCGCCGTAATATACCGGGCTTCCCACTACGATTCCATCATATTCCTCAGCCTTTGCAGCAACCCGATTCACTGCATCATCAAAGATGCACTTTCCAGCCTTCCTGCACTTGCCGCAGGCAATGCAGCCATGAATTGCTTCATTGCCAAGCCACAGCATTTCCGTCTCAATGCCATGTTTTCCTAACTGCATTGCAACTTCTGACAATGCAACATCCGTGCATCCATGCGGATGCGGGCTTCCATTGACTAGCAGTACTTTCATATTCCTTCACTCCTCCATAATGTATCCAAAAAAGAACCTGGAATTGCAAATGATCCACTTCAGATTTCTGCCTGTGCTTGCAATCATGAAGTGCTCTGCCTTTTCCTTACTCAGTCTGATGTCCTTCAGCTTCAGCCAGAGACAGGAATTCCCATCATCCTGGAAGATCTCCGGTCTCAGTTCCGGCTCCGGACACGGCACAGGTTCTTTCATATTGACCAGTTTCTCCAGAACCGCTTCATAGGCAATCTCATTGTCATAATGACTGTTATGAATGGCAAAGTATACTCTGATCTTCTGCTTCTCTTCAAGGGATCTCTGAAACCCGGCAGCACGCTTTTCCTGCATGCCATGATGCAGAGAATCAATTCCCATCCAGGCAGATCCTTTTTCCCTGCAGCACTTCTCGAACGCAAGAATCGTATCTTCTCCATCTAATAGGGTTCCATCACTTAGTCTGATCTTCCCGAGTTTCATGAACAGCGACTGATTCAGGAATGGCAGTGCATCTCTTCTCATAAGTGACTCTATTATATTTCACCGCCCGGAGCCTGTGAAAAATCTATTCCCATTTCTTGGACCTTGTGGTAATATAAACAGGCATCCTTGAGATGAGTGCTTAGCTCAGTTGGGAGAGCACTTCCTTGACGTGGAAGGGGTCATGGGTTCGAGTCCCTTAGCGCTCACCATATTGTACATAAAACGAACACTGCAATTCTGATCACTGATTCAGTTGCCGCGTTCGTCTGCACGTACTAAAAAAGAGCACGCCGCAGAAGGCCGTTTTTGAGCCGTCTGAGCGTGTTCTTTTATTTTGTGGGTATTTCTCCATCCATGCCTATAATCGTTGCATGTGGCTTAAATTTGATCGGAATCCGGGCATTTCTGAAGGAATTACAACATAAAAAGCCGGAGCATCTCTGCCCCGGCCGTTCTTATACTTTCGATCTTAAATACTCTTGAATCTCATCGCTGGCCTTCTGCATGCCGGCCTTGTTGTTGCCGCCCTCAAGATTGGACTTGAGAAGCTGCTGGCTTGCGTTAAGGTTCAGCCTCATTATTTCGTGGAAGTCTGCGAACTCCTCGGCCTTGTCGATATTTTCGGCTTCCAACTTTTTCAGCCTCTCATTGTCTTTGCGGGAGTAGTCCTCAAGGTTGGCAATCCTGACATCAGTAGCCGCTCTCCAGCCTTTTGACTTAATCTTGCCTATCAATGCCCAGATGCCCGCCAATGCTCCAGCGATGCCACCGCAATACAAGATGATGCGTCCTGCCAATGAAAAGAACTCATTGACCGTTCTTATTGTGGTTGGATCCATCACTGCTTTGCATCACTTTCTACTTCAGTATTTTTGCTCATGGGAATGCTGATAGCCTGATCAATGCCTGTGGCACCGAAACCGGATACCAGACCGGCCACAAACGTGGAAAAGCTGACAGAGCCCTGCATCCAGAATGCAAAGATGATGCCACAGCCTGCCGCTACAAGCGGCAGATACTTTGACTTGTCACCCATAAGTGGCTTGATAATAGCGCAGATGATGTACACTGCAACTGCCACCATGGGCAGCATGTAATTACTCCAATTCATAAATCCCTCCTGAAAACTGTCATTCTCCAAGTTGTCATCTCAGCAGATCGTTGACCCGTGTCTGAATCTGGTTGGCCACATTAGCTCCAAACTTGGCCACAAGTGCATTTCTGCGTTCTCCACCATTGCCGTAGTCTCCTCTGATGACCTTGCGTGCCTCTGCATCGATATTCACAGATGTGCTGGCAGCAGCACCAAGCATCTGATTCACTCTGGCCTGTACTTCATCGTAATGGCTGCCGAGTGCTGTGCGTCTCTGATCACCATTGCCATATTTGCCAGCGATGACATCTCTTGCCGCTGCATCCACGTCAAACACTGCAGGCTGACTGGATGAACCGCCGCCAAGGATCTCATTGACACGAGCCTGGACAGCATCATAGTTTGCACCAAGAGCCGCCCTGCGCTGATCACCGTTTCCAAACTCTCCGGCAATGGTACGCTTAGCCAGATCATCAATGCTGCCAGTTGCCGCATTAGGCTGAGTGCTTGCTGCAGAGCCAGTACCAAGCAAAGCATTCACCTGATCACAGATGTAGTTGGTGTGCTCCTTGATGTAAGGACCAGGGCACGATGTTGCAGAGTAGTCGCAATGTCTCAGCAGTGTGCCGTTCTTTCCGTTGTAGTACAGGCGGCTGATGCCGTTTCTCTTGCAGATGTCTGCGCACAGCTTGATCAGGGATGACATTGCTGCGTCGCTGATCGGCCAATTGCCGCCCGCCTGAGAGTTGGCAACCTCGATGGTGACAGTGTTTCTGTCAGGTTCCCAGCCGGATGTGGTCCACGCTCTGTAAGCCTCATCGACATACTGACCGATCCGGCCATTGCTGTCGATGCCATAATGAGCAGATGCCTGCCTGTTTTTGAAGACATTGCCAAGTGTTTGCAGGCTGAGATTGCCAGCCTGGTGATGGATGACAATGCGGCTGATCTTGTTGCCAGCACGGTCATTCCAGTGGCCGGAAGTCATGTCACGATAAACTACTAGTGAAGAGTTACTCATTTCTGTTCTCCTTTCTCAAGTTCAGCCGGTGTATCAGTTCCCTTGCCATCGTTTTCGAGTGGTTCAATTGTTGTGTTTTCGTTTGCCATATAGTTTTCTCCTCTTTACTGGTACGAAAAAGGCGGACTATTGATCCGCCTTTGTTGATGCGAGCTTCTTAGTGTTCTCCTTCAGTTTCTCCTCAAGATAGTCCTGCGATGCGGATACATTGAATCCGTATCCGTTCGTGCCTTTGAAGGCATCCTCCGGGAGATCAAAGAAGGTGCTGAGAATTGCCCGAACTTCTGCAAAGCTGAGAGTTGTCACCGACGTCATTATTCGGTGTCCTCTTCATCGCCCGGAATCTTCTCATCCGGGTATTTCTTTTTATATGCCGCCTTGATGGCTTCCTGAGCCTCCGGCTTGAATGTTGCTACCTCATCCCAGGTCAGCTTTCCCTGGTGAATTCTGATCGCCATGAATGTGTACATCTGATCATTCCTCCATCATTGTTGCTGCCAGCATGTCCTGCACAGCCTGTGCGGTTTCCTCCTGAGCGTCCTGCAGAGCCTTGAGCGCTGCATCAATAGACGCAGGCTGTTCCTGCTCCGGGAGGGATGCAATTGGAGTGTAATCGAGGTACTTCTCTGGATCCGCCTTGACTTCCTCTTCTGTGAGGGCATCGGTGCGGAATTCGTTGAAGTCGTACTGGTACTGTGTGATCGGTTCAGAGGTATCGTCCTCAGTATGGGAGCTCTGAGCCGGTGTGGTCACTTCTTCTTCGTTTAGGCAGATCTGGAACTGGTTAATACCGTCCACCAGCGTCATTCTGACTTCTGGCTGCTTCTCGCTGAATAATGCTTTTGTCATGTTGTGAAATCACCTTTCTCGCTTTCTTCGAGATCTTGAAGTAGTTGTACTTTCTGCAGAATCTCAGGCTGTTGCTGTGATCAATGAAGAGTCCACTGTAAGAAGAGAGCTGCCGGGCATGTCTGACAGTCGGCTTGCGGTTAAATGTATTGATCGCGCGGATTGTCTTGACATAGTCCCGGTGTCTCATTGTTATGTGGTCTCTGTAAATCTTGTAACCAAGTACATCGACGTGGGCATCCGTGTTTCTTGGATTCAGATCGATCATCTGCCAGTCATCATGCAGATGCATTCCTTTTGACTCAAACTCAGCCGCGTCTCCGCGTATTGCATGAGCCAACTGGCTTGCGTTGCTGCCGAGAAGATAAATGTCGTCAACGTTGAACATCTGGTGCTTCACTGCATTCTGCTTTTTACCTCTTCTGGTTGTGATATACTTCCGCTCGTTTGAGTGGTAAACATCCGCCACATACAAGGCACAGAGCCGAATACTCAGGACAGAACCGATGGGCAGACCTTTCATGGATTCCTCCAGTCTGGTCTTCAGATCCGGATCCCGGTCCATCTCATTGATGAACCTCTGCGAAGGATGCCCGGTATCCATCGTCTGCAGCAGTGTTGCGATCAGCCAGAGAATGGCATCGTTTGCAACGTGCCGGTCTAACCATCCCATCATGTTCGCATGATAGATGGAAGCATAAGCACGCTGCAGATCAGCTTTGATCATCTTGGTGCAGGTGTAGACCCGTTCCTTCTGACCATTGCGTCCGATCCTGACTTCAGTCTCCTGAAGCCACGAGAACATAACAGCAGCACCGAAGACCGGTCCCTGTTTAGGTTTGCAAGCGATCTGATAGTATCCGATGTACGGAGCCAGCTCGCCCAGTGAGTTATACGCGATGTAGTCATAGATCTGCTGCTTCATGCACTCGACTGCGATGATTCTTGTTTTTCCGTTCGACTTGTCCTTTCGGACATCGTACTCAATCGGATCCACCACAATGTGGCGGTTCAGAATCTCCGCTTGAATGATATCGATCAGCTTCTCTTCACTCCCGCCGCATTCTGCTTCGAGCCGCTTGACGTCCGGTCTTGTGATCAGTTCTTTCAATGTCTTGTGCTTTTCACAGTCATGAATTGCCCGCCGGATAAATTCTCTGTCTGAAATATCAACGTTTTTGCATTTTTTCTTCATTTTGATTCTGTAGTAAATAGCGATTGTTGCTGTGTCTGACCGTTCGATTACTCTACCAGGCCAGCCTGCTCTCAGCCACTTTGCGCATTCCGCGCAGGTACGACAATGAAGTCGCAGCGCTTGGTCAAGGAGCGCGCATGACAGCCGTTAAACTTTGTTTATATAAAGGCGATGCATCCACACCGCCTACCTTTGCCGAGTTAGGATTTTCACGCAAATCGCAGCAGCCGTAGTTCCAGTTCGTCCTGGACAGGTCGTTCCTGCAGTTGACATTGCAGAGACCGTCGTTCGAGCCGTTCCTGAGGTTGCCGACATGGCTGCCATACCCCGTGTTACAGTATTTTGAAACTTTTGAATTATTTAGTAGTGAAAGACAAGAGAGGGGAGGGCCCCTCTCAGGGGCTGCGCCCCTGATTCACCCCCACAAGCAGGGGTATCAATCGCAGCAGCCGGAGGCCCAGAGCGGCCTGGACAGGGCGTCCCAGCAGGAGACAGAGCAGAGACCGACGTACGAGCCGATCCCGAGGTTGCCGACAGTATACTTCTCTCTGAGTGTACCGTCTTCCCCCTTGCCAGACTGTGGACCCCATACTCTATCACCAGTGCCGATAGAGTCACCGCCACCGATGCTGCAAGGGCAGAAGGATCCAGTATCCGGATCAACATAGATATCTCCAGACCAGTAGTCACCTTCTGCAATTGGAATCCCGCCAGCTAACGTGTATCCCGTGTGTGCATTAGCGACATGCTTGACTCCGCGCTTTGCTACATACTGCAGCCATAAGCCGGAACCCTCGTCTCTCTGCATGACCACATTCGAGTCGATGATAGCCTGTCCGTTCATGTATTCTGTGCCGCCAATACGGAAAGTATGGCATCCGTCTGTGTTGGATAGATAAGAGCCGTCAAAGTGGCCGATAACCTTGTCTGTTTCACCGCTCATGCACGGCATCATGGAAACATAATCATCAACCGTGACATTGAATGCTTCAGGAACGTCCAGAGTCAGAGCTGTGTATTCTGTGCCGGAAACAACAACCTTCTCGATGCTCTTGATCTGTGCTCTGTTCACTACATCGTGAACCGTTGCATAGTTTCTATCCTGTGTGACCGCTTTATTATTATCGAGGCATGTCCCTACAGAGACGCACGCACCGACGTAGAACTTGCTCTGATCAGCAATCAGAACACGCTTTGCAGATTCTTCAGCAACTGCGATCTTGCTCTGTGCGTTCCATGTATCAACATGGCCTCTGAAGAACTTCTGGCTGTTTTTTGTCTTGTATTTGATGACCATCATCAGGAATGCGAACAGTGTTCTCTCGGATCCGGATCCCCAGTATCCTGCACCCTTCTTCTGGTATTCAGTGATCATGGAATTGTACGAGTTGTTGTAAGCCGGTACACCGTACTGGGACCGCAGGATCTTCTTTGAATCGCCTGATGTACCTTCCTCATTGCTGATGCTATAGAAGGCACTATGCACATAGAACGGAAGAACAGTGCCATCTGCTTTGATCGCCTCAATCCAAGGGACAAGTCCGAGCTCTGGATGCGGAGCATCGCTCATGTAGTAGACATCGTATGTCCCATGATTTTCCACTTTGTACCAGAAAGTTGCATACACGTTGCCAATGTCAACTTTTCCGGTCTTGGCGAATCCCGGCATTCCTTCCACTGCAGTCGGACGAGCAAAGCCATCATCATCTCTGGTGTAATTGCATCTGGTCCACTGGAAGATCTCGGACTCCTCCGCAAAGTCATCCTGTCCGGCTTCGGTATCCGTTGCCGGTTTAGCAACAAGTCCGATGGAATCCAGCATTGCCTCTCCAACACTGGACGTGTTGGTTGCATACTTCCAGATCTTGGTTGCGAATACCTTTCCGGATCTTCCACCGATGAACTGAGCAGCCAGTTCCTTTTCAAGTTTGGACTTCAGTCCCATTTCATCTGCGTTTGCGTAGACATTCTGCAGAGCCGCCTGATAGGCAAGCTGAGCCATCTGCGCACTGTTTGGCGCTTCATAAGTCACGCCGTTAATTTTCTGTGCCATATTCCTCCTTACTCATCCAGAGCATCAATGTTCTGCGTGATGCAGAGCCGACGCCTCGAATTTACGAAAAACTTGAAGCCGTTGATCTGTGCATCGATCCGGTCCACGTCCGCCTGATGGGCTTCCTTTGCCGCATTCAGTTCGCTTGTATGCCTTGCGGACAGATCGGACACGGACTTCGTGACTGCTGCATAATGACTTGCTTCTGTGTCGTGAGCCTCATTAACCGCTCCGACGATTGTGCTCTTCGTCCTGGTCTTCAGATCGGACTTTGCACCGACGTCATTGATCAGCTGATTCAGATCGGCAGCGGATGCAATCGCACCAGTGTCGAGCTTCACGCTTACCTGCTCAGCATTAGCTACCGCAACATAGGTTTCAATCTCGATCAGCTGAGGACTGACTGAGTTGTATGGCGGCATGTAATCTGCCTGACCATCGACAGCCGTGACGATGGCATACAGGCACTCTGTGCTGGACTGCTTCCCGGCTTCACAGGCAAAGATTCCGAACTCGTTGACGTAGTATCCATGCGTCAGTTGAAGATTGGACAGCACTCCCAGAAGGGAGATCGTGCTGTCGTTCACTTTTCTGACTCTGGACACGCCGAACTCCTGTTTATTCTGTCTGAGAGCTGTGGCGCCCTGCAGAGCAGAAGTGGACCATGTCCCGGATCCAGCCTGGACCTTTGTGAACTCAATCGTGCACTGCCCCGCGAGAGCTTTGGTGATCAAAGCAATGCCTCGATTAGTCATAACGACTGAATTGAACTGTGCCATGTTTTAACCTCCTTTTCTTCATATCTGGATTTTTTTATAAACAAGACATGCACCTCCCGCATGAGGACCGGCCGCGTCCACTCTGGACGAGAGATGCCGACCTTCCGCAACGGTCTGTAGTTTGATGCTTCCAACCGCAGTGCCGATATATGCAGACCCGTCCTCCCGGTAACTCAACTGTGGGCTGTTGTTTACCGTGTAGAACCGGTTGGTCGCTTCCATAGCGCCAATATGTAATTTTCCTTGTGCCTTCTTGGAGAAGGTCAAGGCAATCAGATGAGACCTGACGTTCTTAACTCGAGCGATGATGCGGGATATCTGTTCCGCTGTCTCCGGTGTAGAACGAGCATCGACCACAACTCTGAACTCATTCGGCTTATATCCGCCTTCATACCACTCGACAACATCACCAGTGCCGAAGATCGTCTGCAGCATTTCAGCCACAGCACCAGTCGTCCCGGCATGGGATCTCCACGAGAGTGCGTTCTTGACAAGCGTCCGCTTTGTGTCAAGCGGAAGCGCCTGATCGTAGTACATGACTCTTAACTCGACTGCCATGTAGTCCAGAACTTCTTCATCCAGATCGTCGATATCGTAAGAAACACCGACCTTCGTTGAGAGAACGAGAAGGTGAGCGATCTGTAACTTGATCGCGTAACTAAGAGCCAGAAACTCAGGGCTTTTTTCATTCGGCCATAGGTCTTTCAGCTCGCCGTCATGAATATCAATCATCTTCAAGCCCTCCGTAGGTGATCGTCTTGGATCCGAGCTTTGCAAGGTCGGTGTCCCCGATCTTGGTGAAAGCCGGAGCCTTGAGCTCAACTCGCTTAGCACCCGCAAGAATGATGCGCTTCACCAGCTCTGACGGATTGATATCTCGTCCGATCTTGGACCGCTGCCACGTTGCATAGTCATTGACAGCTTTTTCGACTTCCTGCTGAATCGTCGTTGCCGTATTTCTGTCAGACGAATTGATCCAGTAGGTGAAGGAGACATCATAGCTGACTTCCTTCGGCGCAGAAACGACGATCTTGTCATTCAGTGGCTTGATGGTCGGATCCTCCAGATAAGCCTGCAGTGCTTTGACAACAGACTGGCTCGGCACTTCGTCATTCAGTAAGAAGCAGACATCCACTTCACCTGGAGCATTGCTGAAAACGCGCGCGTCTGTGATCTCCTGATTAAAGGAGCGGATCCAGAACTTATATGCGTCCTCGGTGCCAGTTGTGGAGTGCCGATCCGGTG
>NZ_OLMH01000001.1:0-406724 GCF_900290205.1 Anaerolactibacter massiliensis | reverse complement strand
CAAGAAGCAGACATCCACTTCACCTGGAGCATTGCTGAAAACGCGCGCGTCTGTGATCTCCTGATTAAAGGAGCGGATCCAGAACTTATATGCGTCCTCGGTGCCAGTTGTGGAGTGCCGATCCGGTGCGATGAATACCCGCTCGCGCAGGGAGTCATCGTCTTCCGTATCTGCGCCGCCAGAAGGAACGTCAATGTTCTCAACTGATTGCACATACGGAATCGGATCCACCAGAGCACTGATCGAACCGACTGCAAGGTTATTGCTGCCGACTCCCGCTTCCATTGCCGTGCAAGGTACATCCACAGAAAGCTGTCCTGCCGGAATCTCGACATAGTCATCTGTCTCGAAGTAGTACTGTGAATCTGTGACTCTGGTGCCTGCTGGAATTGCGACAACACTGGTCTGTGCTGCAGACAGCATGAAGCGAACAGTTGTCCGGGCTTTCGTTGCCGGAGTCCTTGTGATGCCTTTTCCGGCTGCCATATTGTCGAGATACTCGCCCTCTGCGTATTTCAGCAGATTCTCTTTGAACGACTTATCGATCAACATGTACATCTGAAAAAGTTCGACCGCGCAAGCGTACAAAATTAAAGAGACGGGCTCTCCTCTTGCGAGGGAGTACGTCTCTCCAGTGATCTCGTTGTATCGATTCTGAAAATCTCGCTTCATCTGATCTTCCACGCTGTCCAGTGTGGTTTCATCGATGAAGCTGATGTCAGGGAGGTTCTCTAATTCTGGAATTGCCATGTGTTAATTACCTCCGATATAAACCGTGAGACCGAGAACCCCGTCAGCTCCGATCTCAGTGGCTTCCACTCTGTCAAGCTGGATGCCCGGCGCGTATTGTGCAATCTGCTCGGCCAGATCGACCGTGATTGTATTCAGCGCAGCCGGATGCGGAGCATCGACAGCTGTCCCGGATAAGCCGAAGGACCGGCTTCCCGGAATCGTGCCCTGTCGAGTAATCAGCAGGGCTTGTATGATCTGGTCAATCTTCTGAAGTTGTTCAGTGTTCAGAACGCCGTCCAGATCGATAATGTCTTCAAGTTTCATGTAATTCATTACCAGTACTCCTTGAAAGTTAAATCAACCGAGCACCGCACCAGTTCTCCGCGATTATAGACCGTGTTGTACGCAGCAGAAGAGGACTCTAGGAGGAACTTGTGTGCGTTCCATCCGTAGACCTGCCCGCCGAGTACGAGATATTCCACATCGCCGCGCCGGATCATCTGCTCGATCAGTTCCAGCGTTTTCTTTGGCTTCACGCCATGTTCAGCACTGAGATCAACAGTCATTGTGGTCTCCATGCGGTCTGGCCCCTGGAACTCTGAGCGAGGCGGAGCGTTGAGAATGTCGTGCGTTGCCCAGCGAGACGACTGACTGCGCTTCCAGTTCTTTGGTGTCATGATCCTTCGATCACTGACCTCAAAGATCAGACTCGGGCCGAAAGAACCAACGACGGACGATCTTGCCCGTCGTCTCTGTTCATCCTGCCTCCGTCTGGCTGCCTGCTCGCGCTGCCATGCCGACTCTGACATAATAACGGAAACCATACCGCCGCCGATTCTCACGACTTCGGTGCTTCTGTATACTTTTCCGGCAATGTAGAAGAGACTCGGTCCTGTATATCTTGACATAACTTAAAGCCTCCTCACTTGATGTGTTGAATGATCTCGGAAAGCGTGATCGACCCCGCAGCAGACTTGAAAGTGATCTCGCCGGTTGCTGTGAGGTTGATATCCTTCCCGGAATTGATGTTGATAGATCCAGCCGACAGATTGATCGTGCTGGCATCCACAGAAAGATTGCCTTCCAGATTCAGAGAGAAGTCCTTCACATTGAGGGACATCATCCCGGACATATAGATCAGGAATGCTTCTCCGATTGCAGTGGAATTGAAGTCTTTTCTGTAGTATCCAGCTCCACTGCCGTGCGGAGTGTTTTGCGTGTTCCAGTACGTTCCAAGACAGATGCCTGCCGCCTGCCCGTTAGACAGGTGAACCACAAGCACATCACTATCGATTGGCGGCATCTGATACTCGTCATTGAATGTCGCATACGGAAGATCATCCGTGACTGTTTCATCCAGATCCGGATAGGTGACCTTCACAAGACCATTCTTGTAGTCGATACTGGACACCTTGCCGATTCTAATAGGTCTGTCCATTCAATTCCTCCACTCAGTCAAAGGTGCCATTGTCCACCCAACCGTAGACATTGGAAGAACCGTCCACATGGATCAAGTGCCAAGGATGCGCTTTTCCGCTTCCGTTCTTGATCGTGATCCGGGCTCTTCCAGCGCGTGCCGGATAACCTTTCGCACCTGGATAACTTGTGTAGTAGTGCGTTCCGCCATGGAAGTTGACGATATCGCCCACGTTGTAAGACTTGGACTTTGCAGCCGCTTTCTTGGTGGACTTTTTCGGTTCTTTGGTTGTCTCCGTGACAGTGTAATGTACAACATCAACCTTGTTCTGATACCGGTGCATCTTGACGTGCATCTTCGTTCCGGATCCGTTGACCGTAGTTTTGACCTCGTCCACGAAGTAGTTTCCTGCCGCTTTACCAAGCGAGCCGTCAACCTTGACCATGATGCCTGATACCATTCGCACGTCCGGCCAGATATCTCCCTCAAGGATTGTCGCTTTTTCGTTCTCATTGTTGACTCCCGCACTGATCAGATGAATTGCGTCTGCCAGATTAGCAGCCTGTTCTGAGAGTTTCAGCGTCCTTGCACTTGGATCCTTCTCTCCTTTGGTGCCTGTGACAGGGCAGTAGACTGAGAACTCCCGGTCCACTTTGTTCTTCTTTTTGTTGTCGGTCTGCTTATAAGAGCAGCGCCCGCCGGTATAGGTCCCTTCAATTGTGTCTGTCCAGTCCCATGAATCACCAACGAAAGAAGAACGAGAAATAGTGAGCACTGGCTTGTGAACCTCGTACTCATTCTTCCCGTACATCACGATTCTGTTTTTGTAGATCTTCATACCGACGCCGTACTTCTTAGCCAGCTCATACAGAAAATCCGAATCACTGCGGTCAGTCTGTTCGATAGACTCAATCGCATGATCAGGGCCGTCGTACATGAATGCCAGTTTATATCGCGAAGCAATTTCCGCACCGATACCTTTGACACTTGTAGACTTCCACGTCTTCGTCCGGTTTGTCCTCTTGATAGAGGTGTCAGTTGGAAGGCTTATCCCGCCGAGATTAGCGATCAGCGGTCCGCCGGTCATGTTCATTTCGTCCAGGAGAAAGTCCCCGCAATCCATCCTCTTTTCGTCATATTCACTGTTCCAGTGATGGAGCAGGATCTTGGCAACGATCCGGTCTCCTTTTTTCGGAAGCCAGCCGTTCAAAAATCGAAGATCAGAATTGAAAAGTGTCAGTGAAACCGTGTCAGAAGATCCACTCGCCACGTCATCGTAAGTAAACTCCTGCTTGATGTCCTTCAGTGTGTCCTTAACGGAATGACCGTTGAAATACAGATCAGTCTCTGCGCTTCTTGCTGTACTCATAGGCCATTCTCCGGTGCCACTGGAAGGCCAGCGTCATAGTCATCATTCGACCGCCACGCAGGCAGATTTTCTGTCTGTGAGACAGTCAGATCTGGAATAATGACCGGAGTCCCGGCGGAGAAGACCAGAACGTTGATCAGAGACCAGTTGGCCTCGATCAGCTGCTTCATGTACTTCTCGTCACCGAGTTCCTGCCATGCGATCTTGTCCCAGGTATCGCCCTGGACTGTGTAATAGATCTTACTCATTCAAGACCGCCTCCTTGTTGTGCAAAAGACTTGCGGCCTTGTGACCGCATCCACTTGTTCATCATCTTCTCGAAGTCGTCCTGGCTCATCCGATCAGCCTGGATCACGTCATCTCTTGTGACTCCGGATCCTTCGATGCGATAAGTAGGGGAGTAGATGAACTGTGGAGTCTGCACTGGAACGCTTGTATTCATTCCTGTGAAATTGCCTGTCAGAGTGTCCACAGCCGCCGGGATTGCCGCCGATGCAGTGTTCTTCATCTGTCCGAAAGGATCGCTCAGAACGCCGCTCTGCGTGTTCACAGAAGGCTGTGCAATGCCCATGCTCGCAATCGGCGCCGCAAGATTCTGAGCCGCAGATGTAGCGACCACCTTAGAGCTGTCTTTCATACCTTCTGCGAGACCTTCGCCTGCATAGATACCAGACTGCTCAAGGACTCTGGATGGAGAGTGAATCTTCAGGGCACTGTTGACCGTGCTTGCCACCTGGTTTGCAATACTTCTCGCCTCAGCAATAGCCGAAGCACCCGCTGATGCGATGCCGTTCCGCAGTCCAGACATTGCGTACTGACCCGCAGAGAACATCTGTCCATGCAGTCCGGAGAATGCCGCTGCCATAGCTGCTGCTATGCTTGCGCACTGTGCTGTCGCCTGAGATCCTCCGGAAGAAATGACTGCCAGATATGCCGCGACCGCCGCAGTAATGATCGACAGGATCGCATTCGCACTTGTCTGTGCCTGCGTCTGGATCGCTGTCATGCCCGTTGTCGCAGATGAGCGCATCTGAGCCATGCTAGTCACCACAGCCGCATTGCTTGCCATCATGGAAGCCGTGATTGCATTGGTCACTCCTGCCATCGCACTTGCCGCGATTGTGCCAAGAGCGGACAGTGAAGCAATTGTCCCGGCCAGAGAGCCCTGCAGGGATGTCATGCCTCCTGCTGCCGTATTGACACCGGCGGAGAAAGTTATCATCGCGGCTGCCGCCACGACAAGAGGTCCCTGAGCAGAATTGACCGCTGCCGAGAAAGGAATGATGGATGCTGTCAGCAGCGTGAACGCGGATGCCGCTGGTGTTGCCACCCCCGGAATCTGTGCCGCCGCTGTTGTGAATAATGTGATGCTCGTTGCTGTGAGAGCCAACGCTCCGGAGAGAAGAGCGATTCCTCCGCTCAGAAGAGTGATTGCCGCTGCGGATCCTGCCGCACCTGCTGTCAATGCAAGGAAAGCGGCTGCTGCCGCTGTTGCCGCTGCCGCAAGTGGAACAAGTGCCGCAGACAGTGGAATTGCGCCTGCCGCAATAACTCCCATCTTTGCCGCCGTGCCGACTGCATTCTTTGAAATCGAGCCGAGAGCCTTTCCAGCTGCCGTCGCAGATGCCTCGATGATGACAACGGATCCAGACACGAGTGTCATTGCCGCTGCCAGAGGAATCATGCCTGCGGATGCCGCAAGTGCTCCAGCCGCAAGGACAAGCATGGATGCTCCAAGAGCCGCCGTCGGTACGCTTGCCGCAAGTGCTGCTGCTGCGAATGGGACCATCGCCACTGTGATCGCTGTGACAGGTACTACAGCCGTCAGCATAGCCGCCGAGAAGATTCTCGTTGCCGCACCGAGTGCTGTGAGTGCTACTGCACCGACTCCTGCAGATGCTCCGATCAGAGCCATTGAAACTGCAAGAGCAGATGCCCCTGCGGTTGCTCCAAGGATTCCAACCGTTGCTGTAAGAGCCGCCACACCGAGTGCCGCGAACCCTGCAGCCGCTATTGCTGCGCCTGCTGCTCCAGCTGTCGCCATTGCACCGAATGCTGTGATGGAAGCACCCAGGGAAAGCAGAGCAGCCGAAGCCGCTGGACCTGCCGATGCAATTGTCGGAAGAGCCGATGCCAAGAGAGTGATTCCAGCAGATGCCATGGTCACACCCGCACCGACCAGTGTGACTGCTGCGCCGAATGCCAACATGGCAGGGGAGGCAACAAGCAGAGCTGGTCCGAGAACTGCAAACACGACTGCCAGTCCTGCGATTCCTGCCGCCATGAGGGCCATTGCGACCTGCGCTCCGGTTCCTGCCTGTGACAGTTGAACTGCAACATTTGCAAGCATTGAGAATCCTGCAGATGCTGCAAGGACAGCTACACCGAAGGCAATCATTCCGGCTGCTCCGGCTGTAAGAGCTGGTCCCATTGCGCCAGCTACTGCAAGGAGTGCAATCATGCCACCTTCCATGACAGTGAGCCCCGCAAGTGCGAGAGGTCCAGCGTTTGCGATCTGCGTTGCAGCCAGTGCCATCATGCTCATTCCAGCGGATGCCATCAGAACAGCGCCGCCGAATGCCAGCAGCCCAGTTGCTCCTGCTGTCAATTGTGGTCCCATAGCCCCAGCAACGGCCATCAGAGCGATGATCCCGCCCGTCATGACCGACAGACCAGCCAGAGCGAGAGGCCCCGCCTGAGCCATCTGTGTGGCTGCTATGGCCATCAATGACATTCCGCCTGCAGCCATAAGGATTGCACCGCCAAGAGCGAGAAGCCCTGTTGCAGATCCCTGCACACTTGGTGCGAGCTTTGCCACTATGGCCATGAGTGCCGCAAGACCGGCACCAAGACCAACGAGAGCGACAACTGCTCCCGGTCCAGCTGATGCGAGTTCCTTTGCTGCTTTGACAAGAATGTAGACGCCTGCCGCCGCCATTGCAAAGCCTCCGCCGAATCCGAGTGCATTCTTTGCTGCAGCACTCATCGCGGTGTTAGCTTGCTGTGTCGGTCCATTGATTCCTTTCGTGTGCTTTATCAGCTTCTGTATAGCTCCTCCAGCTGATCCGAACATTCCAACCAGCTTCCCGGCGACCTTAAATAACCGACCACCGATCAGGAGAACCGGCCCAGCCGCCGCTGCAATGCCTGCCCATTTGACAATATTCTTCTGCATTGACGGATCCAGATTGTTGAACGCATCAATGAGAGATGTGAGCTTATCGATGAACGGCTTCACAACCTGACCGGCAATCTCGCCGATGTTATACTTCATAACATCGAACGAAGAGCTCAGCTTTTCAAGCGAGCCACCTGTCCCGGCCATGAGTGCATCGGCCATGTTCTGAGATGTTCCTGCGCAATCGTTCAATGCCGCAGAATACTTCTGCACTTGCCCTGGTGCTGCATTGATGAGAGTCATCCATTTTGCCATCTGGTTCTTGCCGAAGAGTGCCGCAGCCGCCTGCAGCTGTTCTTCCTGCGTCAAACCAGCAAAAGCAGTGTGCAACTGGCCTTGAACATCCGCCATGCTCTTCATGGTTCCGTCCGCGTTGAAGATGTTGAGGTTCAACCTCTCCATCCATGCGGCGCCATCTTTTGCCGGGCTGGCCAGTTTTGCAAGACCTGTCTTCAGGGCAGTTGCGCCTTCAGCTCCACTGATTCCGGCATCACCGAAGATGTCGACCACAGTGGCCAGGTCCTGCATGTTCCATCCGACAGAGTTGGCCACAGGTCCAGCGACCGCCATTGCCTCAAAGAGGTCAGAGGTTGTCGTGTTTGCCTGTGCCTGAGCTTTGGCCAAGATGTCTGCAGCTGTCGATGCGTAGCTTGAGTCCTTGCCGAACATCTTCAGTGCATTTCCCAGACCACCAGTCACTTCAGACAGATCTGTCTCAGTTCCTGCTGCCAGGTTGAGGGCAGGAGTGATCATGTCAGCCGCCTGTGCAGCTGTAAAGCCCTGACGTGCAAAGTTCAAAGTCGCATTTGCGGCATCCTGCATTCCAAATACAGAGTTAGCAGCCGCCGTTTTGATAGCAGCAGCCAGCTGATCCGCTTCATCCTGTGTGGATCCCATCGTTGCCTGGACAAGGCGGAGAGTCTTATCCACATCACCGAATTCTTTGACTGAAGTGGCTGTCAGGCCGACGATCGGAGCCGTAACTCCTGCCGTCAGACCTGTGCCGAGCTTCGTCATAGTATTGCCGATTGCGTTGAGGTTCTGTGATACGGACTGAGTCTTTCCTAGTCCCTGCAGTTCTTTCTGAGCTCCGGAGATTGCACTCTGTAGTGACTTGTCAAGCGTGCCCGCAATCTTGATCGCAATTTCGTACTCACTTGCCATTCTTGCGTGTAACCTCCTTGAGATCCTGACACATGTCAATCATGTCGAAGATCCCCATTTTCATGAAGTAATCCAGTCCAGTGTTGAGGTTTAGACTCAACGCGAGACAGCACTTCCTTAATTCCGTGAGATCGGCGGGATTTAGTCCTCGCCGTACATAAAAGTTGTGACGCGGTTCTTCACTTTCATTGCGTCTTTGGCACTGAGCTGATGATAGAACTCAATCGGAAGCCCGCTCTTCAGTGCTGCGACTGTCAGTGTGTACTCAAGATCCAGCTCACGAACGGCGGAGATATTGCCGTTGTTCGAGTATATCTTTCCTGCCTGGATCAGATCGTCTGCAGTCAGATCTTCCAGTGTAGTGAGATCGATCTCAGAGACCTCATGGCCTTCAAACAGGTAGGTCTTGCTCAGCTTGATCTTGTTTTCATCTTTCTTCTTGTCTTCAATCTTGACGATTTTCGTTTCTTTGTTTTCAGCTTCAGCCATAATTACTTTTTCTCCTTTTTCTTATGGTTTTAATAAATAAAAACAGCCGGGGAGATACTCATGATCCGCCCGGCTGCATTTGATGACAATAGAGTAATGCTAAATTAGCACTGTGCTCTTACCTGAGCCATCAGATCTTTGCCGCGGACGATGTATACCTGATTCAGCTTGTCAAGTTCAACGAGAACTTCATTGTTGACTTCGATTTTGATGTAAAGCACTTCAAGTTCGACGGAAGGTTCAACCTTCTTGCCCTTCTTCAGGGATCCGTTTGTGATGGTCTTGGCTTTGCCTCTGATAACCACTCTGACCGGAACATAGACCGTCGCACCCGTTGCCGGATCGATGACCTGTTCTGAGCCTCTGAGTGTCAGCAGTGGCGGATTATTGACGTCTGCCAGATCATAGATGGATCCATAGAGAACCGAGAACGGAATCTTCACGGTCATGGATTCAAACTGACCTGTTGCCGGATCCTCGATCTCGCCGTTCATGCCGACTCCTTCGAGTGTATCCGTCATGGCAGGGAATTCCGGAAGCTCAGTCTCACCGGATACACCGATAAGTCTGTTTCCGTCTTCGTAAACGTTGTAGTTATTCAATAAACTAGGGATTTCAGGCATTGTTCTGTCCTCCTCTCATTATCCCTGCAGCGCACTCTGCAGAGTGTCAATGTCGTAGTTGACGATGTCTTCAATATCCTGCGCCGGTGTGTACGGAGCAATGTGATGTCTGAAGGTCATCTTGCCAGCAAGAATGTCTGTGATCGGATTGTCATCGTCAAGATATTCGATGGAAGCGCCTGCCCAGTAGTCCGGTGCATAGCTGTTGCATCTGATATTCTCGGAGTCAACGATGTTCTGGATCAGTTTCTTGTTCATCGGATTGTCTACCTTTGCAAAGTAGGTGTTGATGAACGTGTTCTCCTGCCATGTGAACATTCTGCGAACTGCAATCCAGATGTCCTTTGCATCATCGGATGTCGGGTATGCATTGGTGTAATTGCCCCACAGTCTCCAGCCATTCTGATTGATGGCTGTGACAATGCCATATCCATTGACAGTGTTCGCCTGATCCTGATCGAGCAGAACTTCAGTTCCATCGTCAAGGCATTCACCTGTGGTTCCCATTGGATGGTTGGACGGACTCTGATACGGAACATCGTCTGCATTGCTGTCGATGTATTCGATCAGGCATCCAGCGACTGCAGACTTTGCAAATACCAGATCACCGATCTTGGAGCATGGCCAGAAGGATGCAGAGAATTCAGACGTGAATCCGCTGTCATCTTTGACTTTCTTTGTGTCTGTGTAGACTCTTGCCTGCTTGGTGTCGATGTCAAGCAGGGCAAAGCTCTTGTATACTCCATTCAGCTGTGCTGCTTTTGCAGAAAGAGCACCGCCGACTGCTGCACTCTGAGAATATCCCGGAGCAAGCAGGAGACCAGGAACGATTCCCAGTTTTGGAAATACCTGACGGATTGCCTGGATTCCAGTTTCTTTGCCAGTTGCAGAATCAACCGCACCGATGATGTCTTCATCATTGACCTTTTTCGGATCCAGCTTGTCACCGGTGAGAGTCAGTGTGGTTGCTCCATCCAGAGCGCCGCCATCAATCAGTGTGATGATTGCATAGCCAGTTTTTGCATCGAATGAAACTGTGTAGTCTGTATTCAAGACTCCAGCAGAATCTTCTGTGCCCTTAACGGACAGAGAGGATGCAATGACACCGACTTCAGGAATCTCAGCCTGCTTGTCATTGACCTGTGCGGTCTTTGTTTCAATTGCAGACTTGTGCTTTGCCGGATCCAGAACGTTGATGTACACAACCGGGCCGACTGCAAACGCATTAGCAGAAAGATACATCGTCTGGCAAAGCGTGAAGTTCTTCACGTCGTTGACATAACCGAGTTCTTTCATTGCTTCTGCAGCAGAGTTGGCCAGGATCGGAACATTGACCTTTGATGCTGGATTGGCGACCATGTTGATCGGAGCACAACCAACTACAACCTGCACCGAAGACTTGCCAGTCTTTGGAACTGTGACAGCGGTTGCCTCTTCACGAACGTAAGTTCCATGCTTAATAGGCATTTAATCAGCCCTCCTTCTTTCTCAGACCTTCAGTCTGTTTGTATGCTTCCCAGGCCCAGCCTTTCTCAGCTTTGATCTGCTGATGAGCCTTGCCATACTCAGCAGGGCTGATGAACAGATTGGCGATCAGAGGAGCTTCCTCTTTTGCCTTGAGCGCTGCATCCGGGATGCTTGCATAAACTGTGCCGGTGATTGCGATCCCTTTGATCGTCGGTCCGACATATAAAACGAGCTCCGGTTTTGCCGGAACCTTTGCCACTGTTGCAGTGGTCTTTTTCTTCTCATCACTCATGAAAATTCATCAATCCTTTCCATCTTTGGAGTGGAAAACTTCATTTCGATTGCACCGAAGTAAAACGGGTAAGTGTTTTCATCCAGGATCTCCCACTTCATCTTTGGAGATGCGCGGTACTGATTGTCCAGCAGTGCCTCCTGAAGGAAGCGGTTCGCCACCTTCTGAATCATGCTGAGGATCTGGACGTGACCCTGCCTGTCTTTGCCTTTGTCCTTGACTCCAAACTGAATCACAGTGGTGACATGCCATGGATCCTCATCATCTTCAGTATCTCCCGTGAACACCTGGACGATGAAATACGGAAAAAACTGAGACGGATCATCTTCGTCATCATAGGTCTCCGGAAGCTGCTGCTCAAACGCATGGATCTGAACTTCATTCCCGGCATCGTCTGTCAGATGCATTCCACTGAGAAGACGATTGATCTCCTTTTTCAGTGACACCTGCAGACCGTGAATGTCCATCAGATTCCCGGTGAGGTTTTCAAAATCGTCCATGATTCATCATCCTCCCTTTGCAAGCAGGACTTCAACCTGCTGCTCCATGTAGTGGTGCAGATTCGTCTGGATGACTGGCTTTGTCACTCCGTAGACGTTCTCATTTTCAAGCATCTTTGGAATTGATACAGAAGACAACCGTTTGATCGGAAGACGTCTGTCAGATCTTCTCTGATACATTTGATCATTCGGACCTTTGAAGGCTTTGATGTCTCCATATAGCAGTTGTTTCAGACCGTTACCTTTGACAATGTTAGCCTTGCCTCCGGCTTTCTTTGGAGCCGTAGTGTGGAACCGTACAATGGAGATCGGAGCACCCTTGGATTCAATTTCTGCCTCAAGATTTCCTGCATTGGCCTTGTGAATGACCATGTTCTTCTTGAAGCCTCCGGACTTCAGCGTGTAGCGCTGCCGGGCTTTATTTCCGAGGTCCTTTCTCGCGGTCGTTGCGGTTCTGTTCAACGCCCTGGAGATCACTGTCGGTGCTTTATAGCTCAAAGATCCGAGCTTCTCAACAACCATTCTCAGATCATCTTGATCGACTTCATACTTGATCTCCATCAGCCTCTGTTCGCCTCCAGCGTGATCGAATAGACTCCCATCTCATCGATGGCATCCGTGACTCTGTAGTCCTTGCCATCAAGAGAGAAGAGTGCGCCGTGTTTTGGCAGTTTGCCGAAGTCAGCAGCGGAAAGAAAAACCAGCATCTGTTTGACATATATGCCATCCATGTGCTGGTTCAATCTCTTTTCCCGCTCGATCTGCTCATTGTTATCAATGATCAGCCGCATTTTTTTGCCATTGACTTCATGTTCATCAGCAAACTCCAGATCATTCAGAAAGACGCTGCCGATGTCAGCGGCAACCATGTCCTTGAATGCGGACAATTACTTTGTACCTTTCTTGCGGCTTGAAGTTTTCTTCTTTGTCTTGGATACCGGAGCCTCTGCCTCAATGACAGGAGCATCTTCCGGATCCTCTTCCGGCTCGTCTGTCTTTTCTTCTTCCTGATCGGACTCAGGAGCATCTTCCGGATCCTCTTCCGGAATCTCTGGACCTGGTGTGATCTTCTCAGCCAGTCCGCGCTTGATCAGAGATTCTTCCAGATCAGCATCAAGACCAACCATGTCACCAGGCTTCAGTTTCAGCTTGTCAGCATAAAGCAGAGAGCCCACTGTATTCAAGATCTCAATCATGGTCTTCCTCTCAGAAAATCAGATCAGCATAGATGCTGGAATTCTTGAAGTATGGAACATTCAGAGGTCTGGACTTGAGTGCCAGTGTTCTCGCAGAGTTCTTGCTGTCAGTGTAGACATGCGGAACTCTTGTGCCAGGCTGAGACTCGATCTCCTTGGTCTGATCGTTGATGAATGTAATCCTCTGATACATTCTCTTACCGAATCTCTGACCGGTGATGAATGCACCCTTTGTCGGAACGAAGAACTTCTCAGTGCCGTCCAGATCAACATAAGTCTGATCGTAAGAGTAGAAGTCAACCGGTCCAACGCCAGGAACATTCAGAGTGCCATAGAAGGTGACTCCGTTGAGATCCTGAATGTTGATATCACCAACAACGATGCGACGGTTGTCCAGGAGCTTCTGGATCTTCTCGTTGTTGAAGAAGATTTCACCAACTTCTGCGCCCATGACAAACTTGTCATGCGGCAATCCTCTCTTTTTCAGAGGAGCAGCCATCTTTCTGACAACATCGAAGAAGTCATCAGCAGATGTCAGTGCCTTGCTGAAGGTTACCTTGGCACCGTTTGTATCGCCATCATAGAACTTCAGAGTGAAGTCTTCAGTCTTGCTCTGATCGTCTGCGATCTGCTTCAGATCCAGAGCATTCTCAGTGAGGACCTGTGCAGCCATCTGCTCTTCACGAGTTGAGATCATCTCATCGAGATCCTGCATGTCCTGCGAGATCAGCTGGACTGCTCTTTCAGAAGGGGACAGATTGGAATACAGAGATTCTGCAAACTGCTTTTTGGAAACATCATCAACTGTCAGAGTTCTGGAAGGGGCAATCAGCGGAGCAATGACATCGCTTGCCTTATAGCCAGCTCTGCGAACTGCGACGTCGCCTTTTCCAGGAACGACAACCGGAGCAATCATTCTGGACTGCTCGTCCTTGTATTCGACAAGGATCCTGTCAGCATCCGGAGTCTGCACATCTGCGAAAAATGTATCACGCAGCCAGCAAGGCTTCGGTGTGACAAGCTGTTCCGCAACCATTAAGGCATGCGTGTTGTAATAAAATTCAGATAAATTCATGGTTTACCTCCTTAGTAAACAATGGACTCCAGCAGAATGTTGTTCTTTCTGAGAGCCAGCTCATCTGCATCTGTGAATGTGTAATTCATCAGAGCTTCAATGGTCTCACGGAAGAAAATACCTTCCTGCCAGACTTCCACTGTCTGTGCTGTTCCTGCAGCAGTTACGTCCTGAGCCAGCACGAAAGCTGGATCCGTTCCGTCTGTGCCCTGATAGACGGCACCCTTGGAAGTAAGGATTGTGCCTTTCTTCAGGTCTTTCGCTGTGGTGATGTCAATCAGCTTGAGTGCGCCTGCAGACTTGTACAGATTGTCATGCTGCACATCTGCGATCGGTTCAAACTTGTTAGCCATTACTTCTTCGCCTCCTTGATCTTGTTGACGATGTTAGTGACTTCATCTTCCATGCTTTCCGGCTTGACCGGCTCATTGCCGCCGTTGCCAAGAGCATGAACATCGTTTGCACCAGAATTCTTTACATCCTCGACGATGTTCTTGGACATCTGAGTCTGCACTTCCTTCTGTGCTTTGATTGCTCTCAGAGCAAGAGTGTCAGCTGAGCACTTATGCTCGCCGTACTTGGCCTCCTGGACCATTTCCGGAGTGCACATGCTGGCAATTTCATCAATTGCCTTGATGCGCTCATCTTCTGCTTCGACTGCGTCCTTGACCGCCTTGCCCTGTGCAGCCTTTGCTGCGTCAGTGGCTTCGGACATCAGTGAGGCATAGAGCTCAGGATACTTCTCTTTGAGTTCAGTGAGATTCATCTCTTCTTCCTCCTTTTTGTTGTCTATGTGAATCGCCGCCTGCCCACTAGGCTGCTTATCACTGATTTTGAGTTTCGGAATATTGATGCACCTTGAAATGTCAAAGTTCCGACCCGCTGCCATGAGCATCTTGTGATCAGTGCTCATGGTCACCTGGACTGGAGTGCCTTCAGCAACTTCGTCCGCAAAACCCATCTCGACTGCTTCTTTGTCAGTCATCCATGTCTCTGCTTTCATCAGATCGCGGATCTCGTCTTCAGACTTTCCGGTTTTCCGTGCATAGATTCCTGCGATTGCTTTGGATGTTCCTTCCAGCCAGTTCTCTGCTTTCTTCAGATCATCCAGCTGCACATAGTCATACATAGCGATTGCCGGATCATGAATCATGAAGAGGGCACCGCTTGCCATCTTGATCGTCTTTCCTGCCATTGCAATGACGGAAGCAGCAGATGCTGCAATGCCATCGATGATGACTGTCACATTGCCTGTGAAGTTCTTAATCTTGTTGTAGATTGCAATTGCCGCATAGACCTCACCACCTGTGGAGTTGATGTGAATGTCTACATTCGGACAGTTTGCAATGGAGTCCAGATCATTCTGGATCTCTGCCGGGATAATGTATTCACCCGGATCCGGCTCATCTGTCCACCAGTTGAACGGTGGTCTTTCTTCTGCGACATCTCCATAGAGTTCAACGGTCGCAGTCTGGCCATCATTGCTTCTGACCAGATTCCATGCTTTTCTTGCTTTATCTTTCATCATTCATCTCCCTCGGATGGAATCTCCATCCGGATCTTCTCCGCCCGGTACTGGCACCGGATCTGGAGTATTCTGCGGATCTGGTCCGCTTGTTTTCTTCAGCATTTCATTCTCACGTTCCAGTTTCTTCACATTGTCATGCCAGTCAGATCCGTTGATCTGAATCGCAGCATCTTCATGGGTGATGAAACCGTTCGCAATTTCCATGTTCGTCGCGTTGATCTCTTTCACCGGATCCAGCTGACCCTGTGCAGGTCCAACCCATGACGCTTTCAGATATGCATCGCGCGTGATCGGATTCAGGAAGAATCCAGGAGCAGGGATTCGACCAGAAGATACTGCTTCCGTGAACCACCATTCATACACAACCTTGCAGAAACCATCGACGAACCATGATCTGTACATCTTGTAAGTTTCCCATGCTTCCATGAGTGCCGCTCTCGATGCACTGTATGACGAGTCAAACTTCTGCATGAGTACATCGACAGGAATGCCGAGCGATGTGCCGATCTGCCTGCATACTGAATAGACGAATGTGTCATAGCCTGATTGTGGTCTCTTCGGATCACCGAAGGAGACATCCTCACCAGGCCTCAGAACATTCACGTTGCCCGGTCCCATCTCGTACTCTGTATCGTTCTGAAATTCGTCATCATAAGGAGGGCAGCCCTCGATTGATGCTCCGACCTCATTGAATGGAATCGAGTCTGAATCACTCTCTGTTTTGACGAAAACAGTGAAGAACGATTCAATGATTGCGGCCTGGATCTCTGCTTCCGTATATCTGCGAATCTGCAGGAGTGGTTCGATAACATGAGCAAGGAAGGTGACTCCTCTATACTGCTCCGGACGTTCCTGGATGGTCAGATGGATCACGTTTGCAAGCCCTGACTTCTGACCATATGCTTTGACTCTCGTCCATTTCTTCGGACCTTGTGAGATGTCCGTTGAATCTGGATACTGATTGCAGAAGTGATAAGCGACAGCTGCACCGTCGCTGTTTACTTCCACACCGTCATAGCACCAGTTCCCGTTCTCCAGCTTTGCCTGCGTGAATCCGAGATAATCATGAGCGGCCATGTCCGGAGTGGAACATCTGTCCGCCTCAACGAGCTGGATCCTGAGCCCGTAAGGTGCCGCAATTGTCGGATTCGCCTGCTTCTTCAGAGCAAAAACGTCACCGGAGAGCAGCCACGAAGAAAAAGCGAGCTGCTGCAGCTGGTAAAAGTTGGCCATTTGCAGTGCATCGCATGTGTTCTTCCTGTCTGCCCACAGAGCAAACTCTCTTTTGATCTGCCGGTTGAGATTCTGAGCCTCTTCGTCAGACATTCCGATAACATCTGCGTCAACGGATGGATTCAGCTTCATTCCGACACCGACAACATGCGTCCGCATCGTTCCGATCGCGCCGGATGCGATAGGGGAGGCCATGTAGAGCATTCTCGCACGCTGTCGAAGCGTGTAATTATTCTCATCAATGTCTTCTTTGGCGCTTCCGGATCTTGCCTTGAATCCTTTCAGGGCTCTTTTTGTGTGGGATGCGCCAGCATCGGAGTATCCCTTGTTGTAGACCTTCCGGTTGACTTCGGAAGCCATCGCCTCAGACAACTGTCTGGCCTTCATTTCAGCTTTTTTCTGCTTTTTCTTCTTTGCCATTACCAGTTATCCCTCGGAATAATTCCATAAGTTTTGTGCGATCTTCCGCCATTGTAGCCTTCCAGTTCCCGCTTCTTGGCCATGAGTGAATCCCACTGTTTCAAGACCTGAGACGCGCTCATCGCTCCCTTTGTGATCTCACGAGATCCGATCTTGTAGTGAGTTACGGATCCAGAGCCGGACATGATGGTCTTTCTGGTCTCCACAAGGCCGTCCAGATCATCGATCACGATCTGATATTCAAAGTTGCGGTCATAGAGTCCCTTATTGAATGGAATCCCATGCGGCGACTTTGCATTCATTGACACTCTGATCATGTTCATCACCAGTCATCCTCCTCTCGCTGTCTTCTTCTGCGTCTGGCCATGCGTCTGCGCTCCCGTGCTTCCTGCTTGGCCTGATTTTCTTCTTGGATATCTTCATCATCCAGCCCTTTGAGTCTCCGATCGAGTGCGTCAAAGTTCGGATTGAGGACCATCTTAGCTGCCATCGCATAGTTCCGGCAGTCAAGTGCTTCGTTTCTGTTGTGACCAGGTAACTTCTTCCAGGTCCATCTCTGCGAACTGTGGGAGGTACTCGGCACCATGACTTCTGACAGCAATCCGCTGAAGAAGTTCTCATCATATCCGGCATCCTCGTTGTCCGGAAAGTGCATGAAGTTTGCTCCCGGTTCCTGGACAGTTACATTCGACATGATGCGCTCCTTGCCGGAGTCAACACCCAGCGTGTATAGCCACACTTTTGTCGTCCTGTGATTCGGGAGGACACAGTCCTGCTTTTTTGGAATGGCAGTGTAGGGGACACCCTCGCCGCCACGTCCTTTGATAGCAAAAACACGCTTGCCGATTCTCTTCCGGCATTCTTCGTAAACTTCCTGCGTAAAATGTCCGCCGGAGTCGATGAATGTCAGTGAGATCTTTAATCCTTTGCCATCTTTGAACTTGTATACATGGTCCAGGACTCCATCGAGTGACTCCCAGACGTCGCCATTTTCTTCCGGTCGTCCCATGATGAAACCCTTCCTGATTCCCCAGGACTCACCATATCTGCCCCAGCCGACAACCTCATACTCAAGGCGGTTGTCCTGCGTATCAACACCACAGGTGAGGCACAGAACTCCATCTGGTAGCTCTGCATCATAGTGCTCACGTCTGGCCATGAGCTCGCCTTCGTCTGCTGCGTCGTTTCTTTCTTCCCAGAGTCGTCCGAGAATTGTGTTGAACACGGTCTTGAGCTGTGTTGGATCATCCTTTGCTTCAAGGAACTTCCGGATGATCGTCTCCCATGTCAACCATGGAGAGCAGAAACCATTGAGCCAAAAGGATCTGTACCCGTGATCGATAGCATCCGGATTCTTTGCAATCCATTTCTTATCAGTTCGACGGATATCGTCCTCTGTAGACATGCAGCCGCATTCAGGACAGCAGTATTCGATGTCGCTGACCGTGTATTGCTTCCGGCCGCCAATCACTTCGCAGGTGTCCTTGAAATGGATGTCATCAAAATCGATGAAGTGATACTCACCACAGTGCGGACACTTCACACACCAGTATTCCTGCGTCCCTTTGGTGAATTCTGCAGCAATAGGGGAGTGCCCTTTGATCGTCGGAGTGGAGACCTGTACTCTCTTGGCATTGTAGAACGTGATTGTTCTGGCTGTCAGGAGATTCCATGGATCACCTTCACCGCCTGCATCTTTAGCCCAGCGGTCTCTTTCGTCGCCGAAGATGTACCTTGCAGGAACAGATGCCAGCTCTCGCGGAGCATTGGATCCGACCAGTGTCAGCATTCCGCCTGGATATTTCTTCTTGGTGACTGTGTTGTTGCCGTCTCTGCCTTTAGCAGCCGCAACCTTTTTCTTCAGATGTGCCGTATCCCGGAACATCGGTGCAAGTCTTCTCTTGGAATAGTCCTTTGCATCTTCCTGTGTCGGCATACAGAACATTGCCGGTCCTGGATCGTTGTCGATCAGATAACCGATCATGTTGTTGATCATTTCAGACTTTCCGACCTGTGAAGATGCGACTACCACTATGTCATGCACTCGCGGATTCGTGAAGGAATCCATGATCTCCTTGAGATAAGGAGTCCGGGACGTTCTCCACTTTCCGGCTTCTGCTGAGTTTTCCGGAGAAAGTCTCCGGTACTTGTCAGCCCATTGAGAGACAGTCAGTTTTTCTGGTGGAATGGCCACCTTCTGTGCTGCCGAAAAAACTCTCTGCGTGCGATCAAAAAAGCTGGCTGAATAGTCCGCTTTCTTTTTAGACTTCTTCGTCTTCCTCATCGTTCTGCATCTGTTGTCTTCCCTGCCTCTCTTTTAATCGCTCAGCATAGGCCGCCGGATCGTACTTGTGTTTTGAAATGTCTTCCAGGATGGAAGCAGCTTCTTGTTCCAAGATCCCTGTGATCTCCTGAGCATCCTTGCATTGTGCGATAATCACTCCCATCTTGCCAGGCATGGCCAGAAGATCAGAACGCATGGCCATGATCAGATCAGTTGTGAAGTCCTTGACGTCATCCGCTCTGAGATACTGACCCTCCAGTTCTTTCAGTTCCTGATTGGCTTTCTTCGCCTTCGCCTGTTTGTACTGCACCTCAGCCTTCAGCTTCTGCAAATTCAGCTGAGCCTCGTCCTCACTCTGTTCTTCCTTGCTGACGTATTTGATGTATGCCTGCGTTGAATCGTCCCAGTCATACTTTGCGGCGACACCTCTGCCGCGTGATGTCTCAATGTTCTTCAGAATCCCGTCATCGGTGAGCTGCGTGATCCTGCGCCTCGTGATGCCCAGATGCTTGGCAAGCCTTGAACTCGAGCAGATCTCTGGGATGTCGTTGCTTTTTGGATTTTTTTTCGGAATATTGTTCTGTATTTTGACCGTTTTTGTTTTTTTCTCTGCCATCGTTCACCGCCCATGACCGTTCTCCGGGATGCTGAGGAAATGCTCAAAAAATGAATCAAAAACTAAGAACGTTTTGGGCTTTCCCCGAGCCGCATCGCATCGATCGCCGTCGCAGTACCTTGAAAATGGAGCCGGTCCGCCGATCTTGCTGACCTCAACGAGCCACTGAAGTGACTCATGAGCAGCACTCGTGTCTGTTCTTCGTCTCGTTGTCGGCTTCAGCGACGCCTCAGACCGTGAGTACGACGCCACCAGTCACGGTACGCCTTGCACTCAGCCATCAGTCCTGCGTCCCAGCATCTCACAGTGCAGTAGATGCACGGCTGTGCTGAATCATGTTCGATCTTCCTCATAGCCGCTTTGTAGTCACGCTCACTCATGTGACTCAGGTCCTTCATATCTTCATCCATAAGCACTCACTCTCTGGCATGGCAGAGAAGTGGAACGGCTGACGCATGATGCTGTTGTTCCGCACACAGGAGAAGGGATGCACAGCAGCACTGCATGAGTCAGCCGTTAATATAAAAGCATGCAGATCGCTTGGCTGCATGCTTCCGGAAAGAGGTATCGTTCTCTGTCTGCCGATTTCTCGACGCTATCAATATACACACATTTGAAGACTGATGGTGTCCGGCTTTGTATGAGTTAGCCAAGTTCGGTCGGAGCTGAATGATTTGGTCGGAATGTTCTGATTTATTCTGATTTTATTTTCTGAGAAAAACCTTTCGATTTTTCCAGCAATGCCTTTGCATTTTTCGGTAGAAATAGTCGGCATATTTTCTGGCAAAAACCTCGAGTGTTTTTTCAGAAAAAGGTCTAGGCATTTTTTGAGAAGGCAAAATAAAAAGCAGGGCTCTCATTCAAGTCCTGCTTCATCGAAGTAATTGTTTACCATGCTAATGATCACGCTCTTTGACCTGTAATTCTTCAGATGGTTGCATGTGGCCTCCCAACTGAATCCATTGATGTAGTGATCTCTGCACGCTGCATAGATCAGACCATCCTGGATGCCGTTGACAAAATCCTCGCACGCTTCTATCTTTGCGTAGAATTCGTTCTGCTTTTTTTCAAGTCGCTGGATGTTTTTCATCGCTCTCTCTGTAGGGCTTGAAGGATTCAGCTGCTTTCCGGATCCATCGGAACTGAACGATGGAGATCTGTAGGTATTGTATGCTGCCTTCAGTTCATCATCCAGTTCATGAATGGCCAGAATGTTGTTCTGGTAATTTTTCAAGTCATTGCGTGTGATCTTCATCGACATGCCTTTTCTTTAATTTTAGCAATTGATTTATATTAGATAAAGGTTCAATCATCGCCATTTTCTCCAATGTAAGCGCCGCAGTATGGACAGTATTTCCAGCCCGGATCCACATCCTCCCCGAGAATCTCGCCACAGTGGGTGCATCGTTCAACCTCGTAAGGTGGACCGCCTTCTTCCATTGGTGCCAGAGCATCAAGTTCAACTCTTGCCGGATCTTTAATCGGACAGTTTTTCATGCGATGCAGCTGATCACCGGTGTCTGTCTTGATGACTGTACCTGTGATTGAGCAGCCTCCGTATAAGTAGTCCGGAGGATCATCACAGATGCCCCAGAATGGACAAGCAACACATCCATCCGGCGCGTTCTTTCTATAAACAATATCGAAGCTGAGTTTTTCTTCTTCATTCATTTTCCTGTAGACCACCATCCATCGAAGTCTCTGCTATCTTCTGATGGATCCAGAGAGACGACTTTCGCGGAATTTTCATACTGACACGGAATCATAACCATCTGCACGATCTTGTCTCCTTTGTGGACTCTGTATCTTTCATTTGATGTGTTGTACATTCTGACCTTAATTGGTCCTCTGAAACCTGCATCAATGATGCCTCCCATACAGATAATGCCGTGATTCATCATGAGTCCGGAATTGCTTACCATGCAGCCGAAGCAGTTTATCGGAAGCTGCACATCGACATTCAGTTCAAAGACGTGACCATCATGTGGTTCCAGTGTAACGCTCTCACATGATCTGAATCCTGCACCGTCATATAGCCAGTGCCCTCTCTGCGGAATGTATCCGCCATCATAGACTTGAGCTTTCATAAATTGAGATCTTCCACTCTGTAGTAGGTGTTGTCCTTCATACCTTTGAAGGATTCCGAACTGATCGGAACGTTGCCGATCGTTCTGCGGCATCTTCTGCTTGTCCTGTGGATCAGTTCCAGTGATGTGATCCCGTTGATCCGGTGTCTGATGATGTAGTACACCTTGTCTCTGACAGGACTGAGAATCTGAATGAGGAGCTTCCGATCAAGAGCAGTGAGAATGTCCTCCTCGTGTTCTTTGTCTAACCATTCCAGGAAGGCTTCCAGTGCTTCCTCTTCGTCATCGCATCCGGCATCCGTGTGATAGGTTTCTCCGGCAATGCTGAAACCTGTCGAATTGATCTGCACAGAATTCAGCGGGATTTTCTGCATCTGCAGCCATCTCGCGTTAGTGAGTGGCTCAGCATTTTCTGCGATGTCCTGACTTTCCAGTGCTGCAACTCCTTTGCTGAGTGCTTCCTGTTTGATCTCTCGATCTGGATCTTCATAGCCTCTCGGCATATTTCTGCAATTTCTGGCCATTCCATTCAGAATGCCGATTGCTTCATTATTTTCCATGTTCTTCTCCTTGTTTCTGTTTCAGCGGGCAATCTGCCTGCCTCGTTTTTGCATGTTTACTCACAGCGAACTCTGATCCGGTAAGAAAGCAGAGCGCTGCATTTGGAATCAGATCTCCCTTGAATCTCTCCGTAAGGAAGGGGCAGTCTGCACAACTTTCCGGCATTACCTTGCAGGTTATTTCAAAGCCGTTCTCTTTCCATCCTATCAACATCTTCTCTCCCATTCCATATCCTCGAATTTCATGAATACTCCAAAAAACGTCTGCATTCTCTTACCTGAGTGCGTACCAAACAGCGGCTTGCGTCCTATGGCTTTCCACACCTTTTCGGCGGGAATATCGTGTTCAGACCATTTGAACACAAGCGTACCGTTTGGTGCCAGTACTCTCATTCCTTCTGCGAAGCCATCATGTAGCATTGACGGCCATGAAGCATCCAGTTTTCCGTACTTCTTAACCAGCCACGCGGTCTCTTTTGCCTGGATCAGATGCGGCGGGTCAAACAAAACAAGATTGAATGAATCGTTATTAAACGGAAGCTCCGTGAAATCACACTGCACGTCGGGATTGACAATTAGCTTTCGTTCGGATTTATCTGAACGCCAAACGTTATAGAGCGTTTCTTTCCGCTTATCGCAGTAGATAGTATGAGGCTCGTTTTTATCGAACCACATAGTCCGTGCTCCGCATGTCATATCAAGGATCTGCTTATTCATTGCTTATTTCACCACCACATTTTGAAACTTCTTGTAAGCATCCAGATACCACTCGTGTTTATCACCGTTGTATGTCAGCTCATAGTACATACCATCAAAAAGGGTTGAACTAAGCAGGTACTTCCAGTTCTGCAGAGTTTTGCACTTCCATACGGTAAATACTTGAAAGTCTGGCGTCGGGTCAGACTTATCCAGATGCTCCGTGATGTAATTCCTTACGATTTCAAGTGCTCTATCATCAAAATTAGTCATTTCTTCTTCCTCCCTTCTACTTCTCCATCCATCAGCGCCCCGCAGTTCGGGCAGTATCTGGTGCTAAGCCAGGAATGCATACTGCAGGAGCTGCATACGAAATCGGTTTCTCCGTTAATGTCATGCGGGGCGTTAATGATCCAGTGCGAATGTTTTACTGTCTCTGCTTTACTCCTCCGCATTTTGTCTATATCCTCCATGAATGCTGCATGCTGACATGCCGCAAAATGAATTTCTTTAGGGTCAAACAGTCTCATGCTTTGTCTCCTTTCATCCATGAATAAATTGCTATGATCAAAAGTATCACGATCAGCAGCCCAGCCGAAATCGCCAGTGTCCTGACGAACCACAAGATCATCCAGACCATGGCATGTAACAGTGCGAACACAACGCTGATCATCAGTTCGGCCTCCAGAGCTCGATAGTAATCTCCAGTCTCGGATTGTCCGAGTAGAACTTTGATGTTTCTTCATGAATAACCTGAGCGTCATCCTTGAATGCGATTGCATTGAGCGCATCTTTTACTTTTGAGACATTGTCAGTGTCCGGCTTCTTTGTCGGTCTGATCTGTCCTGAAAGAGCCTGTTGTCTCTTCTTGTTGGACCATGACTTCGGAATGCCGAAGTAGGCATCGAAGTACATGTTGATTGGTTCCTCTGTCGGCAGCCATTCCGGGAAGCTCTCACGGAAGGCGAGAGCAACAAGATTCTCATAGACCTGCGTCTGTTTGGGAGTGTAAGCGTGCCCCGTTCGCGTAACACGGGGACGCTGCTTACCTTTTGGCTCGCCAGGGACTGTGAACTTCAGTCTCCGGATAATCATCTGATTTCTCCGGTTTCCGGATCTTCAATATCATCGATTGATAACTGCTCAATCCCATGAGACAGGGCACTGCATGAATAAGGTGCTAACTTCGATACAATCGTGCTGGTGATCTTTACATCTCCATTATTTGGATCAGGCTCGAATGCAACATCGATGACAATGTGCCGTGCTTTCTTTGGATCTGATCTGATGTCGTTGATGTTATCCATCACTTTTTTCTTTTCATCCTGCAGAGCTCTCATCAGAGCATCTGTATCAATTTTGAAATTCTCATTTTTGTACTGCGTCATTTCTATTCCTCCTTTCAGAATAATTTTTGCTGCTCAGGTTCTTTGACATACGGATTTGGGCAATGCATCCAGCCGATGACCTTATGTCTTTGCGTTCCTGCATATCGTGTCCAGGTGCCGTCCGCTTGGATATAGTCAAAATCAACTTTGCGGTGCCCATCATTATATAGAATTGTCACTAGCACCTTGTCCTCTTCCTTGATTTCATCAACGGGAAGGGGAGGCAGTGTCTCTGGATATGGTCTCCATTTCAAGTCTGTCATTTCTAAACTCCTGTACGTTGTGAAAAAACTCTATTTTTCATAATCTGAAAATCTCATTAAGGTGTTGGGCGGCCGTGTCAATAAGGGTGTGGCGGGCCATAGCCACACCCTTGTTGCACAGCCTGACACCCTCATCTGCACGTCGTGAAGAAAATAAATGTATATTTATATAGACTTTTGCTTCACGTGAAAAACTCTTGACTTTTTCTTTCTTCACGGCAGATCAGCATTTAATGATGATTGCGGGTGCTGCTGCACCTTTTGAGCCGTCTTCTCTCTTTGCTTTGTAGATGCCTGATAAATCTTTCAACCTGTTCCAGATTGTCCTTTCTGAGACGTTCATATACTCTGCCATCATTTTGACTGTCACCGTTTCGTTTTCTTGTGACAAATTCTCAAACGCAATCTCGAACTCATTCTGACGTTTGTTCTGTCTTTCTTCGGGAGTCTTCTGTGCCATCTTGCCTTTTTTCCACATCGGCATATCTTCTTCAGGATCCAGATTTTCAAGTGCTCCTGTATGATCCACTTCATGGATCGGATATGAGAACCAGATGTTCGTCTCAGCAGGCTTCGGGAACTCTCGCAGCGTCATGTCAATTCTCCAGGCTGTCATTGTCTCGGCTTTTGCTTCTGCTTCATGGACGATATCCTGCAGCTGATTGTCCGAATATCTGTTTCCGAGGATCCTTCTCGTGTGCAGCATCATCTCCTTTCGCTTATATAGATCTTCTTGTGGTATCTTTTCAAATTCTGAAAGAGCATTCTTCTTAATCAGATTTCTGAGAGCTCTGCAGATTTCCATGTTCTTCTGACGATCAATCACTGAGTCATTCAACGGTAGCTCAATCATATCGATCATGGCATCCGGATCTCTGGCAAATACTCCAGATCCGGAAGCACGGTCCATAGATCTCTTCCCTCCCTGAGCCCCTTTGCTGTGGTGGTGGCAATAAATTACGGAACAGTTCAGCGATGTAGCAATTTTGTCAAATTGGTTCGTGAACTTGGCCATCTGCTCTGCAGAATTTTCATCTCCGGTGATCACTTTGTAGATCGGGTCGATCACGACTGCGATAAAGTTTTCTTTCGACGCTCTGCGGATCAGCTTCGGCGCCAGCTTGTCCATCGGCACGGATTTTCCTCTAAGGTTCCAGATCTCAATGTTTTTGATGTTATTCGGAGGAATATTCAGTGCATCATAAACATCCTTGAATCTGTGCAGGCAGCTTGCCCGATCAAGCTCCAGATTGACATATAAGATCTTCCCCTGAGCGCATTGCCATGAAAGCCATTTTCTGCCTTCTGCGATAGCGATGCATAGTTCTATCAGAGAGAATGATTTTCCTGCCTTAGATGGGCCCGCAAGCAGCATCTTGTGTCCCTGACGAAGTACGCCCTCAATCAATGGCTGCGCCAGATCCGGCATGTCGTTCCATTCTGAAGCAAGATTCTCAGGATCCGGCAGATCGTCATTGATTGATTCGATGTATTCCGTCCATGCATCCCAGGAGGGCTGCCCGATATTCGTTGCAATCAGGAACTGCTTCTTTTTCCCTCGCCAGAATCCTGGCATTCGTGATAGCCTGCTAGGGTTCTTAGCGCTTGGATCCACATCAAGACCGTTCTGCTTGCAGATTTTATATAGGTAGTCAACATGACGGCTGTATTCTTTCTCATTGTTGGCATCTACACGAACAATCGCATGAAGCGACTTGTTTCCGGAGTGTACCAGAGCGGCGATCGGAAGCTGAAGCTCTGTCATGATTGCGTACTGCATGTCGATTGCATTAGTGTCTGATTCTACTAGTGCATACCGATAGTCAGTAATGTTCCCGATTTTTCCGCCTTGCCCATCCATCGGATTGAAAGAAATCCATGCCCCGCATTCGTGATCGTAGTCGTAAAATACGTCTTCGATTTTCTGCGCGGAATCAAGTTCTTCCAGAAGTCTTCCGGCTGTCCGGTCATAAGTTCTTTTCCCTGGATGATACTTTCCTTTATCGTCTTTGAAACAGGACGTACAGTAGGAAACATGATCATCTGGCTCGAATACCGCAGAAATGTAATTTCGGATGTCTGCGATTTGATCCCAATTAGCACCTGGCTCTGGGACTTCTTTGGAGTCGATCATGTCTCGGTCAAGAAACTGATAGTCTGAGAGATTTACAATCTCATCGTCCAGAATTTCTCTTCCGTGCTCACCGGACGAATTACTGTATCCTCGCTCAATTGCCATCTTGAACAAAGTATTTTCCGTGATTCCTGAGCTCTGGAATGATTCCCATTTTTTGAAGCATCCGCCATCGTAACGTTCCGGGTCTCTGCGGCTCCATTCATCCCATAGCTCGCACGATGCACCGGCTGCTTTGATGGCCATGCCAATCTGCATCCAATCTCCATATGACAGAGAAGCTGGATTGATATATTCAAGCGCTGCTCTTAATTCCTTTTCATCTGTCATAAGGTTGCTCCAGGAGTATAGGTTGAGGGCACGACGCCTTCAGGAATACGCCAGTTGTTATAGCTGATTCGACTAATCATCTTATTAGCAGCATCAAATTGCCATGTTCCGACGTGCTGGAATCCTCTGCTTTCCAGAAAACGAATTTGCTTAGGTGTAGCCAGTCCTTCCATCCGTCTTTTCTCCAGCTTATGCAGAATCAGTTCAGCTTTTCCTGCACATTCGATTTCATCCGGGAATATTCCGTAACGCTCAAGAGCTTCAAGCTGTTTCTGAGTAACCGGTCCCATTTCCCATCCGAGTGATGGCTCATAAGACGCGAGATCTTCAGCCTGGATGCTCATTTCAAATTGCAGCGGGTCCACCAGCTTGCGCTTCCGTTTCCGCATTGCTTCAAGCTGTTTCGCCAGAGATGCTTCACGCTGCTGCATAACATCTGTGGCAGCTTCCTGCTCGGCTTCTTCAATGTCGAACATTTCTCCTGCAGCTTCTTCCAGATTCTTAGTCATCTGCTTCGAAACTTCATCATTCGCGCAGATGATATCAGCCGGTCGGCAAAGTTCATGCTTTTCTGTCATCCACAGAAAATCTAGGATCAGAAGATTTTCTTTTCCTTTGCAGATTCGTGTGCCTCTTCCCACCATCTGGCAATAGAGAGATCTAACTTTCGTAGGGCGCAGGCATACAACGCAATCGACATCCGGGCAATCCCAGCCTTCCGTCAGCAGCATGCTGTTGCAAATTACGTTGTATTTACCAGCAGCAAAGTCCTTCAGAACCTGTTCCCTGTTATCAGACTGCCCATTTACTTCGGCAGCTTTAAATCCTTTTGAATTCAGAATATTTTGAAATTTCTGAGAGGTGGCAATCAAAGGTAGAAACACAACTGTTTTCCTGTCCTGACAATATTTCTTCATTTCTTCCGCGATCTGATCCAGGTACGGATCCAAAGCTGTATCAATGGATCCAGGTGTATAGTCTCCTGCCTGCGTCTTCAGACTTGTCATATCCAGCTGCAGCGGAACGGTCTGCGCAACGATCTTACAAAGATATCCGTCTTTGATTGCTTGGACGATCGAGTATTCATAAGCCAAGGATTCAAACACTTCTCCAAGGTGACGCTGGTCTCCCCGATCCGGGGTAGCAGTAACTCCCAGGACATTTGCATCGCTGAAATGATCAATGATGCGTCGATATCCATCTGTAATTGCATGATGCGCTTCGTCTATGATGATTGTTCCATAGTAGTTCGGGTCAAATCGATCAAGCCGGTTTTCACGTTGCAGAGACTGAACGGATCCGACTGTGACACGATTCCATGTCCCCAGTGCCGTCTGATCTGCCTTCTCAATCGATGATTTCAAGCCGGTCATCTTGTATAGTTTGTCAGCTGCCTGATCAAGTAATTCCCCGCGGTGTGCGAGGATCAGAACTCTGTTTCCAGCTCTTACCTGATCCTCTGCTATCTTGGAAAAAACAACTGTCTTTCCTGTACCTGTAGGAAGGACCAGCAGAGTCCTTTTCGTTCCGCTGGCCCATTCATTTTCAATCGCTTCTCGTGCCGCCTCCTGATATGGGCGGAGCTGTGTCATTTCTTCCAGCTCCCCCAATTGTTATTGGATGCAGTTTCTTCTTTCGGATACAGCTTGGAAATCTTCATAGAAGTCCCATCTGTCCCGTCTTTCTTTTTGTAATTTTCATGCTTGATCTGGAGTTTTCCGGTCTTTCCGATGTGATGATCCTTGGTCCAGTCGAAATGAATCGGATCCCCTTTCTTATGCAGGCCAATTGAATCATAATACTGAGCAATCATGCCAAGGCACCCGCGTGAATTCCACATGTAGAGATTGAAGTTTTCAATGTCGACATTGGATCCATCTTCCGGATTTTTAACGCGGAACACCGGATTGACCTGTTTGCAGTTTCCGACTTTGCCACCGACATCCTGATGCCGGCTTTCCTTCAGATCCACAATTGTGAACTCATAATCTCCTTCTGGAAGGAGAACATAATTTCCTCGATCATAATCTCCAAGATCAGCTGCGGAGAAGACAGCAGAATCATTCAGTTCTCCGCCAGACGGCATGTTTTGATTGTTCGTATAGTATTCCATTTTCTATTCCTCCTCAGAATGGTAAATTTCGCTGTTCAATGATGCTATTCATGACTGCTTTCCAGTTAGGTACAAGGAACCCAAGATAATAATCCTTGTCATACTGGTCAATCGGCATATCACGCGGGAAGTGCCCCTGATCCCCTACGACTGCCATCAGTTCCTCAGGATGTACGTTATCTGCTTTCATCAGATCAGTAAGCTCTTTTGGCAGATGAGACATCACAGCTTCTTCTTCCTGAGTGTATGGTACTGGCATCCATCCGCTGTTCAGATCCAGAACAGGTTCTGCAGGTTTCTGCTCAGTCTGGTTTTCTTTTACCGGTTCCTGTTTTTTCTCAAATAACTGAGCGATTGAGTTGAATTCAAACGGGAGTTTATCCGGCATTCCGAAACGATTCTTTGCATCCCAAGCAGCTGTATGCGTGGTGTACATGACACGCTGGTTACCCGAGGCATATTTCTTTTTTGTCTTTGGATCCTCGGTGATATATGTTTCGTAGTTAGCAAATAGCAGAACATCAGCCCATTCCTTAACTAAGCCGGAAATGCTGCACTTCGGAGTGTCAATCAATTTCAGCTCATAGCGGTCATACTGCCCCATTTCATCCGGCTTTGTGAATGTTCGGATGGTAGAGTGAGCAACCAGAACCACATTTACGCCTTTATCAACCAGATCATTCAGCAGATTCAGGAGATGTCCGAATTCTTCTTTGACGTAGGAATATCCTTTCCCGTATCCGAAATCTTCAATTCCTTTGACCTGATTCTTCTCGCACACAGAAACAACACAGAGCTGCTGCGCCCAGTCAACGGTGTCAATTACAAGAGTGCCGATGTCCGATGGATTGCTGATTGTCTGCTCAACCTCCGAGAGAAGCATCTCCCATGTCGATGGAGTAGGATATCTGGCAACATCCATCTGATTTGTGGACCCTTCGGTATCAATAAACACTGCTCCAGGAAACTGGCTTGCGAATGTACTCTTTCCGATTCCCTCGATTCCGTAGATGCATACACGCATGGCTTTTTCAATTTTTCCTCTGCTTATCTCAAACATGATTTATTTTTCCTTCCAGCCCCATTTCTGAGCCGCCTGAGCGGGCTTTTCGGATGGCTCCGGTGTCTTTATCAGCTCAGCTGGTTTGACTTCTGTAGCGGCTGTTTTGACGCCATTCTTGATGCTGTAGCCATCCTCGATGTAGATGCTGCACTCATCGCCGGTGCTTACTCTGGTGGCGATAGCCTGAAGACCTTCTTTCTGGAGCCATGCTCCGAATTCATTCATTGTGTCAACGTCCATCTGCTCCAGCTTGTCCAGCAGGACAAATCCGCATTTCGGATTGAGCTCTCGAACGATAGCAGTGGCAACGATCATTTGCTGAGAGCTAGACATGCCATCCCATTTCTGGCCTTTATATGTCAGCTCTCCGTGATCAACGGAAAGACCAGGAAGTGGCATTTTGGCATTATCCAGAAGCTTCATACGATCCTCACGGACTGTTTCAATCTCTTTTGTCAGGGCGTCATACTGCCTCTGGTACTCGGAGGCTTCATCCTCTGCTTTCTGTTTGTTCAGATTGTCCCGGACTTTAGCATTGATCGAATCAATATGAGAAATGTTCTCCTCCAGTTCAACTGTAGATTCATCTTTCAGTTGCTCAATGGTTTTGGAACCTTCTGCAATCTTGTTATCCAGATCTTGCAGATCATCCATCAACGCATCACGCTTTTTCTGAAGTTCTTTGATCTGATCGTCGATCCGATCAAGTTCCCAGCGTTTAGCGTTGCACTGTTTCTTGAGATCATCCAGATTATTGCGCTGTCTCTGGTTTTCACCGTTACGCGCTAATATATCCTGCTGTTTCTGAATTAGTTCACTCGCCGAGACGATTTCTTCAGGAACTCCATCCCACTGCGGCATCTCATCGGCATATTTCTTTTTCTGATCTGCAATTCTTCCGATTTCAGTGCGACGATTATATGCAGCACTTTCCTTGTTATCGAATTCCGCCAGCTGATCACCCACTCCGATGATCTGTAACAATGTGCTTGCTTTCTCTTTTGGACTTGCTTCGATGAACTTCGGCATGTCCAGCGCAAAGGTAGAAATGAAACTGCTGAGAAGTTTCTGACCGGCTTTCTTTCCGGTTGAGTCTGTGACCTTCAGAGTGCCATTCCTCCCAGAACGCTCAACGACAATCCCATTGTTGAGCTCGATGTGGATATGCGGATCCACCATGGATCCTTCTCTCTTTACCTGTGAGGGCTTGTACTTGTCTCCGCCGAGTGCCCACACAATGGCATCCAGTACGCTTGTTTTGCCCTGATTGTTCTTGCCGCCGATCACGGTCAGTCCGTTCTCGGTAGGTTCCAGCTTCACGGCCTTTACTCGCTTCACGTTTTCAAGCTCAAGACTCGTGATTTTTACTGATTCATCCATTTGATTTTCTTCTCCTTTTTTTGATTTCAGCAACCAGCATCATGCAAAGCACGAACAGCTATGACGATGTAAGTTTTCGGGGGAGGGTATCATCAATGCCTTTCAGAAGGAATCCTGCCTGCTCATACAGGATTTTGAGTACTGAATTATTAGTCTGCTCATGCTCTGCATGATACCGGCTGCTGTTTGATCTCTTTTAGATTCGGCTCACAATGTCGAGGACCATTGCCTGATAGCTGTCACCTTCAACATTGATCGTCTTTTCTGTGTCGTTGTCATAGACAACATGTGCCACATCATCCATGGCCATTGCTGCAGTTTCATCTGCATGTTCCATCTGGATCTTTGTTTCAATCATCTTCTTCACGCACCTTTCCAATGATTCCCTCTTCTTCGAGGTAGGGGATCAGACAGTCACTGCAGACCATGTTCCCGTCTACATCGTGCAGATCTTCTGGATCACACTCTTCACCGCATACGTCGCAGGTGTAGACCTTCACGTCCTTGTGCGGGCACGCTGATCCGAGGCATCCGCGATCGGAAGGGCATCCAACACAGTCATCTTCATGTCTGATCGCCATGTTCTTCTTTCTCCTTTCTTTCTCTGTATTTCTTCTGATTGATATTCACTAAATGGATCCAGTTTTCACAGTAGGCGATGCGCTGGTGCAGCTTTAGGAAGTCCTTCCGTCTCTGATCAGCTTCCTTCTTCATATCTTCTGAAGCATTTTTCTGAACTGCTTCCAGTGCTCTCTTGAACTGTTCGCTTTCAAGATCCATGTTATTGAACTTTTTCCATGTCTTATCCTTTGCAATGTCCAGAATGTTGAGCCTGTAATAGATCTGATCGAGATCATCACAGATCCAGGCGAGCTTCACACAGATGACGAACACTGCAATGAACAGAATCAGAATTGCCCATTTCATTCGTCAGAACCTCCGGCATTGTCCAGGCTCCGGATAGCATCAATGATGGTGCCTTTCTGGATCCGGATGAATGCATCCTTTTCTTCGTTCTTCATGTAATAGATGTGATGATCATCGAACCGCTTGACTCTGATTGGCTTTCCTCTGTGGAAGGATCCGTCGTACCAGTTGGTTGAGTAGTCCTCACGAATGCATACCTTGAAGAATTCCAGCGTCTTGTATCTGAGCCGCTCGATTCTTACCAGCGGAACTGCGTCGTTCGTTTCAGCGGCAACGGTCCAGTTTTTCGGATCGTCCACGTAGTTCTTTCGCTGCGTGTCATTTCTTAATGTTTCAGGCATCAAAGTGTCTATCTCCTTTCTCATCTGCAACTCTGTGAGCTGCTTCGTTTGCAATGGTTATCGCCTGATCAAAGCAGTAGGTGGCCTTCTCGTCCTTGAGGATTGTTCCAAGCAGCATGCAGAATTCTTCAATCAGTGTGTCCGTATCTCCTCTGACGATTGCTTCTCTCTTCTGAGTCTTGGCATTCACGGCAACGACGATCATTCTGCATTCACCCACCTTCCGCCTGCATGGCCATAGACCTCAATTCTCGGATCACCTTCCGGCAGATATCTGACAAGCGAGGGATCTTCCTGCAGCTCTGCGTCTGTAGGCGGGTACTGCTTCAGCGAGTAGTCAACTACTCCCAGAATGAAGGCATACATCATGCCCATGACAAGCAGGGCTGACCCCACAACGATCATCACGACTCTTCCCCATCTGATTCTTGGCTTTGTTCTCATGTTTTCTTCCTCTCTTTTTCGGTTAAAATGAGAGTGACTTTGTTATCCAAGTCACTGAGCGCTTCTGGTCTTGGCGGACGTTGCGCTCTCTTTTTTTGTTTCTTCTTTCTCTTCGAGTGTCATCATGTAAATGAACTCAATGAGATCCTCTTTCTGGCTCTGAGGGATTGCCTCGATCTGAGTCATAACTCCTGCAGGCTGTTGAGATACATCTTGTAGGCGACTGTCCCGGTGAATCCTCCGAAGGAAACTTCCGGCTCCCAGTTTTCGATGTATTTCATTGTTTCTTCAAAGTCCTGCTTGCGTGTGTCGTAGTAAGGCGTTCCGAGTCTTGACTTGTTTCTCGCATCCGTATAGCAGCGGCTGCAGAACTTTCCGAAGTACTTCTTGTAGTCCAGCATGGACTTCTCTGATACCACTCCCTTCGAGTGTTCGATTCCGAGTATGTAGAAACATCTGGAATGGATGGCCAACTTCAGTCTTCTGCTGTCTGAGATGCTGATCCGCTCTCTTTCCTCCCATCCATCCATTCGTGCGTCCAGCTTCTCAATGGCCTGATCTGTGGTGTCCATGTGGTTCTTCAGATCATTGAATCCTGCGACCAGGACTCCCATCTGACTGGCAACTGCCTGCACATTTAGTGCTGTCTGCTCGACAATCGCTTCGAGACTGGTGCTGCTTCCTTTCTTTTCAAGTTCGTTCATGACAATTTCTTCTCCTTTCTGTCATCTGAGACGATCTCGTATAGGTTTTGTGCGAATGCCAGGAGATTCATTGACTGCACCTTCAGGTCTGCTGTGTAGTGATCAGCGACTGAAGCTCTGCGATCAATGCCCCAGGCATGACCAGAGTAATTCTTTAGAAACTCAATGATTCCTGCTGTGAGGTAGTCCATATCTTTCTGAGCCTGCTGATCAAGAGCAACCTCAGTCTTTCCGGATTCCTTGTACTTTCGCTCCCACTCAGCAGCTTCTTCCTGGAACTTCTTTCTTTCTGCTGCAAGGCGGACATTGTCTTTCTTGATTGCGTCGTAGTCATCCGGCACCACTTCAATAATCTTCTGGATGATCGTAGGATTCTGCTTCTCCGCTTGAAATGCGTCGTTCATACTCAGATAGGCTTTCCTCATCTGATCTCTTTCTTTGCTTAGATCCTGGATTTCCTTAATGTAGGAAGCATTTCTCTTGCTGGCTTCGTTCAGCAGGATCTTCAGATCCTCGTTTGTTGAAAATTCTCCAGTCATTTTTGCAAGCTTGCTCAGCAATGCTCTCTGTTCTTCAGTGCTGAGTTTCCGGGCAATTGCTGCAGCCGTCGTGACAGTGACTTTCCCGGTTTCAACCAGGCTGGACAATTCCGGGATCAGGTTAGTCAGAGACTTGTAGCGCTTCAGCTGATCTACTGAGATGCCGATCTCGTTTGCAAGCATTTCTTGATTTTTCAAAGGTGCATTTTGCACTCTTGAACCTCCATGGGAGATTCCTTCGATCCGTTCAAGCTCGCGAATGCACCGTCCAAGTTTTACGCTGTTCGGGTTTCCGATCCCGCGCTGCTTGATGTTGGTTTCGATCAGCTGCTTGAGCTGCTCATCCTCGGTGTCGAACTTGCGGATATCGCATAAGACTTTATCGATCCCGAGTTCCTTGCATGCTCTGACACGTTGGTGACCTGAGATAATTACTAGATCTGTGGTGACAATCACCGGCTCAATTACTCCGGATGACTTGATCGACTTCTTGAACTCTTCCCACTGAGGCCCGGTCAGATCATCAAAGAAGTAATCATTCTTCGGAAATGGCTTCAGCTTTGATACTTCAATCAGTTCCATGAGTTTTCCTTTTTCCATCCGAGCTCTTTACGGATTTTTTCTGAAATTGTTGAGATGCTGCGGAAGAGTTCAAGATATGTTTCTTCAGGAAGCGAATCCCTTGAGCTCCACAAAAACGATCTGATAGATATCGGTCTTTCATAAATCTCCTTTTCTGAGGCGTATGATTTGATTGATCTTCCTAGGATCTGCCAGCGTGCCTCAGTGCGTTGGCACTTTTTAGTTTTCTAAACTGCTAAGGTAAAAAAATAATGATTGATCTGATTATCCGGAATATCAAGGATCTGACAAGCCTTGAAAATATCTTCTTGGCTGAATCCTGCTTTTCCTGATAACTTTGAGCTTAAAGATGCCTCGCTCATTCCCATTTTGTCAGCAAAAACCTTATTACGCCCACATACTTCAATGATTCTTCCACGTAATGCGTTATAAGAAAACTGCAGACTATTATGGTTAACATCTTTTTCTTGTAATTCGCTCATGTTTGTATCTCCTTTCTTTAAAGGTTTCGTTTTCTAAACCTTACGCCATAATGATACAGCACAAAATCAAAAATTCAATAACATTTTTTAGTTTTCTTGAATATTATTTATTTTTCTAAAATTTTCTCCTATAATCCAGTTAGGAGATAAAGACCATGGAAAACGACATATTTATAAGAAGATTGAAGATGGCTATTGATAAAAGCGGTCTATCACAAACAGATATATGTGAACGTACTGGAATCACAAAAGGCGCGCTTTCCAGCTACCTAAATGGTCGGTATGCTCCAAAAAACGATAATACATATAAACTGGCAAAAACGTTACATGTTAATCCATCATGGCTGATCGGCGCTAACGTCCCTATGTATTGGGATGACAGCAAAGACATTAGTGAGGAAGATCAAACTATTCTCAATGCTTATCATGCTGCCGATCCATCTACTCAGAAAGCTATTCGTATCATGTTACATTTGGAAAAATAGGAGGAAAATGAACATGAAAAGGAATTATTACGATTTTAATGAAGTGAAAAGAATTACATCTGCCAAAAAGATCAAAGATAGTGCAGTGCTATCTGAAGATCGAACACCTGGCCATGAATCTGCTGTGATTCAAGGCAGTTCAGACACTCCATATGAGGTAACGCTGGATGGATGTACATGTGTTGACTTTGCAATGAATAATAAGCCATGTAAACACATGTATAAACTGATGCTTGACTGTGGCCTTCTGGATGTTCATGAGCCAAAGCCGGTGCAGGATCGCACTTTTGATTTCGCTGCAGAAATCGATCATTTCGAAAAACTGTATCTTGCTGGTGAGATTGATCATGATACTTTTATCAAAGTTTGTTCAGCTCTCCCTGAGTTGAAGAAAAAGAGAAAGAAAGATAGGACCTTTGATCCAGCTACTGAGATTGAACGCTACAAGAATTTATACATTGATGGCGAACTTGATGATGATACTTACGTCAAAGTATGCTTGGCACTTGCTAAGATGAAATAAAAAATTGAAATAAAGCCATAGCCTACCCATATTCCATCCCCAGTTCACCCCTATTGACTTGGGAAACCTGTGGGAGATATGTGGGACATTTGGGAAAAGCACCGGGAAAACATAGGCAAAACAACGGCAAAGACAAATCAGTACCTAATGTGGTACCTGCGGTACCTGATTTCAGCCGTTTTTGTCTTGACTTGTACCTAACCGAGCCTCGTAATAACCTCGCAATAAAAAAGCAGCCATCTGCCCTCGGAAAAGAACAATGATGGCTGCATTTCAGCAATACACGTCAGCATGCTTTTTATCGATTTTCTTACGTGCTTTTGCTACTTAAGTATATCAAACAGGAGAAACTATGTCAGATCTTGAATTAACACCTGCAGTAATATACGCCCGCTTCTCTTCCAGTGGCCAGCGTGAGGAATCAATCACCGGACAGTTGAGAGACTGCAAAGCCTATGCCGATCGTGCCGGTTTCAAGATTGTCAATACCTATGAGGACCGTGCCAAGACTGGCACCAACGACAACAGGCCGGCCTTCCAGCAGATGATCAGCGACTCCGCCAATAAACAATTCCAGGCTATCATTGTGTGGAAGCTAGACAGATTCTCCCGTGATAAGTACGACGCTGCCATGTACAAGCACATTCTCGGAAAGAACGGAGTCCGTGTGATCTCAGCAATGGAGCCGATCAGTCCGACACCTGAAGGAGTGATCATGGAGTCCATGCTTGAGGGAATGGCTCAATACTACTCAATGGATCTCAGCCTCAAGGTCAAAAGAGGCAACAGGGAGAGTGCAATGGAACACAAGACAGTGGGTATGAGGATGCTTGGGTATAAGCCGGATCAGGCAGACCACTTCATGATTGATCCGGACACCGCTCCGATCGTCAAGCGGATCTTCACCGAATACGCCTCCGGAAAGAAGATCAAGGACATCATCGAAGGTCTCAACAATGACGGGCTCAGAACACTGAGAGGCAAGGAGTGGAGCCGGACGTCTTTGCAGCATATTCTCCGGAATGAGAGATACGCAGGCGTCTACATTTTTGGAGACTACAGAGAAGAAGGTGCGATGCCTGCGATCATCAGCCGGGATCTGTGGAATCAGTGTCAGAAGACGATCAAGAAGAACAGAATAGCTCCAGCTGCTTCCAGGTCCACAAAGTACCTGCTCACTGGAAAGATCTTCTGTGGTCTCTGTGGTTCTCCCATGATCGGAGTCTCAGCCACCGGAAAACTGAAGAAGAAGTACTACTACTATCAGGACACAAAGAGAAACGACAAGGACTGCCGCATGAAGCGGATCAGCAAAGACCGGATCGAGGACGCTGTGGTCTCTTTTCTGGTCGAGAAGGTCAACGATGACAAGTTCATTAGTGAGATCGCTGATCTGGTCATCCAATACCAGGAACAAAAAAAAGAGGACCACTCCGAAGAGCAGTCCTTGAAGACTCAGCTGGATGATGTAGATAAGAGACTGCACAACCTTGAGGAGGCTGTGGAGCATGGCATCTTCAATGACACCACTCAGCAGCGCATGGTTGATCTGCAGAAGCGGAAGGAAGATCTGGAGGAGGCAATTGTCAGAGCGCAGGTCACAAAGCCTGCAGGAATCACACGTGACGATGTGATCACAGTCATGAAGCACATGAGAGGAGATCCGTCTGATCCGCGTTACCGTGAGAAGATGGTCAGCATCTTTCTGAATGCCGTCTACGTTTACCCGGACGATAATAAGCTCGTGATCTCGATCAACTTCCAGGGCACGAAGGGAGAGCCGATCAGCTATGAGACCGCGCTGAATGTCTATGATGAAAGTGTTCGTGTTTCGCACACTGTGGCTCACCATTATAGTTTGTAGAAACCGCATAACAATGCGGTTTTCTTTATGTTATAGGCAATTCGTAGAATAATTCGTAGACTTTTACTCTTTATACTGTCTGTTCAGGAAAGCGGTCACAACATCAACATCAGGAGCGGTGGCATACCAGTTTGCAGACATGTTTTCGCTCTCGTGGCCCATCTGCTGTTTAGTGACTACCGCACTCACACTATGGCTGTAGTTATCAGCGGATAATGCTTTGCGCATCAGCTCAGCATAGACGTCTTCCTTATGTCCAGTATCTTTCCACCACTTGTGCTTCACCCTGTTCATGAAATCGGAGTAAACAGTTGAACTGATCAAATTACCATCGTAGTCTGCAAAGACGATATCATACTTGGAATACGCAAGAATCTCTCTCAGGAGATCTGCACCTTCCTTGCCTAAGTAAACCCATCTCTGGGACTCTTCTGTTTTCGTGTCACGCAAAGCGATTTCCTCGGTTATTGTCGAGCCAACCGCTTTATCAATTGCAATACGTGCACCTTCTACATTCTCAATCTTCCCTGTCTCTGGGTTCTTATATGGCAGATCCCGGAATTGAATACAGTCACGGGTAATCGCTCTGACTTCCTGCGGCCTCACTCCGATGTAACGGTTTAGCCTGAGAGCGTAGATCATAATGTCCCTGTTGTAAATCAGTTTCTTCTCATCATCCAGATAGTTCCCGTAGTTTGCAGCATATTTGCAAAATTCATCAAACACATCCTGTGTGACATTCTGCTCGCCTTTCTTAGAGCGTTTTGTCTTCTTATTACAAGGCGGCATCTCCACTCTTGAGCAGTCCTTTACCGGAATATCAAGCGTATCAATTGCCACATCATAAATACGTTTCCAGACGGTTTTGATATTACTAACATGCTGCCTGACACAGGTTTCAGCAGCTTCATTCAAGGTTGACGAAACATCAAGCTTCGTGATTTCCGAAATTTTGACATTTCCATACTTGGGCTTAATCCACTTGCTATAAATCTTTTCATACTTTGTGTTACTGCCCTTGCGCTTCTTGAACTGCACCAATGTCATTTCAAAAACTTCGTCTACAGTTGGAATCGACTTCTTTGCCTTCACCGATTCATTCGCAGCCAGTTTTCCAAGAATCCGATCACGTTCCTTGATCGCATCCCGTTTGCATGCCCCTTCTGTTTTATAGTCTTTTACGGGAAAGCTCTTGTTGTATTTCGTCCCATCGGGAAGAGGCAGCAGAACGACATACGCGGTAACTTCATTTTCATGCCCTTTCCGCGTCGATTTGCGGGCAATAATATATTTTTCGCTATTCATGTATTACATATCCTTTTCTTGCACCTCCCGGTGCATTAAGCACCTAGAATCGTTCATCTGGGCATAAGAATGCCCGCCATTAGAATACAGCGGGCAGAAGGAAGATTGGAAATTTTACTGCTGAAGAAATTTCTTTACGACTCCTTCAGGGGTCAAATCTTTGATGTTATTCAGATCCTTCCCATGGGTTACCGTGAGAAAGTCCTGAATATCGCTATCATAATACAGCCAGCGCTTTCCGTACCGAGTTCCCTTCAGCAGCCCGGACTTCCGCAGTGTAGTTACGTAATGCGTGCTGCAGTGCAGAAGCTGTGCGACTTCCTTTGTTTCCAGAAATGAATTGATTCTAGCCATGCTCTTTTTCCTTCCTAGTCGCAAAGACGTTCTTGATTCCATGATCCTGATAGTATTGCCCATGCACCGCTAGCCAATGAGTAACCGACCATGTTGGTGAGTACTGCTCTAATTTATCCGCGAGATATCGTGTGAAAAGTGTTAGGGCTTCTGGATCAAATTGTTTTGCTTTGTATAAAAACGGCATTAATCCTGATTTTTCCACCAGATACCCGAGTGACTCATCGAGCGAAAAATCTTGATATTTTGCGTCGGTATAGTAATAATCCGAAGGCTCCGTTGCTGCTGATCTCAATAATGCCGTAATCTTGTGATCAGCCCCATTCTCATCAACCAGCGTATATTTATTCAGCATGCATGCAGATATCAGAGAGACTAGTTCGCTGCGTGAATTCATCATTAACAGTCTCTGTGTGATGTCATGTGCATATGCACCTCGAATGCTGTTTTCCATCCGTATCCAATCCTTACAGTTGATAGCTTCATCAAAATGAATACCATGCTGCTGAATCTGCTCTTTCCGCTTGTTGTAGATCCGGAGGAATGTTGTCACGTTTGCTTTCTTACTGCCAACGTAGATCGTATCGACAATACCTGCATCGGTATAAAATGCGATCTTAGAAGTATTCTTTTTTCCAGTACTGTGTTCGAAGTGAATATGATTATCTTTCAGCTCCACATTCAACTCATTGACCGACAGGCCCTCATTAATGAAATCCGAACAAAAATCGATGCGTGACAATCTCACAATGTAGTTTTTTTGAAAATCAGCACTCAGTATCTGTAAAATTTGGAACACCTCAATTTGCGTTCCTGTCAACTCACTGTATCGGCTACAGTAATATGCCAGTGACTGTGCAGAGAATTTTACTGCGACGCCCATATTCCAGTATGCTTCGTGATAACAGATGCGAAAGTAAAACGGATGGTTTCCATAGCTGTATCCAATTGAGTAACCAGCGATATTAGACTGTTCTGACGTGCATTTTGGGCCAAAGATCTGAATAAGCTGCAAATCTAACTCGGTTCTGTTAATGATTCTATACGCAATCCATTCCCAGTCCGTTGTGCCAAGAACAGCCTTTTCTGCCAGCAGAATCACAATTGTGAGTTCATCCACACTCAGCCTTACCATGGTTATCCTTATTTATCGGGCGGGGGTCATTACATGCCCCCCGCGCAATATGTGAAGCAAGTTCGAAAGCACTGGCAAGATTGAAATCCAGCGTAGGGATAGTAACAAGTTTAGGAGTATTGGCATATCCGGCATCGGTATATACCCCTTCTCCGATCCGGTAGTTGTGTTTCGGTATTTCCACCCCTGTGCCAAATGCGGTCGTATACGTAGTGTCTTCCGCATTTCCCAATACCACCTTGAGAGTCAGAGAGTCTCGCAACATGGTTGGAAGTGTGCTCGCATCCGACTTTTGCATGACGATGATGATGAAGAAACCAAGCTGTGCGCCCATCAACACAATATCCCTAAGATCTGCCATTACCTCATCGCGTGTTGCCTTCGGATAGGTCTGCAGGGCTCCCATAAATGCTGCAAATTCATCAAAAATGAATATGCTTGGTGATAACTCAAATGTGCGATAGTCAGCATCAATTTGTTTTTTCAGCAAATCTGCCAGCTCTGAAGAACGATTCATCATACTCGAATGGAAATTATCGAGTTCTACGATGATGTCTTCAATCGTCACTGCATTATGCTGGGCGCCAATTGCATTGCCGACTGCCCAGAGACTCGATCTTTTTGGATCTGCAAGATATAGTTCATAATGAACTGGCTTCTGCAGCATTTCCAAAATCAATTCATACAACATGTACGTTTTGCCAGATCGAGTTGCCCCGACTATCAGCATATGCTGGAGTTTAGTATTCAGGCGCTCATCGATTCGCAACTTGTACCAGTCTGGCAAATTAGCGTAATCCCAGAAATCTGCATAGCAGTGAAGAACCAGCGGTTGAAACACCTCATAATCGTAGATTTCATAAATGTACCAATTCTGGTCATCCGACAGATACCATCGTTCGACTATATACTGTCCGAGAGCTGAGGCCATATTGACCGTTTCAAGCGAACTGTCATAGTGCGGAGAATTCCGTATTCGCAGGGTCCCTGTTGTCAGATCGCCATTGAAATCCAGTTCTATCGCCGCAGGATGAGCAAAACCAAGGAAGTCTGCTTCGTAGTATCCAGCATCAAGAAGTGCGCGACGCAACCGGCTTGTTACCCGATGATACGCGTTGCCATACTTCAGCCCGCGATAGTAACGATTCTGGTAAAGGAACAAGATAAGTTCAGAAGCTGCAATTGCAAGTGCCAAAATGACACAAGCAGTGGACAGCGCTGGAATAGAGTTGCTTCCAGCGCCATCAGTCCTGCTCAGAGAGACACACAGCATCGCAATTGCCATCAATCCTGCCACGGAAAACATACCTGCAAACAGAACCGCATTATGAATCGCAATCACATGCCGTTTCATCACTTATTCTTATCCTCCAGCTTGGTATAGCCCTTGAAGCGCAGAATGACGCTGTAATCCATTACATACGAATGATCAGGGTCATAGTCTACGAGTGCAACCAGATCGCCTTTTTTCAGATCTGCATGTGTCTGGCCGTTCAGAATCGTAACGTCGAATGTCTCAAAAACGTTATTATCACGCGGCAGGCCAGTATTCTTATCCACTCCGTAATCCAGCGAATCATGCAGGATCATCAGCGTCAGTGTTGTGCCCCGCGTTCCGGCCGTTCCCTTTTTGTCCATATAAGGTGTCTGCGATACCATACGGTATTCGTTCCCTGTTGCCTTAAGAAAGGTGTCAACATCAAATGTCTTTTTGACCAATAAGTAAATGTTTTTCATAGTATTGTCTTCTAAATCTTCGAAGCTAAGGAATAGGCCATTCCAGTAAAACGAACAACCTTTCCTACGTTATTCAGTGAGAAACCGGAAGCCAAGGTTGGCTTGCTCTGACCGGTATTGAGCCTGCGTGCCTTTGCTTTCCGGTGATGTGCCGGAGACTATGATTGAGTGCGTTCTTCCCGGTGTAAACTCACTCTTTTCATGGCTTCCGGCGATGATTCGGAAGCTGGGGACCACCTTGCTCCGGCATACTCTGGGACTGCTCTTCCTTTGTTTTCCGACAAGACACCGGAAGCTTAGGATCCGCTTGCTCTCACCGGTACTGAGCTTGTTTCTCCCTCGCATTCAGGCGAATCATCGGAAGTTTGGGGTCGGCCAGCTCTGAGTGGTCAGAACTCGTTGCTCTTTCGCTTCCTGCCAATAACTTAGCATTGGCATCTCAAAATCATTCCCGCATGCGGGAATAGCTTTAATTGCACTAAAAAAGGAGAGCTTAGCCCTCCTTCTTAGCAAGCATACTGCGAATCAACGTATCAAAATCGTGAATATCGACGCTCGAAAACTTATATGTTCTTTCGAAATCTGCAATTCTATCCCAAGGGGAAGCCGAGTAGCACAGTGCGTTCACTTCCTCCGTATCATATTCTCCTGTCACAACATTTAAATAGGTTTCATCATCTTCATCTGAAAGATCCGCCGAATGATATGCTGCCACTATTCTTGACAAGTCATACCTGCATACAGAGTTAACCTTCCTGTAGTCTACAGTTTCTTTTTTTGCCAGCCGATAAACGGTGGTCTTTGGAACCCCTGACGCTTTACTTACCGCAAAATAATCCTTCTTATACTTTTTGCTCAGACGTTCCATAACAACTGCAGAGGCTTCTTGATTCAAGAAACTCAGTACAGCTTTTTCAAGCCCTTTGCGAGACATGCCATTTTCCTTTGCATCGCAGAATTCATAAAAGTGATCAAGCGCTTTTGCAAATTCTGCTTTTTCTTCATGAGTTGTCGGGTAATACTTTGAGCTGACGCTCATCGATATCACCGCTAAAGCGCAACCTATTAACCGACTTTACTCAATGATCAATATGAGCTGCAACCGTCTGCGGAAGAATAATAAGTGTGAAGCACAGAACGATGTATCCAAAAGTGAAACTGGTAAAACAATAGGGAAAATAGTTCATCGTCATCGCATCACCTCCTTCCGCAATAGTCACAATCACCGCCGCAAGCGGCTGCAGTTCATCTTTTCAAATATAAAAGGCTGACACTTGCATCAGCCTTAATTTCGTATTCATAGGGCAATATAAAAACACACCCTAAAGCTAAAAGATAGACGCTTTCGCGTTACAACAAACCAAACAAACAAATATCCGAATGAAATATCTATGCTCTGGAAATTGATTCCACAGCGCATTAATATGATAGCATTTTCTCAATCAAGGTCAAATAATATCAAATACCTGCTTCCGACGAAATTGTTTTATACATCTTCATCAGGGCCAAGACAATTTCTTCTTCAGTCATATTCTTATTAAAACCGTAGGCACACATAACCGCCTTATCGTTTTCGTCATGAGCCTTGCGAAGCTCAGCAGGCATCGTAAGGGGATCATAGAGATCGGAAAGGGTGCTACTCGGATACATTGCCCGAGCATCAAGAATGGCCTGAGCAGTCTGCTCAATTCGAGACTTCTGGGAGTCGGAAGGCGATGGCCACGGGAATGTATTGTAGACAATGTTGTTTGAATACCTATAGCTCGGGCCAAAATATCCAGCGACAGTTCTCATCCACGCCATATGCACAATTGAAATTAATACGCCAAAATGATAAAGGGTTGCATTTGGCACAAAAGATGCTGCATTACTTGCGATAACGTCTTTTGACAGATACCCTATCGGGATATACTTTCTGTTTCTTGAAGTAGTCAGCGGGATCATCAAATAATCCCCATCCGATTGTTTAATTTCCATAAACCTTTGCGGAAATTTTGCACCTTCTCTTGTTGCGGCCTTCTTACTGCTTAATCGAAAGTTTCTAACCGCTTCAATTCTTTGCATCACAAGTGGCATGCTTTTCAATTCTCTCGGTTCTGCATTTAGCAGCCACAAGCACCAACGAGAATTATTATTTAGGTAATCCTCTGAGCCCATAAAAGGTTTAAAGAATTTCTCCGAATTTGGTTCCTTTTTGATGAACTCATTTTTCTCATCTTCGCTAAAAATCAAATTGCCGCCTTCGACAGGTTTGCCGCCGCTTCTCATTTGTGGCACATCGCACAGCGGAGTAGATGTTGAACGCACAAGAATGTCTTCGTCGCTCGGAATCAGATACGGGCTAATGTGTTTGACGTGTTTAATTTCCGAAGAATAGTATATTTTGCAATCCGCTGGAGCGGTTTCGGAGAAACCTATGATCACAACATAAACCGTCGCTTTTTTGCTTGATTCTGCGTCCCACTTGAAAGATTTATATGCAAAATCAATTTTTACGTTGTCACTCAGCAGTGACTCCCATAAGGGTGCAATCTGCTGACCTTGACAAATAGAATCCGTTGAAACAAATGCGACATGAATATTTGTTCCTTTGATGAATAAAGATGCCTTTTTATACCAGCAGCAGACATAATCGAGAACACCGCCATCGGCACCAAACAGCTCCTTCTTTTCTTCCTTTTGGCAATCATCCATCACTTTTTTGGAAGCATGTTCCTCTCTTGACACTCTGCCCGCATTCGCAACAAACGGGGGATTCCCCATAATATAACTGAGTTCGTTCGAAGGGATCACATCGCTCCAATCGATTTTCAAAGCATCGCCTTCCCAAATGTGTGTAAATGTCTTCAAGGGCAAAAAGTCGATATCCATGAACAGAATCTTTTCGGTTTCTTTGAACTCCTTATGTTCAGCAATCCACAATGCCGTCTGAGCAACCGATACCGCAAAATCATTGACCTCAATGCCGTAAAACTGCTGAATCGATACTTTGATTGGATTAATGACATTACCCATCTGCATCAATCGTGACTGTGCCTGAATAACACGGTTTTCTAATCGACGCAGAGACAAATAGGTTTCAGTCAGGAAGTTGCCACTCCCGCAGGCGGGATCAAGGAAAGTCAAAGATGCCAGCTTGTTCTGAAACGCCCGAAGCTGGGCATTTGTGGTTGAAGCATTTGACAACAAGCGGTCGCATTCTGCCTTCAGGTCATCCAAAAACAGAGGGCCAATCACTCGGTGAATGTTTTCAATGGACGTATAGTGCATACCTCCGCTTCGGCGTGTTTCAGGATTCAGAGTAGATTCGAAAACAGCTCCGAAAATCGTGGGCGAAATCGCCGACCAGTCAAAAAGACTGCTTTCTTCATCCAGCAACACCTCCCGAAGATCGTCAGTGAAATTCGGAACCTCAATCTCACCCGCAAACAAGCCACCGTTAACATAGGGAAAGCTCGCCACATCCGCTTCCAGATATGGGTCCCGCTGGTCAATTGGTGTATTCAGAGTGTTGAAAAGGTCAATCAAAGCCCTTCTCATCCGAAGCGTAGGATAGCTCTCCATGTAATCGTGAAACTGCTTATCCCGAAAAAGCCCGCTGTCTTCGGCATAGAGACAGAAGACGAGACGAACACACAGCTTGTTAAGTGCCTGTCTCTGCGAATCAGACAGGTTTCCGTCTTCGTCATGCTTATACTGCTTTTCGAAGGCATCGTACATCTTGCCAACCAAATTGCCCGCCTTAACGGACACGGCAACCTCTTCGTTGAACTTCGGAGCAGAATCATTCTCGCCGGATTCGAGCATCGTGAATGATCCGAGATTGTTCGGGAGATCAGCCAAGTCAACTCTCTTCACAGGCTCATACAGAGCGGCACCTTCCAGTGACATGTCATAAATCCAGAACTCACCAAAATTGCAGCAGATGATCCATCTAGCCTTGTCATTGAAAGCCGAATGATCGTCATACCTCTTTGCCTGTTCAAAAGGAGTCAGCAGTTCGCCGTCCGACTGCTTGATCTGTTTGGCCAGCGAAATACCGAATGACTTCTGTTCAATCAGCACTTCCTTGTCATGATCAAATCTGTAGAGGACAGCATCTTTGAAGTCCTTCCCTTTTTTCTGCTTAGAGGTTCTAACCTCGAAGGTGATTACGTTCTGGATACCATCTAATCCGACTCCGAATACCTGCTGGAGCAGGCTGATCCAGAATGTTTGGGTGTCCTGTTTCTCATCGCCCCGATTCTTCCATTCGTTAGCAAATCTCTTCGCTGCCTGTTTATTTGCCATATGTATTACCCTTAGTCGTTTATCTCAGAATATTCCATGCCTCCAGATACATTTGATCTGGAGAATAATTACGGATGTTATTGTCCTTGTGCTGTCTTCCATTTATACCAGGAGTCTTAAGCCACTCATGATGATTTTTGTATATCGTATCAGCAACAACTTGGCTAGGAACAATATACAAGTCAGGTTCTTTATCATCGTGTAGAAGAACAAAAAAGTAGAAAATATTTTCCCCTTTGAGAGTTTCGGATTTAGATGACAGAGGCCATGTATGTGTGTGTTTTGCTGTGGTCTTTACTTGCACTGCGATCTGCTTATTTGTTTCGCGATTGATTGCCAGAATATCGAAATTCTTTGTGTTCGCCATTGGCATAGCCGCTGTAAAACCGTGACGTTCTAGGGTATACGCAACATAATACTCACCAGAACTACCAATGCTGATCTTATTATCAACCATCCCATCAACCCCTTATTTCAACGTAATTATGCAACTATTGCCTCTTATTATCTATTGGCACTATTGAAAATCGTAGAAAATTCGTAGAAAAAAGCCCTTCCACTCAATGCTTTTCGCTTCGCTTCTGTGCAACGCCAACATGAGAGAAAAGGCTTCAGAATCACTAAAATTCGATGAACGACTTCCAGATGCTTTTCAATTCGAGGTGGGCTAGTAAATTAGCGCTCACCATATTAGTGATGAAAACCGCATAATCAAGCGGTCAATGGCGTAAACCCAAAAAAAGGGTCTACGCCTTTTCTTTTGCGCTGAGGTCTGCTGCGAACAGGCAGGATGTAGTATAGATATATCCTGATAAATCATCTTTTTTATACGTATATTATAAGTATATGTAGTGTATTAAATAGTTCCATGGACTCCTGTTCCGCAGGGAGCAGAGGATTATTTTGTCAATTTGATTCAGTGTTGGTTCCTCCCGGGCCCTGTTTCCCGTTCCCATTTGAAGCAGCAGGCTTTCCCTAGATGCGCAGCCAGCTGGAAGCGTAGCGTTCTTCATCCAAGGAAGGAATCAAGGTCAAAAAAAGACATGAACAAGCTCAGGCTTGTCCATATCTTTCCGGAAAAACTCTGTCCGTTTTGAATTATTCAGTCAAACGGATGTGCTTCCGTGAGCGCCAGGACCTGCTGCTTCACTTCCGCCTTTACCGCATCATCGTTGATATTCTTCAGAACTCTGCCGATCATATGACCAATGGCAGTGAAGTCTGCTTCGCTATATCCCTTAGTTGTCATTGCTGCCGAGCCAAGACGAATGCCGGAATCAACCGTAGGCTTTGTGGTATCAAACGGAATCGCATTCTTGTTGACAGTGATGTTCACTTCATCCAGTGCCTTTTCTGCTTCAACACCAGTTACTCCGATGGAGTTCAGCACATCTGCCAGAACCAGATGATTATCCGTTCCGCCTGTAACCAGACGGATTCCTTCTTCTTCCAGTGCCTTAGCAAGTGCTTTGCTGTTGATACAGACGTTCCTGATGTATTCCTTGAACTCCGGCTGCAGTGCTTCATAGAAACAAGCTGCCTTTGCCGCAACAATATGACACAGCGGGCCGCCCTGCATTCTCGGGAATACTGCATGGTCTACCGCCTTTGCATACTGCTCTTTGCAAAGAATCAGGCCGCCGCGCGGTCCGCGCAGGGTCTTATGCGTGGTGGAAGTAACAATGTCTGCATATGGAACCGGGCTCATATGATATCCAGTCGCTACCAGACCGGCAATGTGCGCCATATCCACAACCAGATATGCACCGCAGGCATCTGCGATCTTGCGAAACTCGCTGAAGTCAATCTCTCTTGCATACGCAGAAGCACCAGCCACGATCACTTTCGGTCTGGCTTCCAGAGCAAGTTTGCGGATTGCATCATAATCAAGTTTCTCTGTTTCCCGATCAACCCCATATGAAACACTGTCAAACAGCTTGCCGGAGAAAGAAACTTTTGCACCATGAGTCAGATGACCGCCGCTGGCCAGATCCATGCCCATGATCCGATCTCCCGGCTGAATCAATGCAAAATATGCGGCCATATTCGCCTGGGAACCGGAATGCGGCTGAACATTCGCATGTTCTGCATGGAACAATTCACACGCCCTGTCCCTGGCAAGATTCTCAACGACATCAATATACTCGCAGCCGCCGTAATACCGATGGCCAGGATAGCCTTCTGCATACTTATTGGTAAGTACGGAACCAGCTGCTTCTCTGATTTCCTTTGATACGAAGTTCTCCGAGGCGATCAGTTCAATGTTGTGGTTCTGGCGGTCCTGTTCTTTTCCGATTGCTTCAAAAAGTGCTTCATCACGCATAGGATATTCCCCTTTCAATTCTGACAGTAAACATGATATTCCTGTTCCGGCAGCGACTCAACAGAAAATCTTTCATCATTATGAAAATAAATCAAACCATATGAAATATTTTACATATGTAGCAATCACCGGAACTCCACCCGGAAGACAACCGGACTGTGCGTATGAATGGTCTTTGTTCGGATGATTAATGCGTCTTGTTTCTGAACCCACTCTGGTTTCTCCTCATATCCGAGAACCTCAACATCTCTGATCAATGCTCCGAACTCATAAGCAGCCGGATGATCCTTTCCTGCTAACGTATGCACTCTGATCTCTGAGACTCCATTCACCGGATCGGGATACTTCATGGCAAAGATATAGAGGTGGCCATGATTCACCGTGAACCGGAAGTCTTCGGAAGAATAGACCGAATCCGTCTGATCAGAGAACGCTCCTTCTTTTGGTGCAGTCGGTCCTTCCATGGAGATTCTCCAAGGTCTGCTGCCATATACTGCTTCGCCATTCTGTCTCAGCCAGGAACCGATCTCTCTCAGAAGCTTCTGATCCTGTTCCGGAATCGTTCCATCTGCTTTCGGGCCTACATTCAGCAGCATCACGCCGTTTCTCGAAATCGTATCAATCAGATCCTGAAGAATCATGTCAGAAGTCTTGTATACATTGTCTCTCGTATAGCCCCAGGAGATCTTTCCGACCGCGGTATCGGTCTGCCATGGTTCTGCCTGCATGGTATGGAAGCCGCCCCGCTCCATATCCGGCACGGCACATCCATACGGAATCCCGTCATTCTTCGTGATCACGAGCACTTCTTTGTTCCATTCCGCTCCGCGATTGTAGTAATAGGCAAGAATCTTTCTGAGATAAGGTTTGGCAGCAGCCTGGAATACCCACCAGTCAAAGTAAAGTTCCTGCGGCTGCAGGTGATCGATGAGTTCCATAGTACGGAACATCCAGTCTTCCAGGAATTCTTCAGAAGGAGCCGGTGTCGCATACCGATTGTCATTATCCTCGGAATCCATGATGGTCGAAGGCCAGTACAGATCATCCGGGGTCTTTGAAAGAGATGGGATATCAGACCACTCTTCTGCTGGCGTTCCATTCTTCAATGGCTTTCTCCCAGAGCCCATGAACCACCAGTGCTCTATTCTGTGAGAAGAAGCACCCGTAATCAGGCCATGCTGATGGAGTGCTTCATTCAGATCACTCAGCACATCCCGTTGCGGTCCCATCTCATAGGCATTCCAGTGAGACAGTTCACTGCGGTACATCTGAAACCCATCATGATGCTCCGCAACCGGGATCACATACTTTGCCCCGGCCTCTTCAAATAATTCTGCCCAGGCTTCCGGATCAAAACGCTCTGCCTTCAGCATCGGAATGAAATCCTTGTACCCGAAGTCTTTCTGCAGGCCATATGTCTTCTGATGATGCTCAAACTCCATAGTTCCTTCCCGGTACATATTCCGGGAATACCACTCGCTTCCGAAAGCAGGTACTGAGTACGGTCCCCAGTGAATGAAGATGCCAAGCTTTGCTTTCCGGAACCACTCTGGTGTTTGATGTTCAGACAAGGATTCCCAGGAATCGGTATATGGTCCCTGCGCAAGAACCTGATTCATCTTCTTCATCCATGCATTGTGGTCATAGCTCATCATATTCTCTTCTCCATGTCTTCAGAAAACCCGGAAGAGATTGTTCCGGGCTGTATCTATCTATTTTTCCGGCTGAACTGCTTCCTGATGACTCTGATACCACTCCAGAAGAGTCTTTTCCGGTTCCGGTCTGCTGAAGAGGAAGCCCTGGATCTTATTCACGCCATGATCCATCAGGAAGACTGCTTCTTCCCTGGTCTCCACTCCTTCGGCCAGAGCAGTGATGTCTGCCTTCTTTGCAAAATCCAGGATCTCTGCAATCAGAAGCTTTCCCTTCTGGTTGCCCTTCTGCATTGTTTTCAGGAACTTCTGATCCAGCTTGATCACATCAAAGTGATAATTGCTCAGAATATTCAGAGAAGAATACTCACTGCCGAAGTCATCCAGCCATACCCGGAATCCGGAATTTCCGCATTCCTCGATGATCTGTTTCAGAAGCTCCGGGTCTCTGCCGATCGCGCGTTCCGTGATCTCAATGACCAGATACTTCCGTTCGATTCCTGCTTCATCCATTCTTCTGGCAAGCTTGTCGATCATATCGCAGACCGTGAAATCACGCTCTGACAGATTGATGGAAACCGGCACCAGAGGAATGCCCTTCTGCTGTTTCTTACGCATGCTCTGAATGATCTGCTGGCCCATATACAGATCCAGCTTCCAGAGCATTCCTTCATCCTCCAGAATCGGGATGAACTGATCCGGAGGCAGAAGTCCATTCTGCGGATCAATCCACCTTGCCAGTGCCTCCTCATCCGTCACCTTTCCCGTTTCAGGATCCACGATCCTCTGGAAATAAGCCTGGATCCAATGCTCGGAAAGTGCTCTGGTGAAATTATCCAGGACATATGCCTTCCCCGAGATCTCTTTGCTGATCTGTTCGTTGAAGTACATGTGCCTTGACGCAAACTGTCCTCTCAGATGATTGCAGGCAGCCTTGGCCCGATCGCATGCCCGGCTGATGTCATAGTCTCCTTCAGCAAGCACATAGATTCCCGCTCGTAATGGAAGCGCATTGCCATGATTGATCTGATTCAATGAAGCAAACAGCTGATCCAGCTGCTTTTCAGCATAATCCGCATCCGTATAAACCGCGAAATGATCACTCTCCACATGCCCGCAGTGCTCAGTTCCGAACATCCTGCTCAGAAGCTTTCCGAGTCCCCGGATCAATTCATCACCCTTTGCGAAGCCATAGCGATGATTGAACAGACGCATGTTGCTGAAGTCCAGATAGATGATTGCCGGAGTTTTTCCTTCTGCCCGCATGGTTTTCACGGAACTTTCTGCCAGAACCCGGAAATAAGCGGCAGTCGGAAGGCCCGTCATATCATCGTAATAATTTTCCCGCTGCTTCCGGGAAATCTCTGCGCTCTCAATCAGAGCATCCATCAGCTCTCTTCCATGAGCAGTCTTCTGAGATGCACTGGTCTCGTCCATATACCAGATCATGGCAAGCTGCACATTCCCATCCACTGTGATATGCCTGCCCATCGAATGAAGCAGATGATATTCATTCTGATCCGGGAGCTTGCTGCGGTATACCGCATCATAGACCTCATCCTTGCCGATTGCGAACCGGTATGCCAGATCTTCAATCCTCGCCACATCGGCCGGATCGGTATACCGATACATATCCGTATTCATCAGCTGAATGCATTCTTCCCGTGAAGAAGCACCGCTGAGCTTCACAAATCCATCTGAAAGAAGCACAGTCACGACCCTGTGGTCAGAAAGCTGATATACCGCAAACGGAATCGGAGAACCCTCCACAACTGCCTGCACCTCCGGTGAAAACCTGTACTGTTCTGACGTCATAAACTGATCATCCCTGGAACACGATCTGAATATTCAAAGAAAAGCACACGAATCACCTTCCTTCCCAGTGCAGACTGGTCTGAACTGATGTAATTATCATCGATTTTGCTAGTTCCTGCAACGTCCTTCCAGAGCCCTCTTAATCCTGTTCAGATACCGGTATAATATACCTCATGAACTCTGTGAGGGTGTGAAGATGATTCGTGAATCTGATGTGATTTCCTATTTTGACCAGAAAGCAGCTGACTGGGACAGCAGGATGGTCCGCAATGAAGCAGTGATTGCGAGCATTCTGGACCATGCAGACATCCATCCCGGGATGGATATTCTCGACGTTGCCTGCGGAACCGGTATCCTGATCCCGGACTACCTGAAGCGCAGAGCTTCCTCCATCACCGGGATTGATATCTCCCCGAACATGATTGCAGAGGCAGAAAAGAAGTTCAGGCAGCCGGAAGTAACCCTGATCTGCACTCCGGCAGAGACGTATGAACCAGAAAAGAAGTTCGATGCCATCATGGTCTACAACGCCCTTCCGCACTTCAGGGATCCGCAAGCATTGATTGCGCATCTGTCTGATCTTCTGAAACCGGATGGAACTCTGACCGTTGCACATGGCCTCAGCCGCAAACGCATCAACGAACACCATGCAGGCATGAATACAAGTCTTTCCGAAGATCTGATGAGCATCGAAGAACTTTCTGAACTCTTCTCAGAATTCCTGGAAGTCATCTATACGAACTCCGACGAGCAGAGCTATCAGGCAACCGGCAGAAAGCATGCTCAGATCTGATTTACCAGATCTTCCAGGCTTTCCCGTTTCCGGATCAGACGATCCGTCCCATCCGAAAGAAGCACCTCAGCCGGGCGCAGGCGTCCATTATAATCAGAGCTCATGCTGAAGCCATAGGCTCCGGCATTTTCAATGCCGATCAGATCTCCGATCCGCATGCATGGAAGCTGTTCTCCTTCAGCAAGAATATCTCCGGACTCGCATAAATTTCCGCATACGGTATAGGTTTCCTGTTCTTCCGAATCCGAATAGCCATGAATCCTGTGATGGGCATGATACAGCACCGGCCTCAGCAGCACGTTGAAGCCGATATCCGTTCCGAGATACTTCACCCCGGCAGATTCCTTGATGTCTGTCACTGTGCCTAAGAGCATGCTGCTTTCGGCAACGATATACCTTCCCGGTTCAATCCGGATCTCATATGTTCTTCCGCTCTTCTGTTCAGAAGAAGCAATCAGATCTGTCAGTCTTCTTCCTAGTCCGTTCAGATCCAGTCTTTCTTCTCCATTATACGGAACGCCAAGTCCTCCGCCGAAATCGAGGATTCTCACATCCGGAAACTGCTGTGCCAGCTTCAGCAGAATCTCTGCTGCTTCCAGGAATACCGTATCATCCAGGAACAGAGACCCGACATGTTCATGCAGAGCAATCAGCTTCAGAGAATGCTTCTGAAGGATCTCAGAAATCTCTTTCAGATCTTCTGAAAGGACTCCGAACTTTGTCTTTCCACCGGTGATGACCTTTGCATCATGACCAGCACCGATGCCCGGATTGACCCGGATACCCATTTCAGATCCCGGAAAGAGCGTGCCATAGCGATCTGCCTGAGACAGCGAATCCAGAATCAGAATCCCCGCATGATCATGGGCATATCTCATCTCTGCTTCTGACATATTGCCGGAGCAGTACATGATCTGATCTGCTTCAAAACCAGCTGCCTGCTCCTGTACGACTTCGCCTGGCGACATGGCATCGACATCCAGTCCTTCTTCCCGGATAATCTTCAGCAATTCGATATTGGAGTTTGCTTTGGCAGAATACTGGGGATGATAAGTCTTCAGGGCCAGAAGAGTTCCGACCTCTCTGCATCTTTCCCTCAGGACTTCTTCCTCATACACATACAGAGGCGATCCGTATTTCCGGATCAGTTCTTCTGCCTGTTCTTTCTTCAGAATCAGACGATCCATGGCATTTCTCCTTTTTCTTTCCCGTTATACCAGAGAAATCGTATCCATGAAGGAATTTCTTCAGCCTATTGGCCCAGAGCTCGCTATAATTTTGAAAAAGCGAGGAAATGACATGTTTCTGAAAATTGAAAAAGCACATGTATTTGCACCAGAAGACCTCGGCATCAAAGACGTACTCATCTGCAATGACCGCATCATTCAGATTGCCGATCAGATTGACTTCACCTGGGATAGCAGCGAATTCAAGGTATTAGACGGACATGGCAAGATTCTGGTACCAGGATTCATCGACCAGCATGTTCATATCATCGGCGGAGGCGGAGAAGATGGTTTCGCTTCGCTGATCCGCGAAGTGCAGATGACCGACTGCGTGAAATATGGCGTCACCTCGGTAGTAGGCCTGCTCGGAACGGATGCCAATGCCAAGAGCGTAGCTGCACTCGTTGCCAAGGCAAAGGCATTGAGAGAACAAGGCATGAGTGCATGGTGCCTGACTGGTTCCTATGCATATCCTTCCGTTAACTTAACTGGATCAGTGGCTCATGATGTTGCCTTCATCGATGAAGTCATCGGCGTTAAGATTGCGATCAGCGATCATCGTTCTTCCAATGTCTCAAAAGAAGAATTAGCCCGTCTGGCCACGCAGGTCAGAACTGCCGGCCTCTTAGCAAAGAAAGCAGGCATCGTACACATGCATACCGGCAGAGGAAAGAAGGGATACAAAGACGTCTTAGCCATTGTAGATGAGACAGATATTCCGATCACAATCTTCCGTCCGACGCATGTCGCAAATGCGTATGAAGATGCCATCACCTTTGCTAACAAGGGCGGCTACATCGACTTCACCAGCGGCAACGAGACTGCTAAGACTGCGCATCTGATGAAAGATGCCATGAGCAGAGCTCCTCTCGATCGGATCACCTTATCTTCCGATTCCAACGGCAGTTTCCCGAAGTGGAATGACCGTCTGGAAATTGTCGGCATGGGCATCGGCAAGATGAAAACCCTGTATGATACCGTCCGGTATCTGATAGTCCACGAACACGTCTCCGTCAGTGATGCAATCTCTCCGATCACGAAGACCGTCGCGACCGGACTTCTGCTCTATCCGCGCAAGGGATCGGTTGCCTGCGGCAGCGATGCAGACCTCGTATTGCTGAATGAAACAGACTATTCCATTGACAGCGTCATTGCCCTCGGCAAGGTCATGATGGAAAACAAAGTTCTGAAGGCGAAGAACTATTACGACTACGACTGATCAGAAATACTTCTGAAATTTTTCACAAGATGGTATAATAGCCTTACTGTATGAATACAGGAGCGGCATCTGAAGATGCCGGGAGAACAATCGGAATGAAGATACTGGTAATTGACGGCCAGGGCGGAGGCATCGGGAAGGCCCTCGTTTCCTCATTGAAGACAAAACTTCCTGAGGCAGAAGTGATCGCAGTAGGAACCAACAGCCGGGCAGCTGAAGCAATGCTCAAGGCTGGTGCAGATCACGCCGCAAGCGGAGAGAACTCCGTGATCGTCTGTTCCAGAGAAGCAGATTTTATTCTCGGTCCCATCGGCATCGTCATCGCAGATGCGATGTATGGCGAGATCACTGCAGAAATGGCCGCAGCCATCGGCAGAAGCCGGGCAAAGCGGATTCTGATTCCGATGCATCATTGCGATAATACGGTTGCCGGAGTAGAAGACTATTCCATCAGCCATTTAGTCAGCGAAGCAGTCAATCTGATTCTCGCTGATCTCAATCACTGAAAAACAGGAAACGGCAGAAGCCGCGGATCGGTATATCACGAAGGTATGCGCTGAATGATGGTGCATGCCTTTTTGCGCCTATGAAAGGGGAACACAGATCATGCATATTCCGGAGAATTATCTCAGTCCTTCCACCTGCGCAGTTATGACTGCAGCCATGGTACCCGTGTGGATCCACTCAGTCAGAAAAGTCAGAACAGAACTCCCGAAAGAAAAAGTCTCCATGATCGGCGTCGGCGCCGCTTTCTCATTTGTGGCGATGATGTTCAATGTTCCGCTTCCTGGCGGAACGACCGGACATGCGGTGGGAGGAACACTCATTGCAATTCTGCTCGGACCTGAAGCAGCCTGTATTGCCGTATCGGTTGCTCTGCTCCTGCAGGCATTGCTGTTCGGAGATGGGGGAATTCTTTCCTTCGGGGCAAACTGCTTCAATATGGCCTTCGTGCTGCCATTTCTCGGCTATGCCATCTATAAGTCTCTGACAAAAGGAGAAGTCAGCCAGAAGCGCAGGCTCTTTGCGGCAGGACTTGGTTCCTATGCCGGCATCAACGCTGCCGCCTTCTGTGCAGCGATCGAGTTCGGAATCCAGCCTGCATTATTCCATGACACTGCCGGCCAGGCTCTGTACTGCCCGTATGGTCTTTCTATTTCCATTCCGGCTATGATGATCGGTCACCTTACGATCTTCGGATTAGCAGAAATCATCTTCACAGCCGGCGTGCTTGCCTTCGTGCTCCGCACGTCCCCCGACCTCGTAAAGAATTCTTCTGTCACCGTTTCCGAAACGAAGCCGCTCTATGCATTATTAAGTACATTGATCGTTCTCGTCCCGCTGGGACTCCTTGCGGAAGGAACTGCATGGGGAGAATGGGGAGCAGAAGAGATTTCCTCAGATGCCAGTGCAGGAACTGTCCTCGGCTATACCCCTGCAGGCATGACCAATGGATTTGAGCTCAGCACTCTATTCCCGGATTATTCCGTTTCCGGTCTTCCGGATGCGTTCGGCTATATCGTCTCAGCTGTGATCGGAGTCGCCCTCCTGATCATCATCTTCCGCCTCGCAGCGAATACCAGAAAGGAACCTGCGTACTCGAAATGAGTACTTCTCTTCCGGAATGGATAAAAGAAGAGACTCGTCCTGTGACCGTAAAAGGCCAGGACGGTTTTCTCACGCACTCCCTCCTGGAATTCTGCCGTCTGTTCCGGAAGATCGATCTCAATAAACAATCTTCAGATACGAAAGCCCATGCCGGCATCAAACTGCTTGCGGCATTTGTCCTGATTCTGCTGATCGCATTGTCTCCGGCTTTCTATTTCACGCTGACCGTCGCGGCCGCGTTCTTACTGTTTCTGAGCTTTCAGCGGATTGAGATTCTGAAAGATGTGATTGAAAGTGCTGCCGGAGCTGCATTCCTGTCATTCATGATAATGTTCCCAGCATATTTTCTTTCCGGTTCCATGGCATTTATCACAATCACCGTCAAAGTATTTCTGTCGGTCGGAATGCTTTCCTATGTTTCGGTTTCTTCGCCATGGAATCAGCTGACTGCGTCGCTGAACCGGATTCATATTCCTTCCATTGTGGTATTCATTCTGGATCTGACGCTGCGCTATATCGAGCTGCTCGGCAGAAAGGCAGAAGAAATGCTCACTGCTCTGCAGTTAAGAAACCTCTCCAGAAGCAGAGATCATCAGAAAAGCTTTTCCGGAATTCTCGGAACTCTGTTTCTGAAGGCAGCAGACTACGGTCACCAGACTTCTGATGCCATGGAGTGCAGGCTGTATGATGGCACGATTCATTCCAGCAAGCCCGAGAAACTGAATCGCTATGACGTATTCCTCTTAGCAATCCTGATTCTCTATGTATTCCTGTTTTTCTATTCAGAAAGGCCTTTATGAGCGAAGAACTGATCCGTCTGGAACATGTTTCCTATCACTATGAAGAAATTCCTGCCCTGGCAGATCTTTCCTGTTCTATCTCTAAGGGAGAATGCATCGGAATCGCTGGCGACAACGGATGCGGGAAGACGACCCTGCTGAAGCTTCTGAACGGGCTTCTGTTTCCGGATCATGGATCCTGGACCTTCCTGGGCCAGGAAATCAATGCGTCCAGCATGAAGAATCAGAAAGTCGCAAGGACACTGCACGCTTCCATCGGCTATGTGTTTCAGAACCCTGAAGTGCAGCTATTCTGCGGCAGCGTAGAAGAAGAGATTGCCTTCGGGCCAAGACAGCTCGGATTATCCCAAGCAGAAGTAAAGAAACGCACTGATGATGTCATGAAGATGATCGGACTGGAGAATCTTGCTTCAAGACCGCCTTATCATCTCAGCGGCGGAGAGCAGAAGAAGACTGCCTTAGCCTGTGTGCTGTCCATGAATCCGGAAGTTCTGATTCTTGATGAACCATTGAATGGACTGGATCGGAAATCAAGAGAATGGATGCTCAGCTTCCTGACACAATGGAAGCATGCAGGAAAGACCCTATTGATCTCAAGTCATGATGAAACACTTCTCCGTCTCATTCCGGAACGGATCATCGAACTCAGCGAATCTCATACCATCATCTATGATGGACCAAAGGAGGACTGGCATGAATCAGAAAGAACTGAAACAGCTTCTGGAAACTTATAAAGCAGGAGAAATCTCGGAAGACGATGTTCTGCTGAAACTGAAAGAAGCGCCTTATGAAGACCTTGGCTTTGCTAAGCTGGATCGTCATCGGGCATTAAGACAGGGACAGGCAGAAGTCATCTATGGTGCAGGCAAGACCGGAGAGCAGATCCGCCTGCTGGCAGAACGCGCATGGCAGGATAGACAGAAAACCATTCTGGTCACACGAATGAATCAGGAGAAGAAAGACCTGATTGCCGCAAGCAATCCTCCCTATGAGATTCATTACAATGAGCTTGCCGAAGCAGCAGTATTCGGGGAAATTCCGGAGCCGGATGGACTTGGAAAGATTGTCGTCGCAACCGGCGGAACAAGCGATCAGAAAGCTGCAGAAGAAGCAGTGCTGACGTGTGAGGCATTCGGCAATGAAACAGTTCGTCTCTATGATGTAGGCGTTGCCGGACTGCACAGACTGTTAAGCAATCTGGATATTCTGATGTCAGCAAATGCGGTCATCGCATTGGCTGGCATGGAAGGAGCACTTGCCAGTGTGATCGGCGGGCTGGTGGATTGTCCGGTCATTGCAGTCCCGACCAGTGTCGGCTATGGTGCTTCATTCCACGGGCTCTCAGCACTTCTGTCCATGCTGAATTCCTGCGCGAGCGGAGTAAGTGTCGTGAATATCGATAACGGATTCGGGGCTGCCTATCAGGCAAGCATGATCAATCATCCGAAATATCTGGGAGGCAATCAATGAAGACGTTGTATCTGGAGTGCAATATGGGTGCGGCCGGAGATATGCTGGCGGGTGCCCTGCTGGATCTGCTCAGCGAGCAAGAACAGAATGAAATTCTGAATCAGCTCAACAGCCTCGGCCTCGAAGGAGTTTCTGTTTCTCTGGAATCAAGCACGAAGTGCGGCATTGCCGGAAAGCATTTCCATGTGCTCGTAAATGGAGAAGAAGAGAAGAGCCATGACGTTCATGACCATTCCGATCATGATCATCATAACGAAGCACAGGAACATCATCATGCCTCGATGGAATCCATTGAAGATACCGTCCGTTCATTCCCGCTGCGGGATGAAGTGAAAGACAATGTGATGAAGGTATATCAGCTGATTGCAGAGGCAGAAAGCCATGCCCATCAGATGCCCGTATCAGAGATTCATTTCCATGAAGTAGGCATGAAGGATGCCATCATGGACATCACTGCTGTCTGTCTATTGATGCATACCATCCATGCAGAACAGGTGATCATCTCTCCGATCAATACCGGCTATGGCGAAGTCCGCTGCATGCATGGAATCGTTCCGGTCCCTGCTCCTGCGGCCGAATATCTGCTGAGAGGAATTCCGACTTATTCCATGGAGAAGTTCAGAGGAGAACTCTGCACCCCTACCGGTGCTGCATTGCTGAAGGCGTTTGCGTCTTCCTTTGGTTCCAGACCGATCATGACCATTGAGCAGACTGGTTACGGAATGGGTGAAAAAGACTTTGAAGCTGCTAATTGCGTTCGGGCATTCCTTGGTGAAGATCAGACCGAAAGCAGGAACCAGAAGATTGAGAAACTCGAAACCAACATTGATGACATGACTGGCGAAGAGATCGGGTTTGCGATGGAACGGTTATTTGAAGCTGGAGCGAGAGATGTGTTCATCACTCCGATCTTCATGAAGAAAAACCGACCAGCTTATCTCTTATCCGTGCTATGCCATCCGAAGGATGAGGAAACGATTCTGCAATGTATCTTCCGCTATACGACGACCCTCGGAGTGAGGTATCAGCTGATGGACCGGGCAGTACTGAAACGCAGCCAGGAACCGATCTTTGTGAAAGACGGAACGATCCGGAAGAAGAATGCTTCCGGATACGGAATTGAGAAGTCCAAGATGGAGTATGACGATGTTGCAGAGATTGCGCGGAAGAACGGAAAGACCCTCTGGGAAGTAAAGGACGAAGCAGAATGAATACCGAAGAGAAACGAGCCGAGCTTCATCGCATCCTGAAAGAAGCAGGCAGTGCTGCCATCGCATTTTCCGGAGGAGTAGATTCGACTTATCTTCTGAAAGAAGCACACGAAGTACTGAAAGACCGGATGATTGCGTATACCGCAGAATCTCCGTTCTTCCCTTCCTGGGAGAACGAGGAGGCCATTGCCTTCTGCAAGGAAGATGGAATTCCTCATAAACTTCTCAAGTTCGATATTCTGAGCGTGCCAGGAGTTTCAGAGAATCCCTCTGACCGCTGCTATCTCTGCAAGCACGCCCTCTTCTCTGCCCTGAAGAGCCAGGCAGAAGCAGACGGCTTTGCCTGCGTGATGGAAGGAACGAACCTGGATGACCTCGGCGACTACCGGCCTGGACTGAAGGCATTGGCAGAACTCGGAATCCGCAGTCCGCTGAAAGAAGCTGGTCTTCATAAGCAGGAGATCCGAGTCCTTTCTGAAGAACAGCATCTTCCGACCTGGAACAAGCCATCGTTTGCCTGCCTGGCTTCCCGGATTTCCTATGGAGAAGAAATCACGGAAGAAAAGCTTCATATGGTTGAAGCAGGAGAGACCTTTCTTTTGAAGAAGGGATTCACTCAGGTGCGTGTCCGAGTTCATGGATCCCTAGCCAGAATTGAAGTGCTCCCGGAGGAGATGGATCGCTTCCAGGATGAAGCCCTGCGTAAGGAAACTGCTGAAGTGCTGAAGCAGGCAGGATTTGCCTATGTATCCATGGATCTGGAAGGATTCAATAGCGGCAGTATGAATCGGGTACTCAAGAACCACGAGTGATTCAGCAGTCAGATTTCGAACTATAATAAGGGTAATGAACACCGATCAGAAAATACAGAAAGCTTTCCTGCAGCTGATCCGGAAATATCATTTCTCTGAGATTACCGTGACCATGCTGTGCCAGGAAGCAGGAATCAGCCGTACCAGTTTCTATAAGCACTTCAGCAATACCGCCGAGGTTCTCGACGAAGTTCTGGAGACGCTGTTTTCAGAGGTGGATGGCGTGCAGACAGAACTGCTTGGCTTTAAGGCAGCTGAGAAAGTCCCGCTCTGTGTTTTCGTGCGTTCCCATCCGGAGTACCGCAACCTCTTCACGGATGATGCCATCATTCATACCGTGATCCGCAAATTCGTATCGATGAACCGGAAAGAATATCTGGAAGTCATGCATCAGAAGGTTTCTTCCACGGACAGTGAGCTGGTAGGTCTTCTCTACTTCCAGCTGAATGGCTGCATGCATGCAACCCGCCACATGATCAGCCGCAGCGACGAAGAATGGGCAGCCAACAAGAAGAATATAGATAGCTTCATCATCAGCGGATTTGAGAATCTGCCGAGAAAGTAACTGGATTTCTGATCTTCAGAAATGCCTGCATTCCCTGCATCCATGATTTATGCATGTGACATAAAAGCCTTGATGAAAGGTTTTTTCATATTACTTGAAGTCTGATGTTTGCACAATCCCGATTTGTGTAACCCCTTACATATTGAAACTGATTCTTCCGAATGCTTTACTATGTGTAGATTGTATACATCATACACATCAGGAGGAATCATGAAGACCATTGAAATTCCGTATTACACCTCCCATATGGAGCTGCATGTTGACGAAAAGAATCTGAAAGCAGTAATCCGCGCCAAGATGCATGAATTCAGAACAGAGAAGACCGAAACGGAAATCGTGAAAGAAGCGATGGACAATCCGATCGGAACGCCGAAGCTGGAAGAACTTGCCAAGGGCAAGAAGAAAGTCGTCATCGTGACCAGCGATCATACCCGGGCAGTCCCGAGTAAGATCACCCTTCCGCTGGAACTTGCTGCAATCCGCAAAGGTAATCCGGATGCGGATATCACGATTCTGATTGCGACTGGTCTGCATCGGCCTACCACCGAAGAAGAACAGCGCCGGATGTTCGGCGATGAGATCGTCGATCATGAGAAGATCGTGGTCAACAAAGCTTTTGAACCGGATCAGTTCGTGATGATGGGCGTGCTTCCGTCCGGAGCAGAGTTCCATGTCAACAAGCTCGCGGCAGAGGCTGATCTGCTGATTACCGAAGGGTTTATTGAGCCTCACTTTTTTGCCGGCTTCTCCGGCGGCAGAAAGAGCATACTGCCTGGTGTCTGCTCGGCTGAGACGGTCAATGAGAATCATTCTTACAAAGCCATTGCGAGTCCTTATGCAAAGACCGGTGTCCTCGAACATAATCCGATTCACGAAGACATGGTCAGAGCTGCCCGCATGGTGAATGTGCAGTATATCCTGAACGTCGCATTGAATGCAGAGAAGAAAGTCATTGCCGCATGGGCAGGCGATCTGGAGCAGGCACATGCGGAGGGCGTTGCCTTCATCCGCAAGTGGAGCCAGTGCGAAAGCATCACCGGTGACATCGTCGTGACTTCCAATGGCGGCTATCCGCTGGATCAGAACCTGTATCAGAGTCCGAAAGCTGTCGCAACGGCTGAGGCATGTGCAGGCGATGATGGAGTTATCATCATGTGCTGCAGCTGTGTGGACGGCATGGGCGGAACGCATTTTGCAGAGCTGATCCGCATGGGCACGCCGGAAGAGATTGATGCGTATCTCTCGAAGATTCCTTCCAAGGAAACGATCCCGGAGCAGTGGTGTCCGCAGATCTATGCCCGCATTCTGCATAAGCACAAGATGATTCTGGTTTCCAAGCTTGATGAGGAAACAGTCCGGGCTTGCAATATGATTCCTGCGAAGTCTGCAGATGAAGCACTGAAGATTGCGCTTGAAATGAAAGGCCAGGATGCCAGCGTAGTTGTGATTCCGGACGGCGTCAGCGTTCTGGCAGTAGCACCGGAGGGAAAGTAAGCATGGCAGAAGAAAAGAAAATCGCCCTGAAGGTCAATGACAAAGATAATGTCGCAACGATCTTCGCAAACGGCATCACAGACGGAATGGTTGTAGAAGTACGCGATCCGAGAGGAAACATGGAAGAGGTTAAGGTCATCGGCGATATTCCGTATGGCCACAAGATCGCTCTGAAGCCGATTCATAAAGGCGAGCTGATCATCAAGTACGGAGAAGAGATTGGCATGGCAAGTGCCGATATCGTAAAAGGCGAATACGTGCATGTGCATAATCTTGAAAGCATGCGCGGCAGAGGAGACTGGGAAAAAGGAGGCAGAAAGGAATGAAATGGTATGGCTATCGCAGACCGGATGGGTCTGTGGGTTCCAGAAATTATGTTGCCATCATTCCGTCGGTGACATGTGCCAATGATGTGGCGAATGCGATTGCCCATGAAGTTCAAGGAACCGTTGTCTACCTGCATCATCAGGGATGCTGCCAGCTGCCGCCAGATCTTGATCGGGTCACGGAAACGCTGATCTCCCTTGGCAAGAGTCCGAATGTCGGGGCAGTTCTGATTGTCTCTCTCGGCTGCGAGGGCACCGACCATGAACGCATGTACAAGGAACTGAAGGCAACCGGAAAGCCGGTAGAGATCATCCATATCCAGGAACTCGGCGGTGTTTCCAAGGCAATTCAGGCCGGTACGGATATTGCCAGAAAGCTTGTCATTGAGATCTCCGGCATGCAGCGTACCGAAGCAGATATGAGTGAGATTGTCATGGCGATCAAGTGCGGCGCCAGCGATACCACGAGCGGTATGGCCAGCAACTGCGTGATCGGCTATGTGGCAGATCATCTGGTAGACCTTGGAGCAACGGTCATCTTCGGAGAAACGACCGAGTTCCTCGGCGGCGAGCATCTGCTTGCCCGCAGAGCGGTCAACAAGCAGGTCGCCGATAAGATCTATGAGATCGTCAACAACATGGAGACACGGGCAAAGAGTGTCGGCTGCGATATGCGCAGGGGCCAGCCGACGCCAGGCAATATTGCCGGCGGTCTGTCGTCCATTGAAGAGAAGAGTCTCGGCGCAATTGTGAAAAGCGGAAGCCGCCCGATTCAGGGCGTGCTGGAGTATCCGGAACATGTCACAACTCAGAAGGGGCTGTGGATCAAGGATACACCGGGGCGGGAACCTGAGATCCTGACCGGAATGGCAGCTACCGGAGCACAGTTCATGTGCTTCTCTACCGGCAGAGGTGCCCCGCAGGGCTTTCCGAGCATGCCTGTAATCAAGATCTGCGGAAATCCGAACACTTATGAACGGATGCAGAACGACATGGATCTGAATGCAGGACTGATCATTACCGGCGAAAAGACAATTGAGCAGGTCGGAGAAGAAGCGATCGCAAAGCTGGTCCGCGTCCTGAATGGAGAAATGACCAAGAACGAAGCGATCCAGTACTTCTCAGCCATCGATATTCACTGTCTCGGCCCGGTCATCTGATCGAAAACAAGGAGGATAGAATCATTTATGAATCCAGTATTAGCGATGATCATCGGCATCGTGATCATGATGGTGCTGATTATCAAGACAAGACTTCACCCATTCCCGGCAATGATTATTTCGGCAATTCTGATTGCCATTCTCTCCGGAAATGCACTGCTGGTCGGAACCGGCAATGAGGGCGGCAGCCTTCTGAGCGTTGCGATCTCCACCGTTACCTCAGGCTTCGGCGGAACGATGACCAGTATCGGCATCGTGATCGGCCTTGGCTGCATCATGGGCATCTTCCTTGAGAAGAGCGGTGCGGCAAAGCGCATGGCCCTCAGCATTCTCAAGGTCGTCGGCGTCAAGCGTGCTGATGTCGTGCTCGGCCTTACCGGTTTCGTAGTTTCCATTCCGGTATTCTGCGACAGCGGCTTCGTCATCCTGTCGTCTCTGGCAAAGGAATTCTCCCGTCTGACCAAGAAGTCCATGGTTCAGCTGGGCGGCATTCTCGGAATGGGGCTCTATATTACTCACTTCATGGTTCCGCCTACCCCAGGACCTCTGGCGGTTGTTTCGACCTTCCAGAATGAAGGAATCAATATCGATCTTGGAATCTTCATTCTCTGCGGTCTTGCCTTCTCAGTTCCGCTGTTCATCTTCTCTGTGTATCTCTTCCGCTATTACGGAAAGAAGTATGAAGGAAAGTTCGTAGTGCCGGAAGAAATCGATCCGAGCAAGTATACGGAAGCACAGTATGCGGTTCTGCAGAAGATTTCAAAGAAGCTTGACAGCGGCAAGGAACTGGAAAACAACGATTTCGAAGAACTCCTCACCACAGAGAAACTCCCTGGAGCCGGAATCTCCTTCCTGATTCTTCTGCTGCCGGTATTCCTGATTCTCGCAAATACGATCGTTTCCCAGACCGCAATGAAAACTTCCATGTTCGGTCAGATCATCACTTTCCTCGGCAATCCGGTGATCGCATTATTCCTCTCCGTATGTCTCGGTGCATTCTGCCTGACCGAAGGCAAGACAAACAAGGAAATCCAGGGCATGATGGGCGACGCCCTCAAAGATGCAGGCCCGATTGTATTCATCACTGCTGCTGGCGGAGCTCTCGGTGCGGTCGTCAAAGCAACCGGGGCTGCTCAGATCATGGCTCAGGGCATTGTCAATGCAGGCGTGCTTCCGATCCTGGTACCGCTCCTGATCGGAACAATCATGAGATTCCCGCAGGGATCCGGAACTACTGCGATGATTACCGGTTCGGCAATCATCGCTCCGATGCTTGGTACTCTGAGCATCAATCCGTATCTTGCCGGAATGGCTCTCTGCCTTACTACGATGTGCCCGTCCTTCCTGAATGACTCCTACTTCCATGTAGTAACGAACTTCTCAGGGCTGGATATCAACACCTCTCTGAAGACCTGGACCATCAGCACAATCCTGGTGCCGTTATTCGGTTCCGTGCTGCTGATCATCCTGAGTCTCTTCATACACTGAGTTTCACCCGGACTGCATGGATGCTTTTCTCAGGAAGCATCCATGCAGTTTTCGTTTCCTTTGGTGTATCATATCCTTGTAGCTTATGAAACAGATCACAACCATCAGCCAGCAGGCTTACGAAATCATCAAAGAAGATATTTTTTCCGGCCGCTATCCATCCGGAACGTGGCTGCAGGAAAAGACGATTGCCGAAGAACTCGGCATCAGCCGCTCTCCGGTGCGCGAAGCTCTTCGCATGTTAGCAGCGGACGGCATCGCTACCGTCACCCCAAATAAAGGCATCTTCGTCAGAACCTATACGCCGAAGGATATCGAGAACATCTTCGAAGTCCGGGAAGCCATTGAGAACTACGCAATGATCCACACGGATTCCGAAGTCATCCTTTCACATCAGAAAGAACTCGAAGACGAAATCAGACAATTTCAGAAACTGCATAAGAGCGGAGACCTCGAAGCATATATCCGTCTTGATGCACAGTTCCATCATCAGATCGTTGAGATGAATTCCAATGATCTCATGACCGCGCTCTATGAGAAAGCAGAAAACCAGAATCATCAGTTCCGCATCATTTCTCTTACCAGCAAGAAGCGGTTCGATGAATCCGAGCAGGAACATTCCGAGATCCTCGAGAATCTTCTGAACGGCAGAAAAAAAGACGCCTGCAAAGTCAATTCCAGGCATCTTGCCCTGGCCAGAGACCAGGTCATTGATCATCTGCGCGAACAGGCAGAAAACGAGAAAGCCAGCGAGTGAGCTGGTTTTCTTTCATGAAACCGGAAACTGATACGAATTCTTCTGTTTCTCAATCTCATGATTCAGAAACAGAATGATGTTTGCTGCAGCCCACGCACATCCCATCAATGCAGAAACATTCACCTTCTTCAGTGCCAGCCACAGAATCAATCCCATCACTGCTCCGAAGCAGATGCCTTCTAAGATCTGAATCATGAGTGCACTGCGCTTCACAGTCACCATATGACCATGGAACTCTGCACTCCACCCGCTCTTCCATGCCAGAACTGAGATCAGATCTCTGCAGATGCAGAGATCAATTTCTGCCTGGATCCTGGAAGGAATTCTCTCGGCGGTCCACTCTTTTCCGCACTGATACTGATGGTCTTCTGCCTGGAATGCATAACATGCCTTCAGGTTTTCCTTCAGATAGACTGCATATACCGGAAGCTTCCTGGATACTGCCTCTCTGCACAGATCTTCCCGCTTGCCGAGATCCGTTTCCACATCCTTCTCAATTCTCGTTCCCTTTGAAACCCGGAAGATCCGGTATTCTCCTGCTGTTCCGATCATGATGCCTGCCTCCGGATCAGAAGAACGGTCAGATCATTGACATTGGTCCCTGTAGGTCCTGTAATCACAAGACCGCCCGCTTTCTTCAGGGCATGGTAGCTGTCATTCTCCGCAAGCACTTGCGGAATCAGAATACCCTGTTCCTTCAGCATCGCACACGTATGCTCATCCGCAATTCCCCCTGCCGCATCCGTAGGACCATCCGTTCCGTCACTGCCGATGGAGAAGATGCAGGTATCTCTGCAGTCACGGATTCCTTCTGCTGCAGAAAGCACCAGCTCCTGGTTCCTTCCGCCTTTTCCCGAACCATGCAGATGAACAATCGTCTCTCCGCCGAGAATCCAGGCTGTCGAACGCTCAATGTTCTGATGATCTCTTGCAATAGATGCCAGGAAGCTTCCAGCCTCCTTTGCTTCGCAATTCAGCGAAGCAGTCAGGAAAACCGGCTCATAGCCAAGTTCCCGGCACTTCTTCTCTGCGCTTCTGCACAGCTGCTTCACGCTGCCGGTAATCCTGGTCTCCACATAATCCAGCTTCTTCGGCGTCTCGACCTCCAGAAGACTCCATGCTTTCTTAGACAGATTCAGCGCATATTTCTTTGCAATGGCAAGTGCTTCCTCACACGTATGCGAATCCGGATATGCAGGTCCGGAAGCGATCGAATCCAGCGGATCGCCGATGATATCAGAAAGCACGATCGAGAAGACTCTTGCCGGTCTGCACTTCTCAGCAAACTTCCCGCCCTTCACGTCAGAAAGGCGCTTGCGGATGATATTGATCTCTGTAATATCTGCTCCGCAGGCAAGCAGCTGTTTTGTGATATCCTGCAGTTCTTCCGGCGAAATCAGCGGATCTTCAAACAGTGCACTGCCTCCTCCGGAAACCAGAAGCAGTACCAGATCTTCCGGTTTCAGACCGCTGACCAGCTGTTCTGCTTTTCTGGTGGCAGAAAAGCTGTTCTCATCCGGGACCGGATGACCTGCCTCATAGCATTGTACCTGCGGAATCTCTTTCTGCACATGTCCGTACTTCGTGATGCAGATACCTTCGCTGATGCGATCCTGAAGCACGCTCTCTGCTGCTTCCGACATAGACCAGGCTGCTTTTCCGAAGGCAACCAGAATGATTCTTCCGGATACGTCCGGAAGTTCCTTCAATGCCCGTTTCACTGCTTCATCCGGTCTTGCTTCATGCAATGCAGTCCGGATGATCTGCATCGCTTCTTCCTGAATGATCATAGACAAACTGCTCCTATATCAGTATTTTAGAACATTCCTGCATGAAGGAATACCAGGATGGACACTCCTGCAAAAGATGTTCACGCCAGATCTTTTCGCCTGTTCTGCATTGGTAACAGTTTACAAGAAATCTTCAAGATTCACCTGTGGTATTGTCAATGAAACAGCTATACGCAATTACAGTGATCTGATATATGACTCAAGCCCGGTCCAGTTTCTGGAATTGAGGAATTCTTCTGGAATGATAAAAGATCCTCCTACTGCAGCAATGTAGCTTTGTTTCAGATAAGACTTGTAATTGTCTAAATTAATTCCTCCCGTGGGAATAAATGTGATATTCGGAAAGGGACCATGAAGAGATTGAATTGTTTTCAGACCCCCATAGCTTTCCGCTGGAAAGAACTTCAGAGTCTGAAAACCATATTCACTTGCTTTCATTACTTCGCCGGGGGTTACGACGCCGGGAAAGTATTCGACGTTCTTTCTGATCGCGGTTTTTGCCACATCTTCTGAAAAACCTGGAGAAATCAGAAATGAAGCTCCTGCTGCAATTGCTTCTTCTGCCTGATGATTAGTCAGAACGGTTCCGGCTCCTACCTGAATGCCATCAATTTCAGAAATAATTCTGATCGCATCTGCTGCATATTCTGAGCGAAAGGCAATTTCAAGCTGTGGGATTCCCGCATGAATAAGAACAGATGCCAAAGGCTTGCAATCTTCTAAGTTCTGAAAAGTCACAAGCGGAAGCAAGCGTCTGTATATTTTCAGATGATTCATGTTTTCAGATCCTCCTGATATTATTTCGAGATTTTAGTATTCGAAAACTTGACTTATGAAAACTGGTTTTGTTCAGATCCTGCTGAATGAAACCAGTTTTCCAGGAAAACCATATATCGTCTGCGACCAGTAAAGAGTTATTGAAAATTGCAGAAGTAGATTTTTTCTGCAGTTTTCGGATGTTGAACCTTTCCTTGAATCAGATGATGATGAACTACGTCAGGGAGGAAGTATGGATAATATTTACAAACAATATGGCCTTTCACCTGTCATTAATGCAGATGGAAGAATGACCGCACTTGGAGTATCAACTATCAGTGACGATGTTGCTGCTGTAATGAAAGAAGCAGCTCAGAACTATGTCGTGATTGATGATCTTTATCGCACAGTTGGTGCAAGACTTGCAGAAGTGCTTCATTGTGAAGATGTATGCCCAACGGAGTCTGCTTCAGCAGGAATCGCTCTTGCTGTAGCGTCGCTGATCTGCGGAAATGATATTGCTAAAGTCAAAACACTTACTCAGACTGCTGCAAAGACCTCAAAGCGCGAGGTCATTCTGCTCCGCGGACAGAATATTGACTTCGGTGCTCCGATCCAGCTCATGATTGAAACCGGCGGGGGCAAAGTAGTCGAAGCAGGGTTTTCCAATGGCTCCACTGCTTCAGATGTAGAAAATGCAATTAACGAGAATACACTTGCGCTATTCTTCGTGAAGAGCCACCATTGCGTCCAGAAAAACATGTTAAGGCCGGAAGAGATGATTGCGATTGCAAAAAAGAATAATCTTCCGATCATTGTTGATGCAAGTGCAGAAGAAGATCTTGAAAGATATTACAAGATGGGAGCAACCTTTGTCTGCTATTCAGGAGCGAAAGCAGTAAGCGGATGCACATCCGGTTTTGTTGAATGCCAAACTCACGAGTATGCAGAAGCGATGCGTCTTCAGTATAAAGGAATAGGCAGAGTGATGAAGATCGGCAAAGAAAACTGCATGGGCTTGCTTGCCGCGGTGACTGCATATCAGAAGAACGGTGGTTATAAGCCAATTGTTTCTACCGATGATCTTAAGGCATTCAATGAGAAAATTGCTAAGATCCCAGGGCTGAGCGCTTCCATTATTCAGGATGAAGCAGGTCGTCAGATTTTCCGCTCCAAGATCACAGTGAAAAAAGAAGAATATGGAATTGATGCAGTTGAGCTGAATAAACGTCTTCATGAAGAGAACCCGAAAATCTATCTTCGCGATCATATGGCAAAGCAAGGATCTCTTGCAGTCGATCCCAGACCGCTTGCCTCAGTAAAAGATCTCGATGAGATTCTGGAAGTTCTGAAGAGAATTCACGAAGGCCGGTGATCTGATCACCTTCTTCCGGCAGCTGCCTGGCAGATTGATTCCGATCATTCCTGATCCTCTAGATTAGATATGGATTTTGCAGAAAAATAAAGTGTACTGCAAGAATCCTGAATGCTTATTCTGATGGACGGCCATTAAACTTTAGACAAAGGAAAAAGAAGTTGAAAAGAAGGCAGATAGAAATTTTGAACAGGATTCTTGAATCACGAGATCCTGTCGCTCTCAATGAATTAATTGCTGAATTCGGCAAAAGCGAACGAAGCATTCGTTATGATATCAAGACTATTCGCGAGGAGCTTGCTGAATACGGCATTTGTCTTGAGAGCAAGAGCGGAGATGGATATTACATAATAGCGACTCAGATCCCAGAATGCATCAATCTGCTTAACTCAGGCAAACTGAATGATGAACAGATTATCAATGAAGATCTGGCGGCTAAGAGCTTCTGTCTCCTATTCGGGAAAGGGGGATACGAAACATTAGATAGTCTGACTCTGAAAGTGAACAGTTCAAAAGGAACGCTGAATAAATCACTGAAAGATTTCAATTCGCAGCATGCCGGGATAAACTTCGAATTCGGCAGAAAGGGAGTAAGGCTCAGCGGCGATGAATATTTCCTTCGGGAAAAAGCGATTCAGTATTCTTCCATTTTATTTCAGAGCTTCACGCTTTCAGATGATGAGAGACAAGGAGTCAATGATGCTGTAAAAAAGGCGAACGAGGCATTTGATGTATGGATTACTGCAAAAGGGTTTCGTGACCTGACTTCCTATTGCGAGGTTTCTCTGATCCGTAAAAAAAACTCAGGCACCACTTATGATACAAAATTCCTGGATCATGATGAAACTCTTTATGCCGCTTTCCTTTTAAAAGAACTCGGAATTGAATCTAACGGCAAAGAGCTTGCATGCATGGTTCGCCACATGATCCATTGCGGAGTTGTGGTGTCAGAAGATGGGATTCTTCAGCAGAAGACAGCAGAAGAAACGGATGGCTTGATTGATCGGATTGAACAAGAATGTCGAAAAAGAGATGTCTGGCTGTCAAAATCAGACCTATCCAGAGATCTGAAGAGACACCTGAATCAGCTTGCGAAATGCCTGGTATATGGAATCGAACCTCCGGAAAATCCGATGCTGATAAACATCAAAACAAACTATCGGGAAGCCTTCGAAATTGCGAAAGATGCTGCCCAAGGATGGAAGTTCTGCGGTGGTCATGAACTGAGTGAAAGTGAAGTCAGCTATGTTGCAATTTATATCTATCAGGATACGCAGCATAAGCCTCATGAATCGAAAAAAGTATTAGTGGTATGTGCTACCGGGAAAGGGTTATCCAGTGTTTTTGCTTCAAAGATTGCTGATCGGTTCCCGGATCTTGAGATAGTTGGCTTAGACAGTGCCTATCATGCCCTATCTGATACCAAAGGGGCTGACTTCATCATTTCGACTGTTCCGATACGGGAAGCCTCTATTCCGGTGGTTGTAGTGACGGCTATGCTGAATGACCTGGATCTTGATCTGATCGATTCCTATGTCCATGGCGGAATTCATCCGAAAAATGCTCCTCTTGAAACCGGCGCATTGAATCCAGCAATTGATTCAGGTGAATTGAAAAAAGCCTCAGAGAGCATCGGAGCTGCATTGCTTGCGTTAATTGACACTTTGAATGATCTTCCGAATGAATTCCATCTGAGTACGGAAGTAATCAATGCCTTGCTGATTCACCTGATCTTTGCAATCCCGAGATGGTGTTCTCCGGATGAGGAAGCAAATGATATGGCAGGAAAGCAACTGTTGAGTTACAGGAAAAAATACCCGGAAATTACAGCATTAATGGATGGCTTCTTCAAGAAGACGGAACAAGTGTTAGGCGTGCAGATCAGTGAAGGAGAAAGGGTAGCATTCTACGTTTATATACTGAGGGGAAACTGATATGAAAAGTGTACTGGTAAAAAATGGACGGCTGATGGTCGACACCAAAAATGATCACATTCTTGATGGAGATATTCTGATCAGAAACGGTGTGATCGAGGAAATTTCCAAGCAGATAGATGAAACGAGAGCTGAAACTGTAATCGATGCTCAGAGTAATTTCGTCAGTCCCGGATTTATCGATATTCATACACATTGTTATCCGATCGGGAAGCTTGGCATGGATCCTGACACACTTGGTATTCAGCGCTGGTCAAGCACAATCTTTGATGCAGGTACTGCCGGGCCGGAAACTTTTGAAGACTTTAAGACAAACTACATTGATAAAGCAAAAACCAAAGTGTTCTCTTTGCTGAATTTATCTAAGCGCGGGATAGAAGTAGGACATGAACTTGATAGTCTTGAAAAACTTGATCCTGATGGCGTCAGAAAACTGGTAAAGAAGTATCCGGATACGATCGTGGGATTAAAAGCAAGAGCATCGCAGTCAGTTGTAGGGAAGATGGGTATTACGCCGATCCGTCTTACCGCTGATCTGGCACATGAATTAGGGATCCCGGTTCTTGTTCATGTCGGGCATTATCCTCCGGCATTAACAGAAGTTCTCGACTGTCTGCAAAGCGGCGACAGTATCACGCATGCTTACCATGGAAAACCTGGCGGATTGATTCAGAATGGACAGATTCTTCCTGAAGCAGTAGCTGCAAGGAAAAGAGGAGTAAAGTTTGATGTCGGCCACGGGGAAGAGAGCTTCTGCTTCAGTACCTATCAGAAAGCATTAGAGCTTGGGTTTGATTGCGATACGATCTCATCTGATCTTCATAAGAGAAACTATAACGGACCGGTTTACAGCAATGTCCTTTGTGTATCAAAGCTGATCAACTGCGGCGAAACGCTTAGCCTTGCGGTCGATAAGGTTACCAGGGCTCCAGCAGAGAATTTTCACCTCAGAAACCTTGGCGTTCTGAAGCAAGGTTATGTTGGCGATGTGTTTATCTTCAGATATGCAGATTGCAGCGAAGATGTGCTTGATTCGATGGGCAACAAACTGCACATGTACAAGAAGATTGAACCAATGAACCTGATTATCAGCAGAGGTGAGGAAAGTGAAATTCTATAAACAGCTGATAGATGAGAAAGCCGGCTCTGATAAAGGCGAGATTCTGAAGGTGGCTTCTGAAATTGAGGAAGAAATGCAGAAACAGGGAATCCATTATTCAGATGATAATTTCGAAAAAGTTGCTGACAACCATGTGGTTGAATTATCAACCAGAGTGGTCAGAGGAAACATGCTCAAGGATGCGGATAATCCTTATGACCAAACGCAGATTACCGCTGATTCCTGGGAAAAAGCAAATGAAGTAAAGGAAAGGCTGAGAAAAGACTGCGGGATTGAATTGACAGGAATTGAAACATTTCTGTTATCAACTCATTTCATGATTAATTCGGAGGAGGCAGGAAAATGAGCTTAACAATTGTAATCGGAACCAGAATGGGCGGAGGCAGCAAGATCAAAGACGGTGCTGAGAAAGCCTTCAAAGATGCTGGGGTAGACGGAAAGGTGATTGTTATTCCGGGAATGGCAGCAGACATGAAGCTGGGAATGACGATGAAACAGAATAATGCTGATCTCGGAATCAGTCAGTGCGGATCCGGCGGCGCTGGTGCAATTACTGCAAGCACTCTGCTTGGATGGAAGCAGAAGAGTCAGCTTGACAGTGCAGAAGCTGCTGCACAGGCAGTTCATGAAGGGTATCGTCTGATCGGCATGAGGTTTAACGATACAGAAGAAGTTGGCTACAAAATCACAGAAGCACTGATCAAAGAAAGCGGAAAATAACCCATGCAGGATCAGCTTCTGAAAACAATGAAGCGTTCCTATGAAGTAACAGCTTCCGGCGACAAATACGTGAATGTTGTCGGCTCACTTTTTAATCAGATGAGAAGCAAGGCTTATGAGGATCTTGGCGGAAAACCTCTGATCAATCTGAAAGCTGAGGAAGTTTACTTCGAGGATGTAAAGGTCAATAAGTACACAGAACGCTTCCTGTTCCTGTTTTGGCCCCGCGAGAAAAAGGACTTTACCATTAAGGCACGCATAATGGTAGTCATAGATTATCTGGATCTGAAAGAGGAGGATATCAAATGATACAGATTGTCATCTATTCGCTGATCATTGGTGCGATTGGCGGAGGCTGCATCGCTGCTGGTGCTGCTCGAATGAACTATGCACCGGAGATTCAGTCAATGGGCGCATTCAGAACATTAGGGGAACTGAATGCATGTGCAGGGGATCCTGCAGCTCATCTATCATTCGGACTGGGTTTCTTCTTCAATGCTGCTGCGCAGACCGTTGCAGCTGGTTCCCTCACTCAGGATGTGATGCATCGTATTGTTCCTAACTGGGCTGCTGGTCTTCTGCTGCTGAAGAACAGAGATGTCAAGCAGACTCTGTGGAATCCTGCAAGAATGATGTGCATGGGTGCTGCAGTTGGAGCTGTAGTCGTTACATTCCTGAATACTCTGGCATCCCTGATTCCGGAAAAGCTTTCTACAATTGCTGCAAATGTACTGAGTCCTGCAACATCCTGGCTGATCAATCCGGTAATGCCTGCAGTGTTCTGGCTTGCTGCAATTGATGGCGGCAAGTTCACGGGTCTCTGGGGAACGATCCTCGGCGGCGTATCCGCGGCAATTTCCGGAAATGCAGTACCTGGTGTTGTTCTTGGCATTCTGATCGGGAAGACCGCAGAGAACAATGGCTATTCTTCAAAGATCTTCAAGATCATGCTTGCAATCGTTATAGTCATGTTCTTCGCGATTGGTTACTTCCGCGGATTCTGGACAAACCTGTTTACATTTGGAGCATAAGGAGATACTGCCATGAGTGAAAATAACAATGCTAAAAAGGCCTGGATTGACAGACTGAATGATTTCTTAATGAAGGATAATACCTTCATCCTGCTGATTGCTGGTGCTGCGGCGGCCATCTTCGCGGGTACCTTCATGTTCATCAACTACCATACCGGTGCATTCAATGAGGTTTCCATCACTGCCATGCTCAGCGATGGCATGAGCACAGGTGACTATTCTGCTGCTGCAGGTTTTGCGGCTGGATTTCTGATTGCGCGTATTCTTGAAGGACCGCTGGTCGGACTTCTGGATATCGGCGGATCTCTCCAGACCGGTGTCGGAATTGGTATCCCGGCGCTAATGCTTTCTATGGGCATTGAGGCTCCGCTGCATAACTTCGGCCTGGCTCTCATTGTTGGCTTTGCAATCGGTGCAGTTCTTGGCGTGATCATTATGGCGATCCGCAAATTCGTTCCGAAGGGAATTGCAGTTGGCGGAACAGATATCATGATGGGCGCTGGCAACCGTACTGGACGGTTCCTTGGCCCGATGATCATTATCGCTGCTTGCTCTTATAACGCATGGGTCGGTATTGGCTCAATTATCGGTGCTGCTATTTTCTACAAGTGGGGCAAAGACATTACAGGCGGTGCTATTATCGGCGCAATGATTCTTGGCGCTATTATGATGTAAGAGCTATTTTTGAGAAAGAGGAATGAAATCAATGTCAGAATTATGGATTAAAGACAGAGCGTGCATTAACGTTCTTGGCGGTTCAATTGAAAATGCCGAAGAGATTTACAAGGCTTCCGAAGGCCATGCCCTTGTGGGAGTACTGACTGCAAACTATCAGTGTGTCGATGATGCAATCGTTGATATGCAGAAGTACAACGAAGTGCTCAATGGAAACCTTTCAGTAGGTCTCGGAAATGGAAACCCTGCGCAGTGCTATGATGTTGCTGCAGTTGCAAAAGCAGTGAAGTGCAAGCATTATAATCAGGCATTTACTTATGTCAGTGCAACGCGTGCAAACGTAGGGAATGATGATGCAATTGTCAATGCTATGTGCACACTGACAGGCACTCCTGGTATTATCCGGATTTCCACTGGACCTATCTCAAGCAAGTCAGAAAAAGGAGCAGACGTTCCTGTTGATACTGCAATCGACATGATTCGCGATATGGGCGGTTCCAGCATCAAGTTCTTCCCGATGCATGGGCTTGCTCATCGTGAGGAAGTGGTCGCAGTTGCTGAAGCTTGCGGCAGAAAAGGCCTATGGTTTGAACCGACAGGTGGAATTGACTTAGACAATTTCCGTGAAATTGTTGATATCTGCCTGCAGCAGAACGTAAGAAGATTCATTCCTCATGTATACTCCAGTATTATTGATAAGGAGACAGGACTTACCAGGGTTGAGGATGTCAAGAAATTGGTAAAGATCCTGGAAGAGGAATTAGCTTAGTTTCTAGAAAAAGAGAAGCAGAAGTTGGCAAGAAACCATCTTCTGCTTTTTTTGCTTGTAAATTGAAAAACGCGCACGTCAGGGGGCGCAGATCGTTTGGCGAACCGGATTTAGAGATACAGACCACTCCGCCCGTTAAGTTGTATTGCAGCCAGCATAACAATGCATTACAATTTGGCCAAAGGAAGGTGCTTACCATGAAAGATTCAACAGTTAGCGCTCGCGTTGAAACGAATATCAAAATTGAAGCAGAGGATATTCTGCAGAAGCTGGGGGTTCCATCATCAGTCGTTATCAATTCGCTGTATCGCCAGATTATCTATCACAAAGGCATCCCGTTTTCGTTAACAGTGCCTGCGGAACCGGAAACAATAGATAGCATGTCGGAAGACCGACTTGATGCGAAATTGTCCCGTAGCTATGCTCAGTCTGTTGCCGGTGATGGTAGACCGGTGAAAGATGTTTTTGATGATCTCGAAAGGAGTTTAAAATAAAATTAGTGGATTCTTTCGAAATAGTCATTACTCCCGATGCCGAGGCTGATCTTCTGGAGATCAGAGATTACATAGCTTATACGCTTCTTGTGCCGGATGTTGCACTGGATTACATTCGGGTAATTCGCAGAGAGATCGAGAAGCTGTCGTATATGACAGTAAGTATTGCTCCGATTGATAAGGAGCCTTGGCATAGTCGAGGTGTCCATAAGATCATCGCTAAAAATTTCTATATCTACTACAGGCTAGACGAATCATCAGGCAGAGTATATGTTATGAACGTAATTTACGCAAAAAGAGACCAGCTTAAGGCGCTTAAGAAAATTCCTATCGATCATTGAGACAAAGGCAGTTTCTTTTGAGAGATGTGGGGGCTGCCTTTCTATATCGCCGCGCTTCCCGTGGATCTTCTTGTAGCAACTCCAGCATAAACTTTCGAGGTTGCTCTCATCATTCGTCCCACCCTCGGAGAGTGGGAGGATGTGGTTCACCTCCTCGGCCACTTCATACCTGCCGCGCTGTATTTACTCACTTGAATTTTGGACTGCTTTATATTGGAAATACAGATTTTTACAATGGCAGATTAGATTCTGATCGTTATATGAGCGTAATGTACAAAGACCCATTACCATCAGATATGGGAATTATGGCTGGATGGGATTATCTTGATGATAACAGTCCTACGGTTGAATTAATACCAGAGCGAAATATGGAAACAGGAATTGAAGAGCCTGCTCGTTTCAGTGCTTCATCCGGTCTTGCTTCATGCAATGCAATCCGGATGATCTGTATCGCCTCCTCCTGAATGATCATAGACAAACTGCTCCTATATCAGTATTTTAGAACATTCCTGCATGAAGGAATACCAGGATGGACACTCCTGCAAAAGATGTTCACGCCAGATCTTTTCAGACCCTTTACATGCCTGTGATCTTTCCGGAAACCGTTCATTCTATGATATTCGTGCCTGGGGAGGAGAAGTGGCAATGATGTTTTCTGCAATCGTTTCTCCGATCTTGCTTCTGTCTGCGCTTGCCGGAGCTCTGCTTGCCCTGATCTCTGTTCTGTTTCTGAATCATGCAGGGCATCTCTCCGCGGTATTCTGGCGGCTCATCCTTTCAGTTTCGATCCTGATGATTGCCTTTCCGCTGATCATCTTCTCGGATGAATTCTTTTCCTTCAGCATTCTCCTGTTCCTGATCTTTCTGGCCAACGGCCTCTGTTTTCTCTGTGCAGCGATCTATCTGCTTTCTCAGTCTCTGCGCGAGCTTTCCTCTTATCTGCAGACCAGGCATAGAAAAACCTGAAGCAAATGCCTCAGGTTCAGTGGTTCTTCTGATGTTCAGAAAGGATTGCCGCCAGGCAGATCGAATTCACTTTGACATCCTTCGTATCCGAGCGGGACGTCAGAATGACCGGTGCTGCCGTGCCCGTCAGGATGCAGCCAGCTTTGACTCCCGGCACCATGTGCTGAATTGCCTTATAGGTAATATTGCCCGCATGGATATCCGGGAAGATCAGAATATCGCTCTTTCCGGCACACGGTCTGTCCTGTGCGCCTTTTTCAATTGCCGCCTGTTCATACAGGGCAATATCCAGAGAAAGCGGTCCATCGACGACGCATCCGGTGAGCTCTCCGGCTTCATTTGCTTCATGAAGCTGTTCTGCTTCTACCGTTGCCGGCATCTTCGGATTCACAACTTCGACCGCTGCCAGCGGTGCTACTTTCGGGTTATCCACTCCGCAGGCATTGGCAATCTCCACACAGTAGCGGATCATCTCTTTCTTATCATCGAGAGTCGGGTACGGAATGAATGCCACATCTGACAGGAACAGCAGATGATCGATGCCCGGAATCTCAAATACGACTACATGAGACAATACTTTGTTCTTCCGCAGTCCTGCTTCCTTATCCAGCACGCTCTTCAGGAAATCCTTGGTCGGAAGAATTCCCTTCATGTACATATCTGCTTTGCCATCATGGACAAGCGATACAGCATGGTGGGCTGCTTCCTTCGGATCTTTCTCATCGATAATCTGATACTCATCGAGATTCATGCCGATCTTAGTTCCGATCGACCGGATTCCTGCTTCATCACCCACGAGAATTGCATCAACGATGCCCTTCTCATGTGCTTCCTTCACTGCTTCCAGCACCGGCTCATCCTGAGCGCAGGCAACTGACAGCACTTTCTTCCTGCAGGAAGAAAACTGATTCATCAGCTCTTCAAAACTGCGACTCATTTCTTCGTTTCCTCATCATGGAAGCCTGTCCATACCGGCTTTCCGGTATAGTGCTTCGGCTCCATCTCGCCCCTTAATACCTTAAGCGCATTATATGCCAGTGCTTCCTGCTCGAATTCTCCCGGATACACTGCAATCGGTGCAATCCACTCGCAGGACTTCCGGATGCCTTCCGTGATATCATCAAACCGCATCAGTCCGCCAGTCAGAACAATGCCATCGACGTTACCCTTGAGTACCGTTGCCATCGCTCCGATCCACTTGCAGATCTGATAGATCATCGCATTCCAGACTCTGGAAGCTTCCGGATCCTTCGCATCTACTCTGGCATGGATCTTATCGGAATCTGACGTATTGAACCAGCTCGAGAAGCCTCCGCCTGCACTGCATAATACCTTCAGCTGATCCCGATTCACGTCTTTCATATCGGCCAGCAGGGTCGTGATTGCCATGGAGCCCATTCTCGTTGGCGTGAACGGCCCTTCGCCGCCGCCTCCGTTATTGCCGTCAATCATCTTGCCATGCGCATGTGCCGAGATCGTGATGCCGCCATCGATATGGCAGATGATCAGATTCAGATCTTCATACTTCTTCCCGATGGATGCTGCATATCTTCTGCCTGCTTCCTTCGTGTTCAGCACATGCGAAGCAGGACGGCGATAGACTCCTTTCACGCCGGTGATTCTTGCCAGATCACAGTATTCATCCACAACCGTAGGATCCACCGTGAACATTCTGGCTCCGTACTTCTCATGAATCACTTCAGCCATCTGAACCCCGAGCATGGATGCGTGATACAGTCCCGCCACATGATTGCGGGTATCTTCCACCATCTGCTGGTTGATCTCATACGTACCGCTCTCCAGCGGATAGCACGGTCCGCCTCTGCCTACTACCGCATCAAGACCGGTCAGATCGATATGATGTTCCTTCAGGAACTCCTCAATGACCTCCATACGGTAATTCAGCTGGTTATTGATATCACCCAGGGATCTCAGAACCGTTGAATCATGGAACACATTGTCCTCAAACACTTTCTTCTCATTCTCGAACAATGACAGCTTCGTCGAAGTAGACCCTGGATTGATCACGAAAATCCGATAGACTTTCTCACTCATACGCAATTCCTCAGGCAGCCGCTTTTTCTGCCAGTGCCGCCTTGATCTTCTTTGTCAGTAACGGAACGACCTGGTTCAGATCTCCCACGATGCCATAGTCCGCAGTATCGAAGATCGGCGCATTCGGATCATTGTTGATCGCAATGATCAAGCCAGACTCTTCCATGCCCGCAACATGCTGAATGGCACCGGAAATACCGATGGCAAAATAGACATTCGGTCTGACGGTCTTGCCAGTCTGGCCGACCTGAAGTTCCTTAGGCATCCAGCCAGCATCAACTGCTGCTCTGGAGCAGGCAACCGTTCCATGCAGGGCATCCGCAAGATCCTGCAGAATGCTGAAGTTCTCCTTGGAACCGACGCCTCTGCCTCCGGATACGAGGATCTTGGCATCCTGGATATCCGCAGCCTTGGAGACCTCCTTCACGACTTTCAGAATCTCTACCCAGCAGTTGTTCTTCTCGAAGCCAGGGTTGTAGTTCACAACCTCTGCCTTGGCACCCGGCTTCGGTTCTGCCTTCTTCATGACACCCGGACGCACGGTAGCCATCTGCGGACGGAAGTTCGGGCAGGCAATGGTAGCGATCGTATTGCCCCCGAATGCCGGACGAGTCATCAGCAGCTGTCCGTGTTTCTGATCTGCTTCATGTCCTGGCACTGCGGTCAGCGGATAATCGCCGATCTCAAGACCAGTGCAGTCTGCAGTCAGGCCGGTATGCACACGAGCACTGACCCGCGGGCCGAGATCTCTGCCGATTGCAGTAGCGCCGATCAGCAGTATTTCCGGCTTGTACGTATCAATCACCGATGCCAGTGCATGCGCATACGGTTCGCTCGTATATTCTTCCAGAGCAGGATCATCGACCACAATGACACGGTCTGCGCCATATTCTGCAAGCTCATCGGTCAGTCCGGAAACATGATATCCGAGCAGCACTGCAGTGACTTTCTTCTCTTCAAGATTTGCTGCAAGTTCCTTTGCCTTGCCGAGCAGTTCCAGGGAGATCGGGGAAATCTTTCCGTCGGTTTCCTGTGCGTAGATGAATACGCCTTTATATTCACTTAAGTCCATTTCTCTTCTCCAGCCTTTCTGTCCTGATCCTCAGATGATGTGCTTGTCCTGAAGCAGATTCAGGATATCATCTGCCGCTTCTTCTGAAGACTCCGGAGTCACCTTCACGCCTTTGCCTTTTGCGACCTTATCGCTTGCTTTTGCGATCATGGTCGGAGAACCTTTGAGACCGATATTGGAATCATCGACATTCAGATCCTTTCGGCCCCATACGGTAACCTGCTGATCAAATGCCTTGAAGATTCCGCCAGGTGTCATATATCTCGGCGTCACTGCTTCGCCAAGCACCGTGACCAGTGCCGGAAGCTTTGCCCGCTCGATATGATAGCGGTCATCGAACTGACGCTTAGCCGTAACCGTATCGCCTTCCACGGTGATCTCAGACGCATACGAGATGCATGGCAGTCCGAGATGTTCTGCAATTTCCGGTCCGACCTGAGCCGTATCACCATCAATTGCCTGGCGTCCGGTGATAACCAGATCATATTCCATGTTCTTGAGTGCACCAGCAATCGTGGAAGAAGTTGCCCAGGTATCAGCACCGCCGAGCACCCGATCCGTGATCAGAAGTCCGGCATCTGCCCCCATAGCCATTGCTTCACGCAGCACTGCATCTGCCTTCGGCAGACCCATGGTCAGTGCTGTGACAGTTACATTTTCCGGATCCTGATCCTTGATGCGAAGTGCTGCTTCCAGGGCAGACTTGTCATCCGGATTCATGATCGACATCATTGCCTGCCGGTCCAGGGTTCCATCCGGCTTGAACTTCACGCCTCCCATGGTATCCGGAACCTGCTTCACGCAAACTACGATCTTCATTTTCCTGTCCTCCCTTTACTTCAGAAGCGCACCGGAAATCACCATTTCCTGGACTTCAGATGTTCCTTCATAGATCTCCGTGATCTTGGCATCACGCATCATGCGCTCTACTTCATAATCACGGATATAGCCATAGCCGCCCATCAGCTGCACGCAGCGAGTCGTGACATCCATTGCGGTTCTTGCCGCAGAAAGCTTTGCCATCGCTGCTTCTTCCGAGAAGCGATCCTTGGTCGCTTTCGCTTCCGCAGCGCGGTAAACCAGAAGCTTGGAAGCTTCGATCTCCGTTGCAAGATCGGCCAGAACAAACTGCGTATTCTGGAACATAGACAGAGGTCTGCCGAACTGCTTTCTGGTCTTCACATAAGCAAGCGTGCGATCGAATGCGCCTTCGGCCAGACCAAGCGCCTGGGCAGCGATTCCGATTCTGCCGCCATCCAGCGTATGCATCGCCAGAGGGAATCCTTTGCCCTGCTGACCAAGCAGGTTTTCCTTCGGAATTCTGCAGTTCTGGAAAATCAGTTCATAGGTTGCCGAACCGCGGATGCCCATCTTCTTCTCCTTGGTTCCGAACGTGAAGCCAGGCGTTCCCTTCTCGACGATGAAGGCAGAGAAGAGCTTCTTCTTTCTGCCCTTGGCATCTGTGACAATGTCGGTATAGGCAATGATGATATAGACATCTGCCTCTTTGCCATTCGTGATGAAGCACTTGGAACCATTCAGCACCCAGCTGTCGCCATCGAGCACGGCTCTGGTCTGAACCCCCTGAGCATCCGTTCCTGCACCTGGTTCAGTCAGGCCGAATGCGCCGAGCTTTTCGCCCTTCGCAAGCGGAACCAGGTACTTCTGCTTCTGTGCTTCCGTACCGAACTGGGCAATCGGATCTGCACAAAGCGATGTATGCGCAGACAGTGCTACTGCAGTCGTGCCGCATACTTTTGCCAGCTCTTCCACACACATCACATACGTCAGCGGGTCACATCCCTGACCCCCGTACTTCCGATCAAACGGAATTCCGAGGAATCCGTACTTTGCCATCTTCTCGATATTCTCGCGCGGGAACCGTTCTTCTTCATCCACTTCAATTGCATGAGGTTTTACTTCGTTCTCCGCAAACTGCTGAAACAGTCTGCGCGCCATCTCATGTTTCTGATCCAGCTGAAAATCCATTGCTATGACCTCCGTCTTCTATTCTATTCAACCGAAAGCGCCGGCAGACCATTCCGGCGCTTTCAGAGTATTATTTAGCAGCTTCTGCCGCAGGCTTCTTCTGGTCGACTGCGACTTTTCCGCCATCTGCGTAATTGTAGAACCCAATTCCGCTCTTTACGCCAAGATGGCCTGCACGCACCATTTTCTTCAGCAGCTGAGCCGGGCGATACTTGGAATCTCCGCTCTCGGTATACAGCACATTCATGATGGCAAGGACAACATCCAGGCCGATATAATCCGCCAGTTCCAGCGGTCCCATCGGATGGTTGCAGCCAAGCTTCATTGCCGTATCAATTCCGGTGATGTCCGCAATGCCATCTGAATAGACCTGAATACCTTCGTTGATCATCGGGATCAGGATCCGGTTGACCACGAAGCCGGCACTCTCTTCGACCTGTACCGGAGTCTTGCCGAGCAGTCCGGCAATCTCAATGATCTTCTGAACTGTTTCTTCCGGAGTATTCAGACCGGCGATGACTTCCACCAGCTTCATGACCGGAGCCGGATTGAAGAAGTGCATGCCGACGACCGGCTTCTTGAGACCTGCGCCGATTTCCGTGATGGAAAGCGAGGACGTATTCGTCGCATAGATGCAGTCCGGATTTCTGACAACTTCATTCTGCATATGCTTGAAGAGCTTCTTCTTCAGCTCCATGTTCTCGATGACTGCTTCCACAACGAGATCCGGATCCACTGCGATTTCATCTGTACCAGTCTGGATCTTGGCAAGAATGTTTCCTGCCTCTTCCTGGGTCATCTTCCCCTTGGAGATTCTCTTCGAAAAAGCACTGACAATCCGATTCAGTCCGGACTCTGCATATTCCACTTCCAGATCACAGAGATATACTTTGTCTACTTCCGGGCACTGTGCAAATGTCTGAGCAATACCCCGGCCCATCGTGCCGGCTCCGATTACTGCTACCTTCATATCATCTCATCCTCTTTTCAGTTATTCGTGAATGTCTTTTCTCTGCGCTTTTCCAGGAATGCGTTCATGCCTTCCTTCTGATCATGTGTTGTGAAGCATGCACCGAAGCGCTTCTCTTCCAGAGCTGTCGCTTCATCCATGCCAAGCTCCAGACCTTCGTTGATATCTGCCTTTGCATAACGCACTGCAATCGGAGCATTCGCCGCAACCTGACCAGCAAGCTTTCCAGTTTCCGCTAACAGATCCGCAAGCGGAACAACCTTGTTCACAAGTCCGATCCGCAACGCTTCGTCAGCTTTGATATTGCGCGCCGTATAGATCATCTGCTTCGCATAGCCAGGACCGATCAGTCTGGCCAGCCGCTGCGTTCCGCCGAATCCCGGCGTGATTCCAAGTCCTGTCTCAGGCTGTCCGAATACTGCATTTTCTGAAGCAATCCGGAAGTCGCAGGACATTGCCAGCTCGCAGCCGCCGCCTAATGCATAGCCATTGACTGCTGCAATCACCGGAATCGGGAACGTCTCGATCCTTCGGAACAGATCATTTCCTTTTTTCGAAAATGCTTTTCCTTCTTCTTCGTTCAGAGAGCTCATCTCCCCGATATCCGCACCGGCAACAAATGATTTTTCTCCGGTGCCGGTGATGATCAGGCAGCGGATCACGCTCTGATCAACCTGATCCAGTGCTCTGCTCAGATCTTCAAGCACTTCGGAATTCAATGCATTCAGTGCCTGGGGACGATTCACAGCAATCGTTCCGACCGCACCTTCTGCTGTATACGTCACGAATGACATGTTCTCAGTCCTCGCGTTCTACCACCGTTGCGCAGCCCATGCCGCCGCCGATGCAAAGTGTTGCAAGACCGCGATGTGCATTGCGCTGCTGCATTGCATACAGAAGCGTAACGAGAATTCTTGCACCGGAAGCTCCGACCGGATGGCCTAATGCAATAGCACCGCCATTCACATTCAGCTTTGCCGGATCGAACTTCAGTTCCTTCGCAACTGCTACACTCTGTGCTGCAAATGCTTCATTTGCTTCATAGAGATCGAAGTCATCAATCGTCAGGCCAGTCTTCGCAAGAACTTTCTTCGTTGCGGCAACCGGGCCGACACCCATGATGGAAGGATCTACGCCGCCAAGACCGCCGGCAACCCAGGTTGCCATCGGCTTCACGCCAAGTTCCTTTGCCTTTTCCTCAGACATCACGACCAGAGCTGCAGCACCATCATTGATCCCTGACGCATTGCCGGCAGTGACAACACCGCCCTGCTTGCCAGAGCAGCACTTCAGCTTTGCAAGAACTTCCGGTGTCTGGCCTTCACGAGGTCCCTCATCCGTATCCACGGTGACGATGCCTTTCTTTTTGCCAAGATTCACTTCGATCGGAACAATCTCATCCTTGAATCTGCCATGATCTCTTGCATCGCAAGCCTTGTTCTGGGAATGAGCAGAGAACTCATCAAGCTCTTCTCTTGTCAGATGCCACTGCTCCGCAACATTCTCAGCAGTGATCATCATGTGATAATCTCCAAATGCATCCCATAATGCATCATGCACCATGGCATCTACGAGACCATCCTTCGGCGTGTTCATCCGATATCCGAATCTTGCATGCGGCAGCAGGTACGGACCATTGCTCATGGATTCCATGCCGCCGGCTACTACCACATCCGCATCGCCTGCCAGAATCATTTCTGCAGCCATATTCACGCAATCAAGACCTGATCCGCATACCACGTTCACAGTAACTGCCGGGCAGGTAACCGGAAGACCTGCTTTGATGGAAGCCTGCCGGGCAGGATTCTGTCCCAGACCTGCCTGGATGACATTGCCCATATATACATGATCCACCTGCTCAGGCTTCAGCCCGGCACGCTTCACTGCTTCTCTGATTACTGCTGCTCCGAGATCCACTGCCGGGACCGTGCTCAGTTCGCCGCCCATCTTGCCGATCGCTGTTCTGCATGCACTTGCAATTACGATTTTCTTTGCCATCTGCTCATCCTTCTCTTTCATTTTTACTTTGTGATGTATTTCACAGTGATTACCTTACCACTCCGGAATCCGGAATCAAGAGCAAATTGTTAAAGAAATCACATGTAACCGCTATCATTCAAATTTTCTGTTTTTAGCTTGTGAATTAATTCATTTTATGTTTTTCTGAAGCGCTTACATTTAACAAGCGAAATTTTTGCTATCCTTTGACAGATCATGCTTATCTGACAATATTCATGTGCAAATACGCGTAGATAATGGTCTTATTTCAGCTCTTATGAAAAATAAAAATTCTCCGATCATAATCTATGAACCCGTTTCTACGTGCCTGTCATTTCAAGCATCATGAAATACTCATTCTTTTTTTGAATTACTGTCTTCTGACCATTCCATCATTTCTGCCAGAGATTTCATCCGAAATAGCTCTTTTTCAAAGTGCAGAATGTGCAGATATGACGATCCTATGAAGACCTCTAAAGAGATGAGACCCGGATGATTCCGATCATCGTTCCGGGCTTCCTGCCGAAAAGAAAAAAAAGCAGAAATCCTTCCGTTTCCGGAAGAACTTCTGCAGATTCAGATTCTGATCAGACAATCTTATTCTGCTGGAATGACAGAACCATCTGTCCAGGTTTCCCTGATGAAGTTCTTGATATCATCAGAGGTCAAAACTTCTGCCAGTGCCTTGATTCTAGGATCATCCTTAAGTTCTGTACGGGTGACCAGGATATTCACATAAGGGTTGGAAGCATCTGCCTGTTCAAGCAGCAGTGCATCCTGAGACGGCTTGAGGCCTGCAGCGATTGCATAGTTCCCATTGATGGCAACGAGATCTGCCTGGTCATCATCCAGGGTATTGGTCAGCTGCTCCGGGTTCACCTCAATTGAGAAATCAAAGTTATGAGGATTGTCAACGATGTCTTCCTTCGTTGCGGTCAGTTCATCTACGCCATCTTTCAGTGTGATGAGCCCTGCCTTTGCAAGGATAGAAAGAATACGGCCATGGTCTGCAACTGAATTGGAAGTGACGATATGCGCACCATCAGGGAGTTCATCCAGTGAGCTGTACTTCTTCGAATAGAAACCGAACGGTTCAATCTCTACTCCTGCAACATTGACCAGATCATAACCATTCTCTGCAACTTCGTTATCAAAGAACGGTACATGCTGGAAGAAGTTCGCATCCGCATCGCCATCATTCACTGCTCTGTTCGGAGTGTAGTAATCTTCGGTTTCAATGATATTGAGCTTGATATTGTACTTTTCCTGCAGAATCGGTGCTGCTGCATTCAGAATGACTTCATGCGGGTTTGCAGTAGCGATGACGGAGAGAGTCTGCGGCTCAGCTGAAGCGGCTGCTGAAGCTGCTGCTGAGGCAGAAGCAGCTGCTGGTGCGGAACTAGCTGCAGTGCTGCTGCTTCCGCATGCAGCAAGCGACAATGCGAGAATTGCGGAGGAGATGATTCGTGTGAACTTTCCTGTTTTCATTTTCTTTCCCTTTCCTGTTTTATCGTTTATCGATTTTCTTTACGACCGCATCGCCGATCCACTGGATCACGAATACGATCAGGACAATAATCACCGTGGAACTGTAGAGGATGGCGTCGTTCCGTCTTGCAAAGCCATACATATATGCAAGATTTCCGAGGCCGCCAGCGCCGATCGCACCGGCCATAGCTGTGTATCCCACCAGAGAGATTCCGGTTACTGCAATCCCTGAGACGATTGCAGGCATGGATTCCGGAAGAAGCACTTTGAAGATAATCTGAGCATTGGTAGCCCCCATGGACTTTGCCGCTTCAATCGTTCCTTTATCCACATCCTGGAACGCGATCACGCACATTCGCGCAAAGAATGGCGTGCTTGCAAATATCAGCGGCGGCAATGCCGCTTTTGCGCCAAGCATGGTTCCCACCAGAGCCCTGGTCAGAGGAATGAGGAGGATCAGCAGAATCAGAAACGGAATGGCTCTCAGAACATTCACGATGATATCGACGATACGATTCAGGATCCGGTTCTGAAGAAGTCCTCCGGTCTGCGTGCAATAGAGCAGAATTCCGATCAGAAGGCCGAAGACTGCAGCAAAGAACAGAGAAACAAAAGTCATATAGACTGTTTCCCATACCGCCTGGAGCAGCTGTTCCACATTCAGCGTTGATTCAATCATCACAGCACCTCCACTTTCACATTCCTCGACACGAGGTATTCCACGAACTTGTTATACTCTTCGTCCTTTGCCTGGAAGAGATGAAGGTAGGTGGTTCCGAATGGACCATCTTTGGTGCTGGTGATATCAGACTGCACAATGGATACCGGAAAGCTGACCAGACGGATCGCATCAGAGATCACCGGATCATCCGTCCCGGAAGTAAAGATCAGTCTCAGCAGGATTCCATCAGGATATTTCTTCCGAAGGTTTTCTGCCAGTGTTTCAATTTCTTCAGAGGCATTGACATTCTGAACAAAGCGCTTCGTGATTTCATGTTTCGGATGCTCGAAGAGTTCTTTGACAGTTCCTTCTTCAACAACCTTTCCTTCGCTCATGACAGCCATTCTGGAACAGATCTGCTGAACAACTTCCATCTGGTGAGTGATCATCACAATGGTGATTCCCATCTTCTGATTGATCTGCTTCAGAAGATCCAGAATCTGTTCCGTCGTATCCGGATCCAGTGCCGAGGTTGCTTCATCTGAGAGCAGAATCTTCGGGTCATTTGCCAGTGCTCTGGCAATTCCTACTCTCTGTTTCTGTCCGCCCGAGAGCTCGCTCGGATAGCTGTTCTCTCTGCCATCCAGTCCTACGAGATGAATCAGCTCTGCAGCCTTCTTCTCCCGTTCTTCCTTCGGCACTCCGGCAAATTCCAGCGGCAGCTCAATGTTCTTCTGCACGGTTCTTGACCACAGAAGATTGAAGTGCTGGAAGATCATGCCGATCTTCTGCCTTTCCTGTCTCAGCTCATTCTTGCTGAGGTTCTGCATCGTACGGCCGTCGATGATCACATCGCCGGCACTCTGTCGTTCCAGCTGATTGACAATCCGGACCAGTGTGGATTTTCCGGCACCGGAATACCCGATGATGCCATAGATTTCACCATCATGAATCGTAAGATCCACCCCGTTGACCGCATGAATATCGTCGTTTTTCGTCTCAAACACCTTGACGATATGCTTCAGTTCAATCATGCTGCTCCTCCTTTCCCATAGAAACAAAAACCGTCCCTGCAAGAACACTCCATGGTTCTTTCAAGGACGGGATTGATCTCTCGTGTTACCACCTTGCTTCTCATCCGCATCACTGCAGATGACTCACTGAGTACAGACATACTCCTGTCCGGTAACGGGAACTCCCGTCAGCACTTACTCCAGTTCAGTGCTGCAGCTCTGAGACCATCTTCCTCTGTTCCTGCACTGTTCCGTTTCACCAGTTCCGGAACTCTCTTGGAATGCAGAGAGCAGACTACTCTTCTCTTCAAGGCTTTGAAATCAGTATACGATTCTGAAGAAGAAAATCAACTTCTTTTTTCTCATTCTCTCACGGAACATTACAATGAACCCATGAGCAAAAAGGAATACACCAAAGAAGAAAGAACTGCCCAGATCTGTCAGCTGATCCGGAAAATGGGCTATCCGGAAGAATTCGGCTATGCATTAGCAGAAGAACTGGAGACCGAGAATGCCATGCGCCGCATGGTCGGATATCTCTTATCCGCTGACCATCCAAGGATGGAAGATATCGCTGATGAAGCACTCGCCATCATTGAAATGAATCAGCATTGGAAAGAAAAGAAAATCCGGGAATATGAACACGCTCGCTATCTCAATGAAAACCGCCGCAGGGTGAATTGAAAAACTGAACGCAAGTTTTACGAAGTTATCGCAAGCTGTGTGTGACAAGGAATAGTGAGAGACCGGTTCTGAAGTAATTCCGGTCTCTTTTCTATGGATTTTCTGCCTGAAATGATAGGAAAAGTGTTCAAATACGTTACAATTTAAGCGCAGTAAAACCTGCCCTGCTGCGCCGATAAAATTCAGACACGGTCAGCGCAACGGGGAATAATGACGGATGTTCAGCCAGAACCTGCCATGATTTCAATGCTTAGTGCTTGGTGGTGCCGGTAAGATGATTATGAGGGAATCTCATACTTCATCGGCAGAATGCGGTTATAAATCTTCTTGTACCGAGGACGTTTCTTCTTTGGATAAACGGAGTAGAAGAGATCATGATCCCTGAGAAACGAGAAGCTGACGTATTCGAGATCGAGAACCTGCGGATCAGGAAGAGGATCTACAAGAGCGAAAAAGCAGCCGCTCTCTCTGTGCCAGCTCATGATGTAAAAGTCGATATGAGCGGTGCAGTCCTGGATGTAGATGCTAACAAGAGATTCCTTCTCGTCTCCAGGCAATTCCTGCGGAGCATTCGTCATTATGACTTTGGTGATCTCAGGAAGGCTTACGGTGTATTTCATTACTCGATGCCTTCCTTTCTTCTGGAGTCATGATAAATTCTGACAAGGGAAGGGTCCAGAATTACATCCTTTCCCTGGATCTGATGAATGCGGAAACACTTTTCCGCAATGTCATCGCCATAGGCAAACGAGAACATTTCATAGGGAGTGTGGTCATTCAGCTTCTTCCTGCGCAGCGAATTTGTATGACTGAACGCAAGATCGAAGAAATCCTGGTCCAGATCATTGAATGAATGTCCCTTCGGAATGATTCTGCGGAAGACGGAATGCGTATTCTCACAGTTAGGCTTCTGGTATGGAGCACCAGGATCGCAGTAGAACACATAGACACCGAACTTCTCAATTTCTGACGGATTGGAAAATTCTGATCCATTATCCAGAAGCCATACAGCTGGCATCACTTTCTGGAATAGTTCCGCACCAAGAGATTCATACAGATGATTGACAATTGATGTAACAGATGCCGAATTGTTATGGTCTCTGAGAAAGGCAATCTGGAAGTCCCAGTTCGCCCATGTAAGTGTCAGAATGCATTTTCCTCCCTTTTTTCCTTCTACGCTGTCACCCTGCAGAACAGAAAAATCCGGGTGTTCTTCCATGAATTTCAGATAGTCTTCATAGGTTCTTCCGATCCGGCACTTCTTGTCAACTTTGACGATCTGTGCCTTTTTACTGCGAGGCTTCATGCGCACGGCACGGGGAAGATCAATCGGTCTTGCGGAGATCAGACCCTGAGTGATCATATTGTAGGCATTATGTTCGCTGATGGTGAAAACGTCCGGCTCATCGACAAAGATATGATGGACTGACTGCCCCATTTTCAGACGATCTGATAGAAGAGTATCAATCTCCTTCACCTCGTCCTCGGTCAATGTGAGACCAGAACGAGACTCCTTGCGGATTTCTCTGGCTTTCTTGTCCGCTTGATCGGCATAATACATGTACTTTTTCAGAGGACAGTACTTCTTCTTTATGCACTGATTGCATACATATGGCGGTGAATCCAGCTTCCTGCAGACTTCTTCTCCGTAGCTGCTGCATGCCTGATTGCAGTTCTGTTTTCTGCAATGATTGCATTTCCTGTCTCTGCAGATACCTGACTGACCAGGACAGATTCCGGATATTGAACAATCCCGGCGATGAATACATCTGTTGGTATGTCCGACTCCGTAAGTGTTTACGAGCGTGCGATACTGCTTTACTTCTCTGCCAACAGAAGAAGCAGACATTCCGAGTTCATCAGCTATTTTTGCAAAGGAAAGACCATCAGAGAGATTCTTCTGAAGCGTAATACGCTTATCCAGATCAAAACGACGATAAGCTGCCATAGACAGTTCCTCCAGTTCTATCGTTAGATGGCAGTAATCTGGCTGATATCTAAATGTTAAAGGAAGAACCGTTTCAGATCTACTTAATGCAAGCCCTTTATAACTTCTTGTTCAGACATACTTAATGCAATACTGGGGTTGCGTTAACTTTTACAAGTGAAGAAAACCGCCGCAGATAGGTAAAACGGATTTCTCCTGACCCCTTCGTGTTATAGAATAGTTTCATGAGGAAATCATTCCGTCTGTTCTGGCCGGTAATCTATCTGGCAGTGTTCATCGCTGCCGGTTTCATGATCATCACGCTCTCCGACACTTCTTTCAGCCGTCAGCAGATGAAAGCCAATGCGGAAGATGTCGTCACGCTGACTGCAGACGTGCTCGATTCTGACATCAAGTCTTATGTGAATGAGTCCATTACGGTATCCAAATCCATGGCTTCAAGCTCATTCCTGATTGACTGGCTTCATCACGAACAAGAGCATCTGAACACTGACGGAGATCAGGAACTGGTGGAATATCTGCGATCCGTTCAGCAAGAATGGAATTATGACATTGCCTTTCTGGTCAGCACGAGGTCAAAGAATTATTACTACCAGGGCGGCATCAGCAAAGCCCTTGAAGCAAGCAATCCTTTTGACAGCTGGTATTACAACTTCGTCCGCTCCTCCTCGCTTTATAACTGCCAGGTCGATCACTCCGAAGCAACCGGAAACAAGATCACCTTGTTCGTGAATTACCGGATCGTCGACGATCGCGGAAACATGCTCGGAGTGATCGGCGTCGGAACCTCCATCCATAAAATTCAGCGTCTGATCGCCCAGAAAGAAAATGAGCAGAATGTGGAAATCTATGTGGTGAATGCAGGCAATGCAGATAATACCTTCACCTGGAACACCACCTGTTTCAAAACCGCAGATCTGGTTGAAGAGCTCACAGGAATCCCGGAGGAGATCATCAGCAGCCCTGCCCGAAAGCCATATGCCGCATGGAATGGAAACAAGTACCAGGTGATCATCAATGATTCCAGGATGAAATGGAACATCATCATCTCAAAAGACTGTTCGGTGGAAATCAGTGAGATCAATGATCACATGACAAACAGCCTGTTCATGAATCTGCTGATCACTTTCGGCTGCATCGTAGTATGCACACTGCTGATCCGATCCATGAGCCACCAGATTCATAAGTCTGAAAACATTGACTCTCTTACCGGGCTTCCGAATCGGACTCTGTTTGAAGAAGATTATCAGGATCTGCTTCGTCTGCATGAATCCAGCAACTCTTCCTTTGTTCTGATTGAAGCAGATCATCTTAAGAACTTCACGAATCAGTCTGTCCGTGTCCGTGATACGGTGCTCAACATCATCGCCCGCGTTCTTCAGGAGCAGGCAGGAAAGCAGGGAACCTTTGCACGCATGGATAATGACAGATTCATCGGCATCATCTATATGGATACGCACAATACCTGTTCCCTGATTGATCACATCAATGATGTTCTTCAGGAAGAGTACACCAGTTTTGACGTTTCCGTCTGTGCCGGAGTCACGATTGCGCTTCCGTTCATCCCTTATGCGGAAACACTGAAAGCCGCCGAAGAAGCACTTTACCGTGCAAAGAAAGAAGGAGAAGGATCTTCTGTTGCCTTATAGAAGAATGCATGCAGAGATTATGAATTCTCCAGGATCCTTTTCTCTTCATCGTTTCTGCGATCATATTGAAGGACATGCCTGCATATTAACCCCCGGGAAGGTTTTCCTTGCGCTGAGTCCTGAAGAGGTTCTTCGATTCTGTGCAATCAGAGAATCTCTTTCTTTTCTCCTAATCCATGTGCCCTCAGATACAGGTACATCACGATCATGACCGCAAGAGTAATGACCCAGCTGACCGGATAAGCCATCATCAGAACCCGTAAAGTATGATGCGTCCTGAAATAGGTATAAACCCATGCAATACGGACGCCGCAGATCCCGACTAACGCAACAATCGCAGGCTTCAGGGATTCCCCGTATCCTCTCATTGCGCCTGAAATATTATCAATTGCCCCATTCAGCGTTTCAAAACACAGGATCCAGAATAATCGTTCATATCCATAGCTGATGACTGCCGGATCCCCATTGAAGATCTGCAGAAGCTGTCTGCCGAAGGCAACCAGAAGGAATGAGAAACCGCCTCCGATCAGAGTGCTTTCCAGCAGGGCGGTCTTCAGCGTTTTTCTGCAGCGATCCAGCTTCCCGGCGCCGTAATTCTGAGAGACAAAAGTCGTACATGCCTGTGAAAAGCTGTTAACCAGGAAATATCCGAGAATTTCGATATTGAAGGCTGCACTGGATCCAGCTACTGCATCTGTTCCCAATGAGTTCACCGCTGCCTGTATGATCACATTCGAGATTGAGAATACCATTCCCTGAATTCCGGCAGGAAGTCCTACTCTCAGCATCATGCCAAGCAGATTGTGATCAATGTGAAACAGTTCTTTCCTGATCCTGATCGCCAGCTTTCCCCGGCAGAGAAAATAGAACAGAAGACCGGAAGAAATCACATTGGAAATCACCGTTGCGGTCGCAACTCCATCCACCGTCATTCCGACCACAACGACAAAGAACAGATTCAGCGCCACATTGATCAGACCGGAAACCACCAGGGCAAATAACGGCGTCTTCGTATCCCCCTGGCTCTGATAGATCGCGGATTCAAAGTTATACAGCAGAATCACCGGCATTCCGATCAGATAAACCCTGAGATAAAGCACTGCCATATCCATGACATCTTCAGGAACCGTCATCAGTTCCAAAAGGCCTCGGGCAATCAGTTCTCCGAATATGGTAACGAAAATACCGGAAATCAATGATACAAGGATCGCAGTATGCGCTGCCTTTTCCACACTGTCCATGTCTGTTCTTCCGGTAAATCTGGAAATCACGACATTTGCGCCAAGCGAAATGCCGACAAAAAGCGTGACCATGATATTGACTACGGAGGAATTCGCTCCGACTGCCGCCATTGCCTGCTTGCTGACAAACTGGCCGACCACAGCTACATCGGCGGCATTGAAAAGCTGCTGAAGAATTCCTGTTGCGGCAATCGGCAGAGCAAAAATGAGGATCTTGTCCCACAGAGACCCCTCTGTCATATTCAGCTTTTCTTTCTCTTCCATCTCTGTCCCCCTCAATATGCTGAATACTATACACCCGCAGATATCCGAAGAGAAAAGAAAAATCCACGCCTTTTCAGCATGGATTTCCAGGGATTTCATCAATTCTCTGTCTTGTCTTCCGGTGCTTCCTGATCCATGATCGCACCGCAATACGGACAGACAGGCTTTTCCAGATTTGATGTCTTTCCGCAGACGGAGCAATCACACTCCCTTGTATAAAAGAATCCTCCGACTGCATCATCCGATTCTGTTCTATGATGAATCCAGTAACCGTGTTTTTGTTCCATGTTTCTATTTTAACGCATTTCAGAAAAATGAAACGGAATCATTCTACGGTCACGGACTTTGCCAGATTCCTCGGCTTATCAATATCACAGCCCTTTTCCTTCGCTGTGAAATACGCAAATAGCTGCAGTATCACTGCCGTCAGAACCGGTGCCAGATCACTGCTCACTTCCGGAATCCGGATCACATGGGAGAATTGTTCGCCTTCATAATCCTTGCCTGTCACCAGGATGACTTCTGCCCCTCTTGCAATGGTCTCTTCAATATTGGAGATCGTCTTCATCGCCACCTCGGGCTGTGTTGCCAGGGCCATGACAACCGTATGCTTCTCAATCAATGCAATCGGGCCATGTTTCAGTTCACCGGCATAATACGCATCCGCATGCACATAGGAAATCTCTTTCAGCTTCAGAGCTCCCTCCAGGGCACTTGCATAGTCAAGCTGTCTGCCGATGAAGTAAGCATCTCTCTGGTCCTTCAGAAGCCCGGCCAGATCTCTCATCGTATCCTGGTATTTCATCGTCTGTTCCACTGCATCCGGAAGGTTCTTCAGATTCTCAATCTTCTTCGTGATCCCTTTTACCGATCTTCCGGTCAGCTCTGCCAGTTTCAGAACAAGCACGTAAAGCAATACCAGCTGAGTTGTATAAGCCTTCGTGCTCGCAACCGAAATTTCCGGCCCAGCGCACGTATAAACCACCGTATGAGCAAGCCTTGCAATGGAAGAACCAAGTACATTCACGATTCCAATGGTGATGCATCCCTTAGCTTTTGCCAGCTTCAGCGCAGCCATCGTATCTGCTGTTTCTCCGGATTGCGACACAAAGATACATAAGGTATCTTTTCCAACCCTCGGATTGCTGTAGCGGAATTCGCTTGCCGGAATTGCCGAGCTGCTCAGTCCTGTCATCTGCTTTGCAAGATGATCCGCATAGAGGCAGGCATGATAGGCAGTACCGCATCCGATCCATACCAGCTGCGAAATGCTTTGCCAGTCAGCATCCAGGCCCTCCACTTCCGGAAGAGAGATTCTTCTTGCCTTGAGTTTTCCCCTCAGAGTCTCACGGATCGCATTCGGCTGCTCATGAATCTCTTTCAAAAGGAACGAATCATATCCTCCCATCTGGGCAGACTGAATATCATAAGGGAACCGGATAAAATGCGGCTCCTTCCTGCGGCCGTTCTCATCAAACAGTTCCAGAGAACCAGGCTTCAGAATTGCCATATCACCATCATTCAGCGGCAGAATATCTTTGGTATATTCCAGCAATGCAGGTGCATCGCTGGCACAGAACGTGCTTTCTGCCGTCTTCCCGAGAACCATAGGGCTCTCTTTCTTTGCAACATAGATCGTGTCTGGTTCAAACACAGAAACCACGCACAGAGCCCAGGAGCCATTCAGCCGCTTCAGTGTCTTCTTCAAGGCAGAAAGCAGATCATGGGACTCTTTGTAATACTCATCCAGCAGAAGGACGATGACTTCACTATCTGTCTCTGACTGGAAGCGATATCCCTTTTTCACCAGTTCCTCTCTCAGAGCAGAATAGTTTTCAACAATTCCGTTATGAACTAATGAGATCGTATTGTCCGCATTTGCATGCGGATGTGCATTCAGATTGCTCGGTACTCCATGCGTAGCCCAGCGCGTATGGCCGATTCCAGTCGTTTCAGAGCATTTCTCCTGAGCTACAATCTTCTCCAGTTCAGCCAGTCTTCCTTTGGTCTTCCACGTACGCAAGCTATTCTCTCTGACCAGCGTAATGCCAGCCGAGTCATAACCGCGATACTCCAGCTTTCTCAGACCCTGCAGTAAAAATGGCAGCGCTTCACTTCTGCCGGTAAAACCTGTAATTCCGCACATGAAAAAATATCCTCCATTTCCAGGAAACACTTGGTCATGGAGGATACCGAATGGATCTGTTCAGCTCTCACGAGCTGTTTTTTCCCATTGCTCAGGCCGTATCCAGCCTTCGGGTCATCCGCCGAATCTTTCGATAAATACCCGATCCTCGTCAACTGCGATCGCAGTCCAGGCGCTATATTCTGTCACTGATCTCCACGACAGAAGTTATTATACACGAATATGACCGGCGCTTCACCTGTTCAGTGAAACCGCCATCCTGCGAAGCGTCTCCTTCTTCCCCCGGATTGCCAGTGAATACGTCAGAAATACCTCCGGATCGGCCATTCCCATCGGGCCATCGTTTCCAAGCAGATGCAGATCAGCCCCAGAAAGTTTTGCAGCAAACGCAATTCTTCTTACCGTCTCAGGGTCCGTATTCTCCATCCCGTTTCCGATTGAAAGCACTGCCACCTTCCCGCGGTAATGAATGTGAGAAATCCTCTGTTCACACCATTCTTCCGTGCATCCAGGCATCGTTCCAGGCCCCTGCAGAAGCACTCCATCAGCTCCGTTATTGATATATCCATTGATGTCATCAATCGTCGGGACCGCATATTGCGCCTGCCCATCTCCAGCAAACAGGACCATCTCTTCGCCAGCTGCTTTCCGCACTTCCCTCAGCGCATCTTTGATTGTGGAAGGCTCCCCGCTGATCAGAAGCAGATTTACCCCCATCGCGGCAGCTTTCACAGCATTCTGCGCTGTCGCAAGCATTCCGCGAGTTATTCCTTCGCTTTTCCGATACCTCTCAGGACCCATAGCCGCCAATCTGACCCCGATCAGTCTTCCGGTAAGCTTTTTGATCATGCGTACCGTATCCATCGGCTGTTTCACCGCCGGCAGCCCTTCCACATGAGGATTTTCTGCATCGAAATGATCCAGGATCAGAATCTCTGCACCTGACGCAGCACATAGCTCCGCATTGGTCAGATCTCCGGTATAAGGAGTCACGTCACTGCTGATCATCGCCCCTAATGCTTTGCCATCAGAAGCCCTGATCCCATGAAGGATTTCTTCCCGTTTCATTGCCGCAAATTCACCAGGCGTGCAATCCAGAAGGCTTTTTTCATTCATACGCTCATGATAGCAGTGAACCTGAAATCATGCCATTGAAACTTCCGGAATTATCAGATATAATAACTCTGCTGTTTTTATATGCCAGCTTAGCTCAGATGGTAGAGCAACTCATTCGTAATGAGTAGGTCGTTGGTTCGATTCCGATAGCTGGCACGCAGAAACTTCCTGGATATCCGGGAAGTTTTTCTATTTCCGGCTCATAAGAAAAGGCACATGGATCATTTTCCATGCACCTTTCTTTCAGTCATTCTGAATCTTTGATTCCTGTTGCTGATCAGTGCTTTCCGGACTTTCTCAGCGCTTCATAGGAAGCTGCCGCAAGAATCATGGAACCTCCGAGCATCCAGAACCATCTCAGGATACCATCATCGCTGGTATTCGGAGTATACGGTCTTCCGGTATTCGGCGTGTACGGTGTTCTCGCTCCGGTATACGGAGTATACGGAACCGCAGCTGTCACCGGAGTATATGGAGTTTCTCCGCCCGTCTCTGGCGCATACGGCGTCGGAGCAGGAGAAGACGGAGTCGGCGTGGTTGACGGTGCAGGTGCCGGAGTGACTGTCAGAGTTCCGAGAGCTTCGGTAACCTTATAGTTTTCTTTCAGCGTATTGCCCCAGTCAATCGCATATCCATTTGCAGAACTTCCTACTGCGGTCTGAGTACCGGTTGCAGTGACAATGATACTGTCACGAACCGTCATCAGTCCCTCATAATGTGCTTCTGCATTGGTCAGTGCCTTTCCATCATAAGCCTTGCTTGCGCTGCCCGTGGTAATGGTCAGCGGAGCAGGATTAATCTGATATGTTCTCTCCACCGTTCCTGTGTAATTTCCGATACCGGTAACTGTGATCGTCACAGTTCCTGCATCAATCAGATTCTCGCTGTACGCAAGAGTGTAATCCGTGCCTTCCAGGAGAACCGCATCATCTGCATCCGCATGGATGAAGCCAATCAGATCTGAGAAGAAGCTTGCCACTGCATTCATCGCAGAAGCTTTTACTCTTTCAACCGTCACCGGCTGTTTCTGCTCAAGTCCGTTATAGACGACATCCTCCGGCTGGCTGACCGTGAACTTATCCGCATTGGAGATATCCGCAGCAATCACTGTCAGCGTTCCGGTCTTTGCTTCAACGGTGTAGTTGCTTTCCGAAGCCGTGCCATCCCATACCAGGCTGTACGTATTCTCACTATTGCCAACCGAGATCTGAGATCCGGTAGCAGCGAAGCTTACTGTCTCGCCATTGACCAAGCCTTCAATCGTCCCAGCCGCAGTGAGCGGTATTCCATCGTATTCCTTCTCTGCATCCGGTGTCACGATGAGGATCGAAGCAGGAGTGATCCGATACGTTCTCTCCACAGTTCCTGTGTAGTTTCCGATACCTTTCACAGTTACCGCAACTTCACCGACATTCTTCACATCCTCGCTGAAGGTCAGAGTGTAATCTTTATCCTTTACGAGAGTCTTTTCAGAATCCTTATCGGTCACAGCAGGTTCCTGTGCCTGATCGCGTCCGTTATAGACAAGATCATTCAGGGATTCAACCTCGAATCTTCTATCATCAGAGATGTCTGCCGCAAGAATGGTCAGCGTTCCGAGATGCTCAGTGATCTCGTAATTTCCCGCCTTGAATCCGAGCTTCTTGTCATAAGCGATCCTATTCTCTTCCGTGCCGACATCAGTGATCGTTCCTACTGCTTTGAGATTCGAAACTTCACCAGTTACAAATCCATCTCCGGAAACTGTTACGGTCGGTGCTGTCAGTGCTGTGCCATCATACTGTTTGCTTGCACTTTCAGACTTCAGATTCACCGTACGCTTGTTCACTGTCAGCGTTACGGTTGTACTTGCCGTTTCATAGTTTGCATTCTCGGCTTTGACGTTGACTGTCTGCTCGCCGACATCCTTGATGCTCGGAGCTTCCGTTGTCCACTCGCCATTTCCTACCTGATACGAAATCGTTGTGCCTTCCGTTACGCTTGCGGTTGCACTTGCAGCGTGAGACTTGCCATCGTATTCGCCTTCGTATCCGTTAGCGGTAAGTGTCAATGTGCCAGACTTGCTGATGGTCAGGGTTCCCGGCACATAAGTCACCGCATAGTTGCCCTGGCTTGCTTCGCCGGTCGGCGTGATTGCATAGGTGCCAACGTCTTCGCCTTCAGCGCGGCTTAACGTATAGCTGACAGTATCGTTATCCAGCGTTCCACTTACTGTTGCCGTCAGCTCAGGATCAGCAGCTCCATAGGTCTTGCTCGTGTTCTCCGCTGTGACTGTGACTGCCTTCGGTGTTACCTTCAGCGTTACGGTTGTACTTGCCGTTTCATAGTTTGCATTCTCGGCTTTGACGTTGACTGTCTGCTCGCCGACATCCTTGATGCTCGGAGCTTCCGTTGTCCACTCGCCATTTCCTACCTGATACGAAATCGTTGTGCCTTCCGTTACGCTTGCGGTTGCACTTGCAGCGTGAGACTTGCCATCGTATTCGCCTTCGTATCCGTTAGCGGTAAGTGTCAATGTGCCAGACTTGCTGATGGTCAGGGTTCCCGGCACATAAGTCACCGCATAGTTGCCCTGGCTTGCTTCGCCGGTCGGCGTGATTGCATAGGTGCCAACGTCTTCGCCTTCAGCGCGGCTTAACGTATAGCTGACAGTATCGTTATCCAGCGTTCCACTTACTGTTGCCGTCAGCTCAGGATCAGCAGCTCCATAGGTCTTGCTCGTGTTCTCCGCTGTGACTGTGACTGCCTTCGGTGTTACCTTCAGCGTTACGGTTGTACTTGCCGTTTCATAGTTTGCATTCTCGGCTTTGACGTTGACTGTCTGCTCGCCGACATCCTTGATGCTCGGAGCTTCCGTTGTCCACTCGCCATTTCCTACCTGATACGAAATCGTTGTGCCTTCCGTTACGCTTGCGGTTGCACTTGCAGCGTGAGACTTGCCATCGTATTCGCCTTCGTATCCGTTAGCGGTAAGTGTCAATGTGCCAGACTTGCTGATGGTCAGGGTTCCCGGCACATAAGTCACCGCATAGTTGCCCTGGCTTGCTTCGCCGGTCGGCGTGATTGCATAGGTGCCAACGTCTTCGCCTTCAGCGCGGCTTAACGTATAGCTGACAGTATCGTTATCCAGCGTTCCACTTACTGTTGCCGTCAGCTCAGGATCAGCAGCTCCATAGGTCTTGCTCGTGTTCTCCGCTGTGACTGTGACTGCCTTCGGTGTTACCTTCAGCGTTACGGTTGTACTTGCCGTTTCATAGTTTGCATTCTCGGCTTTGACGTTGACTGTCTGCTCGCCGACATCCTTGATGCTCGGAGCTTCCGTTGTCCACTCGCCATTTCCTACCTGATACGAAATCGTTGTGCCTTCCGTTACGCTTGCGGTTGCACTTGCAGCGTGAGACTTGCCATCGTATTCGCCTTCGTATCCGTTAGCGGTAAGTGTCAATGTGCCAGACTTGCTGATGGTCAGGGTTCCCGGCACATAAGTCACCGCATAGTTGCCCTGGCTTGCTTCGCCGGTCGGCGTGATTGCATAGGTGCCAACGTCTTCGCCTTCAGCGCGGCTTAACGTATAGCTGACAGTATCGTTATCCAGCGTTCCACTTACTGTTGCCGTCAGCTCAGGATCAGCAGCTCCATAGGTCTTGCTCGTGTTCTCCGCTGTGACTGTGACTGCCTTCGGTGTTACCTTCAGCGTTACGGTTGTACTTGCCGTTTCATAGTTTGCATTCTCGGCTTTGACGTTGACTGTCTGCTCGCCGACATCCTTGATGCTCGGAGCTTCCGTTGTCCACTCGCCATTTCCTACCTGATACGAAATCGTTGTGCCTTCCGTTACGCTTGCGGTTGCACTTGCAGCGTGAGACTTGCCATCGTATTCGCCTTCGTATCCGTTAGCGGTAAGTGTCAATGTGCCAGACTTGCTGATGGTCAGGGTTCCCGGCACATAAGTCACCGCATAGTTGCCCTGGCTTGCTTCGCCGGTCGGCGTGATTGCATAGGTGCCAACGTCTTCGCCTTCAGCGCGGCTTAACGTATAGCTGACAGTATCGTTATCCAGCGTTCCACTTACTGTTGCCGTCAGCTCAGGATCAGCAGCTCCATAGGTCTTGCTCGTGTTCTCCGCTGTGACTGTGACTGCCTTCGGTGTTACCTTCAGCGTTACGGTTGTACTTGCCGTTTCATAGTTTGCATTCTCGGCTTTGACGTTGACTGTCTGCTCGCCGACATCCTTGATGCTCGGAGCTTCCGTTGTCCACTCGCCATTTCCTACCTGATACGAAATCGTTGTGCCTTCCGTTACGCTTGCGGTTGCACTTGCAGCGTGAGACTTGCCATCGTATTCGCCTTCGTATCCGTTAGCGGTAAGTGTCAATGTGCCAGACTTGCTGATGGTCAGGGTTCCCGGCACATAAGTCACCGCATAGTTGCCCTGGCTTGCTTCGCCGGTCGGCGTGATTGCATAGGTGCCAACGTCTTCGCCTTCAGCGCGGCTTAACGTATAGCTGACAGTATCGTTATCCAGCGTTCCACTTACTGTTGCCGTCAGCTCAGGATCAGCAGCTCCATAGGTCTTGCTCGTGTTCTCCGCTGTGACTGTGACTGCCTTCGGTGTTACCTTCAGCGTTACGGTTGTACTTGCCGTTTCATAGTTTGCATTCTCGGCTTTGACGTTGACTGTCTGCTCGCCGACATCCTTGATGCTCGGAGCTTCCGTTGTCCACTCGCCATTTCCTACCTGATACGAAATCGTTGTGCCTTCCGTTACGCTTGCGGTTGCACTTGCAGCGTGAGACTTGCCATCGTATTCGCCTTCGTATCCGTTAGCGGTAAGTGTCAATGTGCCAGACTTGCTGATGGTCAGGGTTCCCGGCACATAAGTCACCGCATAGTTGCCCTGGCTTGCTTCGCCGGTCGGCGTGATTGCATAGGTGCCAACGTCTTCGCCTTCAGCGCGGCTTAACGTATAGCTGACAGTATCGTTATCCAGCGTTCCACTTACTGTTGCCGTCAGCTCAGGATCAGCAGCTCCATAGGTCTTGCTCGTGTTCTCCGCTGTGACTGTGACTGCCTTCGGTGTTATTTTCAAGGATCCGTTTTCGGTATTTACAGTGAATTGATAGCTAACATCAGTATCACCATTCTTAATAACAATGGAATCGGTGTTCAGAATATTATTTGTATAAGTTCCCGCATTCTTTTCTTTTGGATTCTCTGTAGTAAAGCCGCTTACGGTATAAGTAACATTATCAATCGTAAACGTATTTGTCTTTACGCCGGAAGCAGTATGTTCAGTTCCGTCATAGGTAAATGTTTCGGAATTTGCCGTTAATGTGATCTCTTTCTTCTGTTCCCAGACCGCATAGAGATCATTCGCAGGCCTATTATTATCGATACCGATTTTTGTACCAACATCATACCGCTTTCCAGAAGCATCCATCCAGTATGCGAAATAGTATCCAGCTGGAGCTATGAAATCGGCTTTTTCCAGTGTAATCGCAGTGTTGTTTGCCTGGTTATCAACAACGTGGGTCCTATCAGTCAGTCCGGACTCTGTCGGATAGTTCGAATGATAAGTGATTGATGTTAATGCCGAAGTATCTCCATAGACAGCGGTAAGTTCAAGATTGCCTGTGATCTTTACCTTGTCTCCCGGATAATACTTATCCGTACCGTGGCTCCAGTAAAGGAATGTCATGCCCTCTGGAGGAGTAATAATTCCTGATGCCGGCTGAATATCAGCATACGCATTCTGGGAATACTGCTTGCTGTCAATCGGAGCCGTTCCTGTACCTTCGCCAAGGCTATATGTAACTGTGTATTTCTCGCCGTTGATATAGTACGGGTACAGCGTAATGTCGCTATATACTTCTGTGCTGAAGTTATAGATGATGTAATCATTGCCGGACTTTGTTGCCCATCCTGCCCATGTATGTCCTTTAGGGACAGTAACAGTATTGGAACTGCTGCCTTCCTGAATGATATTCCCATCAGAATCCTTTACGGTCGGCATATCATTTTCATTGATCTTGCTGCTGTAACTGATGATGAACTGCATCGGATTGCCAGTTCCTTCAAGATTCATATGAACGGTTCCTTTGTATGCCGGAGCAGCCCACTTTGCGTATAGAGTAATATTATGGGCAGGCATTGTTCCTGTCAGCGTTGCAGGATCGCCTACACCAAGCTCATTATCAAACCATCCTGCAAATACATAACCAGAAGGTATTCCCGCAGGGCGCTCAGGAGCTGCCGTTAAATCCACTTTGCTGACATCCGCTTCATATTTGAACTTTTCTGATTTTGTTGAGTCTCCGTTTACAAATTTAATAGAGTAATCATTTCTCCGATAGTTGAAAGACACTTCATAAACATACTTAGATACCTTCTTGAAGTAACTTCCATCTTCTACATTATCTTCATAGTGATAAGTAAAGCCCTCAATATCATAATGATCTTCTGCACTTGTGGACCACCTACTAGGATCATCGGTCTTAAAACTATCTGTATGATCTAATGTATAGGGTCCATTTAAACCTTCCACCCAATATTTCAAATTCATAGAATATCCGCCGGATTGGCTGACATAATAGAACTCATCGCCGCCAAAGGGCATGGTGGAAATACCGCTTTGATATGGCTGTGTCCCCTGTCCATTCCGTCCCTTATTGGTGCCCCAGATTTTGGAAGTGTTGGTTGGCCAGCGGTCGGAAATGTTTGCTCCGTATTTGGCGGTAATGCGCAGTCTCTCCATTTCGTTCCAAGAATATCCCAACCACTCCCTTTCTGCTTTGAAGAACTTAATCTCGTAGGTGTTTCGAGAATAGTAGACATTCACGATCGTCGATCCGTCACCGGCAATCACTGCGTCCGCATTTGCTGCGTTTGTTTTCTCAGTATTCAGAGTAAAGCCATCATAACTTCCGCTTATCCCGGTCAGATCAATCTTGTTTCCGGATGTCCCGGTTTTAACTATGTTCTCGTGGTAGGAATAATTGCTGTCATTTGCATTCTCCCACCAGTAAATGACAGTATATTTAGTATTTGTGCTTGCTTCCCACACCGCATACAGAGTGGTATCTTCTGAAATCGTGCTGCCGAATGCATATTCAGAACCATCTTCAGAGACAGACCAATGTTTAAAGGTATAGCCAGTTCTCTTCGGTGCTTCCGGTTTTACTGTATTCTTTCCTGCCGCAACGAATACAGGCTTCACATAGCTTGCCCCTTCGCCGCTGGAGAAATACAGATAATGACCTTCTTCGACCTTCGGATACAGTGTCACGTTCTGGTCAGAAAGCGTAACAAACTCGACTTTATGGGTCAGTTCAGCTTCTGTGTACCAGCCGGTCACGGAGTGTGTGGAATCCAGCGGAATCGTAACATCTTCAGTGCTGATGACGTTTCCGCTGACGCCTTCCTTCGTAGTGCTGACTCTGCCCTGATTGTCCAGGAAGAAGACATAATATGCCTGCTGGAAAACCGGATAAAGATGGACCTCTCCCGTTGTGCTTACAGATGCTGCTAATGTGCCGAACTCGCCTGGATCTCCTTCCTGAATGGAAGAAACACCCTGCGTATAGGACCAGCCAAGGAATTTGCTGCCGGTCTTTTCAGGTGTGGTCGGCGCATAAACCGTTTCGCCGTCTTTGACTTTCTGTACATCGCCAATCTGATTTCCGACTGCATCATGGAAATAATAAGTAGCGATTGCTGGAGTGTCTTTGCTGGAAATAACATAGATCGAGAAATGGTCTGCAGAGAATTCTGCTCCAGCCGCGGATACATCCGCATTGCCGACTACCTGTACATTTCCATTGTCCTCTTTATGAAGCACTTCCTGTGTACTGGTCTCTGTGCTTGCAAGTGCTCTGCGCGGTTCCAGTGATACCGATACTGCTCCTTCCGGCTGTACTTCATTGCCATTTGAACCAATGAAGGTAATATCTACTGCCATGGCATCAATGACTTCCTGATCTTCAGACGCGGTCTGCTCAGCTGCTGCAATTGCTTCCGAGCGAGAGACATATGCAACCTTCATCTCCGTGCCAGTTCTGAAGGTATTTTCACCATAGCTGACAGTTACGGTCATCTGGCTTGTAGAGCCGTTGAAAGAACCTGCAGGCAGGTATTCCGGTTCAGGTGCTGCTGTTGCTTCCGGAGTCGCTGACGGTTCCGGTGTCATGGTCGCTTCCGGCGCTGCTGCTTCCGCAGTTTCTACCGGAGCAGCCGATTCAGCCGGAGCTGGCATCTCTTCCACTACGGGGACTGCAGATGCTTCCGGAGCTTCTGCAGGAATCACAGTCGGTTCACTGACCGCAGCTGGCGTCGGTGCTGGAGTCGCCGCAGGAGCTGGAGCTGGCGTTGCAGCCGGCGTCGGTGCAGGTGCTGCTTCCTGGACAGGAGCTGTTTCTTCTGCCGGTACCTGCTCCTCAGCAGGTGCCTCTTCAGCAGGAGCTGCTGTCGTGATCACCGGTTCCTCAGTAACCGGCTCTGCAGGTGCTGCAGATTCTGCAGGTGCCTCCGTGCTTGCAGGCATGCCCGTGTCTTCAGCAACGATCGTGGCGATCGGCGAGAGGAACATTGCCAGTGCAATTGCAGAATTCAAGCATGATTGCAGGATTGAGTGATGCTTTTTTCTGTTCTTCCCCATAGTTTTACCCCTCCTTACAGAGAATTCATTCAATCAAAAAGCAATTTCTCGGATCTCGTAGAGAAAAAGAAGCTTTTTACACTTTCTATTATCTGGAATTCATCCCTCCAATTTCGGCATTTCACGTCGCAGATCATGCATCTCACGCTGTCCGTCCCGCAGGCAATAGATCAAGCGTGAAGGCTGTGACAGAAGTGCAGAAAAAGCGCATTGCAAAAGGGTTTTGAGGCATTTTCGACATTTATAATGCGAATCAGCGAATTCATGCATGCAGGTCTGCGATTCATATGCTGAGAGATCCAGAAATGCTTTATTATCGCTGTTTAATTATGAATTTTGCAGGGTATTATCCAGCTGGATTTCTGAAAACATTCTGATTTGCGCAGAGATCAGCCTCTGTTTCCAGATTTGTCCCACCACCATGCAAAAGGTTTCAGATTCGTCGGATGAACCTGAAGCACAGAAAAAAGCCGGTGCCTTTCGGCATCCGGCAGTGGGGGACAGCTCAGCCAGAATGGTTCAGATATAGAAGAATTCTGGAGGTAAAGGAATGATTTGATTCGTCAAAGCGGAATTTTGCCGAACCTCCGTACTTCTCACAGATATCCTTCACAGCATTGAGACCATAGTTCTTTCCGAATCTGACAGACTGGAAGGCATCTGCATTCTGATATGTCTTCTCCGGCTGATAGTCAGAAGATGGATGTATCTGATCACAAGCATTTTCTACCAGAAGGGCAAGCCTGGATCCCATGACTTCCGCCTTGACCCTGATCCATCTCTCTCCTTCTACCGTTTCATTCGAGAGAATTGCATTCTCCATGATATTGCCGAACAGGATCGTCAGATCATTTGCATCAATGGGCACTCTCGGCACATCGGCCATGACTTCACAGGTGATTTCGTTGTCCTGTGCCCAGCCAACATAATACTGAAGCAGATTGTTCAGAACCTGGTTCTCGCAGAACTTCTGTTTTGTAACCAGTTCTGCTTTCTTTGCGATCTGCTCATTATATGCCTTCACCTTCTGCGGATCGCCAGTATCTGCCAGCTGATAGAGCTTCGTCAGATTATGCGTCAGATCATGCTGCTGACGGCGGGCTGCCTCGATTTCGTGCTCGATCTTCTGATACTGCATCACTGCAGAATCATGAATGCGCCGCATCTCTTCCTGTTCGCTGCGGATCAGACTTTCCCTCATCAGAAAGGCATAATACAGCAGCAGAATCAAGCCGATGAATAATAAGAGCGGTGTGATTTCCGTAAACCTTCCATCCACTGCATGAAAGTAGATCATGTAAATCACGATGATCGCAAAATACGCAAAAATCAGATAGATCAGAAGAAGGCTTTCCCTTTTCAGCACTCTGGCATTATAGAGCTTCAGATATCTGCGAAGAATATCCCGGTTGATGATGTAGCCTATCGGGGTCAGGATCATCATGATCAACAGCAGAATCAGGATGTCAATCGGCTGAAATCCTCCGACCACCAGCGAAGGATGCAGCGGCTGCAGCAGACAGCGCACCAGGAACTGCTCCACGACCATGAAGATGGAATGGACCATGACCAGCATCTTCTTCTGAAACGGTTCCTGAATCAGGAAGAAATAAGTGCCCATGAAACCAAGCACCAGGATCAGCATATATACGTCGGTATAGATGTTAATATCAACTTGCTCTGTTCCAGACATCAGGTATGCAAGAACCGGGAACAGAATCGTGACCCCGATCAGGGCAGCAGACACAATCCATACCGTCTTTTTCCGGTCATATCGGAATGACTCTTCATCAAATGGGATGAAAGTCATCAGAAAAGCCGGGAATATCTGCAGAAAGAATCCCAGCGTCTGAAGCACATACTGAATGATCATACCGTGAAACCAGTTCTTCCGGAAAGATGGAAGAAAATGAAGTCATCATAGGCTGCCCGGATCTCATCACGGTCTTTTCTCGACAGCATGATCTGAACCCCGTTCTTCAGGACACACACATCTCTCTGCATGCGCTCAATGAAGTCCGCATTGACAATCATGCCTCTCTGCACCTTCAGGAAGCTGTCATTCAGCTGCTGCTGAATGTCAGAAAGTCTCATGTACGCAGAAACCTCTCCGCCCTTGCGAAGAAAGATCTGAACCTGATGATTGTCACTGCTGATATAAGCAATATCCTCCAGATAGATCATCTGCGAGTTCTTTCCGGTCTTCAGCAGCAGCGCGGGTTTGGCATTCTGCTTCTTCCGGATCCGATCGAATACATCGCGAAGCTTGTCGGTCGTAATCGGCTTGACCAGATAATGCAGAGCATTCATCGAAAACGCTTCGATCGCATGCGAAGTGCTGGCCGTGGTGAACACCACTTCTGTCCGCGGGGATACTTCCCGCATCTGCCTGGCCGCATCCATGCCGTTTTCTTTCGGGAGGTACACATCCAGAAAGGCAATGGAAAAATACGGCTCCTTCTTTGCTGCCGCAATCAGATCTCCGATTGAGTTATAGCACTCCGCATTGCGGGTCGGATCCCATCCCTGAAGCGCAGAGATGAATTCCTCTTTTTCCTGCTGGTCATCTTCCAGTAATGCAATTCTCATATGGGTACACCTCTCGGTTAGTCCTATTTTATAACTTCCTGCAGAAAAAGAAGATGCACAAGCGCAGGATGCATAGATTTCCGACGTAAAACGCCTGATTTCCGCATCCGATTTCTATGGCTGCTCCATAATCTTCCAGTTTCTTCGCTTCCTGGTCAGAATGATTCGAGCAATGATGCATGGTGCGGTACAATAATACCGGAGAAAACGATATGGAAATCGTGTACGTGAAAACCCTGAAAGAGATGAAGGAACGGCTTTCGAGCGCACCGGAAGACCGTTCCCGGTGGATCATTCTCGGTGATCCGATTCACCATAAAGCCCAGCTGATGATTGCGCTGGAAAAGCCGATGGACAAAGACGCCCAGAGCGGCTATTGTGCCCAGTACGACAATTACGAAACCGACGAAACCAGATGGAGCGGAGAAGAACCTCTGACTTACGAAGAAGCGAAGAACCAGGCCCTTTCCTGGCTTGATGAGCTTCTTTCCTGAAGAGAAAGGGAGGGGTTATGAAAACGGCTGGCAAGATCATGACAGCGGCAGCGGCAATTGCCGGTGTCTATGCGGCAATGTACCTGGGTTCTTTGCTCACAGTGGAGGATCCGGATATCATTGCAATCTACGGAAAAGAAACTGCAGAACCATCTTCCTTCCAGGCAGAGCTCTTCGGAAGAGATATCAGCAGTCACGTAGCGGTCCGCACCGATCTCGATCCTGATCGGGTCGGCACCTACAGGACAGACTATACATTGAAAGTCCTTGGTATCCCGATTCGCACGGTCCATGGACAAGTCTCAGTAAAGGACGTGGAAGCCCCCATCATCACGATGGCGGATCATCCGACTGTCTTTACGAAAATCCATGAAGACTGCTCCCTGCCCGCATATACCGTAGCCGACAATTATGATTCTCCCGATCAGATTTCCGTGAGGATCGGAGGCGGAGCAGATCTTGATACTGCCGGAACTTATGAATGCATGCTCATAGCTTCTGATACTTCCGGCAATTCCAGTTCAAGAAGACTCACTCTCATCGTCGGAGACATCCGCGATGAAGATTTTCAGCCAGGAAGATTCCATCTCTCAGATTATGATTCTTCCGGAGTGATTCTGCGTCCGCACGGTGATTCCATCTCTGATCAGGACTTTGAAGGAGTCATCTTCTCCGGGGATTCCAATATCGTGAATATGAGCATGAGCGGACATGTGCCCAGCAATCAGGCCTTGGCAAGATATGCTATGTGTCCTTCCACGTTTGACCTGCCGGTATTCTACCGCAATGAGATGACCTATAAGAATCTCACCCAGTGGACAGAAATTCTGAAGCCCGATATTCTGATTCTCGAAATGGGCTTATCCGAAGTCAAGGAAGGTGATGCCATCCGGGAAGCAGAAGCTTATGAAACCTGCATTGACCAGCTGCTGAATGCTTCTGAAGACACCAGGCTGATCATCTGCTCACTCTGGCCGGTCAGAGATGATGACAATGAATCCGGGGCGTCTCAGGAACTGATCAACCGGCTCAATTACTGTCTGCTGAAACTGTGTGAGAAGAAAGGCCTGCACATGATTGATGCAGACACCGTTCTGAAAGAACAGAACGGATACGGATATCGTGATTATTATGCCGAAGACGGATATCATCTGAACGCTGCTCAGTTTCCGATCTTCGTCAATTATGCCAGGGAGGTCATTGCGCCATGAAACTTCAGAAGATTCTGACGGCAGCTATGGTCCTGGTCAGCCTTTCTGCCTGCCGCACAGAGAAACCAGCTGACAGAGAAGAGCTGACAGTCTCATCAATTGCCGACGCTCTGCTGGAATGCTATGATGTCCCGATGACAGAAGAAGACTCTGCTTCGCTTGAGAACCTGCTCAGGATTTCGCCTGACAGCTTCAGCGATGCCAAGGGGTATCTGTCTGAAGAACAGGATGGGCAGCTACTGTTTGTTGCAGAAGCAGCAGATGATGAAACTGCTGCTGAGATCTATGATGCGATGAGCTATTATCTTTCTTCGCTGCAGAACACCGCATCCATGTACAGCCCGGATGAGCTGAAGATGCTGAATGACGGATATCTTGTCACGAGAGACCATTTCGTGATTCTATCGGTCTGTGCAGACCGGACAGCAGTAGAGAAACAGGCAGCTGCTATTTTCTGAAAACAGGAAGGAACAATATGGGAACAATACTGATCCAGAGCGAAACAACCAGAGACCCGATCAGCCTGATCGGCCGAGAAGCAGGAGTCTGCTGGAATGCAGATATTGAAGACGCTGAAAAAAACTATAAGCGCGGCATGAACTGCCTGTCTTCCGGGCATGGAAGAACCTGGGAATATCCTCAGGTCTATCTGGTGCTTGATGGCTACAGTGCGCGGGTCATCCGTGAGCTGTATACGCATATCGGCGGCTCGCCGACGCGTCTCCAGGCAAGCACCAGATATATCAATTATGAAAAAGGCTTTGCCTATGTCACTCCCCCCTCGGTAGAGAGAGATACTGAGGCAAAGCGAGTCTATGATGAAGCAATCTCTTCCATCACCGATGCCCTGCAGAAGCTGGAAGCACTTGGCGTTCCGAGAGAGGACTGCGGAATGCTGCTGCCGCTCGGCATGGAAAGCAAAGTCGTGCTCAGAACGAACCTCCGGAACCTCATCGATATGGCGCACCAGCGCCTCTGCACGCGGGCATACTGGGAATACCGCCAGCTCATGCAGGACATGGTCCATGCACTAGCGGAATATTCCGAAGAATGGCGTTACCTGACTGATCATTACTTCGTTCCCAAGTGCGAAGTCACCGGCTTCTGTCCCGAGGCAAAGTCCTGCGGCAGAAAACCGAAAAAAACAGAAATTTAACCCCGAATTGACGAGCCTCTGCTATCAGAGACCGTTCAGAAATGCTATCTTGTCTCTGCAGGGTGATGAGTAACCTGCAGATCAGAAACAATCAATCCTGCTGTCCAGCAGGATTTTTATGTTATCTGCAGAGGCTGAGATATACTTTGGTTCCAGCAAGCATATCTTCGTGGGCTTCTGCCAGCGCATCCATCAGATCTTCACACGCATCAAAGTCTTCCGGAAGATCGGTCATGATCACAAGCAGATACGGATGTTCTGGTTCATAGATGATGCCGCCATCAACCGTCGCTTCAAAGTCTTCCATGCCATCGTCATAGGAAATCCATCCCGCTTTGGTCCGTGTTGTGACCCCAAGCTCGCTGTAATATGGGTAAATGATGGAATAGTTCGGAGATTCATACCAGGACGATACCGCCTGTCCGATCTCATCCTGTTCAAACCATGCCGAATTCAATGCCCAGAGTTTTGCCAGCTCTCTTGCAGAATAGGATGGATACATCTCTTCTGCAATGTCAGTTCTGACCCCTGCTTTCCGGCACCAGCTGCGGATATATTCTTTCCCGTACGTATTCCTGAGATACTCATAAGCATCATTATCGCTGTACAGAATTGCCCGTTTCATGGCATCGGCCTCTGCATTCACAACCTGCGGATATTCTGCCGCCAGACTTGCCACATAAAAAGCTTTGATCGAACTAGCTGCATAGTAAATCACATCCGGCTGATAGGAGAGCCGGACTCCGGAATTGAGATCTTCCAGAATGAAGCTCACGGAATATCCCGCTTCTTCCAGCTCGTCCACTGCTTCATCCAATTTCGCTTCGGTTTCTTCGTCCAGTGTGATCCCATCCGATAATTCAATCTCATCAGAATCCGCGATCCCGTCAAGATCCTCTTCCAGCATGCTCAGAGTTACATCGTCTCTTTCCCTCAGCGGCACAATCATGCTTACCTGTTCCGCTGGCTGTGAGCTGATTTCTGCGGGAAGGGGTGCTGGTTTCCCTGTTCCTGCAATCAGCAGGCAGAACAGATAAAGCCCTCCTGAGACAATCAGCCCCCGGAAGGCTTTTCGGATCTGATTCAGTTCGTGTTTCAGTCCGGTGCTCACGCGGTTTCGATCTCCCTGCCCTGAGCCAGCGGTTCAATCAGCTTCGTGACTACGAGCACAGCCTGACGATGAGCCTGGTTCTTCAGCCTCTCCAGGTCAGCATTCTGCTCCACATCTTTCCGCGCTGCTTTGATCGCTTCTGAGATATCCTCTTTGTCATTCCAGTTGAACAGCGCATTATGCTCATCATAGAAACGAAGCGAATCCGTATCTACATCGATGGACTGGATCGTTGTCTCCGGCAGCCTCACCGTGATCTTCTGCGGGGTTACAGAAACCTCTGCCATGGAAAGATCAATCCCCGCCCGGATCACTGCGGAGTAGATCATCGAAAAGCTTCTTCTGGTCAATAAAGGCAGGGAACCTTCCTTATATTTGACCAGGTTCACATACTCAAGACTGCATGTCGTCAGATCGCTGCACTCGCTCAGCTTGGACTCCAGGAAGTCCGTCGTGATCTCCGCTTTTTTCTTCCTGGCTGACATGGAATGGCTGATCACCATGCCGAGCGCGAAGCTCAGCGCAATCACCAGAATTGTCAGAATCACATTATTCATATCTTTCTCTTATCCCTCTCTGCAGCAGGAATTGCATCTGCTTCTTCAGTATACACAGTTCTCAATCGGATTGTTTTTCCGCGAGAAACCCATTCACATATGTCTCGTAAAGCTTCAGTTCTTCGCTGTCTGTAAGCTCTGCATCATCCGTTCCGGTTCCATTCACCGCACTGATTACCGCACCATCCCGGATGAAGAAGACGGCAGGAACATACAGCTGTGCCTCGCCATTCTCATCTGTCAGAAGATACTCCGAGAGCTGCTGAACCACAAGATCATATCCAGGCAGATCCTGATTGCTTGTCCATTCCGGATCCTGTCTGGTATTGATATAGAAAACCTTCCCGCCGGTGTCTGCTGCCGCCTTCGCGAGCAGCGGAACAGCCGTCTGGCAGAACGGACAGTTCTCAAAGCCAAAAAATACCGTCATAGTTTCCTTGTCTTCCATTGCTTTCAGGAAATCCGCGGTCTCCGTTTCATAGAAGGATGTCTGCCTTGCCAGGCTGTAACCGCTCATATCAGCGTAAGACTGCGAGGCACATCCGCTTAACACCAGCACCCCAGCAAGCCAAAGCAATCCCGGTTTTCTCATTCCATCCTCCAGTTCACAGAAAACATTTTCTATAATTTACCGCACCCTCAGGAAAAAGTCGATCCTCTCATTTTCTGATTCTGATTGCAGAAATCCCGGCAGATACTTGCAATTTTATTTATTTTGTATACAATACTTTTGTAGACAATATAAAGGAGGTCAGAAGATTATGAATATCTATGACTACACTGTTCCTGCTGCAGATGGCAGCACCGTATCCCTCAAAGACTATGAAGGCAAAGTACTTCTGATTGTGAATACTGCAACCGGATGCGGTTTTACTCCGCAGTACAAGGATCTCGAAGAGATCTATCATGACGATCATGAAAAAGGGCTTGAGATTATCGATATCCCGTGCAACCAGTTTGCCGGTCAGGCTCCAGGGTCTGATGAAGAGATTCATCAGTTCTGCACTTTGAAATATCATACCGAGTTCCCGCAGATGAAGAAGAGTGATGTCAACGGTGAGAATGAGCTTCCGCTCTACAGCTATCTGAAGAGCCAGAAAGGATTTGAAGGATTCGGCAACGGCGTAAAGGCACTTGCCATGAGCGCAATGCTGAAGAAAATTGATCCCGATTACAAGAACAACCCTGATATCAAGTGGAACTTCACGAAGTTTGCCGTCGACCGCAAGGGCAATGTTGTTGCCCGGTTTGAGCCGACCGCAGACATGAAAGAAGTAAAGGCCTGCGTGGAAAGCTTATTATGAGTGATCGTCTGAGACTGGATCATCAGCTGTGCTTTCCTCTGTATGCATGTGCCAGAAAGGTCACCGGTCTATATACCCCATATTTCAGGAAGCTTGATCTGACCTATACGCAGTACATCATCTTCCTTGTGCTATGGGAACAGGATGGCATCAGCGTAAGCCAGCTCGGAGAGAAGCTCTATCTTGACAGCGGCACACTGACGCCGCTGCTCAAGAAGATGGAAGCGAAAGGATGGATCAGGCGTACCCGCAGCGATGAAGATGAGCGAGTCGTCAAGATCACTCTGACCAGAAAGGGAAAAGAACTTGAGAAACAGGCAGAAGAAATCCCCGAGAAAATCGGTGCCTGCATTCCGCTGAAGTCTGAGGAAGCAGAAGAACTTTACCGTCTTCTTTATCAGATTCTGAAAAATGGAGATGAGAGTCATGAGTGAGCAGAAAGCACGAGAACAGATCATCATCCGCACCAGCGCCATCGGCATCGCCGCCAATGTCCTGCTGGCCGGCTTCAAGTTCGCCGTCGGAACGATGAGCAATTCCATTGCCATCATGAATGATGCGGTGAATAACCTGAGCGATGCATTGTCTTCTGTGATCACCATCATCGGAACCCGGCTTGCCGGAAAGAAGCCTGACAAGAAACACCCGATGGGCTATGGAAGAGTGGAATACCTGAGCGCACTGATCATTTCCGTGATCGTTCTGTATGCAGGCGTTTCTTCTCTGGCAGATTCCGTGAAGAAGATCATTCATCCGGAAATCGCTTCCTATGCTTCCGTAACCTTCGTGATCCTGGTCGCCGCGATTATCGTGAAATTCCTGCTTGGCCGCTACTTCACCAGAGTCGGAAAGCAAGTCAGCAGCGGTTCGCTTGAAGCAAGCGGATCTGACGCATCCAATGATGCGATCATCTCGATTTCAGTACTCGCATCCGCTCTGCTTTACCGATTCACCAGCATTTCCATTGAAGCCTGGGTCGGTGCTGTCATTGCAGTGATGATCATCAAATCAGGAATCGGTCTTGTGCAGTCTACATTGAGCACGATTCTCGGCGAACGGATTTCTCCGGAACTTTCAAAATCCATCAAAGCAGCGGTTGCCAGTTTTCCGGAAGTCAGCGGTGCTTATGATCTGATTCTGAATTCCTACGGACCGGATCAGTATGTCGGTTCCGTTCATATCGAGATCCCGGATACGATGACCGCAGGACAGATTGATGATCTGGAGCGTGAGATTGCTGCAAAGATCTATCACGAATTTCATGTAGCGCTGACCGGGATCTCAATCTATTCAATCAGTACCGCTGACGACCATATCAAAGAGATCAGGTCGAAGATTACCGAAAAAGTCATGAATCATGAGGGTGTTCTTCAGATGCATGGCTTCCATGTCGAAGAAGACACGAAGCAGATATTCTTCGATGTCGTGCTTGACTTCAGCTATGACCGCAAAGCTTTGTATCAGACGATTCTGAATGAAGTGCAGACCCTCTATCCGGATTACACGATTCATATCCAGATGGATGTAGATGTCAGCGATTAAGAGCAGGAAATCCTGCTCTTTTTCATTCAGTCGTACCGCGCATGGATTCGGGCAATTCTGTTTCATTGCAATCCGACTGAACTATCATTCTTTATGTTCCCCTGTCTATCGGCTCAATCACATCCTGAAGACACCGGTTCTGCCGACCTCACAGATTCTGTATCACCTTCTGTGGAGACGCTGAAACGATCTGCCGGATAAAAACGATTGATCAAGCAGAACTCGGAACAATCAGATCGCAGATCCAGAACCCCCCTCGAGTTTCTCAGTCATGCCATCGCTGTTCCATGAATCCGTTATAATGATTTCATGAAACTATTATCGCAATATCAAGATCTTCCCTCACAGATCTATATTCTCTTCCTCGGAAGAATTGTCACCAGTCTTGGTTCGATGGTCTGGCCGATGCTTACCATGATTCTGAATCAGAAGATGGGGATGTCTGCCAGTGAGATCTCTCAGATTATCGTTCTTGCCGGAATCATCATGATCCCGGCTTACCTGCTTGGCGGAAAGCTGGCGGACCGTTTCAGCAAGAAGCGGAATATTGTCCTGCTTGATTCCCTGTCCATCGCTTTCTACATCATCAGCGCATTTCTGCCATTATCCATGACCGTAATCATTCTGATTATTGCGGCTGCTGTTTTCCAGAGCATGGAACAGCCTAGCTACAATGCCCTGGTTGCTGATCTCACGTACACAAAAGATCGGGAGCGGGCATATTCCATGCTTTATCTCGGTTCCAACCTCGGTCTGATCCTTTCTCCGACCATCAGCGGTTTTCTGTTCCGGAATTACCTCTGGCTTGCTTTTCTGATCAGCGGCATTGCCATTGCAAGCTCCACAATTCTGATCCAGCTGAAGATCAATGACATTACACCGGTTCACGACGAGTCCGAAGAAGCCTCCTACCAGACTGCCAGAGAAGATGCCAGTCTGCTTTCCATTCTGAAAGAAAACAGAGTGCTCCTCCTGTTCGTGATCTGCACCGGACTTTATCAGGCAGTATATATGATGTGGGGCTATCTGATGCCGCTTGATCTCGGCAGAATCCATGGTGAAAATGGTGCCGTCATCTACGGCACCATCAACAGTCTGAATTGCCTGATCGTTGTTCTGTTCACGCCTCTGATCACAAGGCGGTTTTCTCGTTTTCATGAACCGGAGAAGATTCTCATCGCATTGCTGATGATCGGTCTCGGCTATCTCATCTTCCTTCTGAATGAAGGCAGAATCCCGTTTTACTATGCAGCGATCATTCTCTTTACCTGGGGAGAAATCTTCGAAACCATCTCCGATGCACCCTATGCTGCAAACCGCATTCCTTCCAGCCATCGCGGAAGGATCAGCGGCTTTTCCACCGTCATCCAGTCATTTCTGGCAGGCGGATTCGAATTGGCGATCGGAACCCTTTATGACCACTTCAGCCCCGCAGCAGCGTGGACCTTCGTGCTTGCCGCCAATGCCATCGCGGCACTTCTCTGCCTTATGCTGATCCGCCAGGACCGCAAAGCATATCCGGATCTTTATGAATGATCCTTTCCCACCGAAAAATTTCCGACTGCTTCATCTCCCGATGCACTGACAATATAAGTTCCGGGATCGGGACTGATATGATAATCATTCTCACCGCTGATTTCTTCTTCTGAAGAAACCGGATTCAGTTCTTCATCCAGCAGGGAAACCGTAAGGCTTCCCTCTTTCAGATTCGTTGTGATATGCAGCGTATCCCCGGCTTCAAAGGTCATCTCCTGTTCCAGATACGTACTTTCCGGGCTCTCGGAAACAAATGAAATCTGTTCTGCATTCCGGGTTTCTTCCGCCAGCTTTTCGCTCTGCTCTTCCGGTGTGCAGCCAGCCAGGAGAATCATTGCCAGAAACAGCTCTTTTTTCATCCGGCGAGCTCCTTCATAGCCTGTTCAATTTCTTCTTTTCCGGCATGCAATGCTCCCTGAATCATCTCTGCACTGCCCCCGCCGCGGCCATTCAGTTTCTGATTCAGTTTTCTGCTGAGATCTCTGAGATTCACTTCATCAGACAGAATCACATAATGCACCGCATCCGGATCCTCAGAGAAGACAGCAGCAGTATGGCAATGTTTCTCTTCCATCAGCCTTTTGGCAAATCGGCGCATCGAATTGGAATCCATGCTCATCTCAAAATCCAATAGCAGCTTCTGATCTGATTCAAATAAACCCATTCTGCTTTCTGCATAGGCAGCACTCAATGCCGACAGAACAGCTTTCTGCTTTCCCTGTTCTTCGATCAGCCGGCTGACTGCAGAGGCAGTCTCATACGGCTTTGCAGAAAGCAGATGCGAAATCTGACGGTTATTCCGGAAAATGGTCTGGTAGTCCCGCAATGCCCTTCTACCTGCCGTCATCTCGATCCTGGCACCGTCTTTGCGGTTCTGCAGCGACAGCAGCTTGATCATGCCGGCTTCGCCAGTCCTGACAAGATGCGTTCCGCAGCAGGCACATACATCTGCGCCTGGAATCGTTACGATTCTTACTGTTCCATGAAGCTCTTTCTTGGAGCGGAACTCCAGTTTCTCTAATTCTTCTTCCGAAGGAAACGAGATTTCCACAGGTACGTTCTTCCAGATTACTTCATTTGCAGCATCTTCAATCTCTTTCATCCTCTCTTCATTCATCGGCCCGCTGAAATCCAAGGTGATCACTTCCGGTCCGAGATGAAACCCGATATTCTCATATCCGTATTTCTGATGAATCAGCCCGCTGACAATATGCTCGGAAGTATGCTGCTGCATATGGTCAAACCGGCGTTCCCAGTCCAGAATGCCATGAACCTTCTGGCCTGCTTCAAGCACAGCATCGGTCACATGAACAATCTCACCGTTCACTCGACGCGTATCCAGAACGGCAATGCCATTCAGCGTTCCATGATCTCCCGGCTGGCCGCCGCCCTCCGGATAGAACGCGGTATCATCCAGAACCACTTCGTAGCATGGCCCCTTCGGAGTGCATTTCACCACTTCTGCATCAAACTCCCGGCAATAGGGATCACGGCAGAACAGCTCATTCATTTCCTGCATCACTTGTATTCCTCACTATGCCTATTCTACCGGAAACTTATCCTTTCAGCACCGGAAGCGTGCTGCCGCCATAAGGCATCACGATCACCGACGCATCCGGTCCTTTTTCATTCAGCGCATGATCCAGTGCCTCCTGCACGCTCGCATAAGGGATAAGACATGTCTCTCTCACAATTGCAGGATCCATCTCACTGACCAGGTCGATTTCTCCTTTCAGCACCTGCTGTGCAATCGCAGCCGCCTTATGTCCGCCGAGTATGAAGTGCTCCTGGATTTCACGGACCATCAAGGAAGGAGACTTATGTCTCATCCAGTCTTCAAAATGAGATTCCCCGAATCCTTCCCGGCACGAACCAGCAAGAATGATGATGCCGCCAGGCTTCACCGCATGCCCAGCATTGGCCAGTGCCTTCTGGGTCTGATACAGATTCAGATCCTTCGGAGATCCGCCCTGGCTGACCAGAACGATATCAGCGCGTTCTCTGATCGGAACCTGATAGATCGAATCCAGAAACCGGCAGGCATCCCGATGAGCCAGAATCGGATCACCTGCACTTGCATGCAGAATTCTCTTCCTGGGGCTCACTACCACATTCAGAATGAAGTCAATCCCCGCCATCCTGCCCGCTTCTTCAATGTCTTCCCGGACCGGATTTCCATCCAGATGTCCGGCATAAGCTCCGGGATCCGTCATGAATCGGTGATTGCAGGCAATTGCCTCTCTGACCGAGCAGCCTGGCATGACTGCCTTTGCCCCGCCGGAATAACCCGCAAAATAGTGATACTCCACATTGCCGAGACAGATAATCCGATCCGCCTCTGCAACTGCTTCTGAAATGATGACCGGAGTTCCTCTGGTTGTTGTACCGAGATTCCTGAACCCGCACTCTGAAGAATTCACGCAGGCGATTCGCCCATACGTCTCTCCCATCACATGCTGCATCTCTGCTTCACGCATCGGCCGATGGCTGCCTAAGGCAAATACAAGCACAATATCTGAATCCGGAACTCCCGCCTGATTCAATTCATCCAGAAGTGCAGGCAGCACTTTCCATGACGGCATCGGTCTGGTCAGATCACTGGTTACGATCGCGATTTTCTCTCCTCTGGAACAGAGATCTTTCAGGCGCCCGGTGCCGATCGGGTGTTCCAGTGCCTGATGAATCAGAGCCTGTTCGTCTCCCGTTTCCGGAAGATCTGATAATTTCAGAATCTGCTTCAGATTCCGATCAGGTACTTCTGCCGATTGAGTGCCATTGCCGAATCCCAGTTCCAGCTTCATAAGAGATACCTTCCTTGCAGTCTCATTATAATGGAGTTCAGCCCGCTCGTTCCTGCATCTGTTCTGCAGTCATCCCCTTCGATCTCAGAATTCCGATTCCTGCGCCGATCAATGCCGGAATGATCCAGCAGAGGTCTGCCGAAGGAGGAATCGAGGCAATCGCATCACTCAGCACCGGGATAGAAATACCAGCAGACTGCAAGCCAAGAAGAACCGACACAGCTGCGGTAAACCAAATGGTCCATGGATAGATCTTCGGTACCGAAGCGATTTTCTCATTCAGCAGTCCGAGAATCACAAGCACGATCGCAACCGGATACAGTGCAACCAGAATCGGAACGCTGAATGCAAGAATCTGATCCAGACCGCCGATGCTCATAGCAAAACTAGCCACCGTAAACAGAATCACCCATGACCGATAGGAAATCTTTGAGATCCCCGCAAAGAATTCTGCACAGCTGCATAACAGCCCGATGCATGTTGTGAGACAGGCAAGCACATAAACGATTCCAAGGATCAGGATCCCGGCATTGCCGAACAGACTGCCGACAATATTGGTAAGCACTGCCGCACCATTCGATGCCTCAGAATACAGAGATCCGCTCATTGCTCCGACATTCGCCATTGCTGCATAGATGACAAACAGCAGAATTCCGGCAATCATCCCTGCATAGCAAGCAGCTTTCACCAGATCTTTCTTCTCCGTCACATTCCTGTTCATGAGATTGAGCACGATGATATTTCCGAAATTCAAAGCCGCCAGAGTATCCATCGTGTTATACCCCTCCAGGAATCCGCGGACCATCGGAGATGTTTCATAGCCGCCGCCCGGTGTGGAATAGCTCCCGGAAAAATTCACGAAACAGCCGCAGACCAGGATCAGAATCAAGACAAGCAGTACCGGCCCGAGAATCTTTCCGAGCGTATTCGTCAGCCGCTCCGGATGAATCGACATCCGGAATGCAATTGCAAAGAATACCGCCGAATATGCAATTCTGACCCAGAGAGGAATTACTTTCATAAACGGGGCAGCCGCCATCTCAAATGACACTGCTGCATTTCTCGGAATTGCAAGGCCTGGTCCTAAAGCCAGAAACACAAGGATCGTGAAGACCGTTGCAAATCGCTTCCCGACTCTCGAAGCAAGCATCATCAGATCTCCCGAACGGGCAATTGCGATGATTCCGAGTACCGGAAATAGAACAGCAGTTACTGACATTCCGGCCAGTCCCTTCCAGGTTGCTGTGCCAGCCTCAAACCCGAGGTACGGTGGAAAAATCAGATTCCCGGAACCAAAGAACATTGAAAAGAGGGTAATGCCGACAAGCAGGATGTCACGTCTGGTAAGTCTGTGTTTCATGATTGTACTATCTCTCCCTTTCTCTGCCGGATTCAACCAGTCCGAGAAAAGAAAACACCGTCTCAGACTGTATTGAGACGATGTCAAATACACCGCGGTACCACTCAATTTGCATGATGATTCATGCCGCTCTTCCGGCTCCGACAAGCCATAGGCCGATAACGCAGCCGTGCGTGACAGGCTAGCAGAATCTCTTCACCCGCAGACTCCGAAGTGACTTCCCTGTTGCGCATCTCATCCGTTCCCACCATTCCGGACTCTCTTGGCATTGTATGCAGCAGGACTTTCTTCCTCAACGTCTTTCTGGTCTGATCATAATCGGAGCAATCATTCGTGTCAATCGTATTTCCCATTGCAAGACCGAGAAAAAATAATTCTGCAGAAAGAAGATGCAACTTTTTTCATGACTCACCAGAAATACTTCTTGTCTCCTGCCACAAAGCCAGTCCCCCGCCTCTGTCTCTCTGCAATCGCCTCAGCCCCAAACTGCGGCAGATCCGGATCCGCAGGACAAACCGGATACTCCTGATTCACTTCTGCCTCAAGATATACCATGGATGTTGAACCTCCGCCATCCATCCGGATCGCATCCCTGACTCCTTCTTCCCTCAGAAATTCCAATACCTTTTCCTCAGAAATGCCTCCATAGAACTCAATCAGCAGATACTGCAGATCCTCTTTCTGTGCAAGAATCGTCAATGCTCTTCTGGTCTTGTGATAATCGATCACGCCATGTTCGCCATCTGTGATATCCTGCTCTTTCCCGTCTATGAAATACGTGAAAGCACCGGAAACTGCATTCTCTGCTTCGATTGCATATCCACACCAGTATGACCAGTCTTCATCTCCTTTCCAGGCGCCATTCTCCCAGCCATGATAGCGAATCTCCATTTTCCCCCGATTGAAATAAACCGTGGCAAATCCAGACCCATATGCCGGCGTATTCTCTTCCCCATTCCAGTTTGTCCATTCGCCATTGACCATCACTCCGCCGACCGGTCTTCCATAGGCAATTTTCGTATTATCGAAAAAACCCGCGTTGATTCCTGCCGCTCTTGTAAACCCTTCTTTCTCCAGGTCCGGGTCATAAAGCTCATCAAGATACTCCGGTGTTTCTGAATAGTCCACCTTCAGAAAGGTATGCTCATCCGGATCTACCCGCAGGATATCGTATTCCACTCCCTCATAAACACCCTCTTCATGCCGGATCCTTGGAACTGTTCCATTTTCTGCATATACATTGATTGCCGTGCTGATTCTCCTCTGCAGTGTATGAACCTTCCGCTTCTCGTTCCAGGAATTACTGATCATGGAAGAACCAGATACCGGAACTGCGGAAGATACAGAAGCAGAAAAGCAGACCAGAACGGCAGCTGCAATCTCGATTGTCTTCATATCCCCTCTTGTATATGAATTCTATCTTACCAGCATCATGAATCCGGCAGGATGAAAATCTGATGAACAATCCCTGGGAATTTCGAAGAACCTGATGCATATTCCGTCAGAATAGTGACTGCATTGTCACCCTATGGTATAGTTGGGTTATTCCTACTTCATAACACTTTCTAATGTAGATGGGAACTATCTTCTGCGGGTGACTTTAAAAAAAACATGCATTCAATGCTTGATATTATGTTTGATAAAATTGCTCAATATCTTTCAAAATCATCAGTAAACTCGGATGATCATTATCCGCACTATATTGGATACCTTGTTATCCTTTATGATTTGGTCGATTTTATCCCTGTCGTCTTCATTGGCATACTTTTATTCCATACTATTTTTTATTCTTTTTTCTTTATTGTTTTCTTATCCATATTAAGGCAATATACTGGCGGTATTCACGCTCCCAACGCCGTACTATGTTCCATCTTTTACTCACTTCTCTTCATTGCTTTTTACCAGTTAACACAAGTTTCTTTATCCATTCAAATGAGAGTAATCATTACGTTGCTATGTGATTTATTTACTATTATCGGTACATGCATAACAGCTTCCAAATCCGCTTCTCTCTCAAAAAGCAGTTTTATTTATAATCGTAACATGTCAATCATTGTGCTTATTATTTATTCTTTTACAGAAATAATTTGTTTTTTCAAACACGATTTATTATCAATATGTTTCTTTTGGATCATAGTGATAAATTCAGTGCTAATAGCACTTTCAGCTTCCCAGGAAATGATTTCAAAAAGGTAGACTTATGAAAATTGTACTTCTCGATGATGATCCCGCTTTTTTGGCGGAAATAAGCGAACAGCTATTGAAAACAAGCCATGAAATATTTCAGAGTTCCATCGAGACATACACAACCTCGCATGACATCAAAGAACCATATCAGGCAGATATCTATATTCTAGACATTGATCTTCCCGCAGAAAATGGTTTCGAAGTGGCGGAAAGAATCACAAGGTTTTCTTCAAAATCGAAAATAGTATTCTGCACAAGTCATGAAGACCTCGTATTCCAGTCATACAACCTAAATGCATTCTTTTTTATTCGGAAAAACCACCTGTCATCAGATCTTTCACTAATGCTGAAAAAATACCTTCGTTTGCAGAATAGTTCTTCATATCATATTTTTCAGAACAATATTGTCACAAAATCTATTCCTTATGAGGAAATACTCTGCATTTCGACTTATGGCAATTCTGTCATCATTCATTGTCTTCATCATGAAGATCTTATAGATCATAGATCTCTGAAATCAGCAGCTTCTTCTCTTCCAATCACTAGATTTGCATTAGCATCAAGTTCTGCAATCATCCAGCTTGGTGGCATTAAGAAAATCGAAAAAGATATTGTCATTCTTTCTGACGGCAGTCATATCCATGCAAGCAGGGCTAAATTAAAAGACTTAAAAGAAGCATATAGTACGTTTCTTTTGGAGAATATATAATGAGTTTTAACAGTATTATCAATTTTGTGGAAGCAGTTCAATTTGGTGCTTTCTATTACATAGTTAGCAACCAGAATAAGAAACGTCGAATAATCAGTTTGCTGATTTATGTAATTCTCCACTTCATTCTGATTCAGATAATCAATCAAAAATCTGTAACTGCCGGCTATTACGCATTCTTGTTCTACTTGGTTGCCTTTGCAGTATTGTCTTTTTCATCTGATTACTCTGCAGAGCGAAAAGCCTGGCTAGCAATGCTTCCAGACCTCATGACTGCTGTCATCAATTTGTATCTATTTATCTTCTCGTCATTTATTATTTTTCACAAAATTGATTACAGTCTGCTGATGGAGAAATATAAAATATCGATAATTATTATTTCAAAAATAATCCAATGCATCCTCTTTTTCATTATTTCGAGAGAATATGTTAATAATCCGCTAACCATAACAAGAAAAGAGGAATATATCATTATCGTGATGTGTCTCACATGCATAACTGCGTTCAATTCAATTGATGCTCTGATGTTTTACGCTTCCTATAACGGCAACAGGCTTGCCATCGCAATACTCTGTTTAGGACTCTTTTCATTATGTATGCTGTGGATAATGCATCAAATCAGCTGCCGAAATCAGTGTCTTGCCGAAGAAAAGGAAAAAAATATGATGCTGAATTATGAATTGAAAATTGCGCAGACTTCGTTGCAATCTCAAGAAAAACTTCGTCAATCTCGGCATGACTTGCTTCACATCCTTGAGCTAGTGAAAAAAGATGCTAACACAAATTCAAAGGATAGCAATACTATCTATCAATGTGAAAGAATGCTCAACGATGCAGTTCTTCCAATCGAAACATGTAGTCCCCTGCTCAACTATATTATTAATCTAGAACGTGAAAAAGCAGAATCTTATGGCAATCATCTCATTTGCTGTTTCAATATTACCGACGATTCAGATTTTGTTTCAAATGAAGATCTTACTGTTCTAGTCACTAATCTGCTCGACAACGCCATCGGCCACAATATTGTTGGAGGTGATATTCGGGTGAATATCAAAGCTAATAATAACTTTTGGATTATAAAAATAACAAATCCTGTCTCGGAAGCAGAAATTTCAGAGTTTGAAGAATACTTAAGTCAAGGTCAGAGAAATAACCATGGTTTTGGTTTAACCGCAATTGACAAAGTGGCAAAAAAATACAATGGAAAGACAAACTTTTTAATCACCGATAATTATTTCATCGCACGTGTTGTCTTATTCTCTTGCTGATTATCCTCCAAATTCTTCCATTTTTCATCTGCAGTCTTTTCAGTTTTCTCCTAGATGGTATTTTTAGACAAGGAGGATTGCAATTATGTACTTCATTCACAAATTAATTGTACTAATTGGAAAAAACGCTTTGGCAGCAACATCATTCCACGGTATGTATCAGCCTGATTATTTGAAAAGGAGGAATTTAGGCTAATGAAATCAATCGCTAAATTATTAATCTCTCTTGCAATTTGTTTTACCTGCGATCCATTACATGTCAGTGCTCAAGAAAACATTCCAGATGAAGGAGATACTACAACAGAAACGCCTAGTCCAGAGAAAATTGAAGAGCAATGGGCAGAAGAGCTTATCTATCGAGCAAACACAGTTCAGCTTTCAGCGGATAAGAGTACTTTAAGATATCCAGTCATGGAACAAAAAAGAGTATCGACGACAGGTACTTGGACATGGCGAGATGGAGTAATTTGTGTTACAGATTCTTATGCATCTGTTGATTGGTTTAATAATGGCCATGCCGGAATTGTTGCCGCCGCCCCATATTATCGAGCAACAATAGAGGCAAATCCAAATGTTGGGGTTCAAGTAAGATATGGTGATTGGGCTTCTCGTTTCCCTAACAAAAATGTCTGGCAAGCAGGAGTACATGCTACTACTGTCCAGCAAGATCATGATGCAGCAGTATGGGCAGCCACCCAATTAGGGAAGCCCTATAAATTTCCAACAACTTTAGGAAATCGCGATGCATATTATTGTTCACATTTGGTTTACGCCGCTTATAAAGATACTTCTGGCGTAAATCTCGATACCATTAAATGGCCAGGCTTTATTCATCCGTTTGAGCTACTTGACACTAGTAATGTAAGCATTGTTTATCGTAGAAATGCAAACTAAATATATACTGCCCATCTTAATTTCTTCAAGCTTATTATCTGCATGCTCTGCATATCAGGTCCCTGACTGCAGCGCCATGGTTGTTTCTGAAGACAAATACTTCTACACGGATGAAAGCTTCTCAACAATCAAGTCTGCAGATCGGAAGAAAGACAAGGGCCTCAATTACTTCGGCGGGAGATTTCTTTCTGAGAATAACGAGTACTACTTCACACAGACTTCAGCAAACAGAAGGAATAATTCAGAGATTGCGCTGATCAGCAAATCTTCGCTTGAGATCACTCGCAAAGAAGGCAATTACTATGCTCAGACGATCGATGATCAGTACTGCTATGGCGTCGAAGTGCTTCCCGATCAGTTCATCATTCATCGCTTTGACTTCAATCTGAAAGAGGTCGATTCCAAGACCTTCAGTGACTATTCCGGAATTGCAGTCGTCAATCAGATTCTATCTGACAATGAAAAGATCTATCTTCTGGTCGGAATCGTCCCATCTGATGCATCCTATGGATCTGCGGAAAACCATCTCTATATTCTGGATGATTCCATGAATCTAATGCAGGATGTCGATCTAGGTCTATATGATGGTTCTTATACCAGCATGATAGAAGCGGGCAATGATCTTTATCTATGCAGTCCGGCAAAGGGATATGATCCCTCGACATACACTTCCTATTCCAACAACGAAATGGCGATCTTCGATCTGGATACGCAATCGATCACTGCCACGGTATCCCTGGAGCTTACTTCTCCAGAATCCATCGCAGCATGCGGAGAGTACCTGGTAATCGCAGCAGATCCTTCCAGCTACGGAAGCTATGCATGGGAACTCTATTCCATCAGCGATGGTTCCCAGCATCTGCTGCAATTCCCGGACACTTCAGAAGAACAGCCGCAGACACCATTTGCCGCTGTCCATAACGGTCTCTGCTATTTTGTATTCCGGAACAGGATCGAAACCTATAATCCGGTTTCCGGTGAGCAGAATACTATTGCCCTTTCAGACACCGACAGTGCTTCTGTTCTGTTCTTCAGGAACTGAATTTTTGTGTATTGAAATGACCGTCCTGCGACGGCCATTCTTTTTCTATGCATGCATGATTCAGAAGTTGCGATCCATCAGCTTGCTGTCATGATAGATCTCATGCAGCTTCTGATAGAGCGGTTTGAGGTGTCCGTAGGTACGCTGATAGACATCATCATAAAGACGGTTGTAGATTTCAGTCACTTTCTCACGAGGCTCAAAGGTATCTTTGTAATGCACGCAGCTTTTCACTGCTGCTTCATAGGAGTCAAAAATTCCCATGCCGACCATTGCAGCCATTGCGCAGCCGATGCCGGTTGCTTCATAAGATTCTGTTCGCAGAATCGGAAGTCCGAACATATCTGCAGTGATCTGGCAGATCTCATTGCTCTGCGATCCGCCCCCTCCGACTGCTACGGAGGTGAACTTGCTGCCGCGGCGCTTTTCGATATGGCGCATGCCGTCGATCAGTGCAAAGTTGATGCCTTCCACAATTGCCCGGTAGAGATGAGCTCTGGTATGCACATCGCTGAAGCCGATGATTGCGCCTCTTGCGGTCGGCATCGTGACGTTCGGAGTAAAGTATGGCTGCATGATCAATCCGTCGCAGCCCGCCGGGATCAGCGCCAGGCTGCGGTTCAGAATCTCTTCTGCAGAGATGCCGAGTTCCTCTGCCTTTTCCATCTCGTGGGAAGCAAATTCTTTCTTGAACCACGAAATCAGCCAGTACCCGCGGAAGATTTCGATTTCCGGATTCCACTTTCCCGGAATCACACCCGCGTAGGCAGGAATGAATCGTTCCGGTTCCTGATAGGTATCTGACATATAGGAAATCGTTGCGGTAGTTCCTAATCCGATGGCTGCCCTTGAATCATCAGAACAGCCAAGTCCGAGCAGTTCACATGCTTTATCCGATCCGGACGCATACACAGGCAGTCCTGCTTTCAGGCCAGAGTCATGAGACGCTGATGCAGAGATCGTGCCGAGAATCGTACCGGATTCCTGGATGGCATAGCAGCTTTCCCCTTTGATCGGGAAGACCGGATAAGTCAGATCCCGTTCTCTCATCCACCGGCGATGCTTATGATCAAACGGAATATGTCCAACCATGCTTGCAGCAGCATCTTTCAGCTCGCCAGTCAGACGATAGATCAGATACGTGCTCAGAAGCACATAGTATTTCGTCTTGGCCCAGATTTCCGGTTCTTCTTCCCGGATCCAGTTGCAGTGCGATTTCTGATACTGCATCAGAAAAGTCTCATTCATTCCGGCTGCCCGGATGGCTGCTTCAGTCAAAAACGGGACTTCCGGTGTCCCGGATGCAATTCTCTGATCCAGCCACAGGATCGCAGGTCTCAATGGCTTCATGTGCTCATCCAGGCAGATCACCGTATCCCGGATGGTCGTGATGGAAACCGCTTCGATCTCCATGAACAGATCCGGATGTTCTCTTCTGCATTGCTGTGCCGCTCTGCAGATCATTTCATAGTAATAATCTGCATCCTGTTCTGCCCAGTCCGTTTCCGGCGAAACATATGCAGGCTCATGATGCAGCTTGGCAATTGCGAGAACAGATCCCTTCTGGTCCACGATCATTGCCCTTGAGCTCTGGGTTCCTACATCAAATACTAGAACGCAATGGTCTGACATGATGCTTCACCTTGGAATATCCTCACGCTGGAAGTGTTTCCTGTCTTCCGGTACATCCAGGCCGAGCGTTCCGCCCGGATTCATCATATGCTCCGGATCGAAGTAATCACGGAGGACCTTGATCACACCATATTCCTTATGACCGAGACTGCCTTCCAGCCACGGTCCGAACATCTTGCCGATGCCATGATGATGGCTCATCGCAGCTCCTGATTTCTGAATTGCATCAAGAATCGATGCGTGATATTTCCGGAACTCTTCGGCATTGTCCATGCGAGTGATGAAGATGAAGTACAGATTCGCACCCTGCGGATAGCAGTGTGACATATGGGTCGTCACAATCGTATTCGGCAGAGCATGGCATACTTTCCTCACATCCCGGTGAACCTGCTCCATGTTGCTCCAGTTTACAGTGCATTCCAGCGTATCCGTCATGATTCCGAAATCCAGCATCGTGTCTCTGAGATACGGATCGTTGAATCTGCCTTTCTCCCAGCTCTTCGTGACAAATGAAGTCAGACTCATGCCGCCATACTGATGGGCAATCCGGCGGATGTTCTTAGCAACATTTGCCGAATATCCCTTCTCCCCATCCGTATAGCCCAGAAACAGACAGCGCTCCATATCCTTGAAGCCTCTTGCATTGAGCAGCTTCCAGAGCGGCGTTTCATCGACATTGTACAGTCTCAGCATCAGATTGGTTTCTTCCGGATCAGAAAGACGGAACACGGAAGAAAAGCCAGCCTCGCACTGCATCATCTCTCTGGCAGCAGCCATCGCGGTCGGCCAGTCCCGGAAGATATAAGAAAAACGCTTCCGATTTTCCGGCATATACCGATGCACCTTCAGGGTCACTTCCGTCAGAACTCCGAAGGTTCCTTCCGACCCCATCATGATCTGATTCAGATCCGGTCCGGTTGCCTGACGCGGATAGTGAGAAGTCTGAATTTCGCCGATCGGTGTTGCATATTTCTGCGAAAGCACGATATCCGTGATGCAGCCATAGTATGTGCTGTTCTGGCCAGCACCTCTGGTCACCGTCCAGCCGCCGACGCTGCTGTACTCAAACGATTGCGGAAAGTGCCCGCAGGTATAAGCACGCTTTGCACCGAACCGCTGCACCGCCTCATTGAGATTCTTTTCCAGATCCGGCCCTGACATCCCGGCCTGAACGGTAATCGTCTGGTCAATCTCGTTGAAAGAGATTACCTTGTTGAAGCGCTTGCGCATATCAAGCGATATTCCGCCCATGGTCGGTTCAACTCCCATCGTGACACTGCTGCCGCCTCCATAGACATAAAGCGGGAGATGATGTTCAGAACAGTAAGACACGATCTTCTGCACTTCTTCATGCGTACTCGGATAAACAACGGCATCCGGCAGGGAATCAATCTGATGCTGGCGCAGGCGCAGCGTATCATAGCCAGTCTTTCCATACGCAACTGCCAGCCGCGGATAATCCTCCGTCGTCACATTTTCTTCTCCGACGATCTCCTGCAATGCCTTCAGATCTTCCGCAGAAATCTTCGATGGCTGATCCAGCTTTACTTTCTCCATGCCGATCGAACCGTCATAATGCGAGAAATCTTCATCCGTCATCCGGAACGTTTCCTTGATCAGCTTATACAGAGATTCCTTCGGATACTTCACAAACTCCGGATCTCCCCAGCGGAAAATCGAGCGATAGCTATCTGCCGGAGCTGCCTCCTTCACCCACTTCGGTTCAAATCCCTGATACGGTTTCACTGCCATAGAATTATCCCTCCTTCAGAATGCTGCTGGTCACAATGACATCGGCATTCAATCCCAGTACATTGCGGATCACCGGGTCTCCCGTGCCTAGCCGCTCGGTGACCGTAACCCGATTGATTTCCTTCATGACATCAAAGATCTTATCTTTCGGAATCTCACATGACACCCGCACCGGCAATACCGGCACTTCCGGGAAAATCGTTCTGACCGTCGTGCAGATCGTGCGCATCGGACATGTTATTTCACTCTCTCCGAATGCCTTCCCACGCGGACACTTATTGCCTTCAACCATGATGGTCCCGTTTTCTTCTCTCACCGTTAATGCACAGCCATTCGGGCAGACGATGCAGGTCATCTTCCGTTCTTTCATTCCGCTACCTCCTGCAGCATCACATTCAGGGTGCTGCTCTGGCGCAATCCATCCAGATTTCCAGGCAGAATCAGGCGCTGCATTTCCGGCGGCCGGAGATGGCTGAATGCTCTGCTGAACACTTCTTTATTCCCATCCATGATCACAAAGCGAGCTTTCTCCATCGGCTTGGAAGTGCGGAAATAGATGGTGATCGGCTGATTCTGCGGATCTGCTTTCAAAATCCGCTGCGGCACCAGATACAGAAGCGACTGATCCGCATCCATCCTGATGCATGCATGTTCGCTGCCATCATAAGCAGCGGCAGCAGATCCTGCTGTTTCACCGCTCTCCGAGACATAATCCACCAGGTCATTCACATGCAGCGCATTGCCGCACACAAACACCCCCGGGACATTGGTCATCAATGTCTCATCCACCGACGGTCCCTTGGTGCGGCGGTCCATCTCTGTCCCGATGGATTCTGCAATTTCATTTTCCGGAATCAGGCCAACCGAAAGAATCAGCGCATCGCAGTCAATTCTCTCTTCGGTACCTGGAATCGGGTGCATCTGTTCATCAACTTTGCTGATCTCAACTGCTTCCAGACGATCTGCTCCGAATACTCTGGTCACGGTGGTCGAAAGATGGAGCGGAATTCCAAAATCATCCAGGCACTGCACCAGATTCCTCGTCAATCCGCTCGGTGTGCTCTTTGCTTCATAGACTCCAAGTACTTCTGCGCCTTCAAGGGTCAGTCTCCTCGCCATGATCAGACCGATATCGCCGCTGCCGAGGATCACGCACTTCTGAGCCGGCATGATTCCCTGCAGGTTGACCATATGCTGTGCTGTTCCGGCTGTGAATACCCCAGCAGGTCTTGTGCCATGAATGAATACCTGCTTTGCCGTACGCTCACGGCACCCAGTAGCCAGCACAATCGTCTTTGAGCAGACTGAAGAAACACCCTTCTGATTCACATACGTGATCTCAAACAGCTTCTCTTTCCGTTCGATCTTTGTCACGAAGGTCAGAATCTCCGATGGAATCCCAAGACTATGGAATTCTGCGATGAACCGTTCCACATATTCAGGCCCTGACAGTTTCTCATGAAACCGCATGAGCCCGAAGCCATCATGGATACACTGCTTCAGGATTCCGCCAAGCCTGGCCTCCCGCTCAATGAGCAGTACTTCTGAACCGGCTTTCTTTGTCGCAATCGCAGCCGCAAGTCCGCCAGGTCCGCCGCCGATGACCGTCACATCAATCTGCTTCATCCTGACCACTCTCCTTTGTCTTTCTGCAGGCAATCCAGGAACGACTGCCGCTCTTCTTCACTTCTTCCAGCGGAATATGCTTCTCTTCCGCAATGATCTGCATGATCAGCGGCAAGCAGAAGCCTCCCTGGCATCTGCCCATGCCAGGTCTCACCCGCTTCTTGACGGAATCGACTGATACTGCGCCAAGCGGGTTATGAATCGCATCGATGATTTCTCCCTTCGATACTTCTTCGCACCTGCAGATGACGATCCCATAATCCGGATTCTTCCGGATCATCTCATCTCTCTCTTTCAGCGGAAGATCCTTCATATGAGGAATTCCCTTTCTCATAGGGGTGAAGGACTCATTCTTCCGGACATTCATGCCTGCATGTTCAAGCATCTGCTCTGCCATATGACTCACATCTGCTGCCACTGCCGGCGCAGTGGTCAGACCAGGTGACTGGATGCCTGCCACATGAATCAGATTATGCGTCTTTCTTCCTTCTTCGATGATGAAGTCTTCTTCGAAAGTTGCTGCACGGATTCCTGTGAAGTAGGTGATGATCTCTCTCCGGTTCAGATCAGGGCACGTGGTATTCTGTTTCTGAAATACCGTATCAATCGATTCCGGATTCGTTGCGAAGTTCTCTTTCTCATACGTTTCCACTGCATCTGGTCCGACCAGCAGATTATCACTGACGGTATGCACGATGCCGCCGCCCTTGGAATGCGTATGTTCTTTCTTCATCGGCTTCCAGGATACGATCCCTTCTGAAAGGTAAGCTGTCTTATGATCCATGATTGAATTCGTTCCTCTGCGCGGATGAATCGAGTAGAAACGATCCTGTGCCATGCGGGCAACCTCTTCAGCAAAGACCCCCGCCGCATTGATCACGATCTTCGGATAGACTGTTCCTCGGTTCGTATGAACTGCAGTGATCCTGCCATTGCTGACATCCATGCCTGTCACTGCGGTATTCAGAGAAATCTCTGCGCCATTCTGCACCGCATTCTCAGCATAGGCAATCGTCAGTCCGTAAGGACATACCGAGCCTGCCATCGGATTGTACAGAGCAAACCTGAACTCCGGATTCAGATGCGGTTCTGCCTGTTTCAGTTCTTCTCTGGAAACAAGGCGCGTATCATCCACCCCGCAGATATGTTTCCGCTGCCACGCGTATGCTGCAAGGATCGGATACAGCTTCTGATCCAGGAAACCAACATACTGTCCGCATCTCTGAAATGGAACATCCAGTTCTCTGCAGACCTGATCAAACATCCGGTTCCCGCGGACCACATACTTCTGCTTCAGAGTTCCTCTGGCAAGATCCACCCCAGGATGGACTTCGCCATCATTTCTTCCTGAAGCATGCAAGGCAACATCTGCCTCTTTATCCACCAGCAGCACGTTCAGCTGATATCGCATCAGTTCTCTGGCAATGCTGGTACCTGAAATGCCTCCTCCGATAATCAGAACATCCGGGTTCTTCCCCTCCAGTTCCTGATCTTCCAGCTCCGGAAGACGCATCTTCGGCATGGTGACTCCGGAGAGCTGAATGTCATTGACGACATGCCAACCCGGCTTCTTGGAGACGCACATCGAACACGCCTCAACAATTTCCTGCCAGGAATTCAGAGTGCCGGAAACAAAGATGCTGCGATCTTCAATCCGGACATTCAGATCCGCATGGAAGCGTGCGTTCAGCTTCTTCTGCAAAGATTCTGTCTGCATGATTCTGTTCCTTTCTTTTCAATGATGTTAGAATTGCTTTAGTCGGTTACTTGGCCGACTCATTACGCATGCATCATAGCATTCTGGTATCATAGTGTCAATCAGTGAAAGGAAGGATTCCCCAATGGCCGCTCCTCGCAATGATGATGTCAAAAAAGAAATACTCGATGCAGCACAGGCATTGCTGGAAACAACAGCAAGCGCAGATCTGTCACTTGCGGCAATTGCCGAAAAAGCTCATGTCTCCAAGGGCACTCTTTACTACCACTTTCCGAATAAAGAAGATCTGCTTTTCGCATTGATGGACCGCTATCTGGAAGAACAGCAGGCAGAGCTGGATGCCTGGACTTCCAATACTGCAAAAGACACTTCTCTGCCCAGACTCGTCAAATACGTTCTGCAGAGAGATACCGAGAATGTCGGGATCCGTCTTCATTTCATCTATGAGGCAACCGAAGGCAATGAACACGCCAGACAGCGGCTGCTGGAACGATATGAACACTTTGCAGAGGAAATCGGAGAACTGATTGCCAAGCGCAATCCAGACGTCGATGCAGAATATGCCTCGTGGCTGATTCTGATTCTTTCCGATGGTCTCCTGATTCACAAGAATCTGAAAAACCCATGTGTGGATACTGAAGACTTCATCCGGAAGACCGAACATGAAATCCGAAGATATATTCACTGAATTCGCATGCAGTGCGATAGGATAATAACATCGAATATACAGGAGGGATCGTGATGTATCCTCAGATGAGAAGATTCAAGCAGCAGATGTCAGATGACGCTTGCATCAGAGTTCTGGAATCAGGGCGAAGAGGCGTGCTTGCCGTATGCGGAAGCGATCGTCAGCCCTATGCCATCCCGCTGAACTATTATTATGAAAACGGAAGAATCTATTTTCATGGTTCTAAGGCCGGGCATAAAATGGACATCATTCAGGAAAATCCGAAGGTTTCCTTCAATGTCTTCACGCATGGAGTCCCATCTTCTGTCAAGCGCGGGCTGGATGTGGAAAGCGTTACCGTCTTCGGCACGATCCGTTTGATGGAAGCTGATGATGAGGCAGCTTCCTTCCTCAGGAAATTGGGAATGAAGTATTTTCCGGACGATTCGGAGTATATTGAGGATGAGGTAAACACCTATTGCAGAACTGTGCAGATGCTGGAACTGACGATCGATCATATGACCGGCAAGAAAGTTAATGAATCCTGAGATAGACTAGCCGTCAGAAGCTTTGATTAGGTGTCAAACATTTTAGTAGTTTGTTGACTGGCAGCCTGCTTTTCATCTACTTTCTCGATTCGTGATATTTCTGATATAGTGCCGGTGAAATACCAAAGTACTGCTTAAACACCTTAATGAAGTGTTTTGAAGAGGAGAAACCGACTTTCTGTGCCACATCGTAAATTCTGATTGAATCATATGTTTCTAACAGAAGCTTCGCCTGTTCCATTCTCAGACTTGTTAGGAATTTGGAATAAGGCAGATTCATTTCTTTATGGAATAGATCGGAAAGATAGCTGCTTGTGACATTGCATTCTCTAGCAACATCACTCAGAGATATATTTTCCTGATAATGAAGCTTGATGAATTCTACAGCTTGTTGGATCAGCGGAGCACTGGAACCAATCTTTTTTCTCTCCATCGTCTGAATGAATGCCTCAGAAAACAGTGCTCTGAAGGTATTGTTATTGATCTCATCCTTATGAATCGCAAAGTATTGATAAGGAGTTGAAACATTTGCACCGTTGCATAAGAATTTCATCAGCTGGATGAACACAAATCGATTCATTGAGATCGGAATACTATCAAACAGGATATCAAGATGGACCTTCACCTGGTCAGGAGCCCCATCACGATATGCTTCAATAATTTGATTACTGCACGTCTGCAGATGCTGATATTTTGCCCTTAGCAGCATTTCCTGCCATTCGAAATAAACGCCTTTATCAGAAATTACCGTCAATGAATTATCCTTAAGAATTTCTTCATATGAAGCGGGTAGCAATAATACATCATCAATCGGTTCAGACACCACAACAGAAAGAGCGTTCTCTCCAAAAGCAGATACAAGCTTTGCTGAAATATCCATTGCCTGATCCTGTATATTCTTTGCAGAAGATCCTTCCAAATAAACCAGAGAATTCTGATCTTTTGTAAAGAGCGGAATCATACGGTCATTCTTTGCAAGTTCGCAGATTTTCGAAAATAACTGGTACTGATAGAATTCCGATGATTTTTCAATGGTCTGTACACGCGTACTGTTTATCAGGCAATAATATCTTTTTACTAGATCGCTTTGAATCTGACGGTCATCGATCATCGCTTTTATTCTTTCGGTATTCTTATCAAGAATTGTCTGAATCATACTTCCTTTTGCAGGATTATCCGGGCAGAATACTCTAGTGAAATTCGAATTGCCGCACGAGTCCGAAAGTCGACTGCTGATCTCTCCCAATACTGCAATAAGCTGGCTGTCAATGAGCGGCTTCACAAGATAATCCATCACCTGATATTGAATCGCCTTACGTGCATACTCAAAATCTGTATAACCAGAGATAATTACCACAGCCATATTCGGGTAATGCTTCCTGCAATATTGAGTTAGTTCCAATCCATCCATACCTGGCATTTTGATATCAGTAATCAATACATCAAAATTCAGCTCACCAAGTTTTCTCACCGCATCAATTCCATCTCCGGAAACAGCAGGCACATCAAAATCAGAGCAGAATTTCGGTATGCACCTTGATAAATAAGTTCTCATCAAAGGCTCATCATCAACCACCAGAACATGATACATATTGTTATTCTCCTTGAGGTAAATAGGGCAGCGAAAGTATTACTGTTGTCCCATTTGGATTTGAAGCTACTAGAATTTTTCCTCTTTCGCCATATTTCAGACGAAGTCTTTTCTGAATATTGATCAGCCCGATATTTCCTGATGTTTCCTTTTCCGGGGACGTATTGATTTCTTCTAGCTTTTTATTAATCTCTGCCAGCTTTTCAGCAGACATTCCTGGCCCGTTATCAGAAATCACTATTTCATAAGCCTGATCATAAAAATTGGAGGCAACACGGATATGAGTAACATCTCTGTTATATTCGCACGCATACTTTACCGAGTTTTCTACAATCGGCTGAATAGTTAGTGCAGGGATGTTCTGCCCGTATAGCTCAGGGTTTATTCCAATCGAATATTCAAGCCTATCTTGATATCTGATTTTCACAATGCTTAAATATGAGCTGCAAATCTTCATTTCTTCTTCCAGGGTGATGATTTTATCGGCATTCATGATCCCTTTCAGGTAAATCGAGAAGAGCTCGATTGCATTAACAGCCTGATCTTGTTCATCACATTTGATCAGAAGAGAAATCGTATTCAGCGTATTGTAAAGAAAATGAGGCCGGATCTGTGCATATAAAGCATTATATTGTGCTTCCTTCTGAAGATACTGGGCTCGATAGACGTCCTCTGATAGCTTTGTGTTCTTCTCAATATACAGCGAGAGATTGTCTACCATCTGGTTAAATGACGAAGCGAGATATCCGATTTCATCATTTGAGCGAACTGCAGAATGAACTGAAAGGTTCCCTTTCTGCACTTCTTTCATGAGATCAACGATCGATAGTATCGGCTCCAGAAGATGATTAATAATCAGAATAAATAACACGCTGATGCCTGCAATGAAGATCACTGAAAACAGCATCATTCTGATCAGATTTCTCCGAAGAGGATGAAGAAAAGATGAATATGACTGGAGGGCCACAACTTTGATTCCATAATTATTTACAGCAGTTGCTGCAGAATAATATCGATTTCCATCATCGTCATATACATCCGAGCTAGTAAGCGCTGAGGCTAGAGAAAAACCCGAAAATTTTGCAGTATTCCTCGTTTCATACATAACCTGATTACTGGAGTCAAGGATATAGATGATTCCGTCATCCCCTAGATTTATCTGATCACAGATTTCTTTAATGCCCGAAAAATCAGCATCGACCTTAATTACTCCTAGCGTTGTATACTTCCCATCCATGCTTCGCAGCTGACGGACAAGAGAAAACACTGGCGTTGTCTTTTCACCATATACATGTTCAAATCGTGGTTCAAGGAAGATTGGCTTCGTGGAATTTGCGGCTTGGATATACCAATCTGATTCCTGATACGTCGAAACTTCAGGCATATCAAAAGGTGTGCGAATATAAGAATAGCTTTTCTGATCTGTCAGAATATATGCTCTAAGCACTTCTTTCCGAGGAAGAGTCATTACCGAAGAAAGAAATGATTCGATCTGTCTCGTATTATTCAATGACTGAGATGGATCATTTTCAGATTCTTTCAGAATCTCCAGCACATGTCCATCGTAATATGGCGCCAATGTAATTCTAGAAAGTTCATCTATATAATTTGAAATATTGGTTGAGGCTTGATCAATAATCTGCTGTGTCTGTTTTGATGATTGCTCTAGGAGTCTGTTAGAGTAAAACGAATAGTAATAATATGAAGACAATGTGACAAAAGCAAAAACGACACCGACAACTGGTAATATTATTTTTGTCCGAAATGATAAGTTATACATTTTTTTCATAACTTAAGTATATTCAAAGAAGAACCGGAAATAACAACTATCCAAAAAAACGACACCAGAATCCAAAATAATCGGAATCTTTTCAATTCTTCTTAAAGCTAATATAAAAATGCAAACCGCGGTTTCGAAGTCAAAGGGAGAAAAAGATGAATAACAATTTTTTAAAACGTGGAACGGTCGTATTCCTGTCCGCTTGTATGCTGGCAGGATGCGGTTCTTCCTCACAGGCATCTGTAAGTGGAAGCCCAAGCGCTTCTGAAAGTTCTTCGAACACTTCCGGAGAAAAGGTTCACCTGAAATTCTTTACCGGGAAAATTGAAACAATTGATGTCATGAATGAAATCATTAATGATTTCAATTCCTCGCAGGATCACATTGAAGTTGAACAGGAATATCAGAAAGACGCAAGCAATGTCATCAAGATCAAGTTTGCTTCTGATGAAGTCCCAGATATTATGACCACTTATGAGCAGGAATTCGTGGATGAAGGAAAATACATGGATCTGACGGACATGAACGAATTCTGGGATCGCATGAGTCCGGAAATGAAAGAAGCAGTTACAGATGTAGAAAGCGGAAAAGTTTATCGGATCTGCACAAACCGGACGATGGCTGGAATCTTTTACAACAAGGAAATACTGAAAAAAGCTGGCTATGAAGAATTCCCCGCAAACTATGATGATTTCAAAACCATGCTCGAAGCAATCAAGGAAACACAGCCTGATGTAACTCCTCTATTTATCTTTGGAAGTGAAGCATGGCATCTCGGTCACTGGATTGAATTCGTGCCACATGGTTACATCAAATCAACGCTTGGCACAATCGAGGCAAAGAAGGCAATGCTTTCCAATGACCAGAGCAAGCTGCGGTTTGATGATCCGGATGGCCCCATGGTTGTATTTGCACAGGATATGCTTGATCTTCAGAACGAAGGACTTATCAATGAGGATGTTCTCACTGCCACAAGTGACAACTGTGTTCAGGACTTTGCCTCTGGGAAAGCAGCAATGTTCTCTAACGGAATGTGGGCTTTATCAGGCATTCTCGAAGCAAACCCAGATATCATCAATAATCTTGGATTCGCTCCTTACCCTGCTTATATGCCTGATTCAAAACCAGTGGTGCTCAGCGCCGAAGATTCCGGTTATTCCATTTCTTCAGAAACGCCATACAAAGATGAATGCATTGAATTCCTTGAGTTCCTGTTCTCTCCTGAAAATCAGAAAAAATATAGTGAAGCATCAAAAGCACCGAGTGCATTCAACGATGTAGATGCAGAGTGGGCACCCAGCGAAATTGTTGCGGAAGTAAACAATGCTCTCAATAATGCGGCAAATATTGGATTCACCAACGAGAAACCAGCAGGATTCTCTGGCGATGATGCCGGCCGCCTGCTCCAGGGGCTGTTTGCTGGGCAGTACGATGCGCAAGGATTTGCCGACGCTTATACCAAAGCGTGGAATGATGGAATGGGGAACTGATTTTCGCTCAGTTCGAGATTGTAATGGCATGCCTGCAAAGGCATGCCATATTTCAAGCTAATTAATCCTTTTTCTGAGGTATTTTCGCATATGAAGAAAAAATTCAACTACAGTAAGCTGATGATTCTTCCAGTTACAATTCTCTATGGATTGTTCTTTGTTTATCCCTTATGCAAAGGAATTGGCATGAGCTTTACCAACTGGAATGGCATTTCAGCTCCTGAATTTGTCGGCTTTCAGAATTTCATTGATTTCTTTCATGATCAGCGTGCTCTTCATGATATCAAGACCACCGTATTGTTTGCTCTAGGAAGTGCACCCTTGCTCAATGTTATCGGATTGATTTATGCACTTCTCATGAATGATTCTTCTATAAAGGGAAGAACTTTCATCCGTGCTTGTATTTATCTTCCTGCAGTGATTTCGCCATTAATTATGGGCTATATCTGGTATCTGCTTTTGCAGCCTGGAAGAGGTGTCTTCAATAATTTCGTTCAGTTGATTGGGCACCCGGAATGGTTTGGAAATTGGCAGGCATCATATTCTTCCTGCATGATCGTCCTGATTCTGGTAAATGTCTGGCAATATGCAGGCATGACTATGATCATTTATCTTGCTGGGCTTCAGAACATTTCCAAAGAATATTTCGAAGCCTCCAAAATAGATGGTGCAACCAGCTGGCAATGCTTCTGGAAAATTACACTGCCTCTCCTGATGCCTGCTATCAGAATCAATGTTGTAACGAATATCATCGGTTCTCTTGGCGTATTTGATATCGTGATGTCTCTTACCGGAGGAGGTCCGGGGTATCTTACTGAAACGCTAAGTATTTATATTATGCGCATGTGCTATGGCGCAAAAACTGGATACTCCACTGCTGTTGCCTTGATTATGTTCATCATTGTAGTAATACCAGTTGCAATCAGCCTTCATTTCACAAAAACTCAAGAGGGATAATCATGGAACATATATGGAAAATTCTTAGAACAATTCTTGTATGGGCAATCTGTCTGATGTCATTATGTCCTTTTGTGATATTGCTCATTCTTTCTCTTGATCAACCCGGGAAAAATATGTATGACATTCAGGCTCTGATTCCGGATTTTTATCTTGGAAACTATGCAGAAGGATGGCAGAAATCTAACATTTCAAGAGCTATGCTAAATTCTGGAATCATTACCTTCTCTTCTTTGATCATGATTGTAGTTTTAGGGGCAATGGCAGGATACGCAGTTGCCCGCATTCCGAGCAAGTTCAATAAAACAGTTTATGGAATTCTGATCGGCTGCATGATGGTTCCTGGAATCATCATTACTGTTCCCCTTTACACGTTAATGATTCGGCTTAATGCAGTCAACACGCTTTGGGGGTTATCTGTAGTCCTGGCGACTCTCGCTTTCCCTCAGGCCGTATTTGTCTTCTCTAATTTTATCAAAGCACTTCCAAAAGAATTAGAGGAAGCAGCAATGATAGATGGCTGCAGTCAGATGAAAGCTTTCTGGCATATTATCTTTCCTCTTCTCAAACCATCTATTTCTGCTGTTGTCATTCTAAATGGTTTCGGAATCTGGAACAATTATTCCCAGGCAGTTTTCTTCCTTCAGAGCAGTGATAAGCATAATGTCCCTCAGGCACTATCTGTATATTTCCAGCAATTTGCAGGTGCACACTGGAATCTGATGGCTGCCACTGCAGTAATTGCGATTGTCCCTGTTGTTATCGTATTCCTTATCTTCCAGAAGAGCTTGATAAAAGGATTAAACGAAGGAGCTCTAAAAGGATGAAGCCTGAACTCTATACATGCCGAGGAACTTATACTTCTTCTGATCCGGTAATAATATCCCTTGATCAGGTGGAAGAAGACGAAATAGGGCTTGTCAATCTGTTTCACCTGCAAGAGTGTGTTAAATCTCTTAAATGGGACCTTCATTCCGGAAATAACGAGCTGAATCTAGGATTTTTCCATGATCATTTTCAATGCTACGGTGTCCAGGTAATATTAAAAGACAAAGTACTATCTACATCCTTTGAAATCTGCAATCAGGAAGAGAAGACCGTTCGTTATGGGTTTCTCTCTGAATTTAATTCATACAACCCCGATTGCATCAGATGGCTTGCAAAATTCCATATCAACGCAATTCAATTTTACGACTGGTCGTTCCGTCATGATCATCTTGTCTCTGATGACGATGAGTATGAAGACATGATGGGTAAACACATCAAGAAGAATGTGCTGAACGATCTGATTTCTCAATGCCATTCTTCAGGCATCAAAGCAATCGCATATGGAGCTATTTATGCAGCAAGCGAAGGCTACTATTATTCCCATCCTGATGAAGCTATGCTGAACTCTTTGCTCCAGCCATTTGTCTTCATCGGAAAATTCTATCTCATGGATATTTCCCGTGATGGAGAATACCGAAAACACATCATCCATGAATATCAGTCTGCAATTTCTCAGATGCACTTTGATGGTATTCACATGGATACTTACGGATTCCCGAAAACTGCATATGTTCAAAGAGAAAATGGGAAAAGATTGATATATCTAAAAGAAGAAATTCCTTCTTTGATTAATGAAACCAGAAATGCATTAGGCCCTTCACAGCAAGTAAGCCTGATTTTCAATAATGTGGGAAACTGGCCTGTTCTTGAGACTGCAAAATGTGATCAGAATGCAGTATATGTTGAAGTGTGGCCACCCTATGAGCAATACAGTCACCTTCAGCAGATTGTCCGCGAAATACGTTCTGTTTCAGAAAAGCCAATCGTCCTTGCCGCATATCTGAAGCCTTTCAGAGAAGACAATCCGATCTGTGCAATGTACGCATCCCTATATCTCTCTGCAGCATGCATGGTTCTTGGTGCGACTTGTCTTCTTCTCGGAGATGATCACGGTATCCTGACACAGGGATACTACAGTGATCATTCCATTTTGACAGATCTTCAGGAAATGATGCTGAGATCTTACAGTGATTTCATGATCCGTTATGAAGAAATTCTTTTCGATCATACCATGGATGATGTTTCCTTCACACATACCTGCTGGGACAACTATGAATATCGGTGCGTTTCTCACCCTGTAACTCCTTATGGAGAACCAGATAAAATCTGGATGATTCTGAAAGAAAAAAAAAAAAGAAAATGTATTTTTCTGATTAACTTGATAGGGAATCAGGATCCGTATTGGAATCAGGGGAAAAGCGAACCTGTTCCTCAGAATAATATCGTCTTCAGAATCCAGGTTGATACTCTTCCGGTTAATATCTGGTGTGCATCTCCAGAGGAGCCTGATGCACTTCCAGTTACCTACAGCGAGGAAACAGATCAGCATGGATTATTCGTAACCTTCGCCATCAGCAAATTGAATCTTTTGAAAATAATCTGGATAAACAGCAATGAAAAAGATCATTAGAATACTAACCTGTTTGACGATTTCTATTCTCACTGCGACATGTCTATTCTCTGCAGAAACTGATGAAAGAGGAAAGTTTGTTCAATTCTCGGTCCCAGCGCTTCAATACTGGGACATGATTGATCTGGACTGCTCAGATAACAATAATAGCAATGTCCTGCAGCCAGAAAATGCGCTATTAGCCAATACAGGAATCAATACTAATCATTCTGATTATCTTGGTACTGGTTTTGTCGATCAGTATGGAGAGCAGTTTGATCGTGTTTCATTTGATTTCCAGACTGAAGAGGAAAGAGATTATCAGTTCGGTTTCCACTATAGTGCAGTTGCAGAAGGCGAGCCAGTCCGGCACATCTATGTTGATGGAAACGATACCGGGTATATTTCTTTTCCTACGACTTCTGATTGGGATACCTGGAATGAAAGTACTGTCACAATTCATTTTGCTCCCGGTCTGCAGCGTCTTGTCCTCTATACAGAATCTGCAGACAACGGATTCATCAACCTTGATCAGATGGGGGTTCAGTAAATGGAATGGTGGAAAAAAGCGGTTATCTATGAGATCTATCCTAAAAGCTTCTTTGATTCGAATGGGGATGGAATCGGAGATCTGAACGGAATCACTTCAAAGCTTGATTACCTTTCGGAATTAGGTATTGATGCAATCTGGTTATGCCCGGTCTGCCTTTCTCCGCAGGTTGACAACGGATATGACGTTTCTGATTACAGACAGATAGATCCGATGTTCGGAACTATGGATAGCATGGATCTTCTGATCTCAGAAGCGAAAAAAAGAAATATCCGGATCATTATGGATCTTGTGCTTAATCATTCCTCTGATCAGCATTCCTGGTTCAGGAATGCAATCCAATCAAGAGACTCAGAATTTCATGATTACTATGTCTTCCGTGATGGAAGTCCGGAGTCCCCTCCGAATCGCATGCGAGCAGGTTTCGGAGGTTCAGCATGGACATACGTTCCTGCTCTTAAACAATATTACTTTCACCAATTTGCAGATCAGCAGCCAGATCTGAACTGGGATAATAGCGAATTACGGAAACAGCTATACGAAATCATCAATTTCTGGATCGGAAAAGGAGTGGGAGGTTTTCGATTCGACGTCATAGATCAGATTGCAAAAGAGCCTGACTTGGAAATTACTGCTAATGGTCCGATGCTTCATGCATATATCCGGGAGATGAACCAAAACACGTTCGGAGGAAAGAATCTGATTACCGTCGGAGAAGCATGGGGAGCAGATATTCAGAGTGCCAGAGAATTCAGTGACCCTAGCGGGAAAGAATTCTCGATGGTTTTCCAGTTTGAACATATTCTCCTTGACCAGCAAGAAGGAAAAGAGAAATGGGATCTCGCTCCTCTTCGTCTTTCAGATCTGAAACGAGTAATCTCAAAGTGGCAAACCGGCTTGTTCAATTGTGGCTGGAATAGTCTCTTCTGGAATAATCATGACCTGCCTAGAATTGTCTCAAGATGGGGTAATGATCGGAATTATCGTGAAGTATCAGCAAAAATGCTTGCTACATTGCTTTATGGTCTTCAAGGAACACCATATATTTATCAGGGCGAAGAGCTTGCAATGACAAATATCCGGCTGCCAATTGAAGAATATAAGGATGTTGAAACCTTGAATTTATATCATGAGCGAATTGCGGAAGGATATTCTGAAGATGAGGTAATGCAGTCTATTTATGCTCGTGGCAGAGACAACGCACGCACTCCGATGCAATGGTCAGATTCAAAGAATGCAGGATTTTCAAAAGGAATCCCCTGGCTGAAGGTTAATCCGAACTACCATACCATTAATGCGCAGCAGGAGCTTGCTGACCCAGATTCCGTTTTCCACTATTATCAGAAGCTGATTCGGCTCAGAAAACAATACGATGTTTTTACAGAAGGTAAATTCCGCCTGCTTCTGGAATCTCATCCACAAATATTTGCTTATGAACGCATGAGCAGGAATGAACGTCTCCTGGTTGTCTGCAACTTCAGCGATCAACCCTCAGATTTCCCCAAAGAGCTGCTTGGCAGTTCTCCTGAACTTCTGATTTCCAATATACCTGGTTCTTACACTACGCATCTTTCCCCATATCAGTCTTTTATAGTTCTCAATCATATTTAAGATTGTATTTAACGCTCAGTATGTTCGCTCATTAAAAAAGATCGGTGCAATCACGCATCGATCTTTTCTGTTTCTGATACTGTTATCAGTCCAGCGGTTTCCACTTCCAGTTCTCGATTTCAGGCATATCTCTGCCATACTCATCGATGAACTGCTTGTGAGCAACCAGCTTATCGCTCATCTTCTGATAGAGATAAGCAGTCTTATTGCCATACTGCGGCAATCTCAGCAATACATCCTGCACGAGGTGGAACCGATCGATATCATTCTGCACACGCATGTCGAACGGTGTCGTGATCGTTCCTTCTTCTTTGTATCCGCGTACATGCAGATCACGGTTATGACGGCGGTAGGTCAGCTCATGGATCAGCGTCGGATAGCCATGGAACGCAAATACGATCGGCTTGTTCTTCGTGAACAGCATGTCGTATTCTGCATCAGTCAGACCATGCGGATGCTCCGTAGCCGGCTGCAGCTTGAACAGGTCGACGACATTGATGACACGGATCTTGAGATCCGGAATCTCTTCATGCAGAATCTGCACTGCTGCCAGGGTCTCAAGGGTCGGCGTATCACCCGCACATGCCATGACGACATCCGGTTCTTCGCCGCGGTCCGTAGAAGCCCAGCTCCAGATGCCGATGCCCTGCGTGCAGTGCTTGACTGCTTCATCCATGCTCAGCCACTGCGGACGAGGATGCTTGGAAGCGACCATGACATTGACATAGTTCTTGGAGCGGATGCAGTGATCAAAGCAGGAAAGCAGGCAGTTTGCATCAGGCGGTAAATAGAGACGGACAACATCTGCCTTCTTGTTTGCCATATGATCCAGGAAACCAGGATCCTGATGCGTGAAGCCATTATGATCCTGCTGCCAGATATGAGAAGTCAGAATGATATTCAGAGAAGCAATTTCTTCTCTCCAGCTCAGCTGGTTGCATACTTTGAGCCACTTTGCATGCTGAGCAGCCATGGAATCGATGATGCGGGCAAAGCTCTCATAGCTGTCAAAGAAGCCATGACGGCCCGTCAGCAGGTATCCTTCCAGCCAGCCTTCGCACATATGCTCCGACAGCATGGAGTCGAAGAATCTGCCATCTCTTGCCAGGAACTCATCATAATCATGCATCTCGCCATTCCACTGACGATTCGTTGCTTCAAACGCATAATTCAGACGGTTGGACAGTGCTTCATCCGGTGAGAAGGAACGGAAGTTTCTTGTCTTCTCATTGGCCCGGAACACATCTCTGACGAACTTCCCGAGTTCAGTCATATCCTGGGCTTCGACTGCACCATGTTCCTTGACATCAACACCATACTTCCGGAAATCCGGGACTACCAGATCATGCAGAAGCTTGCCGCCATTGGCATTCGGATTTGCCCCCATGCGCTGATCGCCCTTCGGAGCAAGCTCCTTCAGATCAGCACGCAGAGAACCATCCTCATTGAACAGCTTCTCCGGATGATAGGACTTCAGCCAGTCTTCCACCATCTTCGTATGTTCCGGCTTGGACATGTCGATCGGAACCTGATGCGCACGGAACGTGCCCTCAATGTTCTTGCCATCAACGACTTTCGGTCCGGTCCATCCCTTCGGGGTGCGCAGCACGATCATCGGCCATCTCGGGCGCTCCGCATCGCCGGTCTCACGCGCATGTTTCTGGATTGCAAGAATCTCCTCAATGACCTTGTCCATGGTCTCAGCCATGAGCCGGTGCATCGTCATCGGATCATCGCCTTCTACAAAGTACGGCTTCCAGCCATAGCCCTTCAGCAGGTCTTCCAGCTCTTCATGAGAGATTCTCGAAAGAACCGTCGGATTAGCAATCTTATATCCATTCAGATGCAGAATCGGCAGAACCGCGCCATCCGTGATCGGATTCAGGAACTTATTGGAATGCCACGACGTTGCCAGAGGCCCCGTTTCAGCTTCGCCATCGCCGACCACTACGGTTGCGATCAGGCTCGGATTATCAAATACCGCGCCGAAGCCATGCGCCAGGGAATAGCCCAGCTCGCCGCCTTCATTGATGGAGCCCGGTGTTTCAGGAGCACAATGGGAAGGCATTCCGCCCGGGAACGAGAAGCGCTTGAACATGCGCTGCAGGCCCTGTTCATCCTGTGAAATATTCGGATAGACTTCTGTATAAGATCCGTCCAGCCAGTCATTGGCAATAAAGAAGTTGCCGCCATGTCCCGGACCGGAAAGCAGGATCATGTTCAGATCATAACGTTTGATGACTCTGTTGCAGTGAACAAACACAAAGTTCTGTCCAGGCACTGTTCCCCAGTGTCCGACAATCTTGTGCTTGATCATGTCTCTGGTAAGAGGTTTCTTCAGAAGCGGGTTGTCCAGCAGATACAGCTGAGCAGCTCCGAGGTAGTTTGCCGCATTCCAGTAGTCATTCATTCTGCGCAGAAGGTCATCGGTGATCGGTCCTTTTTCTGCACACTGATCCGCGGGTACTGCGTTGGGTTTCTCCGTCATGCAAATATCTCCTTTCGATATGAATCTGTGACGTCAATAATAATTTATTGGACAAGAAGATTATTTCATACCAATCTGAATTCTTCCATCATATTGCGTTAACACCTTCTGATATTTGTCATAGATTGCCTCATGATCCGCCAGCTGGCTGTCGTCCAGATCCCTCATAAGCACCACCTTGAAGTTCCTGATATTCGAATCATAGCAGATAAATGTCAGATCTGCCCTGGCATCCGAAAGAGAAATCTCCGTTTCCCCATCCGGCTGCACGGTCTTGGTGACCGTGACTGCACCGATCATGCCGATCCGATCTTCCGTATCAAGCTGTGCGGCAATCAGATTCCCGAAGGAATAGAAACAGAGCGTATCCCCGAAATACTCAATCGGTTCAATCACATGGGGATGATTGCCGATGATGAGATCCGCCCCTGCATCTGCCAGCTGCTGAGCCAGGTCCTTGACTTCCTGCACTGGTTCAAGCGTATACTCCACGCCCCAGTGCATGGCCACAATCACGAGATCTGCCTTCTGATCTGCTTCTCTTACCTGTTCCAGCAGTTCTTCTTCATGATCCGTATAAATGTTCACGAGATAAGGCATATCAGAGGGAGGGTACAGACCATTGCAGCCATACGTCCATGATAAGAAACAATAGCTGATCCCATTCACCTCATAGACCGGAATGGAATCTCTCTCTTCTTCAGACAGGCCCGTTCCGGCATGCACGACCTGTTCCTTGCTGTTCCAGTACTTCATGGAACTTTCAATTCCGGACACTCCTCTGTCCAGGCTGTGATTATTCGCCAGCGAAACCAGATTGAACCCATTGTCAGTCATTGCATCTCCGACTTCCTGCGGACTGTTGAACATCGGATAGCTGCTGAGCCCGAGCTTTGTACCTCCAAGTATGGATTCCTGGTTGTAATAGCAGAGATCATAGTCATCCGTCCACGTTTTAAGATTCTCCAGCATCGGATGGAAATCATAGCTTCCATCTGCCTGCCTGGCATCTGCGTAAACTGCTCCATGAATCAGACAGTCCCCGGTCATGAAGATATCTGCGGTATATACTTCCGGTTCTGCAGAGGGAAGCGGTGTTTCCGAAGGAGATGGTACTGCCGCAATCTCTTCTTCCTCGGAAAGGTTAAGATGAGTCAATGCAAAAGCCCCTGCCGCAGCCAGCAGGACAATGCTTCCCTTTACCCAGGGGCGCAGCCTCCATTTACCCATGATCTCTTTTCCCCTCTGAACCGCTTTTACTTTAACATACCTTCCCATCAGACGGTAAAATACTGTACATGAAGAAGTGGTTTCATACCCTGTCTGCACAGATTCTGAATACCCTCCTCTGGGTATTTCCATATCAGCTGACTGTCTCGATTCTGCTGGCTGTCCTGACCGCATTGCTGAATCGCATCGGCCTCTTTTTCGTTGCCTCGGCAGGCGAAGCCGCCATCACGAACGGCAACTACCGCGTCTTCTTCTCCAGGTGGCAGGGGTGGGCTCTCTTAGCACTGGGCGTCCTGGCATGTGCTCTGTATATCTGTCTTGATATCGGAGCTCTGATCCGCATCACGGATCTGAAGATTCATGGTCAGAAAGAACGCATCCTGACTTCCTGCATGCATAGCCTGAAACTCCTGCCGAAGTTCTTCACTCCTTCCGGTCTTCTGATTCTTCTGGCTGTCACATTCGGCGTCCCTCTGGCAAATATCGGCTTCTCGATCACGCTCACCGAAGGCTTCTATATTCCGAATGTCTATTCCGTCGACCTCATGAGCAATCCGGTTACAAGAGCTATTTATGATATCGGAATTGCCTGTCTTGCCATTCTGATCACGAAAGGAATCTTCACGATTCATTTCATGGTTCTGCAGAAAGACAGTGCGAAGAATGCATTTCTGCATTCTGCCGAACTGACGAAGTCCTTCTTCATCCGGTTTCTGATTCTGTTCCTGCTGCTGACAATTCTGTTCTACGGACTCGGGAAAGGAGTCGACGCCCTGTTTCTGACTCTGCCGGACTGGCTGATTTCCAGATATGTCTCTCATACCGGCATTCAGAGATTTCTCTATCTGCTCTTCAATCTGAACGGAGTCATCATTCTGTTTCTCTTCCGGGTTATCTCGACTCCATTGTTCATGTATCTGATCACCCGCTGGTATTACCGGCTTCTGAAGCAGCCCGCCGGGTTCCAGGAAGAATCGCTTCCTTCTTTCCTGCACCAGAGGAAGCTCAGAGTGATCATTCCTTCTGCTCTGCTTGCCGCATCCATCGTTCTGGATGTCGGCTTTGATACCTTTTTCCCGCTGGAATCACAGACCGAGATCATCGCTCACCGGGCGGGCGGCAACCTTGCCAGCGAGAACACGATGCTTGCCCTCACCAAGGCAGAAGAAGCAGGAACAGATGGCAGTGAGATCGATGTGCAGCGCACGAAAGACGGACAGTACATCGTCTTTCATGACACAACCTTCCGGCGTCTGTGCGGAGTTTCATCTGCTCCTTCGGATCTGACCTATGCAGAGATTCAGAAGCTGAAAGTCCGGAATACCACCGGCAATGATCTTCCTGATCAGCCCATTCCCACGCTTGAGCAGATGCTGAAACAAGTCTCTGAGATTCCGGGCTATCAGCTTTACATTGAACTCAAAGGGTCCACAGCAGATGCTCAGATGGCAGAAGACGTCACTGCCCTGGTAAAGAAATACAGCCTGGAAGAAAGGACCGTGATCACCTCGATCTCCTATGAACCGGTTGCATATATTGAAGAAAATTACCCTGAAATGGAAACCGGCTATATCTATCACTTCTCATTCGGAGATATCGGCTCCATGAATGTCGACTGGCTTGTCATTGAAGAAGAAGTGGCAACCGATGAAGAAATCGCAGCAATCCATCAGATCGGAAAGAAAGTCAGCGTGTGGACAGTCGACAGCAGAAGCTCGATCCGTCACTTTCTGATCAGCGACGCAGACTCCATCATCACGAATCAAGTTGACCGTTCCCTGGAAGTAAAAGAAGAACTCAGTCAGAGAACGGATCTGCAGCGGATCCAGGATGTTCTTCTGAAAAAGTGATTCTGCTATAATCCCTTCAGACAGAAGAAGGACGATCTATGAAGAGAAAATCTGAATCCATGGATATGGTGCATGGCCCGCTGCTGAAGAATCTTCTGATCTTCTCTGCTCCGCTGATGGCAAGCTATCTGCTGCAGATTGCTTTCAACGCTGCCGATACGATCGTGGTCGGAAAGTTCAGCGGTGCAGACGCATTGGCAGCAGTCGGTGCGACCGGTCCTCTGGTCAATCTTCTGGTCGCTCTGTTCAATGGTCTGGCTACCGGCGCCAATATCGTCATTGCCAACATGATCGGAAGAAAAGACCACAGAAATCTGTCTTCAGCCGTTCATACTTCCTACTTCCTTGCGCTTGTCGGAGGACTCATTCTCACTGCTGCCGGCGTTTTCATCAGCAATCCTCTTCTTTGGGCAATCGGCACTCCGGAAAACATCATTGATCAGAGCACCCTCTACATGCGCATCTACTTTGCCGGCAGTATTCCTCTGCTGGTCTATTCATTCGGGTCTGCGATTCTGCGTTCCAAGGGCGATACTGCAAGACCGACTCTGTACCTGGCTGTATCAGGAGTACTGAATATCATCCTGAATCTGTTCACGGTCATTCAGCTTCATATGGGGGTCGCAGGCGTTGCGATTGCGACGGTGATCTCAGAAACAGTATCGGCGGTCATGGTTACGATTGCCCTGGTCCGTGAAACGGATGATACGCGTCTGGTCTTCTCTGAAATCTCCATGGATCCGATGATCTTCCAGCGCATCATGAAGATCGGCATTCCTGCCGGAATCCAGGGCATGATGTGGTCAATTTCCAATATTGCGGTCCAGACTGCCATGAACACGTTCGGCTCCATCACCGTTGCCGGAAACAGTGCTGCCCTCAACCTGGAAGGATTTGTCTATGTGGCCATGGACGCCTTCAACAATGCGTGCATCACCTTCACTTCCCAGGCGGCCGGGGCAAAAGACATGAAGCAGGTCAGAAGAGTCATGCACGTCACGCTGATTCTGATGACCGGATCCTCTGCAGCGGCAGGATTGCTGGTATCCGGCTTCGGAAACCAGCTGCTATCCCTGTATACCAATGACCCGGATGTCATCTCTGCCGGTATGGTCCGCCTGCATTATGTCGTGCTCTGGCTCTGGATCAACGCAGCCCTGGACATTCCCGCCGCTTCCATGCGCGGCATTGGCTACAGCAATACGCCTACTCTGGTCATGATGATCGGCATTGTCGCTGTCCGGGTATTCTATATCCTCACGATCTGGCGTGCTTATCCGACTCTGGAAGTTCTTTATCTCTGCTTCCCGATCTCGTGGGTCATCACCGCAATCGCCATGTTCCTGATCTGGCCGAAGCTTTTCAGAAAATTATGCAGAGAATACTGAGATTCAGTTGATTTTTTGAGAATTAATTTGCTATAATAGCACATGCTGAAAAGCACGGGAATTAGCGCAGTTTGGTAGCGCGCTTCGTTCGGGACGAAGAGGTCATGGGTTCGAATCCCGTATTCCCGACCATAGTGTTCAAAACCGCATAGCTATGCGGTTTTCTTATTCTGCAGCACTAAAATGGCACGATAATTCAATGAAAATGCGTCATAGCTGAGCCGCATCATGCATGATTCTTTTGGATGTCTTCTCGAATCAGCTTCCGCAGGTACTCCGGCTTGCTGCCGACGCTTCTCAGCTTCGCAATCACGTCACTGTCCTTTTCACTTCCTGAATATGACCATCACCTTTGCTGCGTGCAGGTTCTTCCAGTTCAAAGTGAAAAGGACCGGATTAAAGTGGCCCCGTTGTCAAGGACAGTTTTCTGACAGTTCGGGTTTCTGAGGGTCACATGCATTGATCAAGACGGAAGACAGCTGAATCATAGCTGTCTTCTTTCTGTATTCAGCAGGTTTCAGAGAGATGTTTCCGGATCATCAGTGCTCGGATGATTCATTCTGCGCATGACGAAAACATCTTCTGGCCAGGGGAAGTAAGCTGCTCTATTCTTTCTGTGCCTGTATCAGTAAAGAGCGTCCATTTCTGTGACGTAGTCAAATGGCGGTGTGTTCTTCCATTCCTGCGGATTCTCAAGCTTCTTCTTCAGTTCTTCATCTGCTGTTTCGTAAGCTTTTCCTGCTGCTCTCACTCGCTCCAGAAGTGCTTCCAGTTCTCTGATTTCCTCATTGGAGTCTTCAATGAGCGTATTCAGTTTCTGAATTTCTTTCTTCAGCTTCTTCTGATCTGTCGCAATGATGTGCATCGGAAGGAGCTTCTTTTCTGCTTCCTTCTTCTTCTGAACGTTTTCTTCCCGCTTCTTCTTCAGATAGTTCAGATGATCCTCTACCAGGCTTTCAACCGGCCTCATCCGATCTCCTGCGATACCGTAGTAGTTATCTAATGGATAGACTCCTGTAGTCTTGTACTGATAGAACTCCGCAGGAGTAAGACCGGCAAGATCATACTGATAAGCTTTCTCATTGTAGTGGTGCATATAGCCTGCAATCAGATCTCTGACTGTCTGATAGTCCGGACACATCTCGATCAGCTTCAGAAGCTGGCACTTCATTCTTCCGAAGAAGGATTCCATCGGTGCGTTGTCCTGGCTGTTCCCTCGCCTGGACATGGACTGCACGAAGCCGTCATCTTCGAGCAGCTTCTGAAAGGTAACGGACAGGTACTGACTCCCCTGATCGGAATGAATCAGAGCGTCCGGATGATTCAGTTCGCTGCGATGCTGGTCCATCATACGGTGATAGGCTTCTGTAACCAGAGAGACATCCATATGCCTGCTTACTGCTGATCCCAGGATTTCCCTCGTGAATCCATCCTTGAACGCACACAGATAGCAGAGCTCGCGATTACTTCCATAGTAGAGATAGGTAATGTCTGTCAGGATCACTTTCCGCGGGCTGTCACCGAAGTCACGATCGACATAGTTCTGCTTGGCATCACATGGATGGAAATGAGTTGCCTGTCCCTTATAGGCATCTTTATGAGGGACATATGCGGTAATGCGCATTTCTTTCATCAGTCTGGTGATCCGTTTTCTGCTCACCCTGAGATCGTAATCACGCCACAGGTAAGTACGGAAGGTCCGCGCTCCGGGAATTCCGCAGTGCTTATGGATGATTGAGATCATCTTCTCCTTGATCTCCCGGTCTTCTTTCTGCGTTTTCGTTTCCACAGGATTCTCAAATCGTTTCTTCCAGCTGTAATAGCCGCTGGAACTGCAGCCGAAGATCCGGAACAGATCTGATGCCGAGAACTGATGAACATGTCCTGCTGGCTGAGTCTCCTGCTTCTGAAGAGTGTAATACACCATTCTGAACTTCTGATGGTTCTTCAGTTCGGATTCGATGATGTATTCGTCTCCGCCAATAGTTCGTGTACTTTTTTTTCCAGTTCGAGCAGTGCTTCCAGATAAGCTGTCCGTGCTTTGTAATAAGCGGCTTCTTCCTCCGGCGTCAGATCTCCCATCTCATCACGGGGAATACTCCCGTCAAATCTGGAAGGATCAACGAACGATCCGTCTTTCTCCATCTCTCTGGCACGCTTGGCAGCACTGTTTGCACGATCAGTACCCAGTTCCTTTACCGGGAAGCCGAGTGATTCATAAGCTTCCACTCCCGTCATTCCTTTGTTCATCTGCTGACACATCCTGATATAGAACTCCGTCTTGTAGATCAGATTCGTTCCGTGAATGTCCTTCACGTATTCGTTCTTCTCTGCAATTTCCTGAATGGCACTGCGTTTCTCGTAATACTTCGTTTTCTTCTTACCCATCTCTATTACCTCTCTATGATTCCGATGGTATCACAGCACCAAGATCTGCAGCGTGCTTCCGTGCCTTTTCTGCAGACCTGGCCATCATGCGGTCATACTTTGCCTGTTCCCTGGAAAGGTATTCCTGGTATTCCTGCTCAGAAAGATTGTTCAGATAGACGGCAAAGTCCATCGGTGTCTTTCTGCCGCGGTTCCATTGCGGCCGTTCAAAGTTGTAATAGTCAATGTAGTCATTGATTTTCTGCCGGATCTCAGACGTATCATGGGCATCGGAGAAGTCAGCTTCATCTTTCATATGCCCGAAGAAGGATTCCATGGATGCGTTATCCCAGCAGTTTCCACGCCGTGACATGGACTGAACGAATCCCATCTTCTTCAGCTTCTTCTGAAACGCATCGGAAAGATACAGTGCCCCCTGATCGGAATGAAATACCATTCCTGTCGAACAGACGGTATTCTGATCCTGATCTTTCATGATTCCGCTCAGCATCTCATCAGTAAGGTTCAGATCCTGTGTATCGCTTACTGCAGAAGACAGAATCAGGCCGGAAACACTGTCTTTGATCGGAGAGTAATAGGAAGTATTTCCCCGGCAGTCTTTGATATAGGTGACATCTGTCATGACCTGTTCATAAGGTTTCCCAAGACGAAATCTGCGCTTCAGCACATTCTCTTTCCGGTTCCTCTGAAGCAGTTCTCTGGCTGCCTGCCTGGATTTCTTCGGTGCTCTGACCGTACACAGCAGTCCGGCCTTTCTCATCAGCCTCTGAACTTTCTTGCGGTTCATGACCGTCTTCTGCAGCTTCGGCATCATCATGGTCACCATGCGGGTTCCTTTCGGATATCCGCGGTATTCAATCACTTTCCTGATCCGTTCAATGTCTTTCTCATCCTGACGCTGTTTTCCGTTGGAAACATAGTATCTCAGACGATAGAAGCGAGAGTGGCTGAAGCCGAGGATTCTGCACGCACCGCTGATCGAGAATCCTCTGACGTAAGGGAAGGCTTTCACCTGATCATGAATGAGATCACACACTTTCCGGAGAGTCTCAGGAGAAGTAATACGAAGGCTTTCTCTTAGCTCACTCATTTTTCTCTCTTCCATCTTCTCCATCAGCTCGCACAGTTTCTTCGCGGTGCTGAGATCCAGAGCGGCAAGATGAACCTTTCTGTTAACACGATCCGGCTTCCAGTGCAGAAGCTTATATCGAATCCGCATCAGTTCTCCCGCGCTGAGCAAGTCTGCAGGAATCTCAAATACCTGCATTACATCCAGAATCGGAAGGTCTCTGATCAGATAAGCACATTCATAGAATTCTGATCGGAGGGAAAGTTTTTTCCGGGTGACTGTTCTGACCCAGGAACAGCTCTTCAGTTCAGAAATCACTTCATCGGAACGGAAAAATTTACCCGTAACAGGTAATTTTCCTTCCAGAAGGAGTTTAAGCCTATGGATTCTCTGATAACCGATCCGGTTCGGATCAATGCCGTGCTCCTTCAGAAGCGTTCTAAGGTCAGTGCCAGGATATCTCCTTATCGCTTCTTTAACGAACGCATCTGAAAAAGAGATGCCGCCACGAGCTCTGACGAATACTCCGGTGTCAATGAGCAGCTGGATTTCTTCTTCTGAAAGCTTCGGCGCAGAAACAGAAATCGAAGGCCCATTTCCATTGGTGGGGTGACCATGTTTTCTGAAATTCTCAGTCAGTTTCTTAATCACTTGGTTCCCTATCATTTTCGTGGAGATTCCATTGTTCTCCAGGAACTTGCGGATCTCGTGATGAGAGACATACCAGTCATACATCCGGCATCTGAACTCATAGGTGAATGCGATGTGATTCGTCCGGATGAATTTCACATTCGGATTAGCCTGGAGAATCTGGATTTCCTCTGGAGAGAAGAATACATAATCAGTTTTAGGATTGCGTTTTCTGGATTTTCTGCCCATAAAAATGGCCCCTGCAGGAGGACCTCAGCACTGTCAGAGTGCTGTCCTTTCTACAGGGACCACTTTAGATTCTCAGAACCCGACCCCTGTTTCCATTCCAGACTTTCCAGTTGTTTCTTTCCGGCGGTCTTCCCGGCTGTTCTCCCGATAATACCGCTTCTTTGCTTCATACATCTCTTCTTCTGCATACCGCTCAAGATCCTGAATTGAAGCACCGACATAAACTGCTCTGGAAGCACAGCCGCACGATACGGAAAGACGATCTGACAGCTTTCCTTGCCAGCTGCTCACTTCCTGATGGAACTCTTCCCGGATCTGCTTTTCAAGCTCTGCATCCGCTCTCAGCAATGCAGCAAATTCATCCCCGCCGATCCGGTAAAGGTCACCATACGGGCCCATACACTTCTGCATGCACTGCGCCGCTGCGATGATCAGTTCATCTCCAGCATCATGTCCCAGTGTATCATTGACCCGTTTCAGACCATTGATATCGATGAATGCATAGACCTTGAGAGGATCCGTATTCAGCTGCTCGCGCTTCATCGCTTCTGCATATGCTCTGCGGTTCAGGAAACCGGTCATGACATCTGTGGTAGCCTCCGCATGTGCATGTCTGATCCGCCTGTTCATCACCCCGACAAGAACCAGGATCAGGATTCCTGCGCCAGCAAGGTAAATCACCAGCATCATCAGCGAAGCAGGAAGATCTTCATTCACCATGCTCACTTCCTGCGCCACCGCGATGATATAATCTCCGCTCATCTGCACATTGCAATAGCATCTGCGGCCATTTACCTCCGCAGTGAAAGAAGTATAGAAATGATCCGTCCGGGAAGGGGCAATCCCTGCCTCTGCAAGCGTCATGCCTTCCATGGAACTATCCGTTGCCCCGAGAATCGTGCCCTCCATAGACGCGACAATCAGCGCCGTTCCTTCATAATGAGTCATCCCGGCAATTACTTCCGGAATCTCATTTGCCCGCAGTTCTTCCAGCAGCCGAACCGGATTGATTCCGACCTGGACCATATACTCGCCCGTGCTGTTCCAGCACATGGCATACATCATCTGCCTGCCATCAGCCGTATTCGGCATGACATCCTGGCACATGGTGAGTTCCTGATCTTCCAGCATCGGCTTGAAATAGCCGATCTGTTCTCCCGAATCGAAGCTGAACCCATAGAATTCCGGATGCGTTCCGGAAATAATCGTGCCCGTCTCGTCGAAGATATGGATCTCATCCACCTTCATGAGCGAAGCAATTTCCTCAAGATCCTCCGTTCCTCCGCCATGATCCAGGATATACGCCACCGCTTCTGCCCTGGTCATGTAGTTCTCTTTCAGAGACTCGGTCAGAATTTTCTCTTCTTCTTCGTTTGTCTGTATGATCTTCTCTGCCTGTGCCATCAGCAGTTCAGAAGCGTGTTCTGCCCTGCGGCGGTTTCCATGAACCTGAATTGCCGTCCAGAGTACCAGCAGAAACACTGCTATCACTGTATACGCTGCCATCCAGAGACGTCTGTTCCTGGTTTTCATCTGCTCTCTGCCCCTCGCAGGGTACCCATTCAGATACCCCTGTTCTTTCTGACATTGTAACCTTCCATCATTCCCGCCTTCGTGCATCTTACGCTGCCGCGCCTGCATCTCACGAAGGCAGAAAAAAGCACCAGCCTTTGCTAAGCTGATGCTTCCATGCAGGAAATATGATCAGTAATACGATGTTCAGTCTTTGAAGTAGCGGTCCAGCAGGCCCTTGAATGCCTTGCCATGACGTGCTTCATCACGAGCCATCTCGTGAATGGAATCATGAAGCGCATCAAGGTTCAGTTCCTTGCACTTCTTGGCAAGAGCAGTCTTGCCAGCAGTTGCTCCGTTTTCTGCCATGACACGTGCTTCGAGGTTCTTCTTCGTGCTGTCGGAAACAACTTCACCGAGCATCTCTGCATAGCGGGAAGCGTGATCAGCCTCTTCGAACGCAGCCTGGCGATAGTACATGCCGACCTCCGGCAGACCTTCGCGCATTGCTGCACGGCTCATTGCCAGATACATGCCGACTTCAGAGCACTCGCCCTGGAATTCTGCACGGAGCTGTTCCTTGATCTCTTCCGGAACATCGCTGGCAATGCCGACCTTGTGTTCGCTTGCCCAGGTCAGCTCTTCGGTTTCCTCAACCGGTTCGAACTTGGACTTCGGCTGCTTGCAGATCGGGCATACCCATGTCTCAGGCAGATCAGCGAACTTTACTCCTTCTTTTTCCTCATCATAAATGTGACCGCAAACTGTGCATCTGTATTTCATGAAAAGTTCTCCTTCTTTCTCGTGTCACCCCTGACACGCTATATTCATAACATTGAAACAAGTACTCCGCAAGCAGTATGACCGGTTTTACTCCCAGTCCTTTCCTGATTCTTTCTGCTTCTGGATAAATACATATTCTTCTGCACCCGAAAGATCCTCGGAATAGGAATAATGCAGATTGAATTTCCGGAGTTCCTCCGGCTCGCTCACGTTCTGCTCGGCCATCCACCTGGTCATGTCTCCTCTTGCCATCTTGGCATAGGATCCCTTCGTAACCAGTTTCCCGTGATGTTCCTGCAGGAACGTGATGGTGATGACCTGTCCCTTCTTCGCATACGGCAGGATTGCTCTGCTGTATTCTTCTGAGGCAAGATTAAAGATCTGCTCGTCTTTGATCGTCTGATAGAGACGGTCACTCCAGAACTCATACAGATCCCCGGCATTGCCGCAGGCAAGCTGCGCCTGCATCTCAAGCCGGTAGGGAACCACTCCATCATACGGTCTCAGAATGCCGTAGAAACCCGACAGGATTCTGAGATGAGTCCTGATCCATGCAAGCATATCATCATCCATCGACGAAGCCGAAAGATGCTGATACGCCAGCCCGGAATACGAAAATACTGCCGCGGATTGCGGATGCGACGGATCATTCTTCAGCAGCTGTTCTGCTTTCTCTGCTAATGCATCGCTGCAGTTCCAGAGCTTCTTTCTCTCTGCTTCTGAAAGAGAGCATAATGCCTTTCTCAGCCTCATGGTGTCTTCCAGAAACTCCGGCATCTGCTCCGGCTGGAAATCGTCTCCGGTTTCCACCATCTTCTTGGCAGGCGAAAGGATGACGATCACAGTGCCTCCAGCATCTGCTGCGGATTGTCTGCTGCCTTGACTTTCTCCATGGCTTTCACGATGATGCCATTCTCATCAATGAGATACGTGGAGCGAACGACCCCCATGGTCTTTCTTCCGTACATGTTCTTTTCCTTCCATACCTCATACTTCTGAAGCACTTCCTTGTTCTCATCAGAAAGCAGGGTAAACGGAAGCTGATAATTCTGCTCGAACTTCTTATGCGATGCCACGCTGTCCTTGGACACTCCTAGAATCACGGCATCCTTTTCCTGAAACTGCGGATAGCGCTCTGCAAACCCGCAGGCTTCTTTCGTGCATCCGGACGTATTATCCTTCGGATAAAAATACAGGATGACCTTCTTCCCGCGGTAGTCGCTGAGTTTGTGCATGGTGCCGTTCTGATCCGGCAGAGTGAAATCCGGTGCTTCTGTTCCGATTTTCAGCATAACGATTCTTCTCCTTACTGTTCTGCTATCTTCTTCAGCCGCAGGACATATAATCCAGGATCGCTTCCTGCAGCTTCCCGTTCCATGAGTATCGTACCAAGACGGATCAGTTCCTGCATGCGGGATGCTTCCGAAGAGATGATTTCAGAAGAACCATCTGCCGCCGTCATCGCTCCGTACGCATGATAGGAACCAGCAGCTCTGCGGATGGACTCCAGTCCTTCCGCAAACAGCTCTTTCTCTTCCAGATGTTCCTTCAGATACAGTGCCTTCCTGGCATTGCGGATACCCTGTGCAATCATCAAAAACCGAACGGACTCCGAAAGATCCATGCCATTTCCATCTTTCTCTCCCGGATACAGCAGGAACGTATCTCCCGATTCCAGCGGCATATAGTCTGCAGAAGAGAGAGGGTCTTCATTCCACGCATCCAGAGCCCAGCGCATATATCCATCAAAGTCGAGTGCTGCCGCATAGTACATGACCCACAGTGATTCTTCCGGTTTTGAAAATGCAAACGCATTCGGATAATTTCCGGAGCAGTTGTAGAGAATCGTTTCTTTGCCGAATGCTTTGCGATGGCTGATCAGTTCGCTGATCAGAGCGGAGTCAGAGAAACATCCAAGGCTCACCGACAGGATATCGATGTCATCATAGAACGAGACATCTTCCATCAGAGAATTGATGGAGTCAGAGATGCCAAGCGGCTTCCCGTCGCTTCCCGTCACCGACAGAATGACCTGAATGGCTGCCTGCACCATGGCAGGATCGCGTTCATCCATCGCGATGACGGTCTTGTCTTTCCAGCCCTTCTCTTCGAGATGAGCAATGAAATCACGCAGGAATGCCGACCAGATCCAGGTATATTCATCAGTTCCCGGAATGGCAGTGATTCCCTCTGCGGTTCCATCCTCATGATGCACGGTGATCTTGTTATTCCATGGCAGGATCGTGAAGCACTCGATTCGCTTATCAATCCCCTCTTCCATGCAGAGTGAAACCCACGCATCAAACGCGGAATAGTCATACACAATCTGATTCTCTGCATTTCTGCTCCAGCGGACCATGCCGGGATAATCATCATAAGTCTGATGACTCCAAGGTTCATCCAGAATCGAAGCAGTGATTGTCCTGCCGCCAGCATCATAGTAGGCACGCAGAGTCTGCCTCAGCACATTCTGATGCGCTGCTGAGAACGCTTCTTCATGGTTCAGAATCTGATAATAGCGCAGGGATGCATACGGATACTGCCAGAGATCCAGAGAGAAGTTCTCTTCATTGACCAGAGACGATACCCGGATCCTGAGCCTGCATGTTTCTTCAGAAGTACCATTGCGAAGCACAATCGTTCCATCATAGGTTCCTGCAGCCGTATTGCAATCCGTCCGCACCGTGATCCAGAGATATCCTGTCTCGCCCGCAGAGAATATCTTCTCCGTCTCAGCAGTGATCCGGTCCGGGACCAAAATCGATGGCGAACCTTCTCTGGTTCCAAGACTTGCTTCCGTATCTGCCAGCCATCCGATCGAGACGGAATCTGCAGAAAGCACTTCGCCATTTTTCCTGCTGAAAGCAGAAACGGAAGCCGAGATCGTCATGCCTGCTTCTGCGGTCACGGCAATTTTCGCAGACGAAAGATCGTCCAGCCAGACATCGATGACCGCATGATCCAGATCCTGATATGCATAGGATTCAGAAGCCTGTTCGAGCTTTCCGGAATCGCTGAAGACAGCAGAAAACGATCCGCCTTCCGCATGGACCGGCAGGATTGTCTGTATCATCAGAAGTATGACCAGAATCCATTTCACTCCATCAGTGTACCAGAATTGATCCGCCGATGAATTCTCTCATGATCGAGTTGTTCGGAATCGCCTGATCATCTTTCAGTTCCTCAAAGAAACTCAGGAACCTCAGCATCCGGACTGCTTCCGGATAGACAGCCTGATCTTCTGTCACTTCCTGTAACTGCGGTTCTGCATAGTGCTTCAGAACCGGCAGTTCATAGATCAGCGCACTGTTGAAAAACACATCTGCTTCCTGGCAGAAAGGGAAGATATTGCGATCCTCGCCAGCCCTGACACTCGGCCATCTCTGCATCGTCTCCGCTGCACTCTCGCCGCGGAACTGCGCATCGCGGACAATTCTTCTCAGCATTCTCGCATCGGTAGTCGGAATGCGGTTATGCTCATCGATATTGATCTGAGTCAGCGGGCTGATATAGATCCGGAACTTCACATCATTCTGGATTCCGCTGGTCAGGTCCGGATTCAGGCAGTGCAGTCCTTCCATGATGATCGGCTGACTGCTTTCGATTGACGTGATCCTGGTTCCGAACTTCTTCGTTCCGGTCACGAAATCATAAACCGGAATATCCGTCTTCTTCCCGCTGAGCAGGCTTTCCATCTGTTCATTGAACAGGTTCAGATCCAGCGCATCCAGTCCTTCCAGGTCTCTGGTTCCATCTTTTTTCAGCGGAATATTCTTCCGCTCTTCATAGTAATCATCCGTACCGAGATACAGCGGCTTCAGCCCGAGCACACGCAGCTGGATCTGCAGGCGTTTGGCAAAACTCGTCTTTCCGGAAGAAGAAGGACCGGCGATCAGAATCAGACGGCTTCCCTGTTCTTTGATCCGGGAAGCGATTTCTGCAATGCGCTTCTCATGCAGGGCTTCATTCAGCAGAATCAGATCCTGGGCCTTTCCTTCTTTCACGGCCGTATTCAGGTCCGAGGCATATTCAATGCCCGTCAGGCGGTTCCAGTGGGTTTCTTCCGAGAATGCTTCATAAAGAAGTTTCTGTTCTTCAAACGGCGGAATGTCATCGGGATCAGATGGATGCGGGAACCGCAGCAGGAACCCGTTCATATACCGGCGCACTTCAAATAAAGTCAGATAAGACGTATCCGGGACTAATGGTTCATAGAACAGCTCTTCCTGTTCGCCAAGCCGGTACAGATAGAGTTCCTTCAGATCTGGCGCAGTCTCCAGAAGTTTCTTCTGGTCTTTCCGGAAGTCACTCTTCTTCAGAAGATTCTCTCTGGTTTCAGGAATCCGCGTGATCGGCAGTGCCATATCGGCGAGTTCCTGCATGCGAATTTCAATCCGATCAGCCGTATCCCTGCCAAGCTGCTTTGCCCGGATCGTTGTGAACAGTCCCTTGGAGAGAGAGTTCTTTACGATCGCATCTGCATCGCTTCCGAACAGATCATGAATTGCCTTGAGATACAGAAAAGTCAGAGACGATTGATAGATCATATTCCCTTCCGGATCTCTCAGATCAAGCACCTCCAGAACGCCGGACTGATCCGCTGTTTCCTTCATATGCCTGAGCTGATGGCAGAACCGCACGCCGTAGATCCTGTACGGAGCCTGCGGCTGCACCGCCTTCACGATCTCTTCGAAAAGAACCGGCTTCTGGTATGTCAGATGCAGGTCATCAAGGCCTCTGCATTTCACCGCAATCTCAATCATGATTTCTTTTTCTTCTTCTCTTTCTTCACTTTCTTCTCTTTTGGTTCTTCTTCAGACGGCCTGTACTGCGTATCAAAGATCTTTCCGCACATTGCCGCATGAGCCGGACGCATGGACGGAACTGTCTGATCAGACGCCTTCGTCAGCCGCATCATCTCTTCCTGGGAATTCAGCGGCGGCATATGATCATGGACATGATGGTATTTGCCATCTTTTGTCATCCGTCTTGCCTTCGTATTATCCCGGAAGCACAGGTCCAGATAATCATCAATCCGCTTGCGGATCGAAGCATCCATGATCGGCGTTGCGATCTCAACCCGGTGTTCCGTATTGCGCGTCATCATATCTGCCGAAGAGATATACATCTTCTCATTCCTGCCCGAGCCGAAGCGGTAGATTCTGGAATGTTCCAGGTATCTTCCGACAATCGATCTCACAGTCAGATTCTCCGTCTTTCCCGGAACCTCCGGAAGGATGCAGCAGATGCCGCGCACGATCATGCGCACCTGCACGCCGGCTTCGCTTGCCTTCTGCAGGCGGGCAATCAGATCTTCATCAGTGATGGAGTTCTGCTTGATCGTGATCTGTCCCTTCGATCCCTTGGCAATTTCTTCATCAATCAGATTCAGCAGCCCGCTCTTGAGTGATACCGGCGAAACAAGCAGATGCCGGTAATGGCCATCCAGTCTTCCGATCATCATATTCTGGAAGAACATGACCGCATCCCTGATGAGATCCTTCCGGGCTGTCAGATAAGCAAGATCGGTATAGCTCTTCGCCGTATTCTCATTGAAGTTTCCGGTTGCGATCAGCACGACATGTTCCGGTTTCTCTTCTTTCAGTCTCGTGATCAGGCAGATCTTGGAATGAACCTTGTAGTCCGTGAACCCATACAATACGGTGCAGCCCGCGTCCTGCAGTTTCTCGGAATAGTCGATATTGTTCTGCTCATCGAATCTTGCCTTCAGCTCGATCAGCACATCCACTTCCTTGCCATTCTCTGCCGCCAGGCACAGGTAATCGACAAGCCTTGCCCGCTTGGCCAGCCGGTAGATCGTGATCTTGATCGAAGCGACCTTCGGATCATTCGCCGCTTCTCTCACCAGCAGCAGGAACGGATCCATCGACTCATACGGATAGGAAAGCAGCACATCCTTCTTCAGAACCTGATCAAACAGATTCTGCTGATAATCAAACGCAGGACTCAGCTTCGGCGTATATTCCGGATACAGGAACTTTTTCTTCTTCTCTTCCGGGAGGAAATCTGCAATCTGGAACATATACTTGCGATCCAGCGGCATCTCGGACCGATAGACCATCGAATCCGTGATCTTCAGCTGGCGGAACAGATACTTCCGGATCGGTGCTGAAGGAATATCCGAGACTTCCACTCTCACCATATCCATCTTCCGCCGCTTCTTCAGCATGTCCGACATCAGTTCCCGGTAGTCCTCAAACTGATCATCAAACGTATCATCATCCACGCTGACATCCGCATTGCGGATCACATAGAACTTGAAGCGATCCTTGATCGCTGCACCCCGGAATACGGATTCCATATTGGCAAGCACAACATCTTCCATGTGGGCAAACCGGACGCTTCCATCCATCGAAGGAATCTGAACGATCTTCGGCAGCGAAGAAGGAACGGAAACCATCGCATATGCCTGGGACCCCTTCCATTTCATGATGCCGGCCGCATAAACCACTCCGGACTGCAGCTGCGGAAGCGGATGTCTCGTATCGACAATCTGCGCACCAAGAATCGGTTCCACATAGCTGTGGAAGAACTTCTTGAGCCAGACCGTATCATCTTCCGTCCAGTCCGACATCGAAAGATCCTCGATGCCAGCCTCTTTCATCTTCTGCTTGAGATCCTGATAGACGGTTTCCCGCTTGCGGCACAGCTTGCCCGAATAGGCATAGATCTTCTTGAGCTGCGTCTCGGCATTCCAGCCCGTCTTGTTATCAATCTGATCCGGATGAACCTGATTCAGTTCCGTCAGACTTCCGACCCGGACTGAAAAGAACTCATCCAGGTTCGAAGAAAAGATCGAAATGAACTTCATCCTCTCCAGTAAAGGCACCGCTGGATCCTTCGCTTCCATCAGGCAGCGGTCATCAAAACGCAGCCAGGAAATCTCACGATTCTGGGTATAACCTTCCAGATAAATATTTTTTTGCATATCCTATCACCTCAGTCACGCAAGTTCATGGTAAAGAACAGATGTTAAAATCGCGTTAAATTACGAGAACTGGCCGTATTATCTTTACTTTCTCTATTATATAGCACCGATCGCTCCTGCCGCAGACTGCAGATCTTTGGATTCGTATTCTCTGATTCCGCCTTCCCAGCATTCTGAACAGAAGATATAATATTTCTCATGAGCAAATCGATCGACCTCGCAGCCCGCATGCGCGAGCACCAGGAAATCTCTCTTTCTGAAAAGCTTCTGATTGTCGCAAAGCTGAGCCTCCCTGCCATCCTTGCCATGATCTCGGAAATCGTCATGCAGTATATCGATTCCGCCATGGTCGGAAGCCTCGGCGCCGAAGCAAGTGCTTCAATCGGTCTGGTCGCAAGCAGCACCTGGCTGATCGGCGGACTGATCAACGCTTCTGCCTACGGCTTCTCCGTGCAGGTCGCCCATGCAATCGGAGCCGGAGATGCCGAACATGCCAGATCCGTATTCCGCCAGTCCCTGATTGTCACCTTTCTTATCTCCAGCGGTCTGCTTGCCATCGCCTTCGCTATTTCCTTCCACCTGCCGAAATGGCTCGGCGCAGATCCTTCGATCTGGGCAGACGCATCTGCCTATTTCCGCATCTATGCTTTATTCCTGCCGGTCAGAGAACTCTATTTTCTCTGCCAGAGCATGCTGCAGTGTTCCGGCGACATGAAGACTCCGAGCTTCCTGTCGATTCTCTTATGTGCCAGCGACGTGGTCTTCAACTACTTCCTGATCTTTCCTTCCCTGACAATTTGCGGCATCACGGTTCCAGGTGCAGGTCTGGGGGTGGCGGGAGCAGCCTACGGCACTGCATTCTCGTATGTCTTTGCCGGCATCCTGATGGTCATTGCGGCCGTCTTCCATTCCCCGGTTCTCAGCCTGAAACACCATAAAGGCAGCTGGAAGCTTCAGAAGCCGGTTCTCAAAGAAGCGGCAGCCATCGCGATCCCGATGGGCATGGAACAGGCAGCCCTCTCAGCTGCACAGGTATTCTCCACCCGCATCGTCGCTCCGTTAGGAACGATTTCAATCGCTGCCAATTCCTTTGCGGTCACCGCAGAATCCTTCTGCTACATGCCAGGCTATGGGATCGGCTCCGCCGCCACGACCCTGGTCGGTCAGGCCCTTGGCGCGGACCGCAAGGATCTTGCCAAGAGCTTTGCCTGGCTGACAACGTTCAGCGGCATCGCGCTGATGACATGCTCTGGTCTGCTCATGTATGATCTCTGTCCGTATGTGTTTTCCTTTCTCACTCCGGTCAAAGAAGTCCAGGAACTCGGGGCAAGAGTCCTGCGCATCGAGCTTCATGCCGAACCGCTGTTTGCGGCATCGATCGTCGCAACCGGCGCATTGCGCGGAGCGGGAGATACGGCAGTGCCAGGTATTCTGAACCTCGTCTCGATCTGGGGCGTGCGCATCACGCTAGCTTCTATTCTGTCAAAATCCCTCGGCCTTCCGGGTGTCTGGTATGCGATGGCAACAGAACTCTGCTTCCGCGGTGTTCTGTTCCTGATCCGGCTTTACCGGGGAAAATGGCTGAAACGCATTGATTCCGGAAAGGAGCCTCAGGCATGAAACGGATCGTGACCATGCAGGATATTTCCTGCGTCGGCAAGTGCTCCTTGACGGCTGCTCTGCCGGTATTGTCTGCCATGGGACTGGAAACGGCGGTGCTTCCGACGGCAGTTCTTTCTTCCCATACGATGTTCAAGCATGTCTCATTCTGCGATCTGACGGATCAGATTCCTGCGATTCTTCATGCATGGAACGAAGAACACTTCACGTTCTCGGCAATCTATACCGGGTATCTTGGTTCCGCAAAGCAGATCAGCTATGCCATGGATCTCTTCGATCAGTTCGGGAAAGACGCTCTGATTCTCGTGGATCCATGCATGGCAGACCACGGAAAGCTGTATCGAGGCTTTTCAATGGACTTCGTGCAGCAGATGAAACAGCTCTGCCGCAAAGCTTCGATTATCTGCCCGAATCTGACGGAAGCCTGTCTGCTGCTGGGCATTCCCTATCAGGAATCCTTCTCTGACGAAGAGCTGCAGTCCATGCTGAGAAAGCTTGCGGACCTCGGCTGTTCCACCGCCGTGCTGACTGGCATCAGCACGGAGATCGGAAAGATCGGCTCCATTGCCTATTCCCGTACTGATAATACGTTCCATGAAGCGATGACCGAAAAAGAACCTCAGCAGTTCCATGGGACCGGCGATCTCTGGGCAAGCACGTTCCTCGGAGCTCTGTGCAGAGGAAAGAAGCTTCCGGAAGCCATGCAGATTGCCTGCAGCTTCGTTCAGAAAAGCATCGCCTGCACGCTTCAGGAACCTGATCATAACCGCTACGGCGTGAACTTCGAGCAGGCTCTGCCGGATCTGATTCAGATGACGTTCACAAAAAATGTCTGACCTCAAACGAGATCAGACGTTTTTTACTGTCACTGGGCTTAGTTACTCATCACCCATCACCCGAGGACAATAAGCAGACAGTCAAACACAAAAACATTTTCCTGATACCTTGCGGTACTGCTCAATGATCTTGCTGATCGTTTCTGCTTATTAGCATAGTACTCACTTTCCTTTCAGAATGCAAGCATTATGGGATACTTCACACAATCCAGTATGCATGCAGGAATCAGTGCTTGTTTCCGAACCGCTCTAACAGCCTTGCGGTTGCGTCTTCCATGGTGACCGGCTTCTTCGGCTCCGGCTTGCGCTGAGCGGATTCCGGACGATTCCGGCTCTTCTTGCGGTTCTTCCATGCATTGCGGTTTGCCGCATCCCTAGCTTCAATCTGCTCCGGTGGCAGCAGGCTGAGCTGCACTCTGCCCTTAGCCTCATCAATGCCGTAGACATAAACCGTGACGATATCGCCGACGGATACGACTTCACTCGGATGCGAGATCCGTTTCATCGACATGTGGGAGATATGAACCAGTCCATCTTCATGCAGACCGATATCCACGAAGGCGCCGAAGTCCACTACATTGCGGACCGTTCCGCTGAGCTGATCGCCGACCTTCAGATCCTTGAGCTCCAGCACATCGCTTCTCAGCAATGCGGTTTCAAACTGATCGCGGTAATCGCGCAGCGGCTGGCGGATGGCTTCTTCGATATCCTTCAGCGTATACGGATCGATGCCGAGCGTGCTGACCTTATCTTCCGGGAACTGCGCATTCGGAGTTCCGAGGGTCGTGATTCCGCATGCCTGCATGACTTTGCGGGCCGCATCATAAGACTCCGGATGAATGCTGGTCTCATCGAGCGGTTCATCACCGCCCACGACGCGTAAGAAGCCTGCGCACTGCTGGAATGCCTTCGGGCCGAGTTTCTTGACTTCCTTGAGCTGATTACGGTTCGTGAATCTGCCGTTCTCATTGCGGTAATTGACGATTTCCTTGGCAATGCCGGCATTGAGTCCGGAAATATGCGTCAGGAGTTCCTTCGAAGCAGTATTCACATCCGCGCCGGTGCGGTTGACTGCCTTCATGACCACTTCATCCAGACGCTCAGTCAGATCCTTCTCCGGAAGATCATGCTGGTACTGACCGACTCCGATTGCCTTCGGATCGATCTTGATCAGCTCGGCCAGCGGATCCAGCAGACGTCTTGCAATGGATACTGCCGAACGGGACTCGGTATCGAGATCCGGGAATTCTTCTCTCGCACCTTCCTGGGCAGACCAGACCGAAGCACCTGCTTCCGAGACGATGGCATACTGTACCTTCAGATTGTTGTCATGAATCAGATTGGAGATCAGCTTCTCGCTCTCTCTGCTGGCCGTTCCATTTCCGATGGCGATGATCTGGACATGATACTTATTGATGAGCTCCAATAGCTTCGCATCTGCTCTTGCAATGGCTTCCGGATTATCGGTCTTGCCCTTGAACGGATAGATGATGACGTTGTCCAGCATATGTCCGGTCTCATCGATGACCGCAAGCTTGCAGCCATTGTAGAAACCAGGGTCAAAGCCGAGCACGACTCTGCCCTTCAGCGGCGCCTGCAGCAGAAGCTTCTCCAGATTCATGGAGAATACTTCAATCGAGCTCTTATGCGCGCGATCGCTCAGATCGTTTCTGATCTCATTCTCGATTGACGGGAACAGAAGACGCTCGCAGCCATCTTTGATGGCCTTTTCCAGTTCTGCCTGAACAACGTTATTCTGACCCTTCTCATAAGTCCGGAATGCCTGCTGTTCCAGTGCTTCCATATCATAGGAGAACGTCACTGTGATGACTTTCTCTTTCTCTGCGCGGTCAATTGCCATGATGCGATGATCCGCAATCGTCGTGATCTTCTCAGAACGATCGTAGTACATCTCATAGACATGCTTCTCATCCTGGGCACCCTTCTTCAGCTTGGTGACCAGAACGCCGGTCTTGGCAATCGTATCCTTGAACGACCAGCGGAGCTTCGCATTATCGCTGACATTTTCAGCGATGATGTCCTCTGCTCCCTGGATCGCATCTTCTGCCGTCTTCACTTCTTCATTGAGATACTTCTCTGCTTCGGCTTTCAGATCTCCGCTCTCCGGCAGCGACAGCATCCAGTCGGCAAGCGGCTGCAGTCCGTTCTTGATCGCAATGCCGGCTCTGGTCTTCTTTTTCTGCTTATAAGGCTTATAGAGATCCTCAACCTGGGAAAGCTTCGTGCAGGCCTGGATGGAATCACGGATCTCATCTGTCAGCTTGCCCTGCTGCTCGATCAGTGCAAGGACTGCTTCCTTGCGCTCTGCCAGGTTCACTTCATAGCGGTACTGCTTATCAATCGCAAGAATCTGCTCTTCATCCAGACCACCAGTCTGCTCTCTGCGGTAGCGGGCAATAAACGGAACCGTATTTCCTTCTTCCAGAAGGCTGAGCACCGTCGTGACCTGCTTCTCGCTGATCTTCAGATCTCCTGCAAGCTGTTTTACAATTTTCTCGTCCATCATGAAAACTCCTTTGCCCATCAATCTTATCATACTCTCCTGAAAGTACAGCCCTTGACAGCTTGGCGCCTCTGTATTCCGCAAAGCACTTGCATGCGCTTCTCTTTCGCAATTCGTGCTAAGATACCCTACATGAAGAACAGAAACTGGTTTGATCGGATCGGAAACTGTGCAGAAGACCTCATGGTCTGTGCAATCGGAATCCTGTTTCTGACCAACCACGTCACCGGCTGGCGCATCCTCTATATTCTGACCATCAGCTATTCTTTTTATTCTGCTTTCGGCCTTGCCTGGTCAATCATCCGGGGATACAAGAGCGGAAGCAAGATGGAGTACCTGCTGATTGCGATCCAGGTCGGCTTTGCCGTATATCTGCTGCTGACCCCGGATGATTATCTCCACTGGGTTCATGTCTTCTACGGCTGGTGGATGCTGCTGCACGCATATGTGTACCTCGTCACCTGGCACGTCGATCAAAGAGACGAGCTGCGCGGAGCAGCCGGAATGCTGGCATCAGGAATCATTTCCGCCCTGCTCGGCATCTTCATGATCTTCGGAAGGAACCTGAATGCGAAGACAGATCTGCTGACCCTCTTTGCCGGCATCTACTTTATCGGCAGCGGCCTGATCTCTCTGGCCTATCATCTGCTGGTCACCAACCCGGATGTCACCCCGGAAAAACGCAGAGCTTTTTCGGTTCCGATGCCGGTATTCTTCTCGATCTTCCTGCCATTGCGGGCATACATCTCGATTTCAAAGCTCATCAAGGAATCCGGTCAGCAGCTCAAGCCGGAAGAACCGGATGCTGATCTCCGCGTTTATGTATACCTGAAAGGCGAAGGCCCGGAGATTCTCGGGCATCTGGATATTGCTTATCAGGGAACGATCTATTCCTATGGCTGTCATGATCCTCTGGCCAGGAAGATGTTCGGCATCTATGGGGACGGAGTCCTGATGGTATCGGAAGAAAAAGCGTTCCGCAATCAGCACCTCGAAGTTGAGCATAAGACCATTCTCTCTTATGGCATCTGTCTGACTGCAGAAGAAAAGAAGCAGCTGGAACAGAATATCGCCCATATGATGGAACGCACGATTCCATGGAAACCGAAAGCACAGATCTGCGAAGAAAAAGGAATCCCTTTCGAAGGATTCCATGACTATGCAAGCAGAGTCTATGAATATACGCACTGCCAGTTCTATAAGTTCACGAAAGGACAGTTCCGCACGTACTTTGTCACATATACCAACTGCGTGCTGCTGGCCGATACGCTGATCCGCAACAAGGATCTGAACCTGATCGACTTGTCTGGCATTGTCACGCCAGGCGCTTATCTGTCTTTTCTGAACAGCGAATATCTGAATCCGAACTCCATCGTCGTCAGCCGCACGCTGTATCAGAAGCCTCAGCGGTAGACTGCTGAGAACTTCACGCAGAACAGATCGCCCAGCGATTCATCTGAGAAGTATTCCTGAAACAGCATTGAGAAGTCGGTATATCCCGACGGAACCTCGAATACCAGATTATTCGTGACCGGCGCACCTGGCTCCAGCGTATACTGGGCCGCAAACATCGTTTCGCCGCCTTCAATTGAACTCTCATAAGTGACCGGAACCGCAAAATCCGTATCTTCAGATCCACCCCACTGAACCTGGAAGTCTGAATCATACATCGGAACTGATTCCTCTGTCCTTGTATCAGTCAGCGTCATATTGACCACCAGCAGCGAATGCTCAGCAGCAGGCGTAATGCCTTCATATTCATCGGTCTGCCAGGCATCATTCACCGTCCAGTCGAAGAATGACGTATGAATGAGGTCGCCTGTTTCTCCCTGTCCGTATCCATTGGCAGAAGTCACTTCATTCTGAACTGCTGCGGTGCTTTCTGCCGGAGCCGACGTCGCAGTCTGCTCTGCGGCTGAACATCCGGAGAGAACCAGTACTGCGGCCAATGCTGTTACAGCTGCTTTTCTCATGCTTTCCCTCCTGCAATTTCCGTGAGAAGCTCAATCAGTTCTGCATATGTCCCGGGAAAAGAAATCAGATCTGCCGCATTCTGATCGGCAAATCCGCATTCTTTCATTTCCAGGATCAGACTCTGAAGCGGCTTCCAGAAACCATCCGGTCCATAGCAGATCAGCCTTCCATGATGGATCTGAAGGCGAACCTGCGAATATGCATCTGCGATCTCTTCCAGCGTTCCCGGTCCCCCAGGCATCGCCAGATATACTTCCCCGAGTTCCAGCATCTTCTGTTTCCGGGTTTCCATATCCGGGACCACGATCGTTTCCGAAAGGCCATCCAGCAGCCTGCCATGAGAAACCATGAACTGCGGCATGATGCCGATCACCGTTCCATGATGGCGGATCGCCCCTCTGGCCAGACTGCCCATCGTGCCGCAGGAAGCACCGCCATATACCAGCACGTGCCCCTGATCTGCAATCCAGGCACCTAGTTCTTCCGCTTCCTGTTCAAACTCCGGGCGAGCTCCGGAAGAAGAGCCCAGAAACACTGTAATCTTCATTCAGATTCCTTTCCGGAACTATTACTTGGAATGACGGTGCGTGAACTTGCTGCCCCAGGCAAGAACTTTCTCCCGGTTGGACGCAACCAGGACGATAATCAGAATCTGAACCGCAAAGGACAGAATCATGAACAGATATTCTCCGCGCACCAGGAAATGACCAGCAATGCAGTTGCAGAGAATCTGAATCCAGCACGATGCCGCAATGGCGAACGCAAACTTCTTCGGAGTCAGATCAGTCGTTGAGGCCAGATACGGAATAATGCCATTCGGCACTCCCGGAATCAGGCAGGCAAGCCCGATCACAAATGCAGAGTTTGCCCCGTTGATCTTATCTACCAGCCAGTTGGACTTCGCACTCTTCGGCATCAGATCATTGATTTTGCTTCCAAGCTTTCTCGCCACGAGAAAAACAAGCACATTCCCTGAGACAAAGCCGGTATAGGTCATCAGAAAGCCTCTTGGCCATCCGTATACCAGACCAGCAGCCAGCTGAATCACCATGCCCGGAATGAAGATGGAAACAACCTGCAGGATCGAGATCAGGTAGATGCTGAGCATTCCCTGCCATTTCCCCTGGGCATTCAGGTAGGCCGCAATCTCATCCTCGTCGCCTCGATTCAGCATCTGGAACAGAACAGTGAACTGCTTTCCGAAGAGGCGCACAATCAGCCAGATGGTCAGCGTGATGACCGCTGCGATCGCAAGAATCGCTAGCGCACGCTGGGCATTTTGTTTCTTGATATCGTCTGATGAACTCATGCATGCCTCTCTTCGCTAGACAATAATATGACACAGAAATGGCCAAAAGTCGACGCAAAAAAGCAGGAAGCCCTTACAGTTCCCCGCTCATTCCAACGAGCTTTCCACTGCCTGGTTCATCTCTTCCTCGCTTACGGAAGTCGTGAAGCAGAGCGAATACGATTCTCCGTCTTTGCTCCAGACAGCCAGATGATTTCCATCCTGGTCGATGGATACCCGAACCTTCACCCCGGTAATCTCCCGTTCCTCTGTTTCCTGGTATTCCGTATAGTCTCCGGAGTTGTCCTCTTCTCCGCTGCCGATCCGGTAGACCGCTTCATTTCTCGTTCCGGTATAGATCACTTCTGCCATATCCCCGTAGTTCAGATATGACACGGAAGTGATTTCAAACGGCAGCTTCGGTTCGGTGAAGGTCAGTCCGGTTTCTTTCTTCAGCGTCTTTGCATCGGGCACTTCTTCTGCCGCACTTGCAAGCGCTAACCCTTCGGGGGCAGAATCCTGGCTCACCACTGCAGATCTCATCTGCACCTGCGGGATCAGAACGATTGCCAGAAGAAGCACTGCTGCTGCAGCCGTCAGCTGTTTTCCGTATCTCGCAAAGAATCTCTTCTTCGGCTTCAGATCTGCAGCGGCAATATTCTTCAGGATCTCTTCCTGCTTCTCAGAAGAGAGATGAACTTCTTCCATCAGCTCATCATACTTATTCCTCAAAGTCATAATCCTCCTTCAGAATCAGCTTCAGCTGCTTTCTGGCCCTGGCAAGATCGGAGCGCACCGAGCTCTCGCGCTTCTTCAGTATTTCTGCAATCTCTTTTGTCGAATATCCTTCTTTATAAAACAGGTAGATCGCACTCTGATAATCCCTCGGAAGAGTCTTCACCGCATCCCATACAAATGCGAGATCCGGTTTCTCTTCTGCCTTCAGCCGCTCATCCAGTTCATCAGTCTCCCGGACTTTATTGAACTTCAGCTTGTTCCGGCTCAGGTTGGCAGCTGTCTTCAGCAGCCAGCCCTTTTCCTGCTTCTCCGTGTCAAACGAAGGATCATATCTCAGCATCTGAATCAGCGTATCCTGAACAACTTCCTGCGCATCCTGCGCATTATGCACGAACGTAAAAGCCAGTCTGAAAATACTGTCTCCGTACTCGGACAGCACTTTCCTTGCCCTCAGTTCTGCATAAGATGGTTCGCTCATGAACCCTCACTTCACTTTATTCACAATGCCCAGGATGACTTCTTCAGAGAATCCGTTCTCCGTGCCCGGATTCATCGTAATGGAATAGCTGTATCCATCTGCACTCCAGACCGCATTCTCATAGATTCCTTCGGTCATCCCTTTCAGAAGAACTCCATCACTTTCCAAACTGAACGGATACTCGTTATAGTCTCCGCTCACATCTTCACAGCCGCTTCCTTTCCGGATCGTGATCTCTCCTTCATAATCTGCTTCATCCAGGCCTTCCATATAGCGATAGGAACACAGTGCATTTCCTTCAATGGAAGAAGGCACCTCAAAAGAGATTCCGGTTGCTGAAACCATCTGTTCCAAAGTCGCAGCATCTGTCCATGGATTTGCGATCGCAGTATTCATATTCTTTTCTGCACACCCTGCAAGCAGAATGCATGCATACAATAAAGCTGCTTTCTTCGTATCTTTCTTCCTCCCTATTATGAAAACAGATCAGAAGAAGAAATTGCTGCAGAAGAAGAGCAGAATCTAATCAGACTCTTATGATTCTTCCTTCCTTGATCGGGACCGGAGCCGGAATCGGATCCACAGGATAGCCGATGATGCAGTGGCCGATGCCTTCCCATTCTCCTTCAATGCCCCATTTTTTCAGAAGTTCTTTTCCTTCTTCCGACTCGAATTCTTCCTTGGCCCGATGAATCCAGCAGGCACCATAGCCAAGTGCATAAGCCGCATTGAGCAGATTGCCCATCACAAGAGCACCATCGTACACATACGTAGGAGCAGTCTTGTCTGCCAGTACGAGAATCATCTCCTGAGCACCGTAGAACGGATCCTTCTCACCGCCCATGATTCTGCAATTCATCTCGCTGAGCTGCTTCATGATAGACGGATCTGTGATGACAACCAGCTTTGCCGACTGGCGATTCATGCCGCTCGGGGCATGCAGACCAGCCTCAGCAATCTGATTCAGATCTGCTTCCGGAATCAGTTCCGGCTTATAGCCGCGGACGCTCTTCCGGTTTTCCAGAACACGGATAACTTCATTCATCTGCTTTCACCTCTTCACTTGGTCCTGACATTCTTCTTTGCAATGCCGCCATGCCTGGACATATAGGCACGCACTTCTTTCATATCGGCCTTTTTGAACGGAACAGTTACCGGTCCTTTGCCGATATTGAATGTCACGTTCTTCTCTGCTTCATCGATGTGGACCTTTGATACTTTATTCCACGGATAAAGTCTTCCGATAATCACGATGCCATCCGGGGACAGACCGCTCTGCATGAACCAGTAGACGATGCCGAGCACGACCAGAGCAATCGTCTGGGCGATGCGGAAAATACCTGAATAATTGAACATTCCCACTGCTGCAACTGCCCAGAACAGTACCGGAATCAGCCAGCGCGGACCAGCATTGGTCCTGATCTCAACTTTCTGCGAAACCCGGATCATGCGGATTTCCATAATCAGAATCATGAGATCGAGAATGTAGAACACAAGATCATAATAATCCATCAGAACTCCTCATATTTTTCTTTCTAAAAACAGCCAGGACATTGCCTGGCTATGCAGAATGCTTATTTCACCTTGAAATGCTCAGTGGTGCCGTCTTTCTTATTCTGGAAGATATCCGTGATCTCATATCCCGCATCGACCAGAACCTGGCGCATCTTCTCGACAGAGACTTCGCCGGTTGCCTTCACGACTACTTCCGTGCCGCGCTCAGCATTGTGGTAAATGGCAAGATTCTCGAGGTTTGCATTCTCCTGTGCAAACAGAGCGCATACCTTTGCGAATTCGCCCGGCTTGTCTTCCATATGGAATACGAATCTGGTTCCCTGAGTTCCGTAGCCCAGCAGCTCCACAAACGCCTGGAAGATATCCTTTTCCGTGATGATGCCGGTGATCTTTCCATCTGCCTCGATGATCGGCAGCACATTGATCTTGTGATCGATCATCTTCTTGGCGGCATCTGCGACAAAGGCGTCCGGATCAATCGTGACGACATCCGTGATCATGATGTCGGAAACCGGTGTCTTCTGCAGCAGATAATTCAGCTCATAGACCGACAGCGACGTGGACTTCACGCCTGTGCTTTCGTCTACGAGTCCGCCTGTGACCAATCCGATCAGCTTGCCGTTTTCATCAACAACCGGCAGACGATGAAAATCATGGTGTGCCATCAGATCGAGTGCTTTGCGAATGGAAGTATCCTTGGTGATGACAACCGGATTCTTCGTCATGAAATCCTTAACATACATAATGATCAGCCTCCGAGATATGCTTTCTGGACCCGCGGATCGTTTGCAAGCTCCGCTCCGGTTCCCTGCAATGTTATTCTACCAGTTTCCAGCACGTATGCACGATCAGCAATCGCAAGCGCCATCTTTGCGTTCTGCTCAACGAGAAGCACCGTGACGCCCTGCTTGTTGATATCTTCGATGATATGGAAAATTTCCTTGACCAGTAACGGAGAAAGACCCATGGAAGGCTCATCCAGCAGGATGATCTTCGGCTTTGCCATCAGCGCTCTGCCCATGGCCAGCATCTGCTGCTCGCCGCCGGACAGCGTTCCGGCAAGCTGCTTCTTGCGCTCCAGAAGACGCGGGAAGAGCTCATAGACCTTCTTCATATCTGCGGCAATACCGTCTTTGTCTTTGCGGGTATACGCTCCGAGAATCAAGTTGTCCTCAACCGTCTGCTGCGCAAATACGCGGCGGCGCTCCGGACACTGGGCAATACCCATCTCGACGATCTTGTAGTTCGGGACCTTCGTGATATCAACCCCATCCAGTTCGATCTTTCCGGATGCCGGTCTCAGAAGACCTGAGATCGTATGCATCGTTGTCGTCTTGCCGGCACCGTTCGCACCAATCAGCGTGCAGATCTCGCCGTCATTGACTTCGAAGGAGATTCCCTTGATTGCTTCAATCATGCCATAGCGCACGACCAGATTTTCCACTTTCAGCATATTCACTAATCTCCTATATAAGCCTTGATGACTTCCGGATTCGCCTGGATCTCTGCCGGCGTGCCCTGGGCAAGCAGCGTGCCGTAGTTCAGGACCGTGATCCTTTCGCAGATGCCCATGACCAGACGCATATCATGCTCGATCAGAAGAATTGAGATATGGAAATGATCTCTGACAAACCGGATCATCTTCATGAGTTCCTCGGTTTCCTGCGGGTTCATGCCGGCGGCCGGTTCATCCAGAAGCAGCAGTTTCGGTTCCGTAGCCATCGCTCTTGCAATCTCAAGTCTTCTCTGAGGACCATACGGGAGCGAACCAGCAACGGTATCTGCTTCGTCTTTCAGTTCAAAGATCTCAAGCAGGGAGAGTGCTTTCTCTTCGACTTCTTTCTCCTGCTGACGGAATCTGCCAGAGCGGATGATGCTGTCAAACGGAGAATACGTGATTGCATTGTGCATGCCTGCTTTGACGTTATCGAGAACCGTCATGTTCTGGAACAGACGGATATTCTGGAACGTACGGGCAATTCCTGCCTTGTTCACGGCGATCGTATCCATGCCGTCCGTATCTTTTCCGCACAGATAGATCTTGCCGCGGGAAGGCTGATAGACTCTTGTGAGCATGTTGAATACCGTTGTCTTGCCGGCACCATTCGGGCCGATCAGACCATAGATCTCTTCCGGCTTCACATACATGTTCAGATCATTGACAGCTGTCAGACCGCCGAAATCGATTCCGAGTTCCTTTACTTCAAGAACCGGAGTTTCAGACTTGACTTCACTCATTGGTCTTCACTCCTTTCTTTGAAAAGTGCTTTTCCCTGAATTCTTCTGCCCAGGTCTTCAGCTTCTCATTATTGGAGATCAGCATGATCGCAATCAGCACGAGTGCATAGATCAGCATACGATAGCTGGATAGGAAGCGCAGCATCTCCGGCAGCATCACCAGCACGATTGTGGAGATGATCGTTCCGGTCATATTGCCAAGACCGCCAAGCACGACATAAACGAGGATCAGGATGGAAGTATTGAAGTCGAACTTAGTTGCCGCAACAGAAGAATAGTTCAGCATGTAAAGCGCACCGGCGGCCCCGGCCAGACCAGCCGATACCACAAAGGCAAGCGTCTTGGTCTTGGCGACATTGATGCCGATGGTCTCTGCCGCAATGCGGTTGTCACGGCATGCCTGAATGGCTCTGCCGCTCTTGGAATAGATCAGGTTGTAGACGATGATCAAGGCGATGACGATCAGAATCACGCCGGCAGTGAAGCTTGAGAGGGTCTGAATGCCTGCAGTTCCCATCGGGCCGCTGACGATCATGACTCCGCCCTCGCCAAGTTTCAGCGTGTTATTCACGAACGAGAAATGAAGCCCGGTGCTGTCATAGCCGATATACATGTTGTTGATCAGCGCCATGATGATCTGGCCGAATGCCAGGGTGACAATCGCAAGATAGTCGCCTTCCAGCTTCAAAACCGGAATGCTGATCAGCCAGCCGATCACGCCTGCAATCAATGCGCCGACAACGATCGAGATCAGCAGTCTGACCGGACCGCTGGTAACAGAACCTGAAAGAACGGAAGAGCATACGACGGCACTGAATCCGCCGACACTCATGAATCCAGCCTGGCCGAGGTTCAGTTCTCCGGAAATACCGACGTTCATGTTGAGGCCGATTGCTGCAACCGTATATGCACATACCGGCACAAGCAGGGATGTGATCTGACGAGTCAGAGATCCGGAGGATCTCAGAATCTGGACAATGACGAACAGCGCAAGAACCAATACATAAGAGATCGTACGCTTGCGGACTTTCGGTCCGAAGATAGATGAAAGTGCATTCTTCTTCATACGGTCTCCTCCTTATACCTTCTCATTGACCTTCTTGCCAAGCAGTCCGGCCGGCTTCAGAAGAAGCACGACAATCAGGACGCCGAACACGATGGCATCAGAGAGCTGTGCAGAGATATATGCCTTCGAGAGGTTCTCGATGACACCCAGCAGCATTCCTCCGAGGAATGCGCCTGGAATCGAACCGATGCCGCCGAGAACAGCAGCCGTGAAAGCACGGATGCCAGGCATGGAACCGAGGGTAGGATAGACAGAAGGGAACGTCGCACAAAGCAGGATCGCTGCAATTGCCGCAAGGCCGGAACCGATCGCGAACGTGATCGAGATGATCTTGTTCACGTTGATTCCCTGCAGAGCAGCAGCACCCTTATCTTCAGAACATGCACGCATCGCACGTCCGGTTTTCGTGTTGTTGATGAACCAGGTAAGTACCAGCATGATGGCAATGCAGACTGCAATCGTGACCAGGGTTGTGTAGTAGATATTGACTCCCCCGACATTCAGAGAACCGCTCAGAATCGTCGGGAAAATCTTCGTATCCGTTCCCCACAGCATCATCGCAGCGTTCTCCAGAAAATAGGATACGCCGATTGCCGTGATGAGAACCGAAAGACTCGAAGCCTCGCGGAGCGGTTTGTAAGCAAGCCGTTCAATCACTACACCAAGTACCGTGCAGACCACCACTGAAATAATGACTGCCACGAATACCGGCAGATGGTACGTGTATATGCAGAAATATGCGGCAAATGCGCCGATCATGATGATATCGCCATGGGCAAAGTTCAGCATCTTGGCAATGCCGTAAACCATGCTGTAGCCCAGAGCGATAATCGCATATACGCTTCCCAGTCCGAGTCCGCTGATCAGGTATGACAGAAAAGACATCATATGCTGTTACCTCCCTCTACTATCATATGCGAAACAGAGGCTGCCAATGCAAGTGCGTGCTGGCAGCCTCCATTATCTTATTCAGTAAATCCTGTCTTACTCAGCGCTGACGTAAGCACCGTCCTTGATCACAACAGCCTTCGGATCCTTGGAAACTGTACCATCAGCAGACCATGTGACACCAGTACCGGTAATGCCATCGAATGTCATCGAGGTGAACTGTGCAATCAGAGCAGCTGTGATATCATCGGTGGAAGAATCAGCTGTCACATCAGAAGCCTCAAGAGCCTGTGCAATTGCATAAACACTGTCATAAGCATCAGCTGCGAACTGGTTCGGAGTCTCACCATAAGCTTCCTTGTACTTGGTAACGAAGCTCTGTGTCTTCTCATCTGAAGCATCAGCAGAGAACGGTGTAAGCATATACAGTCCTTCAGCAAGAGAAGTATCGAAACCTTCCAGAGTCAGGATTCCATCCATGCCATCGCATCCGAAGAAGGTCGGAGCATAGCCAGCATTGCTAGCTGCTGAGAGAATCTGAGAAGCCGGCTGGTAATAAATAGGAAGGAATACCAGATCAGCACCAGCTGACTGAGCACCCTGAATGTAAACCGAGAAGTCGGTGGTGCCTTCCTGGAACGCACCCTGATAGACAATTGAAAGTCCCTTAGCTTCAGCTTCTTCCATGAACTTCGTATAAAGTCCATTGGAATAGTTATCATCGTTGCGGTAGATGACAGCAATCTTGGTGCCAAGATCACTATGTTCTGCAATATAGTCTGCCGAAGCACGGCCCTGGTTCGGATCCGTGAAGCACATCTGGAAAACATTGCCATAAGGATTTGCTTCATTGGTCGCATCCTGGTATACGATTGCGGTCGAAGACCCGGACGGAGTGATTGCGAAGATATTGTCTTCCTTGTACAGCGGAGCAACCGACTGGCCAGCACCGGAAGTCGTGGTCAGCAGGGAAACCTGCATGCCATCATCAACCAGAGTGTTATAAGCAGAAACGGCCTGCTCGCCATCAGCCTGGTCATCTTCGAAATGGAAATCGAAGCTTACCTTGCCGCCAGCTGCGTTGATCTCATCAACAGCGATCTGAGCGCCATGCATGACAGCCAGACCATACACTGCAGCGTCACCGGTAATAGGACCGGAACCACCGAGAACAAACGGCTTGGAGCTGGTAGCTGCAGTAGCAGCAGAAGCAGATTCGGCTGCCGCAGTGTCAGAAGCTGCAGCGGTCGAGGACGATGTGCTGGAAGAACTTCCGCAGGCTGCTAATGACGCTGCCATCGCAACCGCCAGTCCTCCTTTGAAGAACTTTTCAAACTTCATAATTCCTTCCCTCGTTTTCTATCTTCTGAAGAAGATGTTCCTATTATAGAGTCACGGTTTCACCATTTCAACACTTTGATTCATATAATTTTCAGATTTTCTGAAATATTTTCCATATTGTGCAATTCTTTTCATTCAGATATAAAGAAAAAGACTGCACCTAAAGTGGTCCCTGTAGAAAGGACAGCACTCTGACAGTGCTGAGGTCCTCCTGCAGGGGCCATTTTTATGGGCAGAAAATCCAGAAAACGCAATCCTAAAACTGATTATGTATTCTTCTCTCCAGAGGAAATCCAGATTCTCCAGGCTAATCCGAATGTGAAATTCATCCGGACGAATCACATCGCATTCACCTATGAGTTCAGATGCCGGATGTATGACTGGTATGTCTCTCATCACGAGATCCGCAAGTTCCTGGAGAACAATGGAATCTCCACGAAAATGATAGGGAACCAAGTGATTAAGAAACTGACTGAGAATTTCAGAAAACATGGTCACCCCACCAATGGAAATGGGCCTTCGATTTCTGTTTCTGCGCCGAAGCTTTCAGAAGAAGAAATCCAGCTGCTCATTGACACCGGAGTATTCGTCAGAGCTCGTGGCGGCATCTCTTTTTCAGATGCGTTCGTTAAAGAAGCGATAAGGAGATATCCTGGCACTGACCTTAGAACGCTTCTGAAGGAGCACGGCATTGATCCGAACCGGATCGGTTATCAGAGAATCCATAGGCTTAAACTCCTTCTGGAAGGAAAATTACCTGTTACGGGTAAATTTTTCCGTTCCGATGAAGTGATTTCTGAACTGAAGAGCTGTTCCTGGGTCAGAACAGTCACCCGGAAAAAACTTTCCCTCCGATCAGAATTCTATGAATGTGCTTATCTGATCAGAGACCTTCCGATTCTGGATGTAATGCAGGTATTTGAGATTCCTGCAGACTTGCTCAGCGCGGGAGAACTGATGCGGATTCGATATAAGCTTCTGCACTGGAAGCCGGATCGTGTTAACAGAAAGGTTCATCTTGCCGCTCTGGATCTCAGCACCGCGAAGAAACTGTGCGAGCTGATGGAGAAGATGGAAGAGAGAAAAATGAGTGAGCTAAGAGAAAGCCTTCGTATTACTTCTCCTGAGACTCTCCGGAAAGTGTGTGATCTCATTCATGATCAGGTGAAAGCCTTCCCTTACGTCAGAGGATTCTCGATCAGCGGTGCGTGCAGAATCCTCGGCTTCAGCCACTCTCGCTTCTATCGTCTGAGATACTATGTTTCCAACGGAAAACAGCGTCAGGATGAGAAAGACATTGAACGGATCAGGAAAGTGATTGAATACCGCGGATATCCGAAAGGAACCCGCATGGTGACCATGATGATGCCGAAGCTGCAGAAGACGGTCATGAACCGCAAGAAAGTTCAGAGGCTGATGAGAAAGGCCGGACTGCTGTGTACGGTCAGAGCACCGAAGAAATCCAGGCAGGCAGCCAGAGAACTGCTTCAGAGGAACCGGAAAGAGAATGTGCTGAAGCGCAGATTTCGTCTTGGGAAACCTTATGAACAGGTCATGACAGATGTCACCTATATCAAAGACTGCCGGGGAAATACTTCCTATTACTCTCCGATCAAAGACAGTGTTTCCGGCCTGATTCTGTCTTCTGCAGTAAGCGATACACAGGATCTGAACCTTACTGATGAGATGCTGAGCGGAATCATGAAAGATCAGGATCAGAATACCGTCTGTTCGACAGGAATGGTATTTCATTCCGATCAGGGGGCACTGTATCTTTCCGATGCGTTTCAGAAGAAGCTGAAGAAGATGGGATTCGTTCAGTCCATGTCACGGCGTGGAAACTGCTGGGATAACGCATCCATGGAATCCTTCTTCGGGCATATGAAAGATGAAGCTGACTTCTCCGATGCCCATGATACGTCTGAGATCCGGCAGAAAATCAATGACTACATTGACTATTACAACTTTGAACGGCCGCAATGGAACCGCGGCAGAAAGACACCGATGGACTTTGCCGTCTATCTGAACAATCTTTCTGAGCAGGAATACCAGGAATACCTTTCCAGGGAACAGGCAAAGTATGACCGCATGATGGCCAGGTCTGCAGAAAAGGCACGGAAGCACGCTGCAGATCTTGGTGCTGTGATACCATCGGAATCATAGAGAGGTAATAGAGATGGGTAAGAAGAAAACGAAGTATTACGAGAAACGCAGTGCCATTCAGGAAATTGCAGAGAAGAACGAATACGTGAAGGACATTCACGGAACGAATCTGATCTACAAGACGGAGTTCTATATCAGGATGTGTCAGCAGATGAACAAAGGAATGACGGGAGTGGAAGCTTATGAATCACTCGGCTTCCCGGTAAAGGAACTGGGTACTGATCGTGCAAACAGTGCTGCCAAGCGTGCCAGAGAGATGGAGAAAGACGGATCGTTCGTTGATCCTTCCAGATTTGACGGGAGTATTCCCCGTGATGAGATGGGAGATCTGACGCCGGAGGAAGAAGCCGCTTATTACAAAGCACGGACAGCTTATCTGGAAGCACTGCTCGAACTGGAAAAAAAAGTACACGAACTATTGGCGGAGACGAATACATCATCGAATCCGAACTGAAGAACCATCAGAAGTTCAGAATGGTGTATTACACTCTTCAGAAGCAGGAGACTCAGCCAGCAGGACATGTTCATCAGTTCTCGGCATCAGATCTGTTCCGGATCTTCGGCTGCAGTTCCAGCGGCTATTACAGCTGGAAGAAACGATTTGAGAATCCTGTGGAAACGAAAACGCAGAAAGAAGACCGGGAGATCAAGGAGAAGATGATCTCAATCATCCATAAGCACTGCGGAATTCCCGGAGCGCGGACCTTCCGTACTTACCTGTGGCGTGATTACGATCTCAGGGTGAGCAGAAAACGGATCACCAGACTGATGAAAGAAATGCGCATTACCGCATATGTCCCTCATAAAGATGCCTATAAGGGACAGGCAACTCATTTCCATCCATGTGATGCCAAGCAGAACTATGTCGATCGTGACTTCGGTGACAGCCCGCGGAAAGTGATCCTGACAGACATTACCTATCTCTACTATGGAAGTAATCGCGAGCTCTGCTATCTGTGTGCGTTCAAGGATGGATTCACGAGGGAAATCCTGGGATCAGCAGTAAGCAGGCATATGGATGTCTCTCTGGTTACAGAAGCCTATCACCGTATGATGGACCAGCATCGCAGCGAACTGAATCATCCGGACGCTCTGATTCATTCCGATCAGGGGAGTCAGTACCTGTCCGTTACCTTTCAGAAGCTGCTCGAAGACGACGGCTTCGTGCATTCCATGTCCAGGCGCGGGAACAGCAAGGACAACGTACCGATGGAATCCTTCTTCGGAAGAATGAAGTGCCAGCTTCTGAAGCTGATCGAGATGTGTCCGGACTATCAGACAGTCAGAGATCTGATTGCAGGCTATATGCACCACTACAATGAGAAAGCTTATCAGTATGATCTTGCCGGTCTTACTCCTGCGGAGTTCTATCAGTACAAGACTACAGGAGTCTATCCATTAGATAACTACTACGGTATCGCAGGAGATCGGATGAGGCCGGTTGAAAGCCTGGTAGAGGATCATCTGAACTATCTGAAGAAGAAGCGGGAAGAAAACGTTCAGAAGAAGAAGGAAGCAGAAAAGAAGCTCCTTCCGATGCACATCATTGCGACAGATCAGAAGAAGCTGAAGAAAGAAATTCAGAAACTGAATACGCTCATTGAAGACTCCAATGAGGAAATCAGAGAACTGGAAGCACTTCTGGAGCGAGTGAGAGCAGCAGGAAAAGCTTACGAAACAGCAGATGAAGAACTGAAGAAGAAGCTTGAGAATCCGCAGGAATGGAAGAACACACCGCCATTTGACTACGTCACAGAAATGGACGCTCTTTACTGATACAGGCACAGAAAGAATAGAGCAGCTTACTTCCCCTGGCCAGAAGATGTTTTCGTCATGCGCAGAATGAATCATCCGAGCACTGATGATCCGGAAACATCTCTCTGAAACCTGCTGAATACAGAAAGAAGACAGCTATGATTCAGCTGTCTTCCGTCTTGATCAATGCATGTGACCCTCAGAAACCCGAACTGTCAGAAAACTGTCCTTGACAACGGGGCCACTTTAACCAGCAGTCCCTTTCTTATTCAGCCAGGCAAGTTTGGCTTATTTCATAAAAATGGCGCCTCAAACAGGGCTCGAACCTGTGACACTGCGGTTAACAGCCGCATGCTCTGCCGACTGAGCTATTGAGGCGTGCTCCAATAATATACCATTCACTCCCCTTTGTTTCAAGTCCTTTTTGAAAGTCGAAAAAAGCCGTTTCCAATGCAGGAAAACGGCTTCAGATTACTCTTTTACTTTCTCGAGATCGTTGTATGCGATATCCGTCGGCGTCTCACGGCCAAACAGCATTGTCATGACACTTGCAGTCTGCGTCTGATCATTCATCGCACTGACCTTGCCCTCCATGCCGGAGAACGGTCCGGTCAGAATCTTGACCATATCGCCAACCTCAAAGTCGACGGTGACCTTCTTATCGCTCTGGCCCATTCTTCTCAGAATGGATTCCATCTCTACCGGAGAAACCGGGAACGGCTTAGCACCGCCGCCGGAAGAACCGATGAATCCGGTGACTCCTGGTGTATTACGGACAACATACCATGCTTCATCGGTCATCTTCATTTCCACAAAGACATATCCCGGGAACATGTTCTTCATCTTCTCTATGGTCTTGCCATTCTTGATCTCAATTTCAGGCTCTTCCGCAACGACAATCCGGAACAGGCTGTCCTGGATGCCCATGGACTCCACACGCTTTTCCAGATTTTCTTTGACACGGTTCTCATGTCCGGCATACGTATTGACTACATACCAGCGCTTTTCGTGCTCGTCATCAATTACCGGATTGATCTTCTTCTCTTCTGTCATGATTACGCTCCGATTCCGATCGTCTGAATCAGTCCGCTTACCAGAAGATCACAAAGAACAAAGAATACAGCGAAGAAAGCCGTAAAAATCACAACTTCTCCGGTATTAGACATCGTATCTTTTGTCTTCGGCCAGCGAACCCGCTTCGCTTCCTTTTTAATACCGCTCCAGCTGAACGTTTTATCCATACTATATGAAGCCTCCTACCTGGTTTCCTTATGGAGCGTCTTCTTACCGCACTTCGGGCAGTATTTCATAAGCTCCAGTCTTTTGGTGCTGTTTTTCTTCCGGGAAGTCGTGTAGTTCCTGGACAGGCATACGCTGCATGCCAGAATAACCTTGTCGTCCTTTGCCATAACGAAAAACTCCTCAAATGCTTAACTAATGTAGCACACGCCAATCGCTACCGTCAACACTCGTTTTTCTGCTTTCTGATACGCAAAAGGCGGATTTCTCCGCCCTTCTGCTGTGATCAGTTCTCACTGTCAGAAGCTGACTTGATCGCATCCGTCTTGAAGATGAACTTCACGGTATTCGTTCCGTTATCATCATTGCCTGCAAAGCTGCTGTACTCTGCACCAGCATCGCAGACTTCCTTCAGACGATCAACCACATCAGTCAGATTATCCCCGAAGAGATCTGCCAGCTGATCAATTCCTTCTTCCTTGAACTTCGTCATGCCATCCAGCAGTTCCTGAGCACCATCATCAAGCTGGAGAGCCCCAGTCTGCAGTGTATTCACGCCGCTGTTCAGTTCAGAAGCACCATCACTGAGCTGACGAGCACCATCGATCAGTTTCTTGTAATCCGCATTCGAGCGAATCGTATCAATTGCCTGCTTTGCGCCAGCCTGTCCGGCAGCTTCAGCAACTGTCTTCGTGTATTCTGTCAGAATTGCTTTAATCTGTTCTTCTGTCAGAGAGAAGTCACCTGTATCAGAACTGGACGAAGCAAGGACTGCAGCCATCTGAGCAGGTGTCACATTGCTCATATCTGCACTCTGGGTAACTGCACTGTTATCAGCTGCTGTATTATCAGATCCGGAATCTCCTGTCTTATCTGCTGTTGCAGCAGTCAGAGCCTGCTGTGCAATTGCAAGCTTGCCTTCTGCATCTTCTTTTGCCTTTATTGCATCATCACGTTCCTGATTTGCCTGTGCAACTGCATCTGCAGCAGACTGCTCTGCTTTCGCTTTCGCATCATTTGCTGCCTGGAGATCATTCTTTAATGAAGCAATCTCATCATCTTTTGCAGCAAGCTGTGCTTTGAGATCTGCAATTGTCTTTTCTGCTTCAGATGCAGCAGAATTCTCTACAGATTCTGTCGTTTCATCTGAGCTGGATTCAGTATTCACTGATGCCTGAGTGTCTGTAGCTGCCGTATCCGCTGCCGGTGCAGCTTCTACAGTCGCAGCAGTATCTGCTGCTTTATCTTCAGCAGTCTGATCTGGTGCTTCAGTCTCATCAGCTGCTGTATCAGCAGGCTCCATCTTTTCCTCTGTCACAGTCTCGATCTGAGCTACAGCATTGTTTTCTCTTGTTTCAGTAGAATTTGTTGTTACTGCTTCTGCGGAGATCGAAGTATAAGAATTGCTGGTACCTGCTTTGCAGTATTCTATAAACGCATCAAGCTTTGCTTTGTTTACATTTCCCTGTTCATCTGTAATACCTGCAGCCGCAAGCTTTTTGACGAGTGCAGACATATTGGAAAGCTGCGTGATCTTATCAGAATTCAAAGTTCCGTCATCATTAAGAAGTCCTGCAGTCGCAAGTTGCTTCTGAATGCCAAGCAAACTCTTGACCTTATCTTCATTAACAGCCAAGTTTCCTTTATCGTCTTTCGAAATGAGACCAGCAGACTGAGCAAGAGAGATAAGTGCAGTATCCGTTTCCAGGCCAGTCAAATTCGCGGCATATTCTTTGTTATCTGAAGAAGTTACCAAGCCAGCCTGAACAGCAAGCGGGACCAGACCGAGCATCTGCGTTCCTTCAGGTGTCGGTGTTCCATCTCCGTTTAAAAGTTTATACTGTTCAGAGCTCAAGATTGCAATCGTCTTTGCATCAGTAGCAAACGATGCGACTCCAGTTTTATTGTCTACGGTAATCATTCCGTTGGTGAGAAGAGCGGCAATGCTAGATAAGTTAGCAGCAGAAAGCGTAGTAGTATCTAAGCCCTTCTCGTTTAATAAACGACGACTAATCAGAGTACCGATCAGAGATTCATAGTTCTGAATCTTCTCGTTTACAATCTGGTTGTTTTTACCAATGATTCCAGCCTGTTTTAGCTGAGCAACCAAGGCGTCAAGCTTTTTCTGGTTCACGCTTCCATCATCATTCATGCAGCTGATAGATGCGAGCTGGCTCTGAAGGGATGTAAGCAGAGTAACTGCTTCCGCATTCACCATTCCATCATCCTTGACCAGTCCGAGTTCTTTAAGTTCTGCAGGAAGAGAAGTGAGCTGAGCCAGCTTTGTCTGATCCAGGTTGCCTTCTGAATCGATTACGCCAAGCTGAGTCAGCGTTGTGATCGTCTGAGTGAGATTCGTCTTAGCGGTATCCGTCAGTTTGCCATCCTGGTCAATGATTTTCTGAGCAATCAATGAAGTATATGTATCACTGAGTTTGTCATCTTTGTCATCTTTGTCATCTTTGTCATCTTTGACAATCCCAGTCTGTTTCAGCTGATCCACCAGAGAAGTAAGCTGCATTGCAGCGCCAAGTTCCTTTGGATCGATTCCCCCTTCCGGCTTTCTGGTATTAGGATTCACTTTCACAATACCTAGCTTGGCAAGAGTGGTGACCAGATCTTGGTTCATCGAAACGCTGCCCGTGGAAGAATCCACTGTCAGCACATTTGCCTCAATCAGCTGGTCAATTAGCTGATCTCCATTTTTCTTGACCTCTGCATACTTTGCAGCATCCAGGTTTCCATTCGCATCCAGCACGCCGAGACTGTTCAGCATTGCCTTTGTCTCAGGTGTCAGAGAACCTGTCGTATTAATAGTGCCGGTTTTTTCCAGAGTTCCGATCAGTGTCTGAAGCTTCTGGGCATCGATTATACCGCTCTCATTCATGACTCCTGCAGTCTTCAGAAGACCTGTCACTACAGCAGTAGGAGTACCATCCGCATTGATTACACCTGCATTCTGCAAAGCAGAAATCATCGCTTCAAGTTCCCTGATCTTCTGACCGTTTATTTCTCCATTCTCCTTCAGAACCCCAAGGGCTGTCAGCTTCTTTGCTACATCAGAATTGAGCTCTCCCTTTTCTGTGAGAATTCCCTGCTGCTGCAGCTGCTTGACCAGAGCCATCGGATTTGCAAGCTGCTTTTCGAGGCTTGCAATCATTGCCTCAGCTTTCTTCTGGGCTGCTGCAGAGGCAGATTCTGCATCTTTTGCGTTAGAAGCCAGAGTATTGTCAAATGTAACCAGTCCATCAGCCAGCTGCTTTGCACCATCATTCAAGTCAGAGGAACCGCTCTTCAGTTTGCCGACACCGCTGACCAGATCACCCGTTCCATCTTTCAGGGTCTGTGTCCCATCAACCAGTTCCTGGGCGGAGCTCTGAAGGGTATTCATATTATCCTTGAGCTCATCCAGGGTTCCGTCATCATCAACCTTCAGATCAGACAGGAAGCTTGAAGAAGCGAGTGTCATGGTCATCTCAAGCGAGAAGTCTGTAACATCTGCTTCAATCTGAACATACTCCGGAATCTCAATATCGCCGATCTTGTCTTTCAGATCTTTGTCATCATCGAGATCCAGGCTTTCCTTGAGACCAGGGAATGCCATGCCGATGACAAATGCATTGTCACCTTCTGAGATGACTTTGCCATTTTCTACCTGGATGTTCGTGAACTTATCATTCGGAAGTTCAAGTCCTGACACCATTGCAAACGGAGTCTTGATCGTTGTCTTCTTGCCATTGATCGTGACATCCTTGGTGCTGTTGTTCTCATAGTCGAAACGGATGGTCACATGTCCGCTCTTGCCAGCAAGATCTTCTGCAGAGATGTCTGCACCGTCCAGCTGATAGCTGATCTTCACCGCTACCGGAAGTTCTGCATCCGTGGTTCCCTGATAGTAGATATCATTGCCTTCTGCGTTCCAGGAAATAGAACCATCATTGTTCGTGCTGTAGGTTTCATCTCCCTTTACGTTCACGATATCTTTCAAGGTTGTGTAGTCTTTGATGATATCCGAAGAACTGCCATTCTTCAGCCAGTCGCTGACGATGACATTCTGCTTTTCGCCAGACGCATCCGTGATGACATAGACCGTTTCATCTTTTCCTTCGGTATTGCTGTCATTATTGATGCTGATCTTTTCTGTATTGCCGGAAGTCGTTTCCGTTTCGTTTCCGCCATTATTCTTTGAATCTGTTTCTTCTGCGAATACCTCGAAATTGCCCATGCTCAGCATCATCGCTGCCGCAATTCCGGTATGAAGAACTTTGCTCAGTTTCTTGTTCATAGATTTCTTCTCCTTCTGCTGGATGGATCAGCCTCTCTGAGGCTTTGATGTTTTGGTGATGAGCTTATCGAATGTAAGCAGCAAGCTCGGCAGGACAAAGATGACACAGCCCATGGAAATGATTGCACCTCTTGCCATCAGGATGCAGAGCGAACGGATGACATCGATATTGGAATACATGCCGACTCCGAAGGTTGCTGCAAAGAAGCTCATTGCAGAGACCAGAATGGACTTTGCACTTGCCTGCACTGCATCTTCAACTGCTTTCTGCTTCTCAACGCCTCTCGTGCGGTCACGGCGATAGCGCGTGGTCATCAGGATTGCATAGTCGACGGTAGATCCTAACTGAATCGTTCCGATGACGATGTTGGCGATGAACGGCACCTCACGGCCGGTGAAGAACGGCACTGCCATGTTGATCGTGATGCCAAGATAAATCGTTGCAATCAGGATGAATGGCAGCGAAGCACTGCGGAATACGAATGCAATGATCAGGAAGATGATGCCGATCGATACGGAAGATACCCAGTTGAAGTCATGGTCCGTAACGGAGATCAGATCCTTGGTAGCAGCTGCTTCTCCGATCAGCATGGAATTGCTGTTGTATTTCTTTGCGATGGCAGTCAGTTCCGTAACCTGATTGTTGACCTCATCAGTGGCGACCGCATATTTGCTGCCAATGAGCATCATCTGCCAGTTCTCGCTCTTGAGACTGCTCTTCAGATCATCCGGAATCATGTCATCCGGAATTGCGGATCCCTTGACGGTATCGAGTCCCAGCACCCACTTCACGCCATCGACATCTTCCATTTCCGAAGACATCTTCTTGATGTCCTTGGCCGATTCATCAGCAGGAACCATCAGGATATGAGTTGCATTCTCGTCAAACAGGGTTTCGAGTTTCTCATTGGCAATGCTGCTGTCCAGAGTCTTCGGAAGCGTTCCGCCAAGGTTGTAGTACACCGGGATATGGACATATCCGTAGACTGCCGGGATCAGAAGAACCAGGGCAATGACCATGTACTTATATGCATGCTTTGTGACATGCTTGCCAATGCCCTTCAGATCCGGGAGCACGGCCTTATGTCTGGTCTTGTTCAGCGCTTTATCAAACACGAGAATCAGCGCAGGAAGAATCGTGACACAGGAAATCACACCGAACAGCACGCCCTTCGACATCACCAGGCCAAGATCCATGCCAAGCCGGAAGCTCATGAAGCAGAGGGCTATGAAGCCGGCGATCGTCGTGATCGAAGATCCGAGAATAGAAGACAGTGTTTCATCAATTGCCTTCACCATCGCATCGTTCCGCTCATTGCCTTTTTCCAGTTCTGCCTCATAGCTGTGCCACAGGAAGATGCTGTAGTCCATCGTCACGCCAAGCTGAAGGACTGCCGCAAGTGCTTTAGTGATATAGGAGATGCTGCCAAGTATCTGGTTTGTGCCGAGGTTGTACACGATGGCCATGCCGATCGATGCCAGGAACAGGAACGGAACCAGGTAGCTGTCCATCGACAGCATCAGCGAGATGCAGCATAAGAGCACTGCCAGCATGACATAGATCGGTGCTTCGCTCTCTGCCAGATCCTGCGTATCCACAAGCACTGCGCTCATGCCGCTGACGAAGCACTGCTCATTCGACAGCTTGCGGATCTCGCGGACTGCTTCAATTGTCTCGTCTGCTGATGTCGTATCATCGAACAGGATGAACATCATCGTCGCATCCCCATTGTTGAATGCTTCATAGATATCATCCGGAAGCATCTCTTTCGGAATGCTGATGTCCATCACATCGGAATACCAGATGACATTCTTGACACCCGGAACTTCCTTGATCTGATCTTCCAGCTTCTGAACATCCTTGTCCGGCATTCCTTCCACGATATACATGGAGAAGGCACCAGTCCCGAATTCTTCCTTCAGGATATCCTGTCCTTTCATGGTCTCTATGGTATCCGGAAGATAAGTCAGGATATCATAGTTGACTTTCGTGTGAATGTAGCCGATTGCCGAAGGAATCAGAAGCAGTACAGATACGATCAGAATCAGGATTTTATTCTTGACGACAAATTTCCCCAGTTTCTTTCCCATATCCTCACTTCTTTCTATCCGCTGACTTTTTCGACCAACAGTCGAAATCATCCGCACTCTGTTATATGTGCTACTCGACTATTGGTCAATAATTTTTTCTATACAGAATCCGCGTTCTGTTTTGCGACCTTCAGTCATTTCCTGGCCAGAAAAATTGACTCTTTCCGGAAAATGGCTATATTTCAATAAAGATATGAGGACGGACGGAAAAGCAGCAAAGAACAAACGAATCAAAAAAGATGCTCTGATGAGCACCGCTTTTGATCTGTTCTCTTCCAACGGGGTCAACCATACGACCATTTCCGATATCACGGAACGGGCCGGTCTGGGGAAAGGAACATTCTATTCCTACTTCAAGGATAAATACGACATCCGCAACCACATCATTGCTCATAAGTCTGCTCAGATCTTCCTGAAAGCAAAGCAGGCAATCGAAGCACAGCCGGAAATCCGTTCTATGGAAGACAAAATCATCGGCATGTCCGACAACATCATCGATCAGCTGACCAGAGACAAGCCGACGCTATCCTTTATATATAAGAACCTGTCATGGGGAGTCTTCAGGAACGTCCTGACCAGCGAAAACGATACCGTTGATTTCGCAACGGTCTTCAATGATGCCATCGAGGAATCCTCCGTCAAATACAAGGATCCCCTCGTCATGATCTATCTGATCATCGAACTCGTCAGCAGCACCTGCTACAGCTCTATCCTCTACAGCGAACCGATGCCGATTGCCGAGCTAAAAACGTATCTCTATCCGAGTATCCGGGCCATCATGCGTGAGCAGGAGGTTAAAGAAAAACCAGATCAGTCGTGAAACTTCTCTGGTTCTGTCGGCAGTTCCAGCATCTTCCAGCTGCCATCTGCCCATTCGAATTTCATGATGCCTCCGTTAGGAACCGGAAACGCTCCGTTTTTGGAACGTTCTTCCCTGAACTTCACCGGATCAATGCCGAACAGCGGCTTCAGCATATGCAGGCAGTAGCTTCCATGGGACACAATCAGCACCCGATCGCCATCCTTGCACTCCGAGAGAATCTCGGAGAACGTTCTGATGATGCGATTCGTGATGGATTCGGTATCATCCCCGCCGATATCCTTCCACGAATCTTTTTTTCTGCGCTCCGTCATCTCCGGCTTCACCTGCTCAATCAGTGCGCCATCCATCAGTCCGAAGTCAAACTCCTTGAGTCCTTTCATCGGCTCTGCCTTCAGCGACCGTTCTTTCAGAATGATCGCTGCCGTATCGACAGCCCGCTCGCTGCTGGAGCAGTAGGCTCTTGTAAACGGAACCGAACGGAGTGCTTCTGCAGCTTTCTCAGCTTCCCGGATGCCCTGCTCGGTGAGCGGGCTGTCACAGCTTCCCTGCAGACGGCGGATTTTGTTGAAGAGAGTCTGGCCATGTCTGACGTAATAGAAGGTTACTCGCATACGCTGCGGATCCCTTCCAGCAGACTGTGGATCACTTTGAAATCCGAGTGGTCTGCTTTCTTTTTCCGATCCAGCAGAATCGGCGTGATGCCGGCATCAGAAGCGCCTTTCATATCATTGATGGAATCGCCGATATGAATTACTTCTTCCGGACTGCATTCGCTCAGTTCCAGAGCCTTCTCGAACAGTTCCTTATGTGGCTTGTATGCTTTCACCATATCTCCGCAGACAATGCCATTGACATGCAGGCCGTTGCGCTTCAGGCAGACGCTGATATATCGGTCGCTGTTATTGGAGATGATGTAGATCGGCTTCGTGCACCGTTCAAAGAACGGAAGTACGTCCGTATAGAGCGGAGCATACATCCAGTAGTTGATATTCAGCTGCTGAAGCTGATTCAGGTCTTCTTTCAGCCCAAGTTCCCGTGATGCTTTTTTCAGAAGATCCATGCAGATATCTTCTTCCGAGCGGAAGGAATCCCCATAGCTGCGTTCTTCTTCAATGCGAAGATTGCGGAACCACCATTCCATCATGGCTCTCGGGTCTTTCACATTGCTGTTCTTGGCACAGCGCATGGTCATTTCTTCAATATCCGGTCCGCCTTCCTGCAGGATCGTTCCCGTATAATCCAGAAATACTGCTTTGATCATAGATTCTTCACCTTTTCCATTCGTTATTATAAATGAAAAAATATGTATATAGCGCAATCTGCACGCATGTAAGCGCATACGTTGAGAGCATTGATCAGTTTTCGGAAACTGATGAAAGCATTCTCCGGATCATGAGCGGATTTCATGTCGGCAGGAAAGATAGTGTGATATTGTGTAACGGGATTGCAGCGCTGCTTCCAGAAGCAGCTAAGGAGACACGAATATGCAGCTGTTTGATATCATCGGGCCGGTTATGGTCGGACCATCCAGTTCTCATACCGCCGGCGCAGCCAGGATCGGCGAAGTTGCCAGATGCCTGATGGGCGAGCCCATTGTCTCGGCAGGGATCTATTTCCATGGGTCTTTTCTGGCAACCGGAAAAGGACATGGCACCGACCGGGCACTGACTGCTGGCTTGATGGGAATGCGGGTAGATGATCCGCGGATCCCGGATGCGTTCAGAATTGCAGATGCCATGGGCCTGAAGCTTACGTTCGGAGCTGCGGATCTCGGCGAATCCGCTCATCCGAATTCCGTGAAGCTCAATCTGACCGGAAAGTCCGGCAAGACCCTGGAGATCATTGCGTCTTCGATCGGCGGCGGCCGGATCATGATCAGCCGCATTGACGGGCTGAAAGCGGTGTTCTCCGGAGATCATCCGACGCTGATTGTCCAGAACGATGATACCCCTGGAAAGATCGCATTGATTTCAGAGATGCTGTATCACAGCAGAATCAATATCGCGACGATGCAGCTGGACCGCGATATCAGGGGAGGCCACGCCGTCACCGTACTGGAACTCGATCAGGAAATCCCAGATCAGGATCTGCACTGGCTGGCAGCACAGGAAGGCATTCTGAAAGTAACCTATCTCAGCCTGAAGGAGGTGAACTGAGATGTATTCATCCCTGGAGAAAATCATCAGAAGAGCAGATGAACAGAATATACCGTTCTGGAAAGCAGTTCAGAAACATGACTGCCGCGAAGAAGGAAGAACGGAAGAAGAATCCTTTCAGAAGATGAAGGAAATGTATCTCGCCATGAAGGAATCAGACTTTGAATATGACCCGGATCTGAAATCATCCAGCGGCCTGGTCGGAGGCGAAGCCTACAAGATCCATGTACGCCGTGCCAATGGTGAGATGATCGTCGGGGAATTCGTTTCCGCAGTGATGGAACGAGCTCTGCGTATTGCCGAATCCAACGCATGCATGAAGCGCATTGTCGCTGCACCGACAGCAGGATCCTGCGGCGTTGTTCCGGCAGTGCTGCTCAGCATTCAGGAACGCAACCGACTCAGCGATGACAAGATGACCGAAGCACTCTTCGTAGCGGGAGGAATCGGCGGGGTCATTGCAAGACGGGCAAGTCTTTCCGGTGCAGAAGGCGGCTGTCAGGCAGAGATCGGCTCCGCCAGTGCGATGGCCGCAGGTGCTCTGACCTATCTGCTGGGCGGATCGGGCAAGCAGATCACCAACGCTGCCGCCATCGCTCTGAAAGGCCTCCTCGGCCTCAGCTGCGATCCGGTTGCAGGGCTTGTCGAAGTGCCATGCGTGAAGCGCAATGTGATCGGCAGCGTCAATGCGGTCACATCAGCCGAAATGGCAATGGCAGGCATCGAATCAAAAATACCGCCTGATCAGGTCATTGACGCGATGCGCTCCATCGGTCATATGATGCCATGCGAACTGAGGGAAACCGCCAAAGGCGGTCTTGCCGCAACTCCGGCAGCACAGGAAATCACGCAGAAGATGTCAATGTAGCAGAAATGAGCAGCCGAGAAATTCCTGGCCTGAAGCCGCGGAACCTCAGCTGCTTTTTTGTCTTTTCAGAACCCGGATCCCCTGATTTCTGATCCATTCTGAGGCATCCGGACCATATGCAGTGCTTTTCTCATCATTTGCAGTGATCAATTTCATGAGAATAATGATTGCAAGTCATCTGTTCATGCGGTTATATCGTATTCTGTCAATCATTTCATTGTACATTCACGCATGGTTTTATATGCATGTTATGAAGAGTACGGTTGTGCATTAATGATCAGATTTTGTGAATTTAAAGCCGTTTTTATACACTTTATGTGAATTGTCACATATTCTGTCAGTTAGGTATTTATAGTGATAAGCATGTATGCATGTCTGCATGCATACTTCTGATTTTGTTTATGACAGACGATTTACATCATTTTTAATCATTGATGCATGCATGTTTGATGTTATTATGAAATCGATTTCAGCATGACTAGTTCAGCTCTTCTCAACCTTGATCGTGCCAATTTTTTCCGGTATATTTCCGTCAAGCACTGCAGAAATGCGTGCCTAAGGAGAACACAATTTTGAAAAATAAACTGATGCGCAAACTGATGAGCGCCCTGCTCTGCCTGCCTCTGTTCGCCATGGCAGCTTCCGTACCTGTATATGCGGAAGAATGGGAAGATACTTCCTGGCAGGAAACAGCTGCGGTGAATCCGTATTATGGCGGATGGGGAAACTGCACCTGGTCCGCATGGCAGCTGGCCAATACTTATGCCGGCGTCGCACTGCCTGATTTCGGAAGTGCTTCGAACTGGTATGACAGTGCTGCTTCAATGGGCTATACGGTTTCTTCGGTACCTCAGGCTGGTTCTATTGTCTGCTGGTCTCATCATGTCGGCTATGTATCTGCTGTCAGCGAAGACGGAAACAGTGTCTATATCATTGAAGGCGGATACATGGGCGGATACCATGAAGGCTGGTTCCCTGCTTATACCAGCAGAAGCACTCAGGCTCTGCTCGGCTACATCTACCTCTGGTAATCAGACGAATTTCAGCATTCCCAGATTTATGAGGAACGCAAAGGAAAGCATCAGCCGCATGTCTTCTTCCCAATCTTCAAAATTCAGATTTGCAGAAGGCTGGATCTTTTCCATACGGTAGAGAACGCTATTGCGCTGGAGAAACAATTTCTGCCCGACTTTGCTCGTATTGCCTGCGTACTTCAGACAAAAGTAGAGCGTCTGCAGCTGTTCCTGCTTGTCATCTTTCTCAGAGTCCATCATCTGCAGAAGACACGGATCCTCGAAGGTCATCAGATCCATCATCGGCATGATAGTATAGTAGCCGTTTTTTCAACTGAAGTCAGGTTCTGCTTCAGAGTACGCCAGCCTAAGGTGATGGCCTGAAGGCTCTGCCAGCAGAGCAGCTTGGAAGCAACCAGATTTTCATAAAGCCGTGTGATGCCGATGGAGAGACTGTTCTTTTCGACCAGTCCTTCCAGGCAGCCAAGGGCATTAAGTTACAGTCAGGAAACAGGGCTTTGATATGAGCTTCAGTTAAGCAGAAAGGCCACACTGATGATTCAGAAAATCATCAGTGTGGTTTTTCAATGGAATCTCAATTTTGACACTCCCACGGCTGAAGCACTTGGGCTTTCTCGCCGGTTACTTGTAAGAGCGTCGGAAATGGACTTTGCAAAAAAAATCGCCACATTTCGCAGCGAGTGTTCATAGATCAGAGGTTAACGTAATCCGCTTACTTCCTGCCATTTTCCCTCCTGGTTCCTCATGCATGCTATGATGATTTTCTTCTTATCGGTTTCTCAGGATTTCAATCGCCTCTGAAACGGAGTCTGTTATATAGTCCGCACTCTTTCTGACTTCTTCCTTTGCCCCGGACATTGAGAAACCGATTCCGCTGAAGCGGATCATCTGCGTCAGGATCTCTTGATCAAAACGGATTTTTCTGAGGCTGAGATGGATAGAATCCTTCCGGTGCATCAGGTTTGCCATTGCCTGCAGCGCACTGATGATCTGAGTCAGGCCGTCGCATACGCTGCCCCGGCAACGCCGAGATGGAAATTGCGGATGAAGACAATATCGAGAACGATATTCAGCAGCGAGCTGATGATCAGATAATAGAGCGGATTCCGGCTGTCTCCCGATGCCTGCAGCGTGCTCACGAACATGTTGTACATGATCAGACCGACGGCTCCGGCAAAGTAAATGCTCAGATACGTCACCGCATCGTTCAGGATATCAGACGGCGTATTCATGAGCTTCATGATCGGCTCTGAGATCAGAACTCCCAGGATCGAAACCAGCACGGTCAGCGCAAGTCCCATGGCCGCGGAAGTATGAACACTTTTCTGAACTTCTTCTTCATCATGTTTTCCGATATTGCGGGCAGTCACAATCCCTGCACCTACCGAAAAACCCTGGAAGAACCCGACCAGGATCGAGATCAGCGCACTCGTAGAGGATACAGCCGCCAATGCTTCTGCGCCGACATAGTTTCCGACAATGAAAGAATCTGCAGTGTTGTAGAACAGCTGAAACAGATTTCCGAGGAAGATCGGAAACGCAAACGTGATGATCTGTCTGCGCAGATCTCCTGATGTCATGTCAGAACTGACCGTTTTTCTCATGAATTGTATGATAGTTGTTCATTTTCTCCGTTTCAATGAGAATCAGGATTCTGCCGGAAAAACAAATAAACGCCCATAAGATTCTGACTTCAGATAAAATTAGAGGATACGGAGAAACTGATGTCAAAACTTGATGATCTGCTTAGGAGCCTCAATCCGAGTACGGTTGAGATTGCTCAGATGGTTCTGAATTACAGGGGAATTAGGAATCTTTCATACACGATTGATAAGCTCCCTGTGATTGAAATGACCGGGAACGTGAAAGATTTCAGCACCGGCCGGATCTTCCGGACGACGCTGCGCTACAACATCTCCATGAACCGGATCATCGATTCCAGCTGCGACTGCCCGGACTTTAGATTCTGGCATCCGTGCCAGCACTCGACTGCCATGATCATCATGTTCCTTACAGCGGTTGAAGAAGGCCATGTAAAACTGCCTGACTGGCGGGAAAAAGATACTGATCCGGATCTGAAAGACTTCATTTCAGATACACTTTCTGTTTCAGCCACGGATCAGTCCGGCGATGTCGAGATTGAAGTCCATCTTTCAGAAGGAAATCGCAGTGCGAATTCCGTCGCACTTGATATGAAGATCGGAAGAACTGGCTTGCGGAAGTACAAGCTGAAAGATGTAGGGAAACTAACGTCCGCAATGGCAAATCATACTGAGATCCGCTATGGCAAGGAACTGGATTTCTTTCCCTCCATCGAATCGTTTGTCCCGGAGTGTCAGCCTCTGATCAATCTCCTGTATCAGAAATTTCTGACCAGCCACTCGGAATATTACTGGGATGGTTATACGTCCGATATCGAAAGCGGCTATCTGATTCCTAAAAACCAGGTAGACGCCTTCATGGAATCTGTCTGGAACATGAAGCTGTTCGTAAGCGAACCGAAAGGCAGCACGTACCCGGAAACCATCCGGACCCTGGTAGACGGGAATCCGGAGTTCGGGTTCTCTCTTGAGAAGACGAAAGACGGCTATACGCTGTCGGGGAAAAACAATCTGGTCTTCTCCGGACTCCGGTATTTCTATTTCATAGCACCGGAAGAAAAGAAGATTCTCCGTTCTCCGCTGACGGATCATTCCAGAAACTGCATCCGCCTGCAGAATCTCATCAGCAGAAAACCAGATCTGTTTCTTGCTGAGAAGGATATCCGCGGATTCCTGCAGAGCACGATGACACCCTCCGAACAGCCGCAGGTTCAGGCGATCGGTTTCAGCCCCGAAGCATATCTTCCCCCGAAACCGGAATTCCAGGTCTACCTGGACATGCCCCAGGACAGCTTCATCACCTGCGAAGTCTATGCAATTTATAAAGATCAGAAATTCAATCTCCTCGAAGGCTATGAGAAAGGCCGCGAATACCGGGATATCAGAACTGAGAAGCAGTTTGATCAGATGATTTCTGCGATGTTCACCGGCTTCGATCAGGAACACCATCGCCTTGTCTTAGCAGATGACGAAGACAAGCTCTATAATCTTCTGACCAATGGCATCGAGCAGATCCGTCAGAAAGCAGAAGTATTCATCACAGACGCACTGAAGAAGATCACCGTCCGCACGATGCCGAAGATCTCAGTCGGCATCTCTGTGAATCATGATCTGCTGCAGCTGGATCTTTCCCAGGATCACAGAACCCTGGAAGACCTTGCGGAGATCCTTTCCCGCTATACGCCGAAGAAGAAATACTACCGCCTGAAGAACGGCACATTCCTGAACGTCGACGAAGACGAGATGGCAGAGATGGCAAAGCTGAATGAACAGCTCCAGCTTTCCAATGCCCAGATCAGGAAAGGAAAAGTGTCCATTCCGAAATACCGGGCCATGGTTCTGGACCAGGCAGCCGAGAATGATACAAGCCTGCTGATTTCCAGAGATGAATATTTCCGGAACCTGGTCTCGCAGATTCATTCGATTGAGCTCACGGACTATCCGATTCCGGAAGAACTGGATCAGGTACTTCGAGACTATCAGAAAGCCGGATTCCGCTGGCTCTCTGCCCTGCAGCACAATGGCTTTGCCGGACTGCTCGCGGATGAGATGGGCTTAGGAAAATCCGTCCAGGTTATCTCCCTGATCAAGTCTCTTCCGAAGCATCACACCCTGATCATCTGTCCTGCTTCGCTGGTCTACAACTGGTCCAATGAGTTCACGAAGTTCGCTCCGGATCTTGAAACGGTCATGGTCATCGGCAATGCCGCCCAGAGAGAAGAACTCATTCATACTCATACTGCCAATGAGATTCTGATCACCAGCTATGACTCCATCAAGCGTGATGTCGAACTCTATGAAGGCCATCACTTCGATATCGAAGTCATCGATGAAGCTCAGTACATCAAGAATGCGGCTACCCAGGCAGCATCTTCCGTCAAGGAAATCAATGCCTCCTTTCGCATTGCCCTGACCGGAACCCCGATTGAAAACCGGCTCAGCGAGCTCTGGTCGATCTTCGATTATCTGATGCCCGGATTCCTGTTCACGTACCGCCACTTCCGCAATGCCTATGAACTGCCGATCGTCCGGGATCAGGATGAAGAGACCATGAACCGCTTGCGTGAGATGATTGCCCCATTCATTCTCAGAAGACTCAAGCAGAACGTTCTCAAAGACCTTCCCGACAAGCTGGAAGAAGTATCCTATGCTCCGCTGGAAGGCGAACAGAAAGAACTCTACGATGCCCGCGTGCAGCGTCTGAAGATCATGCTCGGAAAACAGAGCGACGAAGAATTCCGCAAGAACCGCATCGCAGTACTTGCCGAACTCACGAGACTCCGTCAGCTCTGCTGCTCGCCTGCGCTGGTTTATGATACGTACAAGGGAAACTCCGCAAAGGAAGACCTCTGCATCGATCTCATTGACCGTGCCGCCAGCGAAGGCCACAAGATCCTGCTCTTCTCCCAGTTCACCACCATGCTTGATCTTCTGGTCAGGCGCCTGGAAGAACGCGGAATCCGGTATCACCTGCTGACTGGCTCCACCACCATCAAAGAACGCAGCAAAATGGTAGAACAGTTCCAGAACGATGATGTTCCGATCTTCTGCATTTCCACGAAAGCCGGCGGAACCGGTCTGAACCTGACGGCTGCAGATATCGTCATCCACTATGATCCATGGTGGAATACGGCTGTGGAAAACCAGGCAACCGACCGCGCTCACCGCATCGGCCAGGATAAGATTGTCTCCGTCTACCGCCTGATCGTCAAAGACACCATCGAAGAACGCATTCTGAAACTTGCCGAACAGAAAGCAGACCTTGCCGGAGAAATCCTTTCCGGCGAAGAGATGAGCAGTGCATCTATCACAAAAGAACAGCTGATGTCCATCCTCGGCTGATACAAAAGGCTGCCTCAGCAGCCTTTCATATACTTCTCTTTCAGGACCCGGACAATCTCCTGATCAGCCGGCAGCCAGTTCACATCATCCAGATGCTGATAATCCAGCCAGCATGCAGCTTCATGTTCCAGCAGTTCTAAATGATCGTCTGCAAGAGAAACCAGAAACGCATCCATCGAGAGATGAAACTCCGGATAATCCATTTCCACTGTCGTGATCTTCTCATTCACGATCACTTCCGCATTCATCTCTTCTTTCAGCTCGCGCTTCAAGGCTTCTTCAGCAGTCTCACCCGATTCGATCTTTCCTCCGGGAAATTCCCAGCCATCCCTGAACTCTCCGTACCCGCGCTCTGCTGCCAGAATCTGACTTCCTCTCCGGATGACTGCAGCCGCAACCCGGATGGTCTTCATGACTTTGCGTACTTCTTCAGAAGGGCTGTCAGCTGACGGAAATACGGAGGCAGCACCCCATCTCCGCGATATGAAATCTCCTGATCCTCTCCCTGCAGAATCAGATCGAGACGCCATCTCTGCCCGATCAGAGGTTCAGAACCATCATTGACCGGAAAATACTGACGATCCCAGTCGCATACAAACAGATTATAGATCAGCATATGCTTCAGCTCGTTCCACTCCTTGAGGCTGATGACATCTGCTTCCTTGGAAATCTTCCCGTTCTCCGCAGTATAGAACTCATATACCACATCCGGAACATTCTCTTCTTCCGCAAAGCGCATATGAATGCTGCGATCTTCTGACTGTTCATAGCTGAACCGCAGGCCAGTCATGACCTCTTCCAGATTCAGACCATCATCTGTCTCATGATCCCTGCCGAAGACCCGGTCGCAATCCTTGCACTGATAGCTTTCCCCGTTCTTCACCGTTTCCTTGCTGCCACAATGCGGACACATTACTTCTCCCATGATTTTTCCTCCCTCACAAAATACCGATATGCTCAAACGCATTCCAGATCCCGTCATCCAGAATATCGGTTGTGACCCAGTCAGCCTGTTCCTTCACCGAAGGCATTGCATTGCCCATCGCAATACCGATGCCGCATGCATGCATCATCGGTATATCATTCTCGCTGTCGCCGATTCCGACAGCCTCCGAACGATCCGCATGATAATATTCCAGCACCCGCTGAATCCCGGTTGCTTTATTGATGGTCTTATCCGTGATCTCTGCACAGTCGAACATCTCCGGAGAATGATAAGAGAAATTCAGCGCATACTGATCCGGCAGGCTGTTCCTCAGCCTGCTGTAATCACTGTCATACGGCGCATAGGCACAGAACTTGTAGATCTTCTCATCAGCGTCTTCATACATCTCCGGATAAACGTTATGCTTCACGCAGAGATACCGTGCCTCATCCGGATCCGTCACTTCATGCCCTACATAATACTTGGCAATGTAGTACTTGGAGTCTTCATCATAATAAGCACCTGCCGCACCTTCTGCCATCCAGCAGAACCCGCAGGAACGGATCAGATCCTTGATCTTCTGCACCTCACTGCTTTCAAACGGATGATCATAGATCCGTTTCCCATCAGCATAGATCATCGCGCCTGCTCCGAACAGGAATCCATTCGTATCAAAACGGAAATAATCTGCACACTCAGCAAGACTTCTGCCCGTGCATAAGAAAATCCGGCTGCCTTTTTCTCTGGCGATCCGCACTGCTTTCAGCGCAGATTCCGGAACTCCGTTGATTCTGGAACTGAACAGCGTTCCATCAATATCCAGGAATATATATTTCATACTTCTCCCGCACGAAAAGTATAATCGATTCTCCATATCATTCCTATCCTTTGTACCAAGAGAAAAGACCCTCGCGGGTCTCTCTCTTCTTATTATATAGGGGATAGAATCGCTGAACTACTTGCTAAAGGGGGGAGCGAGTATTTCAGGGCAACCATTTCTGATTGCATTATCATAGTACTCAGCCGGTATCGCAGAAGTTTGTCAGAAATGTGTGAGATTATGTGAATGCGCTTTCCTGATCTCCGCGGACCCTGTCTTTTCTCCACTGTTTTATGATCAAATTTTGCTTTTTTGTTCAGCAGACAATTTTTCCGCTTGAAAATCGAAACTTACCTGTGTAATATGACTGTGCTTTGACCACGGCGTCATTTTAGTGGTTTTCATTCATCCCCTGCCTGATCAGGGAGAAAGGACAAGCAGAAGTTCTCTTCTGCATAAGCAGCTACATGAACGCAAGAATCCCTGTTGGCCTCAGCCAGGAAGAATGGAATACTGTCACCGAAGGACTTGAATCCCATACCTCCACCGTCAATGATTACCGGAAGGTTCTGAACCTTCTCCATTCGTATGACAACGGCAGGCTCCGCATCACCACGATGAGCCATGAAGATGCCGAGGAATATTTCCGTTTCCTGGATGAACGCCAGGAAGCCGGAACACTTTCCCCGAACACCGCCCATCGCTACAAAGCAACTCTGCGCGCAATCAGTGCCAGAATTGCAAGCAATCCTGACCTCTGGCCTGATTATAAGAATCCCTTCAGCGGCTTATTGAAGAATGAGGAACGCAAGCGCACGGAATACACGATGGAGATGTTCCCATCTTCTTCTGATGTTGCCAAGCTGCGTGCAGTTCTTCCGAAACTGGATAAAGAAGATGCCCTGATTCTGAGACTCATGATGAATATCGGGCTGACGCCTACGCAGGTCCAGAATCTGAAGATCAGCAATTTCACCGGCAGACGCCGGCATGAATCCGGTCCGATTTCCGTGCACCTCGAAGAAGGAACCTTCCTGGAAAACACTTCGAAGTTCTGGAAAGAATCCTCTTATTTCCTCGATAACTATCCGGTCCGCTATGTGCGCCGTTCTTCTGGCCGCACGATCACCTGGAGCTATACTGGAACATTCTGTTTCTCAGAAGACTTCGAGAAGAGCCTGCTCGATTACTATTCCTATACCGGAGAGTCCACGGATACGAGAAACTTCTTTCTGACTTCCAGGCATCTGGAATACAACTACCGGGCAATGCACCATATGCTGCTGAGCGCATGTCAGGAAGCTGGAATCTCTTCCTGCATCACCCCGTATCAGCTTTCCAGATACGGTCTCGTCCGTTCCTATGTGATGGATCAGGCCCTGCGGGAAAATGATGCAGGACTTCGTGAGAAGCTCATGAAAGAAGACTGGATCGGTGACTGGAAAGACCGCTATCCGATTCCGCAGAGAATTCAGATCGAATCCATCCAGAAGACCCTCGGCAGTGATGCCCTTCTGAAAATCATCGGGCACTGATCCCTGCCGGCTTTTTTACATCTCTTGCTGATCTGTATTTGAACTGAATCCTGTTCACTTTTATAATGACTGTAATGCAATACGAAGCGCTTTACCTTGAAATCAACCTATTCTGCTGCATTATTGTCGCAGTGATCATGATACGTTCCAATACTGCTTCTCAGATGAAAGCCCAGAGAGTCTTTCTCTATTCTTCCATCACCGTCCTCCTGTTCTTTATCACGGACACGCTCTGCCAGCTGATGCTTGCCGGCATCATTCCTTATGCTGCAATTTCTCTGCTCCTCCTGAAATCCATCTATTTTCTCTCTTCCACCCTGATGTGCATGAGCTGGTTCTGGTACTTCGACGCTCTGTCCAGAAAAGAACCATCTGAGAAAGTTCCCTTTCATACGCTGCTTCTGGCAATCATCCAGTTCATTCTGAATCTGTTCAACTTCCGGTACGGATTCTTCTTTTCTGCAGGTGCAGAACGCATCTATACCCGCGGGCCGCTGTTTCTCCTCCAGTATCTCTTCTCTTATTCCTTTGTCGTGCTGGCTGAAGTAAGAAGCCTGAAGGCAGTGCTGAAACGGAAAGAATATATCGATAAAGATTACCTGCGCATGCTGGCAGTATTTCCGATCATGCCTGCCGCCGCCGGAATCATTCAGTATTTCTATCCATTCCTGCCCGTTGCCTGCTGCTGCATTACCCTGGATATGCTGATGCTGTATCTGGATTCAATGGAAGATCTCATCTCCCTGGATTCTCTGACCGGCCTCAACAACCGCAAACGTCTGCTCAATTCCATTGCTGATCGTATGCATGGACAGTCCCGCAGCCATCAGTATCTGATGATGATCGATGCTGATCACTTCAAAGCAATCAACGATACCTACGGGCACCTGGAAGGAGACAATGCGCTGCGCACGCTGGCCGATGTGCTCCGCCAGGCATGCATTCCCTTGAAAAAGCGGGCCATCATCGGCCGATATGGCGGTGATGAGTTCATCATCTGCATGGAAGCTGATACCGGATCCGAAGCATCCGAGACTGCTGACTCCATTCATTCTCTGCTGAACGAAACCTCAGCGCTGCACAATCTTCCGTATACCCTCTCTGCTTCGATCGGCATTGCCAGATGCACGGATGACATGAAGACAGTATATGATCTGATCAATGCGGCTGATCAGAAACTCTATGAGAAAAAGAAAAGCAGAACATGATCATTCTGCTTTCTCAGATAATTCCAGCCAGCGATTCTCGGCCGCTTCTTTTTCATTGCGCTTACGGTCAAGCTGTTCACTGAGAGACTGTATTTTTTCATAATCCGTGATGCCTTCCATCGAAGCCTCCAGCTTCCGGATTTCTTCTTCCATTTCCGGCAATTTCTTCTCGAGATCCTAAAGTTCTTTTTTCTCTTTATAAGACATCTTCGCAACAGGTTTCTCCGGCTTCTTCTGAACCGGAGCTTCTTTCTGCTTCTCTACTTTCTCTTCCTGTTCTAGGAAATCTGAGTATGCCTGCTGCACGACTCTGATTTCCCCATTGCGGAACACAAACAGACGATCTGCCGTCCGATCGAGGAAATAGCGATCATGACTCACTTCCAGAACTGCGCCCCGGAAGTCTTCCAGGTAATCCTCCAGAATTGTCATCGTATCTGTATCCAGATCATTCGTCGGTTCATCGAGAATCAGAATATTCGGAGCTTTCATCAATACGGAGCAGAGATACAGTCTTCTCTTTTCTCCGCCGGAGCATTTCGAAATCGGCAGATACTGCTTGTCTTTCGGAAACAGAAAGCGCTCCAGCATCTGTCCCGCAGTAATCTCTTCACGATCTGCAGTCATCACGACTTTGCCGGACTCTTCCAGATAGTCGATAATCCTCTGGTCTTCCTTGAACACTTCATTCTGCTGAGCAAAATATCCGATCTTCACGGTCTCCCCGATCGATACCGTTCCGGTATCGGGCTGCACCTGTCCCATCAGAATCTTCAGCAAAGTGCTCTTGCCGCAGCCATTGGGTCCGATGATTCCGACCCGATCCATGCGATCCAGATTGAAGCTGAAATCCCGGAACAGAACCTTATCTCCATAAGCCTTAGAAATATGCTCAGCAGAAATCGTATTCCGGCCAAGCCTGGAAACCGCAGACTTCAGTTCCAGAACACCTGCTTCCTGGAATTCCTCCTGTGACGCAATCTTCTGATACCGCTCGATTCTGCTCTTCTGCTTCGTGGAGCGAGCCGGTGCACCAGCCCGGATCCATTCAATCTCATGACGCAGGAAATTTCTCCGCTTCTGATCTTCTGCCAGCGCCTGCTGTCGTCTGATCTGACGCTGTTCCAGGTAATCCGCATAGTTTCCATCATACGTATACAGATGACCGCGATCGATCTCCACCATATGATTCGTGATTCTCGACAGAAAATACCGATCATGCGTCACCATGACCAATGCCCCGGAGATATGCGACAGATACCGTTCCAGCCAGAGAATCATCGACTGATCCAGATGGTTCGTCGGCTCATCCAGCAGATACAGATCTGCTTTGCGGATCAGGGCAATCGCGAGTGCTACCCGCTTCTGCTGACCGCCGGACAGCACTTCAATCTTCTGTTCCTGATCTGTGATTCCGAACTGATTCAGAACCGAACGGATCTGATAAACCTCAGCCGGTTCCTTCAAGGCACTGCTCACCGTCTCATAGACCGACTTTCCTGGTTCAAACTGCATTGACTGCGGGCAGTAGGAAACCCGGTACTTCTTCAGTACCGTCACGGTTCCTGAATCCGGCTTTTCCGCTTCTGCCATGATCTTCAGCAATGTGGACTTGCCGGCTCCATTCAAGCCGACGACGCCCCATTTCTCTTTCTCATTCACGACAAAGTTCACATGATCCAGAATCGGTTCTGTCTCATAGCGATAACTGACATCTTCCAGCGATAAGATCATTGGTTCAGTGCATCCTCCCACATCTGCCGATTCGTTTCTGCATCGATGATCAGCGCCTGCTGTTCACCGATATAGCCCGAGGTATAAGTACCGTCCTGCGGAATGGAGAATTCTTCAATGGAATACGAAGAGAAAGAAAGCAGTACCGGCAGCAGTCTGATCAGATCCTGCTCCGTAAAGTCTGTGACAAGCTCCGGCATGATCTTCTCCATTGCCTGCAATAACTGAAGCGGATTCAGAGACCGGATCTGTTCCATGCATGCCTGCACCATCGTGCGCTGTCTCGACGTACGATCGAAATCAGAGCGAGCACTCGTGCGATCTCTTGCATAAGCAAGTGCCTGCTTGCCATTCAGATGAATCTCTCCCGAGGTTTCCAGCAGATCATAATAAGCAGGCTCAGCAAATACTTCCTGATTCATGATCCAGATAATCTGGTTCATGGCAGCCATCTCTTCATCATCGATGGTCACATCGATTCCGCCGATCGCATCTACTGCATCTCTGACGGTCGTGAAATTCACGATGACAGCCCGATCGAAACGCAGTCCGAGATGATTCTCCAGCGTCTCATGCAGAAGATCGATGCCGCCATATGCATATGCCGCATTGAGCTTGGCAGTCCCGTATCCCGGAATCTCTGCTGCAATATCTCTCATCACGGACGTGATCAGAATCTTTTTCGTACTTCTGGAAATGGTCACCATCAGCATCGTATCGCTGCGGCCTTCATAGTCGCTGCCTCTGGTATCGACGCCGACCATCATGACGGAAAAGACATCTGCAGAAGCAGAATTTCCTGAATAAGTGCTGTTCAGCGGCTGCGTCAGGGAAAAGAGATGATTCACTTCCACTCCCAGCAGCACACACCCTGCAATCAGCAGGATCAGAATCACCCGGAAGAAATTCCGGACCGGATGTTTCTTCTTCCTTGCCGGCTGTTCTTCTTCCTGTTCCTCCTCTTCCTCTGGTTCTTCTTGAGGTTCGGGTTTGGAAACATGAGGATGTGCATAAGTCTTTCCTGGTTTTCTTCCGGTCTGGTGTTTGCCCTCATCGAGCTCTTCCAGATATTCGTTCAAATCAATATAAGTTTTCTTCATAAACAAAGCCCGGAATGCTATCCGAGCTGTAATTTTAACATGCCTTCTGCCAGAACACGAATCAGGCATTCCCGTCCGGCTTCTGGAACAGACTCGTGATCCATGCCGTGTTGACTGCCGGGAAGTTCCGGTTCTCAACTTCATACCGCTCCGGATTCTGATTCATTTCATCCTGCATGAAGGAAACCGGGATGATGAATGCCATGCCCTTATCTCCCTCAGCACCGGTACGGACATTGATCTTCATGACTCCGTTATCCAGGCTCTGATATTCCACTGCCGCAACATCTTCTGCCTTGCCCTTGCCGTTATCCACAAACTCGATGAAGCTGTCATATTTGGCAAGTTCCACCATGCGGTCATCCGCCCCGTCTTCCAGGATCTGGATCTTCTCCGAGAATTCCTGCAGCGTCGGGCATCTGCGCAGCGTATATCCCCTGGAAACCAGCGGATCCGTCAGGCTCTTCAGATCAGAACCTGGTTCATTCTGACTCAGCCAGAGCACGAACTTATGGTCCCTGTCGATATAGACCAGCGGGAACTGCACCATAAACTCTTTCTTGCAATGCGGACACGAAACCCGGAACAGATCTCCGGAAACACACCGATCTCTCAGATCCGGATCTTCATCGGCATCGATCGAATCCCAGACTTCGATCTCAAATTCCTTGCCGCAATACGGACACGTATACTTCACATTTCTGGAAACACTCATTCTTCACTCCTCAGTTGCGGAAGAACCTGCCAGCAAATCCGAATCCCACCGCCATTCCCTCACGGCTCAGTCGTTCCATAGCCTCTTCATCTTCATCTGAAAGCGGATCCCCGGCAAACACGCACAGCAGCCGGAATCCCTTTCCTGCCTTATAGGGCAGAGCTCTCAGCAGCTGTCCCTGATGAAACCCGCGGATTTTCGTCTGATCCAGCAGTCTTCCTTCTACAAACGGACCGTTGAATCCGTCTACCTGCATATCATACTCCCGAATCCCTGCTTCTGTCAGAATTCCGGTTCTGACGATATCCGGGTAGAAATCATTCCGGACGCCATCCAGCATCTCATTCTCTCTGGTCTCAGCAAGCCTCTCTCCGGCATCCTCTTCCTGTTTCCGGATCCACGGTATATTCTTCTGCTTCATTGCCTCTTCCGGAATGATCTTCCTGGTCCTGAGGTTTCTCAGGATATACGGATCGAAAATGCTCAGCATTTCCTCCTGTTCCAGCCCCTTCCGGCAGTTTGTCCATGTGCTTCCGATCGAAAGCACGTTGAAAAGAAGCGCACCGGTTCTGCTGATATAGCTGGAACACAGCATATAGCAGTCCTCCTCCGCAACAGCAATCTTGTCTTTCAGAGAATCCGTTAAGGTATCGGCCTCCAGAACTAAGTAATTATGAAAATAATCCCGGAAGCCAAGTTTAGAAAGAATCACGCTTCCCTCCGCCCAAAGAATAATATCGGAATCAGAAAAATACGATAGTCCGGATCTTTTTCAAATAAAAATTAATTTTTCAGAGGGTTCTTGCAGACTATGCAGTCTGGTATCTTCCTCCATGAATTCCTCTGCTGAGCGGATGGAAGCACAAAAGAAAAAACTGCTGACATCGGTTAGCCATGAATAATGAGAAAATGATCTGCAGGTAAATCCTGAGATCTGAAGTTTGATTCGCGTGAGAAATGGAGCTCGGTATTTTTGATTTCGTAAATCTCTTCCATGAGGTGTTCGGCCCTGCAGCTGCACTCCCTTTCCCCCATTTTCCGAATGGAAGATGCTCGACGCTTCCACATACTTTTCGCATTCCGTACTATTCCTCTGTGGACAGCCCATATTCTGGTTTTCTGTTTTCATAGCATCTCCTTTCTTTCAATCGTTTACTCAGGATTCATACTGATTCGGTCTTTCACCACCTAGTTATCGCCCATGCCGGGCACACAACGATGAAAATCCCCGGACAATACCGTCCGGGGATCGTGTTCATTTCTTACTGATGAATGCTCTCAGTTTCTGTCAGATCTTACGCCTAAGATTCTGAGCACATACAGGAACACATTGATGAAGTCCAGGTACAGAGAGAATGCACCATATACGGCAAGCGACTCTCCGGCAACACCATAGCCCTCATTGGTTCCATAGTAGTAGCTCTTGATCTTCTGCATATCCCATGCCGTGATGCCGAGGAACAGAATGATGCCGATATAGCTGATTGCGAGATTCATGCCCGGAATGAACATTGCGAATACCAGTGCCACCAGCATCGCAATCATCGCACCCATGAACAGACCGCTGAACTTCGACAGATCCACATTCGTCGTATGACCGATCACTGCGCAGGCAAAGAACATGACTGCCGCATATGCAAATGCATAGAAGATCGTGCTGACATCAAAGACCAGAGGCAGAATGGAGAAGGTAACACCGGTCAGTGCCGCATATCCGTAGAATTTCGCGGTCATGCCCTGGGCATCCATTCTCGAAAGACTTGCACTGAGGCTTCCGCACAGAACCAGCTGCACGATTGCAACAATCAGAAACATCAGGCTGCTGGCAAGAACCACATACAGGCCGCTTGCATAGACTGCGAACGCTACTGCTGCCGTAATGACCATCGCAATGCCCATCTTGGTCATCACTTTTGTGATATATGCCTTCAAGCCGCCAGCTTCGCCGACATAAGCTTCACGATTGAACTCACTCATTTCAGATTCCATCCTTTCCGGAACAATCCCCTTTGAAGGGATATTCTCATCATATTGAAAACCAGGTCTGTTTCAAGAAATGTGAACAAAACTTCAGATAAGAGAATACAGATCCGCAATTCTGTCAATCCAGGGGACTGCCGCACCAGGCACAGTACTTCGCACCCGGATCATTCGGTGCTCCGCATGCCCTGCATACTTTCTTCTGAGGCACCGGATTCAGCCATTCTGCCAATAGATCCGCCGCATCCGGATTTCCTGCCTCATAGCCCAGGACCTCAAGATCCTGCCGGTTCTGCAGCTTCACGCTGAGCCATACCTTGACTCTCTTTCCGCCATGTTCTCCATAAGGATCAATGGATTCAATCGAATTCCGGTAATAGATCCGGCAATCAAGTCCTTCCCGGTACAGCAGCCAGGCACCGCCGGTATAGAGCGTGCCGCTGTGATCCACCATGCGGAACTCTTCATCGTCAAACGAATCTTCATGTCCTGCCTGTGCCCGGAAGAGGCGGCGCTTCAATCCCGCCCACTTCGATCTTCCGAATAGCAATCCGACTACAACGCTGACAGCCGTCATCACGATCGCAAGAATCCGGTAATCCTGCTGAAACCAGGAAGGCAGTTCCAGCGCATAGAGCAGAATCACGATGCCGATCAGACATCCCGCCTCGAGCCCATTCAGAAGATATACCTGCATGATCTGCTGTCTGATCTTTCTGCTGTTACTTCTCATCCGTTCTCCTCCAGTCCAGAATCTCTTCTTTCATCCGGCTGCGTTCTGTTTCCTCAAGACTATTGAACCAGTGCACCGGCATCTGATGATTCAGCCATGTATACTGCCGCTTTGCATAATGCCTGCTGTTCTTCTGAATCAGCTCTTTCGTTTCCTCCAGGCTCCTGCTTCCGTCAAAGTATTCCCGGAATTCCTGATACCCGATTCCCCGCATGCCCGGATCATCAAACGTATATCCCTTTTCCAGCAATCCCTTCACTTCTTCTTCCAGGCCATCCCGGAACATCTGCTCTACCCGCTGATTGATCCGTTCATAGAGGACATCCCGATCCATCGTGCAGCCGGCAATGAAGACATCATAGATCGGCTCATGTTTCTGATTCTGCTCCACTTCGCTCTGCCGATGCCCGGTCCGCTTCAGAATCGTCAGCGTTCTGAGAATTCTTCTGCGGTTATGCGGATGAATCTTCTGTGCCTGAATCGGATCCTGCTTCACCAGCATCGCATAGAGCTCTTCACTGTCAAGCTGTTCCAGTTCCGGATCTGCCGGAGAATCCCCTTCTTCTGCTTCAAACGTATAATCGTAGAGACATGCTTTCAGGTAGTATCCAGTCCCTCCGGCAATGATCGGAAACGGATCCTGCTCCTCAATCAGTGGTCTTGCCATCTTCTGAAACTCACAGGCACTGTACGGCTCATCCGGATCCAGAATATCAATCAGCTCATGCGGAATGTCTCCGCGCTCTTCCTTCGTCACCTTTCCGGAGCCGATATCAAGTCCGCGGTATACCTGGATCGAATCGCCGCTGATGATTCTGCCATGCAGAAGCCTTGCCATCTCAAGCGAGAACGAGGTCTTCCCGGAAGCAGTCGGGCCGGCAATCACAAGCACCTTCTTCATCGGAACTCCTTTGCCAGATCCCTTTCCTCGATGATCACGAACGTTGCATGCCCCGAAGGACTCTGATACGGATTCGCACAGGCAGAGAGATCCTGCAGGAACTGATTCATCTCAGCCAAAGCGAGCTTCCTGCATGCATGAATTGCATGCGTGCTGGCAAGCTCTGCGATCTTCTTTCCGGCAATTCTTCTGATCCCTGCCTTTTCTTCTTCCGCAAACAGATCGAGCACATCATAAAGCACTTTTTCTTCTTCCAGGCCGCTCATCCATGCAGGAATGCTGCGGACCAGCAGCGTATCCGGGCCGAAGGATTCAAAAGAGATCCGCAGGTCTTCCGCAAAGGCATTAAGCTCAGCAAGCCTCTGCACGACATCATCCGACGTCTTCAGAGTCAGCGGCACCAGCAGATCCTGCATCGTCTCATTGTTCTGAATCTGACGTTCGATTTTCTCATAGGCAATTCGCTGGGAAGCAGCTTTCTGATCGATGACCGCAAGTCCCTGCTCTGTGCTGCAGAGAATATAAGAAGAATGCAGCTGCCCGATGACCGTCATCTCAGGAAACGTACGTTCCGGATACTGCCCAGCAGGTTCCTGCAGGGTTTCTTCCCGGATCTTTTTTCTGATCTCTTTCACTGGTTCTGCAGTGAGGCTCTTCTCTTCTGCCGATTCAGGTTTCTTCTCTTCCGGTTCCGATACTGCAGACGGCTTCGGTGCTGCTGGCTTCTGTACTGCTGCAGGCGCATGCTGAAACGCGTCAAATTCCATCCGCATCTGCGCTGCTGCAGGTGCTTCCTGTGCACGCCGCACTTTCGGTGCCAGCATCTGCCTGGAAAGTGTTTCTGCTACGGAATCCCGGATCAGATATTCCAGCTGATTTTCCTTCGAAAGCCTTACTTCCCATTTGCTTGGATGCACATTCACATCCAGCAGGTGCGGATCCATCGAGATATTCACCACTGCCAGCGGATACCTTCCCTGCGGGAGATATGCTTCATAGCCATCCAGAATCGACTTATACAGCCGGAAGGTCTTCACCATTCTGCCATTCAGGAATACCTGCATGAAATTCCGGGAAGCACGGTTCACTTCCGGCTTCACAAGATAACCGCTGCCCTTGTAATCGAAGTCCTCCATATTGATCGGAATCGCCTTTTCCGCAGCTTCCCTTCCCCAGCAGAGATACAGGACTTCCTGCAGATCTCCGCTTCCGGAAGTACGGAACGCTTCTCTGCCATTTGAAAGAAACGTGAAGGCAATTTCCGGATGCGACAGTGCGAATTTCATGATGATGTCCTGGATCAGCGAATTCTCATACGCTCCGGAACGCAGATGCTTAAGTCTTGCCGGGGTCCGGTAGAACAGACCCTCCACGCTGATCTCCGTGCCCTGATCCGAAGGATAGGGCTCTGCAGATTTCAGTTCTCCATACTCCATCTTCACCCGGGTGGAATCCGTGCCATCACTCGTCACCAGCGTCAGCTTTGACACACTGGCAATACTCGGAAGCGCTTCGCCCCGGAAGCCGAGCGTACTGATATCCCAGAGGTCATTCTGCCCTCTGATCTTGGAAGTCGCATGCCTGCCGAAGCAGTTCACGGCATCTTCGCTGTCCATGCCGCAGCCATTGTCGCTGACCGTGACCCGATCGATGCCGCCATTCTCTACAGAAACCGAAATCCGCGTGGAACCTGCATCAATCGAGTTTTCCACAAGTTCCTTGATGACTCCCATCGGCCGCTCCACCACTTCTCCGGCAGCGATCATATTGGCAGTCTGTGCATCCAGCTGATGTATTCTTCCCATAAGTGAGAAAATTATAGCATGGTTTCGTTTCTCTCTGACCGCAGAGCTTCCGCTATAATAGGCTCATGAAACTGAGCCAGGAATACCGGGAAGCAGAAGTCATTCAGAAATCCAGATTTCTTGCCTGTGCTGCCCGCACCGAAACCGAAGAAGAAGCACGTGCCTACATTGCCCGCATCCGCAATGAATTTCCTGATGCCACGCATGTATGCACTGCCTATCTCATCGGTCCTTCCAACCAGATCCAGCGCTCCAGCGACAACAAGGAGCCATCCGGAACCGCCGGCATTCCGATTCTGGAAAGTCTCCTGAAATCCGGGCTCACCGATACGACCGTCTGCGTCGTCCGCTACTTCGGCGGCATCAAGCTCGGCACCGGCGGCCTGATCCGTGCCTATGGCGGCATCGCCGCTTCTGCTCTCTCCCATGCCCCGAAAGTAAAAGAGGTTCCTGTGAACCTCTATCGCGTCGTCTATCCTTATTCCCTTTCCGGCACTCTGGAATCCTGGCTCCGCACCAATATGATCCAGCCGGAATTCTCCTATGCAGAAGAAGTGACCTGCACGTTTGCCAGCATGAGCGATGATATTCCGGAACAGATCCGGGATCGCACCCGCGGAACGGTCCAGGCAGAATTCATCGGGACTGATATTCAGGAAACTCCGGTCTGATCACTTCGGAATCAGCCAGAGATCCAGATCACAGTTTCCTTCAATCCCATCCATGGTTCCGGTATTGGAATACTGCCACATCACAAACGTATAGATGAAATCCGGATAGTCTTCCCCATACCCAGCAATCCAGAAGTCTACTTCTTCCTGCAGGTCTTCCATATGGATCGACGTATACATCCAGCTGTCAGACCCATATACCAGAACAGAATACCCAGCTTCTTTCATCACTCTGCAGAACGCTGCCGCAATGGCAGTTTTTTCCTCTGCATTCAGGCCCTGGATGCGATCATGATCAGACACGATCTCCATGTCAAACGCCACCGTACCGACCGTATACGGAGAAATCAGATTCAGGACATACGCTGCTTCTTCCTGTGCTTCTTCGACACTTACTGCCTGCGAAAACCAGTAGACATCTGTCTCGATTCCCGCCGCAGAAGCCCCCTCCATATTCGCCGTGAAGTAATCATCCGTATGCAGCTCGCCTGTCTCATAGCCCCGGTATCCAGCCCGGATAAACGCAAACTCTGCACCAGCTGCCGCTACCTTCTGCCAGTCGATCTCCTGCTGGCGGAAAGATACATCAATTCCGAACTTCGACGTATAGGAATCATCTTCAAATGCCAGATGACCATCCTGCTCCTTCAGCGAAGACCAGTCATAGTCATTACGCCAGATCGGATCCGGGATTGCTGTGGCGGCTGCTTCCGAAGACGTCTGTTCATACGAAAAGAGTGTCTTTGCCAGCATGACCAGCAGAAATACGGTCAATGCAAGCACTGCCACTCTGGAGATTCTGATTCTTCTGCGCCGCTTCTTCTTTCTCACCTGGGCATTATATCATGCTGAGCCTCCTGTCTGCGGCAAGCCTCCATGCAGAAATGGGCAGAAGGAATCTCTGGCAACCAGAAAGCGAACCTTGAAAGCAGACTGCTGTCAATTTCCAGGAAAACCATGCGGCCATCTGATTTCACCCGATAGCGGATTATGATCTGGCGGTACATGGCATGCATCCAAAGATCCCTGCAGGACTTGCAGGGATCAGGATGCTGATTCATGCTCTATGCTTCATGAAGGCTTGCCCGCACCTTCTCTTTCACCCGCTGCAGGCGGCCGTCATAAGCCTTGTAGGAAAGATGCAGGCGCTGACAGGATTCCTCATATGAAGACCCGGACTCCCATTCTCTCAGCACTTTCTGTTCCATCGGCTTCAGTCCCTCTACGGTCTGATTCAGGCGCAGATTTGCTTCCTTGTAGCTCAGTGCATACTCCGGTTCCGCAAGCAGATCACGCGACTTCACAACATCATAGATCGTCGTGTTTTCGCAGATCTCGCTGTCTAAAGAAACCATGGTATGAAACGGAACATCCGCACTGCTGTTGTAATGCTTGATTCTCTGGAATATCTTCCGCTTCGCAATCAGCTGCAGATAAGAACGGAATGAACAGCCTTGATCAAACCGATAGCATTCTGCTGCCGCCACCAGCATGATTCTGGATTCCTGCAGGAATTCCTCCCGGTACAGTGCCATCATGCGATTGGACGCAACAATCTGATTCACCTGTGCTCTCAGCATCGGCTCATGTTCGGCCGCCAGCACCCGCAGACCATCGCTCTGATTCTGATGATAGAAGTAAAGCAGCTCATAGGAATTTCGTGCCATAGCATTCCTCCCGGAATCAGCCTAGCCCTTGTTCCTGCGTGCGCTTCCTCCATCCTTCCGGTTTACTCCCCGGTTTCTCACCGGTTTTCCACTCAGAGCGGATTCCTGCTGCTCCAGATCTGATACATCAGGATGCCCGCAGATACTGACGCATTCAGAGAAGAAATCTTTCCCTCCATCGGCAGCGAAACAACATAATCGCATTCTTTCTGCAGAAGTCTGGAAATTCCCTTTCCCTCATTGCCGATGACCAGCACTGCATTGAAGTCATACTTCAGAGACCGGTAATCCACGCCATCCATATCAGCGCCGATGATCCAGTATCCCTTCTTCTTCAGATCCTGGGCAGTTCTGGTCAGATTCGTCACTGCCGCACACTTCACGGTATCCGCAGCACCAGCCGAAACCTTTGCCACTGACGGAGTCAGACCGGCATTATGCGTCTTCTTGAAGATCACTCCATCAGCCTGAACCGCATCTGCTGTTCTCAGCACTGCACCGAGATTATGCGGATCCTCCATCTCATCCAGCATGATCAGAAACCCATACTGATTTTTCTTTTCCTTCACGAGATCATCTACGGTATAAAGCTTATAATCCTCAATCTCGGCAGCCACCCCCTGGGTATGATCGCTCCTGGTCATCTTTTCCAGTGCATGCTTATCCAATAACTTCACCGGAACATGTTTCTTTCCTGCCAGTTCCTCGATTTCAGGATCCTTCGCAGCCAGATAAACCTGATAGACCTTCCGATCTCCCATCAGCAGCTGTCTGACTACATTCTTTCCATACATCAGCTGAGTCATAACGTATCCTCTTCTGTCACTTTCCGGAACAGCTCTCTGATCCGTTCCTCTTTTCCCTGCAGATCCAGCATGCCGATGATCGCCTCAAAGCCCGTCGACTTCCGGTATACTGCGACCGAAGCACTCTTCGGCACGACGCCGGAATGATCATTCCGCCCCCGGCGGAACACTTCTTCCTCTTCTTCCGTAAAGAACTGTTCTTCATGAAGACGGTCGTAGAACGAAGCCTGTGCCCCGGCACTCACGAAATGAATCGTCTTTTTCTGCAGCTGCGAGCCTTTTCCTTCGCCCTGTTCAATCAGATACCGGCGCACCAGATACGACCAGACTGCATCTCCGAGATAGGCCAGCGTCCTTCCGGAACACTCATTTACATTCATCAGAGCAATCCCTTCGCCATCAGCTCTGCCCGATAGCCATCCGCTGCCGCAAAATCCTTTGCCTGCTTTGCGTCATTCCACTTTGCAAACAGCTTCCGGTCTTCTTCACTCACCACCGGTGTTTCCACCCTGATGCCAAGAATGTCCAGCATCTTCACAACGCTGTTCCGTAACTTTCCGGCTTCTTTCCAGTCCGGCTCTCTCGTCCTGAGCATACTGTTGAGCCTGCGCACCGTTTCGAAAATCACCGTATACGCATTCGGCGTATTCATGTCATCATCCATCTGATCCAGGAAGGCTCGGAAAGAAGCCTCCTCATATCCTTCCGGTTCTGCTTCTTTGGCAAGCTGCGACTTGATATCGTACTGACGGATCGGCGTCAGAACTTTCTCCAGTTCCTTTCTGGCAGTATCAATCGTCTCTTCACTGAAGTTCAGTTCCTTGCGGTAATGCACCGAAGACATCAGCCATCTGGTCAGATTCGTGCCAAGACGATCCAGCACATCCTTTGCCCATAATGTATTGCCAAGCGACTTCGACATCTTCTCGCCGTTGATGTTGATCATCGCATTATGAACCCAGTAATTCGCCAGCGTATTATGATGCAGCGACTCCTGCTGCGCGCACTCATTCTCATGATGCGGGAATCTGAGATCGGCACCGCCGCCATGGATATCAATCTTCTCACCGAGATTCTGATTGATCATCACAACGCACTCGGTATGCCAACCCGGTCTTCCTTTTCCCCACGGGCTGTCCCACTGGATGCCCTTGTCTGTCTTCTTCCATAAGGCAAAGTCATACGGATTTTTCTTTCCCTCATTCACATCGATGCGGGCACCTGCCTCCAGGTAATCCAGCTTCTGATGCGAAATCTCTCCATACTTCGGATCACTGTCCACGCTGTAGTACACATCGCCATTGTCAGCGACATATGCAGCCCCGGCTTTCACCAGATCCGCAATGAAGGAGATGATGCCATCCATCGTCTCCGTAACTCTCGGCGTCACATCCGGAAGCTCTGTATTCAGCTGCTTTCTCAGATCCTGATATGCCTTGATATAGCGATCCGTGATCACCGATTCGCTGACATTTTCCTCAATTGCCTTATTGATGATCTTGTCATCCACATCCGTAAAGTTCGAAACATACTTCACCGTATATCCCTCTGCCTCAAACAGACGCTTCAGCACATCAAAGACGACCATCGGCCTGGCATTGCCGATATGCGCATAGTTGTAGACCGTAGGTCCGCATACATACATGTCCACATGTCCCTCATGAATCGGCTTGAATTCCTCTACCTGAAGATCCTTCGTGTTATAAAGTCTGATCATTGTCTCCTCCCGAAAAGAAGCGCCCATAAAAGGCGCTTCTGCTTTTCCACTTTTACTGCGGCTGCCCCTTAACGCAGGACATCTACGTTCTGCCCTACCTTATCGGGCAGTCCCTCCCGGATGCATTCCCTGCAGCTCTTCCGCCAGGCATTTCCACCATGCATGCCACTCTCTTGCGCGTTTTCCTGCAGATACTAGTTCCGTTCTCAGGTTTATCCGAATTATATCCTAACCTGTCAGAGTTTACCAGGTCTGTTCCGTTCCTTCTTCACTTGCCGGTGCCGTCGTCTCCGGAGCAGTCCAGATCGTCGGCGTAGGGGTCGGAGTCGGTGTCGTATAAGTCGTCTCTTCCTTCGCCACTTCGGTTCCGTTCATCGCGGTTCCTTCCGTATATGCTTCGCCATTCACGGTCAGCGTAAAGCCATTCAGTTTCACTGCCGTCTTTGAACAAGTCAGCCCGCTGACGTAGCTGTCTGCGGTCAGCGTCCACTCTGCATTTCCTTCCAGGTCTACATATACCTCGCCGCCATAGCTGCTGTAAGGATTGACCGCCCCATTGAATACCGTTCCGTCATTCAGCATCAGGTTCAGCGTCGATCCGCTGCTGATCGTGAAGTTTCCATTCAGCTGCTGATTCTCAGCCGTGAAGTTCACATTGGCACCGCTTGAGCCAGCTCCCTGCGAAGCAATCAGAAGATTGCTGTCATACGGATTGATCGCCACATCATTCAGATACACATCCGCACTGGAATAAGCCCGGAACACCGTTCCGTATTCACAGTTCAGCGTTCCGCCGTTCATCGTGAACGAAGCAGACTTCCCATCCGTATTTCCAGATGTCTGATAGAACAGCACTGCCTGATACTCATTGACATCCACATAATTCGAACCGCGCTGATACGTGAGATAGGTGCTCGGATGAATATCTTCTGCTGTCCTTGTATGATCTCCCGTCACGGTGCAGTTCACCAGCGTGACCTCATGCGGCCCGTCAATGATCACAGCCGGAGATACGATTGCCGAAAGCTCGGCACCGGAAACCGTAACACTGCCGCTGCTCTGAATCGCCGGAGCAAGGATTCCATATGCTGAATAGGTCCCGCCATCCACGGTCAGCTTGCTCTGATCTCCATCCGCCTGCAGCGCTGGCGAGTAATCACCATGCGTCGTAACAGCCAGATTGGATGCCGATACCGAAGAACCGGAAGCAGCCCGGATTCCATCTGAATACGAAGCGCTCGTGAACACCGTGGAATCTGAAATCTGAACCGCTGTTCCGCTGCCGATGCTGCAGAGTCCGTATGCATACGTTCCATTCGTCTCAATCTCCGCATTGGAAACTGTCGCCTGTCCGCTGTTCTTCACGCTGATCGCCGCATTATCCGCATTCGCTTCGGATTCTTCAGTGCCATCGCCGATCTTCGTGACGGAAATCCTGTCATAAGCAGCCTTCTTGCCATTCACCTCCAGAGCATTCCCCGGGGTCTCATTGTTCGTATATTCTCTGCGCGGCCCCGGTGCAGCAGCCACACCAGCTGGCTGACTGCTCGCAGAGGGTGATGCAGTAGCTTCTGCTGAAGAAGTGCTGCCTCCGCATCCCGCCAGCATCACACATAGTATTCCTGCAAGCAGTTCTTTCCCTGTCTGTCTGTTCTTCATCGCCTGATTCTCCTGAAATTCTCTCCTATTATACGACACCCGGAACCACGCAAAAAATTTCTTCTCTGCCAGGCTGCCAAGTCAGAAAAAGGATCCTGATCATGTCGATATCAGCAATCCTTCTTCACTTCTGAATCCGGTATGTCTGCGGCATTCGGGAAATCTCTGATGAACTCTCTCGCATCTTTCTCAGAAGAACGGATAGTCAGTTCCGGTTCACTGATCTTCTCCTTCCTTTCAGACTCCTTCTGCATAGGAATCTCCTTGAGAGGCGGGTCTTTCGGCTCTGCGCGTTTCAGCTGCAGATTATCTACCCACTTCGTGGTATATTTGCGCATTGAAAAATAGCCGAACAGCGATACAAGAGCAGCACCGCATACATCCACGATAATGTCTTTCATCGTATCTGCCAATGCGGCTCTGCCGACAAACGGAACCCCATCCTCAGTCATGAACTTCTGCATATTCAATCCGAGAATGCCATCAAACGTGAATTCATAAATCTCCCACAATGCGCCGCAGGTCACTGCAAAACAGAATGCAAACAATGCGATGAACCCCGGGGACAGATTGAATGGCACATGCTCGCTGTCATTCAGAATCGAGATGATGGAGAATGCAAGCGTACCCAGCATGCCTGCACTGAAGAAATGCAGGAATGTATCCCAATGCGGAACATTGTAATAGAAACTTCTTGTCTCTCCCAGGAAGATTGCACAGTACAGGAAGATCTCAAACGGAATCAGCATTCCTGATGGAATTCTGATCTTCAGATTCTTCTCCACCTTCGATGGCAGATTCATGCAGATGACGCCGAGAATCGACTCGGTGAACATCAGCGTATAATACGCCTTCGGATGCACATACTCTGGTGCCCCATCCGGAACTTCCGATGGCGCAGTCGCGATCAGAATGCCGATGATGATCACAGAAGCCCACATCGTGATATTCACGAAGCTATAGACCAGCTTCTGCGTTCTTTCCTGTCTTTCCTTCTCTTCCGGAGAAGGATCTATCTCCATCCTCTGATTCAGTTTCATAAGCTATCCCTGATAATTCCAAGTATATCTTCTCTGCTGAGATTCACGAAAGCAGAATCGAATCCTTTCATACGGATTGCCTCATCTGTCATCGATTCTGCCAGAGAATCATCCGGAATCCCGATCTCGCGAAGCGTTGAAGGAAGTCCGCACGACGCAAAGAAAGCCTGCAGTGCATCAATTCCCATCTCTGCTTCCTTCATCGGATCTTCTTCCTGGATATTCCATACCTTCTCTGCAAACCGATCGAATCTCTTCACGGTCGCAGGTGTGAGGATTCTTCTCATCCAGTGCGGAGTGATGATCGCCAGGGATTCGCCATGATTCACATCATAAAATGCACTCAGCTCATGGCTGATCGGATGGCAGCTCCAGGATCCTTTCTTTCCGGCAGAAGTGATCTGACTGATGCCGAGTGTTCCTGCCCACATCAGATTTGCCCTTGCAGAATAATTATGAGGATCTCCCAGTGCCTTCGGAAGTTCCTGGATCACAGTCCTGAGCAGTCCTTCGGCCAGCTCATCGGCAATCACCGCATCTTCCACCCGGCTGAAATAGTTCTCCATGATATGACTCATGATATCAGCAGAACCAGCCGCAGTCTGTCTTCTGGAGACCGAGAACGTATAAGAAGGATCACAGATTGAAAGAACCGGATAGTGATACGGAGACTTGCAGCCCTTCTTCAGCTTCTTCTCCGGCCAGGAAATCACAGCGGTATTGTTCATCTCAGAGCCCGTAGCCGCAAGCGTAAGCACCGTAAACACCGGCAGTGACCCGTGAATCAGAGCAGGATTCATGACCATCTCCCATGGATCTGCATCATTCACGGCACAGTCCGCAACCATCTTGGCACAATCCAGCACCGATCCTCCGCCCGCTGCCAGAACAATCTTCACCTGGTTTTTACGGCAGAGATCTCTTCCCCTGATTACCGTGGAAATCCGGGGATTGGGCTCAATGCCCGATAATTCCACGATCTTAAATCCCTTCAGCACTCTCTGAATGTCGTCGTATACTCCGTTCTTCCTGATGGATCCTCCGCCATAGCAGAGCAGCACCGTATCCCCATACGGTCTCATCGCATCCGCAAGATGCTCAATCTGTCCTTTTCCGAACAGCACTTCTGTCGGTATTCTGAAATCAAAGTTTTCCATGTCCTTACAGTAACACAAAAGAGGGTTCTGAACCCTCTTAATGTGTGAGATAGAAGCTGTAAATCGAATTGCCGACCGAAATCCAGTCATCCAGGTCCGTCATCCAGATCAGATCATTTTCCGACAGGATGCCGTTCCGGATCAGTTTGATCAGTTCTTCATCGGTATACGGTCCGTACTTCTGCCCATCTTCCTTGGCGTAATACCAGACCTTGTCACTATTATCTGCAATTGCCATGACGGTCTCCTTTCAATCAGTTGCTGCCATTCGGACCATCGCCGCCGCTGCCGCTCTCCGTCCCCTCATTAGACGTTGGCGTCGGGGTTGGCGTCGGAGTCGGATCAGTATACTGGTAGGTAATATTTCCGAGATTGCTGGTAGAAGAAGAATACTTTGTCGTATCAGCAGGAACTGCTTCTACAGTAATGGAATAGCTTGTGCCATTGCTCAGCGCATCCGTCCAGTTAATGGAATTCGTCGTCGTATTATGGGTCACGCCATTAATCGTCACATTGTACGAAGCAGCCCCTGATACAGCATTCCACGTAATCGTCCAGCTGTGGTCCGGATTGACTGCATAAGAGTTCAGACTCGTCGTGCCGAGCGGCGTTGTGATCGTCTTGACCTCAATGGACACTGAACCGGCATCGCTGCTTGCATACTTCTTCTCGCCATCTGCAGGGTTGGCAATAACCTGAATCGTATAGGTTCCGACAGGCATATTGCTCAGGGTGACGGAAGTATCCTTTACGGTATTCGAATAATCCTGGAACTGAACGGTGTAGGAATCCGCGTTTGGAACTGCATCCCAGCTTACTGTCACATCCGTATTCGAACTGCTCTGCACTGCCTTGGCACTCGGAGTTGCCAGCTTGATCTGATTTGCGGTGTAAGTATAGCTGACAGACAGAGCATCGGAATTCGCATACTTGTCTGTGTTGTTGGAACATGAAGTGATCGTGATCGTATAAGTCGTTCCGTTGTCGAGCTTATCAGAAGAAATGCTTGCGGAATTCTTCGCCGCCTTCACAGAAGTCTGCGGAGTCGTGCTGACAGTCACCGTATAATAATCCGCATTCTGAACTGCATTCCAGGTAATCGTGAGATTTGCGGCGGTCACGGAGAACTGCACATTCGCAGCCTGAGCAAGCTTCTCTGTTTCTGCAGAAGGAGTCGGAGCAGCTTCACTGCTTTCCGTATACACGCTGTAGTTGTTATCGCCGGCACCGACAATCGTGCCGGAAGAACTTAATGCGACCAGCGTATTTCCTCTTGCGGCAATATACTTCACGCCGCTGAAGTTCTTAACGCTATCGCTGATCTTGCTGTCATCAGAATCTGAAATCACGGTGATCTTGCCGCCGGAAAGGCCTGCCACGAAGGTATTTCCAGCTGCCACCTGCGTCATACCGCTCCATTTCGAAGTATCAGGCGCTGTTCCGCTGATGCTGTAGCAGCTGACGGTTCCGTTCGAGAACAGAACGAGAATATACGAATCGCTGATTGAAACACTCTGCACCTTGGTCAGAGACTCCAGCTGAGAAGAAACACTGAGCGTTCCTGCAACCTTGAGCGTCTTGTCCGTCGTCAGGCCGATCGTGAATTCATTGCCTGCATAAACCTTGCTGATATTCGTCCAGTCGCTGACGGAACATGCATTGTCACTGCCCGAGCAGACGACTGTGCCATCAGACTTCACGGCAGCAGAATGAGAAGTTCCGGCAGCCACCATGGTCAGATCCGTCCATTTGGAGACCGAGCAGGCACTGCTCGATCCGGCACAGGTAGCCGTTCCGTCCTTCTTCAGGCCGATTGCCCACGTAGGACCGGCACTGACCTGAACAAGATCTCCGGTTTCAATTGCTGGAACCGAAGTACCCATCTTTGTGACATCTCCGCCATCTTCGACATAGATCGAGAAGGTATTGCCCAGAGCCAGACGGTTTGTATCACCCGCCGAGAGCGTATCGCTGCTTCTGCCCCCGAGCATATTCACGATCATGACAATCAGAATCACTGCAGCTGCCGCAATCGCAATCAGAAGATACAATCTCTTCTGATCCATCTTAGCAGGCTGCTTCTTCTTCGCAGCTGCCTGCTTCGGCTTGCGCGGAGCTTCTTTTACTTCTTCCTCTTCTTCTGCTTCCTCTCCCTCTTCGGAATCATCATCAACAATCCTGTTGACAGTTGTGGACTCAAAGGAACCGGAATCTGCAGAAGCTGCATCTCTGAGATCTCTGGTCTTAGTCACTTCCAGCGTATCATCTGTCTTGGGCGTATTCTCCTCAAACCGCATGGTCTGATCGATATCCATGCGCGTCTGATTGATATTGCCAGGCTGTGCATCCGGATTCATCAGATCCGCAAATGGAATCTGCACGCTGTCAAAGTCCTCATCCAGCCTCGGCAGAGTAACCGAACGCGCATTATCCGCCAGATCCTGCAGAGGAACCCCGTACAGATCAGCCAGAGCCTTGAGAAGGAAAATCGAAGGAACAGAATTTCCATTCTCCCAGTTCATATATTCCTGGACGGTCACGCCAAGTCTGGCGGCCAGATCTCCCTGCGCATAATTCAGGTGCTTGCGCAGAGCAGTCAGTTTTTCAGGAAGCCGATTTTCCATAGACAATCTCCTTATCCGGTCTTCATTTTAATGACGCTATGACCTCTTTTCAACTTTTACCGATTGACGCTGCGGATGCTGTCACGCATATATTCAATGATGCCGATTCTCACCATTGTTGAAGCTGCTCCATATGCAATTGAATAGCCCGCTCTGGTTTCCGTGATCCGGATGCTGCCGAGCTCACGCAGCTTATTGACATTCAGTTTCGTCGGATCATACAGGCTGACCACAACCCGGTCTGCCGAAGAATGAATCAGCTTCACGTTCTCGATTCCGCCAAGTGCTTCAACGGTTCCCATGACCAGCCGATCCTTTCCGCCCGTATGGAATACGTCCAGGGCCAGACGGCGGAAGTAGAGCCTCGTGAAGAAAAAATAGATCAGGAAGGAAATTCCTCCGACAATCAGGATTTTAATCAGCGTATCAGTCAGTGAACTGTTTCCGATATAGCTCAGATACTCCAGCAGCGTTCCTGGCATTGCCGTGATCGTGCTTGTTCCGCTGTAATTGAATCCGAGATACGTATGCATTGACTGGAATACCCCGAACAGAACTCCGGTATATCCGATATGAAACAGAAACAGCAGCGGGCAGAGGAAGAACAGCATCAGTTCCACCGGCAGCAGCGTGCCGCTCAATAACGACATCGCTGTAACAAGAATATAAAGCATTCTCGTTCTTCTGCGCTCCAGCCGATCTGTCTGCATCGAATACATTCCCCATAGAAGCCCCGGAATCGCAAACAAATTGAGCACATAATATGGCGTGATGAACCTTCCGGTCATTCCTGAAATCGATCCTGCCGCAAGCTGCGCAGTCCAGATATTCACATCACCGGCAATATTCGTTCCCGCCATGGAAATCCAGGAACCGCCGCTGGTCCCGTACCAGAACGGCGACCGGATGATCGTGCCGAGGTTCAGCACGCTCAGCATACGCTCCATGATTCCAAATACCGCAAGATTCGCCGGATTCGTCGTATCGCTGGCAATATAAGTGATCGCTGCCTGCAGAGCCTCAATGATATATGGCCAGATATAAGCGATGATGATGCCGAAGATCGTGCTGAAAAACATCGTTCTGATCACGCAGAACGTATCTTTTGAAATAAACGAGAAAAAACCGTATTCACTGCGGATCCTGGATCTCGAATAGCTGCGCAGCGTGATAATCGAAACAATGGCCGTAGCTGCGAGTCCCGTCTGCAGCGGATAATGCACGCCGCCGCTCATCAAGGCCGTCGAAGCAGCCGTGAATGAGATTCCTAAGATCGAGGAATAAGCCGTCGTCGGCATAGAAGACGTTGCGAAGTACATCGTGACAATCTGGAAGACCACATAGCCCGAAAATGCCGAGATGATCGTGGTCGCACTGCCATTCTTTCTCGCTACCAGCCTGATCAGAAACAGCAGTGGGAAATTCACCAGCAGAAACGTGCCGAGACGCATTCCGGTCTGAGCAAGCAGGGTGATGAATTCATTATCAATCCGGATAAACGATTCGAATACTTCATTCGTAAGCAGATTTCCGAGTCCGAGCAGAACCTGTGCTGCCAGCATCACACAGATCGGAAAGTACAAGATTTCATACAGCGAATGCCAATTGCGCATCTGAAAGCTCCTTATTGACCTATTTTATCATGATTCTTCAGTCCCTAGAACAGACTCTGCAGACGATCAAAATAGGAGATATCTCTGCTCTTCAGCATTCTGACCTTCTTATGGTCTGAAACAGCAATCTTCACTTCATGCATCGCATCCATGCTGAACACCTCAGAATCCGCTCCCAGAAGCGCTCCTGTGAAACTATGAGACTCCAGTCTGATTTCCGTCTCCCGCTTCATCACGAACGAAGCTCCGAGAGAACGATATTTATTATGATGAATTCCGCCGATCTCGGACATCTGGATCAGATCCAGACCATCCTGGATCACCGCTCCGCCAAGCGAGCGATTATATGCAGTACTGCCCAGCTGAGTAGAGATACATAATCCAGTACCTCTGAACTCCTCGAACTTCCTGCCATTGATGATGACATTCATATCCTGCGTTCTTGCCGCATTCTCTACCCGGATCTCATTGACTCCATAATATGTGCCGAGATCCGTATCCGCTCTCAGCATCGGATAGTCTTTCTCCCAGCATGAGCCATTCAGATATGCATTCAGGAATAATTTAAATTCGCCATCATGATAATCCGTATAGAATCCCAGCGTCCCGGTATGAATCCCATAGAACTGCACGTGATCCAGCTGTTCCAGATAATAGTGAATCGCATAGAGGAACGTTCCATCCCCTCCGACTACGAAGACGATCTCAGGATGTTCTTCATCCAGCACATGATCCTTCCCATTCAGGCGCTGGATCAGTTCTTTTTTCAATCTCTCGGATTCCGGATCCGGGCGTGCAATCACCGTAAATTTCTTCATAGCAAAAGTATAAAACACCAGCCGTCATTCTGGTATTCCCGAAGACCGGATTCTGCACGGAACCGCTTGTGCGGATTGCCAGAGCCATAGGAGCCTTCGCACCAGACGACTCTTCCTGCAATTGACACTCCCACGGCTGAAGCCTGTGGGAGTGTCAAGTCCCATCATCACTTCATTTTGTGCCATGATGCAAAGAGAAGCGAATGCACAGACAGAATGATCCACTGAATCAGAACGAAAACAAGAAAAAGCCTGTGCATCATATACACAAGCTAAGAACGGTTATACCCGAAAAGGGATGCTGAAATCATCCGGCATCAGTTCCAAGATAACTTTCAGCTCTCTGCATGGAATCCTTTCTTGCCTGCCGGTATCCATCTGTTTCTGAAGCAGACAGAACCTCCGAATCATAGTTCTCTGAAAGTACCAGAACTGTCTCATACTGCCGATCTGCCCCAAGCGTCATGTCCTCACTCAGCTCTATGGTACTGAAGGCGGCTGCAGGATAGCACCCAAGCTCATTTGCCCGGATGGCATACAGATTTCCGGAAAGCCTGGAAAGATTCAGCAGATACTCCTGGTTCATCATCATCGGAAGATATCCCGAATAAGTGGATTCCATCTCTCCAGCCAGCGAATATGGTTCAATGACCTGAATCATCTTTCCTGCTTCCAGTTCTCCTGAAAATACCTGGCTGACCTGTACGGTGGTGATGATGGAAGTTCCGGAACATTTTCTGGATAATGGAGTTCCTTCAATGATTTCTCCCTGCAGAAAGGAACTGCCATATTCTTCTGTGTGATCTGTATACGAAAACACAGCAGCAAGCGGACTTACTGTGACCGGATAAACCTGTTCCAGTTCCTCAGATGGTGTGATCGGGTAGCTCCCGCGCAGAAAGTATCCTCCGCCTGCAGAAAGCAGAGAGAATACCAGCAGTCCTCCAGCTATTTTCTGAAATCCCATGGCCGGATCTCTCCTTTCTCGATCGTGATGATGGAATCGCTGATCTCCTTCAGTTCTTCCAGGTCATGATCTACCAGCAGGATCACTTTTCCCTTTACTCGTTCTTCCCGGATCACGTCAAACAGAATCTCTCTTGACTGCAGATCCAGACTATTCGTGACCTCATCCAGCAGAATCACATCCGGATCTTCCATGAATGCCTGAATCAGCATCAGCTTCTGCTTCATCCCGAGGGAATAGTCTCCAGCCTTCTTGTTCCTAGCAGAGCTCAGTCCGAACCGTTCAAACCAGGCCTGAATCTGCGCATTTGAAACCACTTTGCGGAAAGAAGCCAGAAACCTGATATTAGCAAGTCCGCTGAGATCATTGATCAGTTCCGGCTTCTCAATGGACACGCCGAAATTGAAATCAGAAATCGTATCTGAAGAAACGGCTTTCCCGTTATACGTAATGGTTCCTTCTGAAGGTGCCATCAGTCCGCACATGCATTTCAGCAGCACGGATTTCCCGGAGCCGTTTCTTCCCTTCAATCCCATTACGGTTCCTCCGGAGATCGAGAGATTCACATTCCGGAGAATTTCCTGGTTTCCGAATCGCTTGCCGACCTCAGTCAGCGTCAGTTCTCTTCTGATCATAGTCCCACTTCCTGTTCATTAAAAATAAGAAATAACCCAAGATACTGATTCCCCAGCGGATCCATACTCCTGCCGGAGTATCCAGCAAGGGAGTCCCGGCAAGGAACACCCAGTTGTTGATCACTTTCAGCACAATATGAATCAGAACTGCCAGAAACGCTGCCGTGCTGCAATTCACCACCTGCATCAGCATCAGTCTGAGAGCTCCGGCAAACAGCATCATGCAAAGACTGCTGTTCAGAAACCAGGAAACCATCGGTGACTGAAACCCTGCGATCATGACTGGAAGAACCAGATAAAGAGCCATGTACTCAGCAAGAATGAGCATCTCTGTCAGAAACTGATCCATCTTCCTGCCAGTACGATCTCTTCTGACCTGTACAGACTGCAGATGAAGAACATGATCTGCTTCCATGCATGCAATGAAATACAGCGGTATCATCATCAGCGGCAGAATATAATCATTGATCGCAAACAGAAATGAATCCCTGCTATTCCAGCCATAGACTGCAAACAGATATGCAGAAATCACAAGGATCAGAGAAACAATCAGCAGAATCTGAAACCGTCTGATTTTCTGCAGGAGCCGGAAACATTCTATTGCCATAGCTTCTCCTTTCCGGAAGCGGTCCTGATCAGCAGCCGGAAAAACACAAGATAGATCATCGGGCCGATAAAATTGAAAAAGGACTGAACAGGCTTGGAAACATAGTTCAGAGTGCTTTTACGAAGCAGCGAAACGGAAGTGAAATCAAACAGCGCCCCATATCCATTCGGAATCACCATCAGTCCGATCGAAAGAACAATCATTACCGCAAACGGACCAATCGCAACGGCAACCCTGTTTCTGGTAAAGCAGCTGATCAGGAAACCGGCCATGCCGAAAGCAGCTGCATATCCGGAAATCATCAGCACATAATAAGCTAAATAGAGGATCGGATGTGCATAATACAATTCCGGAAACATCACGCTGTCCGGATTCAGAGAAACCCCGAAATGGATTCCCGGGCAGGCAGTTTCTGCAATAATCACATCAAAGAGAAAACAGCAGAGATAGAAAAACAGCACCAGAAGAAATGAACTTACTGCTGACTCTGCCGCCTTCTGCAGAACGAACTTCTTCCGATCCGTTCTAGTGAAGATTGCTTTTCTGAGCGGATAATACGCATTGAACTGCTTGCCGCAGGCGAATGCCGCAAGCAGCGGCACCAGCCAGCAGAGCAGGTTCTCAACCAGAGAGCTGTTCAGTGCATTCAGCACATAGAAATCCAGAGCAGAAAGATCCGGAATGTTCCGCTGAGACAAGAACCGATAAATCTCTATACCAAACGCCAATGCCATAACCGTCAACCATTTATCTGGATCAACAATTCTATTCTTCATCTCTTTACCTAAAAGGGCTCTATGCAAGCAGCCCCTTTCACTTTCTAGTATGTCATCGTGCCGTTGATGGTATATCCGCCCCAATTGTATTCGGCACTCTTGAAATATACTTTGTGGACTGTTCTTTCAACTCTGTTATCAGTGAAGACAGCAGTTGCCTTTCCTCCTCCTTCTGCTGCCATTCCCCAAGTAGTCAGCTGTGTTTCAGAGCTGTCAACCGCCCGGAAATTTACTTTGTCAGTTTTACTCCCCGTTTTCACCAGGTTTACAAAGAGATACCTTCCATGGCAATAAGCATCGAGGTAATATTCCGCGAGTTTCTGTTGTGCAGGAATATAGAAATTTACCAGATTCACATCTGTATCTCTAGCAAGAACCGGCACACAGAAGATAGAAAGCGAAAGCAATACCACGTTGAGGACTCTTCTGAGTTTCCTCATAATCGTCCCTTTCCTAATCCTGAATCTGATGTCAGAGAAATTGAATGAATCAATACTGTCCCGGGAGAATATCCCGGGATTCATTGAATGCCGGTTCTTCTCATCATAACCTCCATTCTTCTTCGATCTATGTGACTATATCAATTCTGTGCAATCTCATATTCAACATGCATTTTTATTGAATTGTTAGCATCGAATTGGAACAGATTCCATAAATACATTATCTATTTCATTCGTGTTCATATGCATAGTTTACTTCATTGTCGCAGTTTCTTTTATGCATGTTATCCCGATAATCAGCAACTTATCACAAGGGATTTCAGATAGTATCTGGAATCCAGCACTGAGTTTTATCTCTATTCTTCGTTATGATGCAGAACAGCGAATGCCACGAACTCCTCATTCTCTTTTTGAAATGAACAAGTTCCGCCATATCTGGACGTAATTGATCGTATTGCCGAAAGTCCGAATCCGTGGCTTTCTGAATTCTTTACTTCAGCAGTGTCTGCTTCTGCTGAATTTTCTATTTTCACTATAAACCTTTCTCTGTTTGAGAAAATTTCCAGCTTTATGCGTCGTTCTGCCCCGATATGTTCGATTGCATTATCCATCAGATTGACTAGTAGAACATAAAGATCATCATCCGTCACGAATGGTTTCTCCGGAATATTCAGCACATAGCTCACTTCGATTTGATTCTGTGCTGCTTTATGACGTTCTGCATTCAAGATCAGATTGACTGCAGAACTTGGAGTCGATACCGGAATATCCGTCTCTTTCAGCTTTTCGGATAATGCTATGATGTTTTCATCGTCCGCATACTGATTCTGAAGGAGCGTGATCACATGTGATAAGTCATGACGAAGAGAAAGCAAGTCTGACTGCGCACGTACTTTGCCTTTTGCCGATAATAGCTCGGAAGAAATCATCATATTTTCTTTCTGCTGTTGCTGCAGCAGTGTATTTCTCTGATTGAAATGTACAAGCACCACGATTACCAGCAATGATAATGTGCCGATGCAGAAAATAGTAACCGCAAGACTTGCAGGATCATAAGCTTTATAGAAGAGCATCGCTTCAATAGAATCAATGATTGCAACACACAGAATAAGCATGCTTCCGATCAGATACTCCTCAAGTGCATTCAGCTGAATAACCGATTTCCTCTTCAGGACTCTTGCTATTGCTGAAAACATAAAGGTTTCAGCAATCTTTGTCAGTACAGTCATCTGCACAGAATATGAACTCACCAGCCTTGGTCCATCAACTTCATGGAACAGAATAATCGACCCCATCACGGCAATAGTTGTATTGAAAACGGCAACCAGCAAGTCTGGCAGCACAGCAAGAATCAGGCATTGGCTGAATCGTTTTTTTGAAGCCGCAAGCAAGCACATGATTCCGGCCCCATCCACAATTAGCTGATAAAATCCAAGTGTAATCGATACTCGATTTGCATATTGCACGAAAATGAAGGTGAAAATCCAGTATATTCCGCATGGGATAAGTTTCTGCCTGGAGGAGCTATCTGAAACACGATAAAACAGGGCAGCGAATAGGAACGTCTCATATAAATTGATCACCGTATTAAAAGCATTCATAATCTGCTTGCCAGGAATTGATCGAACTTCTCCAGAACTGCTTTTTTCCTTGATCTGGAGATCTGAAGTTTTTTCCCATTACTCAATATGCAATCCATCCCGCTGACATCCTGCACATAGCTGAGATTAACCACACAGAATTTTGAGATCTGAATAAACTGATCAGATGGGAACTGTTCTAATGCTGACTTCAGTGTTTTTCGTGTCTCTATTTCTTTGCCATCCTGAAAGGTAATCGTCAGATTATTTCCTGAAATTTCCAGAAATAAAATCTTTGCCAGCGGAATACGACGATTATCATTCACCTGAAAAATGCCGAGATAACATGTTCTGAAGTATTTATCAAATGCTTTTCTGAGATCTTCTTCCAGATGATCTTTCCTGACAAAATAAAACGTGTTGATTTCAAACGCACTGAATACGAGATCATTGTGATTGGTACAGAAGATCATTTTGCTGAACGGATAAGATGCCGACAGCTTCCTGGATAACTCAAATCCGGATATCTCCGGCATATCAATATCGATGACATAGAGATCAAACGGCATCTCCGGAAGTAAATCCGAACTCAGAAATGAGGAACAGCTAAATGGAATATTTTTCTTTTTCGAAATCGAATTGATCTTTTCATTGATTATTTCAATATCATTCTTTTCATCATCAATGATTGCGACTTTTAAAGGCTCCATCTCACTTATTAATCCCCTCTTTCTGTAATAATACCTGAATCGCTGTAATAGTGAGCAGATATACCGCAATTCTTACAAAGATTCTGTCATAAAGTGATAGTATCGCCATCATAAATGGAAGTATCAGAAGCAGAATTGTTTTTCCTGATAAACCTGGAACATGTTAAGATTTTTTTAAAATGTCCCATCTTGTTATAAAGCTTTTATATATCACAATCATTTGTTTTTCTCCTCCGCCATCTCATTGAGAACTTTCTGAAGTTCTTTCTCGTTATTTACTGAATAGATTCTGTCGCGCTTCCGCTCCCCAACCTTCATGCATGTGTAATGCTTTCCGTATCTTTCAATGTAGATCTCTTCTGTGATCGCATCTTCATAAACTGTAATACTCTGCTTCTGATTGAAGCGGACTACCTCTCCATCGCTTGTAACTGCTGTATACAGACTGTTTCCCATTGAGAATACGTTGTTCCTGATCTGCCTCGGATACTCAGCTCTGAAGATTTTCGAATAGTTGAAGTCAGCAGGTACTGGGCGGAACAGATCGTTCGGATCCTTCACCGGATATGAGAATTTCATATTCAGATAGAGCCGATATTTCCTGTTGAACCAGTCATTCAGAAAGTCGTAGTTATGAGGAATCTTCCATCGAATCAAATCATTCGGAAGCCTCATCTGCGCGGTGCCGTTATAGCGTTCCACACGCTCCTTTGCCTGGGAAGAATTCGCAAAGATCATCGTTACTCCCAGCTTATCCATCATTCTGGCAAACTGTGTCGGTGTACCTGCCTTAACGCTGCGAAACACTGAGAATTTATCCGAATACAGCGCTTCCGGAATACCGTAATTCTCCAGAACAAGCTTCATCATACGGGCATATCCGCGTGCACATTCTTCAGGCATGAAGTATCCTGCAAGCACTCTGGTACTGGCATCATCCACAGCCAGATGCAGTACATAGTCTCTTCCGTCGTTGAACCAGTCGTACGGAGTTCCATCAATCTGGATCAGTTCTCCCATATGTGCTCTTGGAGGCCTCGTTGAATGCGTGACGCGGGAGCCATCCATTCTGATCGGTTTATCTGCAGGGGACTTCCATCCTTCTCTGACAAACAGTTCGCGGAACCAGGATCTGCTGCGTTCCTTCAGCCCATACTTCACCACGTCAGCTTCCATATCTTTGTTTCTGATGACGTCTTCCAGATAGATATCTCTGAATTGTGCTATGGTGATTGACGGATACGTCTTCTTAAGTTCCTCAAGGTACCTGATCTCTTGGTCGGAGGCAGTGGTTGCCGGCTTTCTTCCGGTATTGCCGTGAGTTAGGATAGCGGACGTATCCTTTTCCTTTCTCTCGGCAGACAATCGTTCAATCTGCTTCCTGCTGTAACCGCATTGATCAGCTATCCACTGGCATGTAATCTTAGGGTTTGAATCCCTCTGCTGCAGTAATTCCAGAGCCTTGACTTTGTCTTTGATCTTCTTCATCTGGATCACCTCCAGATGAATGCATTAGTTCGGAAGAGACATGAAATCAATGGGACATTTTCATTTGATCACGTGTGGGACATTTTCATTTAACTATGACAGATAAACCTGGAACATTCAATTTCAATCTTATGGATTGTCTGAATGTCTTTCCCTTTCTGCTTTCTTTTGCCAGGAAGCAGAAAGAAGCAACTCCAAAGCTTGAAATAAAGCATATCTGATTGATTAGCCGAACTGATACCATGCATGCATAATATATTATCAGTCCTGTGCAGACACATCTCGGCAATGTTTTTGCATGCATCCCGCCAAAATAATGCCGAAGCGCAGAAGAAAGCAGGATATAAAACGCCACCGTACCTGTTGTATTCAAAATGAAAGACAATACAAGGATAGGAAAAAAATCAGCCGCATCACATAAGACTACTAGGATCCTTCTGAATAGATTCTCTCTATCAGCATCACTCAATTGCAGCTGTGAATCGATTTGATCCGCGATATGGTCTGCCAGTTTTTCAATCATTGATTTCAGTTTAACAGACAGAGTAAACCGTTCATCACGTTTTTCGCCATTTCATCACAAGCCATCACTGAAGTCAGTTTTCTCAATTATTATTTAAATTATGAAATCCATTTCAGCTTATTTATTTTCACTAATAGCTCACTTTATGATCTTCGTTGGAAAAGCTGAATCCGCCTCGCTTTCCTTCCACGGTTATTATCAGCCAGACTTCCGGAAATATCGAAAAACGAAGATACAGGTACGCCTTAAGAACGTTGATCCTAGCTGAGCTAATATTATGTCAGTTTATTACAGAATCACATTACCTCTGGCTTGCGTATTCTGCTTTTACAGTGCATTCACATATATGGAGTCACATGAAGGCATTATTTGAAAGGATGTATTTTCCTTACAAGTATAGATAGGCCTTTTCATGAAACGGTATGGGATATCGGCTGATTCAGACATGATCATTCCTATCGCAAGCACCGATATCCTTTTTCTGAAGAGGGAGGCCTATTCTCATGAATGCACTCAATCCTTCAGATGAAAAGAACACCTGATCATATAAAACAACTTGCGGCAGAAAACGTTCTTAGAACTTCAGAAACGCATGCTGCCAGGATCTGGTCTGGAAAGGAGCACTCATGTCTCATTCAAAAAAAGAGAAACGAGCTTTACGTCTTGCAATTATCATTTCAGCCGGATTCATTGCTCAGTGGATCATGATTCTCGACATGAAGAAGAAGTATGGGGCACAGTATATCAGAATGTTTGACTGGTATATCCTCAATTATTCAGCAGCGAATCTGATTCCTAACTTCATGATCTGGGGGATTCCCCTGCTATGCGGATTTCTGAATGGGAATATGTTTGCGTTCTATCGTCCTTCTGCCCAGTATCTGTTTGTGCGAACTCCTCAGAAACCTTTCCTTCTCCGGAAAAGAAATGAAGTAATCAGAAATACCGCTCTGGATGTGGTTCTGTTTTTTCTGAGTGCGGCTGGATGTCTATTTATTACGATGAAGTCCGCCGATCCATCGATGGCAGCGGTGGTATCAATTCCTTCTTCCAGAGTCGAGTTTTCTCTGGCCTATTTCAGTCATCCTTTTATCTTTATCAGCTACTACGTTGCAGTGATCTGCATTTACAATATTGCATTCTCTCTCTGCGGGTTTCTGATCTCGACCTATTCTTCTAACGGTGTCCTGATCCGCTGTGCTCCATTTCTGGTCATGATTCTCGATTCGATTATCGCCACCTCGATTTCTGGAATCGGAACATTGGTGAATTATTCGGATTCTGCTCAGATCCTTGCCAGAAGCAGTCCGCTCGGATTTGCAATGGATAGTCTGTTTCGTCTTCTGATTCCGATTCTTCTTGTGGTTCTGCTATGCCGTGTCATTCGCAAGCGGTCAGACCAGGACATCGCGATATGAAATGGATTCTGAAATTCAGGATGACCAGGATCCTCTTGCTATGCAATCTGGTACTGATCGCTTCCGTATTGATTCCAGGGTTAAGTTCTCCGGTTGCTGAAATGATCTCGATCTATTACACCGAGAGCATCTTCACGCTGATCCCGATCCCCATGATGATCATCAATGAGACGTCTGCCTATCGTTTAACACACTCACAGTATGTCCATGTACGCATGCATGGAAAGCGTGATACCATGTTTACCATGGTGGAGCTGGATCTGCTGATCTGCTTCTTGTATTTTCTGATCAGCTTCATTCCTCTGCTGGTGTTTGATCTTTTTGCAGGCAGTATCACCAATTGGTCATTCTGCATGATGAAGATTCTGCTATGGTCATGTTTCTGGACACTGCTGAAAGATTTTCTCTTCTGCATGTCTGGCAGATACGTCAATGCACTGCTGATCACTCTTACAGCAGAATTGTTTCTGCGGATTCTTTCTGCATTTATCGAAGGAGTCAATCTATTCGAATACACCCCGCTGTCTCTTGCAATGCTATGCGGGTGTCTTGGCTTTGCAATTGCAATCATTCTGAATGCCGGAAAAGGAGGTAGCGAGGATGCCGGAGATTGAGATCTGCGGACTATGCAAAGGATTCAATGGGCTTGTCATATTCGACCATGCAGACATGCATGTGACAGGCGGAAAGATCATCGGACTGACTGGTCCGAACGGAAGCGGAAAGTCGGTTCTGCTCAAATGCATCTGCGGCCTTATGACTCCGGATGCTGGCAGAATCAAGATTAATGGAAAGCCTGTTCTGCGCACGGACGTCTATCAGAATAATATCGGCGTCAGTATCGAAAAGCCTTCTTTCATTGAATCATTTTCCGGATTGGAGAATCTGAAATATCTGGCAGGATTCCGCAAAAAGGTCACAAAAGAAGAGATGCTTCAGTGGATGAGGACTTTCGGAATCTATTCAGCAAGAAATATGCCGGTCGGAAAGTATTCCCTTGGAATGAAGCAGAAGCTTGCGATCATTCAGGCAATCATGGAAGAACAGCAGATTCTGCTTCTGGATGAGGTTTCCAACAGTCTTGACAGAAAATCAAAAGAATTGCTGATGAGCCTTCTGATGAAGCTGAGAGAGGAAGGAAGACTGATCCTCTACGTCAACCATGACGCAGCAGAAGTTGAAATGCTTTCTGATGAAATCTACGAAATCGAGGAGCATCATATATGCCGCATCTGAAAAAGCTGAAGTATGCATGGCTTCTGCTGTTTCCTGCGTGCAGTATTCTGTTCGGAAGGATTCTTTCAAAGGAGGTCAGGCCGCAAGCAGAAATCACAGATGATCTGACTATTTCCGAATCTCTGAATGTGCTGGGCACAGCTGATTCTCTGCTTCGCAACCCTGAAGAATATGCAGGCTTATTTGATTCTGATGGTACAGTAATACGATTTCGTCCGCTATCCTTCAGAACTGCCGGACGTTCGATTCTTCTGAAAGTTCAGGTTGAACAGATTTATGAAGGAACTCTGGATAAACAGGAAATTGAAATTGTCCAGGATTGCAGCATTTCTGATCTGAACTCTGATGGTCTTTCTCTTACCTGCAATTCGGGATGTCAGAAGCTTCTTGAAATCGGCGCAGAATATATCGGTGATATCAAAGGCAATTCGCTCAGCAGTGTCTATACTTTCACTACTGCGGATTTCAGCTGCTGGAAGATCTCTGATGCCTATCGGGAAGAACCAGCCGCACTTGAGATGGAGATTTCTTCTATTTATGACCCTGTTCTCTACCAATTTGACACTCCCGAACTGAAAGAATTTCTGCAGCAGATCTATCCGGATGAAGAACCCCAGGAAGTGGTCAGTCGGCTGAATGACGCACAGCAGGTTTCTTATAACCGGGCAATGATGCTTGCAGAATCTTAATGGATGAATAATCTCACGCAGAAAAAGCATCGGACAGACCAGTTCATATAATCTGCCCGATGCTTTTCTGCTGGCAAATCGTTTGCAGGATGATCTGCCTTCTTCCGGATCAGGGATGATACAGATACCCCTTGCCCCAGGCCATCAGGATATGTTGCGGACAATCGGGATCCTGCTCAATCTTTGCACGCAGATGACGCACATGGACATAGATCGTTCCTCTGCATGCATAGGGCTCCTGGGCAAAGACTTCGCGGTAGATCTGCTCACTGCTCACGACACAGTCCGGGTGCGCCATCAGCACCGACAGGATGCCGCACTCACTTTTCGTCAGATGCAATGCCTCGCCATCCGCATAGACAATCCGGTCTCGTTGATTCAGACGAAGATTCATATTTACTTTCCGATCAGCTCACGATATTCATCGAGCGTAAGCTCTTTCTCCATACCCGAGGAATAAGAATACTGATCGATTGACAGGGTGCCGTACTTTGCCAGTGTGCAAAGATCATCGATGGAAAGCGCATCTGCCGCATTGATGTCATAGGTCCAGCTTCCCTCATCTGTTTCAATGGAGAGCGTGCCATAGCTGGAGAACTGATTCTCCAGATCGTCTTCCTGTTCTTCCCTTCTGCCGTAAAATTCATCGATGCTTTTCTGACGCAGCTTATCTAACATTTCTGCGGCCTGTGTATCGCTGTCATCAACCTTCAGATCTATTTCCAAAGTTACGCTGCCTTCATCATCATCGTTCCACGTATAATAGGAAATCGACTGTGCATTGCTGTAATCAATCGGCCGCTCTGCCATGAAAAATCCTTTCGTCTGCCAGCCGATGCCAGCGATCGCAAATGCACTCGCCGTCAGAATCAGAAACTGGATGATCATCTTCCAGTTCGGCCGGATCGTTCTCCGATATACAAACTGCGAGACCAGGAATGCCGCAAAGATCAGGATAAACATCATGAATTCCACATCGCCTCTGAACGTGCCTGCTGCCAGGATCAGAAGACACAGTGCCGTATAAATCCGGATCACCAGCGGATATGCAAGAGTATTGTCTGAAAGCTGTTCAGCCCGCTCAAGTCTGCGGTCAAGATAATTTGCCTTCAGAAGGAGAATGGAAACCAGCAGGAACCCGATGAGGATCAGTGTCCGAGGAAGCAGGGAATCCTGCCCAAGCACATTCAGATTTACCGGCAGTGCATCTGAAATAGCACTGCTCACCAGACTGCCTGTTGTGTAGACTGGTGACAGCCAGCTGATCTTCTCCAGGTCAGGAGTGCTGAGCCCTGCCACAAGGCTCGAAAACACATTTCCTGCCGTCAGCATGATCATCACCGGCAGAAAATGATACGCTCCCAGCATGACCACTCCATCCAGTGCATTGTTGGCAACCAGATATAACCCGGTATTGAACAATAGCAGGACCGCACTTCCCAGGGCCATCTCTGCTAGTGCAATCAGATAGCCAGACAGATACAGCTCCCCGTGTGCCAGCCCGATGATCGCTGGAATAATTGTTCCAAGGAAAAAGAATCCGAAACAGACAAGGAAGGCAGCAGTCATTGACGTTACCAGCATCTCTTTCCGCGTATAAGGAAGAGCTCCGTAGACATCGCAGCTCTTCTTGGTGTGCATCCAGGTGAAGAGATAAATGGGAATGCCGAACGTCAGCAGAACGCTCATGACCATGCATGCCGTAAACGTACTGGACAGAATCGAATTCATTCCGTGATCCGGTGCATAAAGAGACGGACCTGTCATGAAGGAAGACAGCGCAATCGTCATGTAGAAGATAAAGAAGAACACCAGCGGCACCCGATGATACCGCACAAGAAATCGGAAATAGCTTTTATTCATGATGCTCTCCCTTCTTTTCCACTTCATAGATAAACAGTTCTTCAAAGCTCACCGGCAGCACATCGATCAGCACCGGCTTCAGCGCTTCGATCTTCTTCTGAACCTCACTCTGACTGCCCCGGATGACCGCCTTGACGACACGCCCTTCAATCTCCAGATGCAGCACATCCAGATCCTTGAATACATCTGCCGGCACATTGCCAGCAAAGGCAGCCTGATATTTATTGATATTCTCACGGGAAGCGATCAGGTCTCCGTACGTGAGCATCACACCATCTTCCAGAATGCCATAGCTGTCGCAGATGTCTTCCAGTTCCCGCAGATTATGCGACGAAATGATTACCGTCAGTTTCTCATCCTCCACCAGATCTGCAAGAATCTGCTTGAAATGCAGCCGGGCAATCGGCTCCAGACCATCGTAAGCCTCATCCAGCAGCAATAGCTTCGGATGCGTGCAAAGCGCAAACAGCAAGGCTGCTCTTCGCTTCATCCCTTTGGACAGGTTCAGAATCCGCATCGATGGATTCAGCCCGAAGATCTCACAGTACTTCCGGAATGACGCCTCATCGAACTGATAGAGTGAAGCATAGAAATTCTTCATCGACGTAATCGTCGCCCCGATCGGATAATAAGGCTCATCACTGACAAAGGAGATGGATTGGCGGATATTCGGATCCCGGAATGTATCATGGTCATTGAAAGAAACGGTACCTTGATCTGCTTCATAGACACCGGAGATCAGTCTCAGCAGCGTGCTTTTGCCTGCCCCGTTGACCCCGACGAGGCCAAAGACGGAACCTTCCTGTACGGCCAGATTCAATCCTTTCAGAACTTCAGTTGTTCCGAAGTTTTTATATACATTTTCAATTTTCAGCATCTGTCTTCTCCCCATATGCAGCATCTGCGCATGTCAGAATCGTCTCTTTTGCGATTCCTTCCTCTCTCCACTGTTTCATGACAGCCATTACCCGATCATCGATCATCCGTGTCTGCTTCACTTCTGCCACATAAACCCCTTTCTTCGGGATGTTATTGACATAGCCATCCTGCTCGAGCTTTGCATAAGCCTTGGCAACGGTATTAGGATTAATCCCGTTATCAATCGCCATCTGCCTCACCGATGGCAGCCGATCCCCAGGTGCCAGCACACCCGTTTCTATGAAACGCATGATCTGTGTCTCAATCTGTTCAAAGATCGGAACTTTGCTCTGAATATTCAATAAGAACATGCGGCCTCCCTTCGATCATCTGTCTTATCTGTACTATCTGATTGAACTGTACCATCTGTATTATCTGATGTCAACAGGAACAGAAAAAGCCGGATTCACAGGAATCATGACTTCCCGCAAATCCGGCTTCTTTTTTTTCGCAGATAACACCTGATCAAGTGCACTGTTCAGAAATTCTGAACAATTCGTTTTACTGAATTCTTGTGCCCGGCTCAAGACCGTTTACTTCGACGACTGCAATCTCGTCTTTGTTCTTTCCTGCCAGCAGCATTCCCTGGCTTTCTACCCCGCGGATGACTGCAGGCTTGAGGTTGGCAATCACAACGATGCTCTTGCCGATCATCTGGCCAGGCGTATAGCTTCCGGCAAGACCCGATACGATCTGACGGATATCGCCATTGCCAAGATCTACTTTCTCGATCAGCAGGGTATCAGCCTTCGGATGCTTCTCACAGGAGAGCACCTTGCCTACTCTTAAATCGAGCTTGCCGAAGTCTTCCATGGCAATTTCCGGCTTCTTTTCAGTCTCTGCCTTCAGCTTGCGCATTGCTTCCTGCTGCTTCTCTTCAATGACCGCAACCTTGGCCATGACTTCTTTCTCATCCAGTCTCCGGAAGAGAATTTCCGGAGTCGGAGTCACGGAGATCAGAGTCTCCATCCGGCCCCATTCCTGAATGGAATCATAGTCACGCTTCTGCGTATTCAGCTGATCAAGAATCTTCTCGCTTGTCTCCGGGAGATACGGTCTCAGAAGAACTGCAGAAATACGGATGGCTTCAAGCAGATTGTAGAGCACCGTAGCCAGGCGGGAAACCTTCTCGGAATCCTTAGCCAGGCTCCATGGCGTGGTTTCATCAATATACTTGTTGCTGCGATTCAGCAGCTCGAAAATCGCATCGATCGAATCAGCCACTCTGAGCTCGCTCATCTTGGCATCAACCGTCTTCACGGTTTCCATTGCTTTCTGCTTCAGTTCCTCATCCACCGGTTCAGAAACACCAGGATTCGTCACCTTGCCATTGAAATACTTGTTCTGCATGGAAATCGTGCGGTTGACGAGATTGCCCAGGTTATTAGCCAGATTGGAATTGATCCGGTCAATCATCAGCTCATAGGAAACATGACCATCCTGAGCAAACGGCATCTCATGCAGCATGATGTATCTCACCGCATCAACACCGAACAGATTTACCAGATCATCTGCATAGATGACATTTCCCTTGGACTTCGACATCTTATCCGAGCCAGTCAGCAGCCACGGATGACCGAATACCTGTTTCGGCAGCGGTTCGCCAAGTGCCATTAACATGATCGGCCAGTAGATGGTATGGAAGCGGATGATATCCTTTCCGACCAGATGCAGATCTGCCGGCCAGTACTTCTTGTAGAGCTCAGTATATGGCTCATCCGGATCATAGCCAAGACCGGTAATATAGTTGGAAAGCGCATCAATCCATACATAGATCACATGCTTCGGATCAAACGAAACCGGAATGCCCCACGTGAAGCTGGTTCTCGAAACACAGAGATCCTGCAGACCCGGCTTCAGGAAGTTGTTGATCATCTCGTTCTTGCGGCTCTCCGGCTGAATGAACTCCGGATGATCTTCAATATACTGAATCAGTCTCGGCGCATATTTGCTCATGCGGAAGAAGTATGCTTCTTCTTCCATCGGCTTGACATCAGAACCGCAGACCGGGCACTTTCCATCTGCCGTCAGCTGGCTCTTTGTATAGAATGCCTCGCACTCCTGACAGTACATTCCCTTGTACTTGCCTTTGTAGATATCACCCTGGTCATACAGCTTCTTGAAAATATGCTGCACCGACCGCTCATGATCCTCATCCGTCGTGCGGATGAACTTGTCATAAGAGAGATTCATGACATCGAACTGCTGACGGATCTCTGCAGATACTTTATCCACGAACTCTTTCGGGGATACGCCTGCCTGCTTTGCCTTCTCTTCTACTTTCTGACCATGCTCATCTGTTCCGGTCTGGAAACGGACATCATAGCCGATCTGCCGCTTGTAGCGGGCAATGGAATCTGCCAGTACGATTTCGTAGACATTTCCGATATGCGGTTTGCCGGAAGTATAGGCAATCGCAGTAGTAATGTAATAAGGTCCCTTATTCTCCATGGTTTCCACCTCCCTGGAATTTCAAAAAGAAAAACGCCCTGCGAAAGGACGCCTTGCACGCGGTACCACCTTTGTCTTGCCTGATTGCTCAGACCACTCCATGCGCGTTAACGGGCAATCCCCGGACTCTGCTCTTCACAGAATCAGCTCCAAGGCCATCTTCATCCGGATTCCTGCCGCAGATTTTCACCAGATTTCTGCTCTCTGGAAGACCTTCTTCCGGACTACTCTTCTTTTCGTCGCTTTTCGTGAAAATATTATAGTAAAGAAACGCTCCTTTGAAAAGATACGAGACGCCGAAAACCGCATAGGAATGTAATTTTTTTCACTTTCCCTCTATGAAAAAACACTTGTATGTCTTTCAAAGAAATGTTAAATTAATAACTGTATTCAAGCTCAACCAAGATTTCATGCAGAAATCGAAGTTCGATTGAAGCATGGAATTTTTGTTTAGAGGCCGAGTACAATTGAAAAGGAGATTTTTTAGAGTAATGGCTACAGGCAAGGTAAAGTGGTTCAATGCAGAGAAGGGATACGGCTTCATCACAACTGATGATGGCAAGGACGTATTCGTTCATTATTCTGCAATCCAGGGCGAAGGCTTCAAGACTCTTGATGAAGGACAGTCTGTTCAGTTCGACATCACGCAGAGCGACCGCGGCCCGCAGGCTTCCAACGTTGTGAAACTGTAAAGATAAACATCGCGCAGAAGAAGAAAAGAGACTGTGACATCATGCTAAAGTGGTCCCTGTAGAAAGGACAGCACTCTGACAGTGCTGAGGTCCTCCTGCAGGGGCCATTTTTATGGGCAGAAAATCCAGAAAACGCAATCCTAAAACTGATTATGTATTCTTCTCTCCAGAGGAAATCCAGATTCTCCAGGCTAATCCGAATGTGAAATTCATCCGGACGAATCACATCGCATTCACCTATGAGTTCAGATGCCGGATGTATGACTGGTATGTCTCTCATCACGAGATCCGCAAGTTCCTGGAGAACAATGGAATCTCCACGAAAATGATAGGGAACCAAGTGATTAAGAAACTGACTGAGAATTTCAGAAAACATGGTCACCCCACCAATGGAAATGGGCCTTCGATTTCTGTTTCTGCGCCGAAGCTTTCAGAAGAAGAAATCCAGCTGCTCATTGACACCGGAGTATTCGTCAGAGCTCGTGGCGGCATCTCTTTTTCAGATGCGTTCGTTAAAGAAGCGATAAGGAGATATCCTGGCACTGACCTTAGAACGCTTCTGAAGGAGCACGGCATTGATCCGAACCGGATCGGTTATCAGAGAATCCATAGGCTTAAACTCCTTCTGGAAGGAAAATTACCTGTTACGGGTAAATTTTTCCGTTCCGATGAAGTGATTTCTGAACTGAAGAGCTGTTCCTGGGTCAGAACAGTCACCCGGAAAAAACTTTCCCTCCGATCAGAATTCTATGAATGTGCTTATCTGATCAGAGACCTTCCGATTCTGGATGTAATGCAGGTATTTGAGATTCCTGCAGACTTGCTCAGCGCGGGAGAACTGATGCGGATTCGATATAAGCTTCTGCACTGGAAGCCGGATCGTGTTAACAGAAAGGTTCATCTTGCCGCTCTGGATCTCAGCACCGCGAAGAAACTGTGCGAGCTGATGGAGAAGATGGAAGAGAGAAAAATGAGTGAGCTAAGAGAAAGCCTTCGTATTACTTCTCCGGAGACTCTCCGGAAAGTGTGTGATCTCATTCATGATCAGGTGAAAGCCTTCCCTTACGTCAGAGGATTCTCGATCAGCGGTGCGTGCAGAATCCTCGGCTTCAGCCACTCTCGCTTCTATCGTCTGAGATACTATGTTTCCAACGGAAAACAGCGTCAGGATGAGAAAGACATTGAACGGATCAGGAAAGTGATTGAATACCGCGGATATCCGAAAGGAACCCGCATGGTGACCATGATGATGCCGAAGCTGCAGAAGACGGTCATGAACCGCAAGAAAGTTCAGAGGCTGATGAGAAAGGCCGGACTGCTGTGTACGGTCAGAGCACCGAAGAAATCCAGGCAGGCAGCCAGAGAACTGCTTCAGAGGAACCGGAAAGAGAATGTGCTGAAGCGCAGATTTCGTCTTGGGAAACCTTATGAACAGGTCATGACAGATGTCACCTATATCAAAGACTGCCGGGGAAATACTTCCTATTACTCTCCGATCAAAGACAGTGTTTCCGGCCTGATTCTGTCTTCTGCAGTAAGCGATACACAGGATCTGAACCTTACTGATGAGATGCTGAGCGGAATCATGAAAGATCAGGATCAGAATACCGTCTGTTCGACAGGAATGGTATTTCATTCCGATCAGGGGGCACTGTATCTTTCCGATGCGTTTCAGAAGAAGCTGAAGAAGATGGGATTCGTTCAGTCCATGTCACGGCGTGGAAACTGCTGGGATAACGCATCCATGGAATCCTTCTTCGGGCATATGAAAGATGAAGCTGACTTCTCCGATGCCCATGATACGTCTGAGATCCGGCAGAAAATCAATGACTACATTGACTATTACAACTTTGAACGGCCGCAATGGAACCGCGGCAGAAAGACACCGATGGACTTTGCCGTCTATCTGAACAATCTTTCTGAGCAGGAATACCAGGAATACCTTTCCAGGGAACAGGCAAAGTATGACCGCATGATGGCCAGGTCTGCAGAAAAGGCACGGAAGCACGCTGCAGATCTTGGTGCTGTGATACCATCGGAATCATAGAGAGGTAATAGAGATGGGTAAGAAGAAAACGAAGTATTACGAGAAACGCAGTGCCATTCAGGAAATTGCAGAGAAGAACGAATACGTGAAGGACATTCACGGAACGAATCTGATCTACAAGACGGAGTTCTATATCAGGATGTGTCAGCAGATGAACAAAGGAATGACGGGAGTGGAAGCTTATGAATCACTCGGCTTCCCGGTAAAGGAACTGGGTACTGATCGTGCAAACAGTGCTGCCAAGCGTGCCAGAGAGATGGAGAAAGACGGATCGTTCGTTGATCCTTCCAGATTTGACGGGAGTATTCCCCGTGATGAGATGGGAGATCTGACGCCGGAGGAAGAAGCCGCTTATTACAAAGCACGGACAGCTTATCTGGAAGCACTGCTCGAACTGGAAAAAAAAGTACACGAACTATTGGCGGAGACGAATACATCATCGAATCCGAACTGAAGAACCATCAGAAGTTCAGAATGGTGTATTACACTCTTCAGAAGCAGGAGACTCAGCCAGCAGGACATGTTCATCAGTTCTCGGCATCAGATCTGTTCCGGATCTTCGGCTGCAGTTCCAGCGGCTATTACAGCTGGAAGAAACGATTTGAGAATCCTGTGGAAACGAAAACGCAGAAAGAAGACCGGGAGATCAAGGAGAAGATGATCTCAATCATCCATAAGCACTGCGGAATTCCCGGAGCGCGGACCTTCCGTACTTACCTGTGGCGTGATTACGATCTCAGGGTGAGCAGAAAACGGATCACCAGACTGATGAAAGAAATGCGCATTACCGCATATGTCCCTCATAAAGATGCCTATAAGGGACAGGCAACTCATTTCCATCCATGTGATGCCAAGCAGAACTATGTCGATCGTGACTTCGGTGACAGCCCGCGGAAAGTGATCCTGACAGACATTACCTATCTCTACTATGGAAGTAATCGCGAGCTCTGCTATCTGTGTGCGTTCAAGGATGGATTCACGAGGGAAATCCTGGGATCAGCAGTAAGCAGGCATATGGATGTCTCTCTGGTTACAGAAGCCTATCACCGTATGATGGACCAGCATCGCAGCGAACTGAATCATCCGGACGCTCTGATTCATTCCGATCAGGGGAGTCAGTACCTGTCCGTTACCTTTCAGAAGCTGCTCGAAGATGACGGCTTCGTGCAGTCCATGTCCAGGCGAGGGAACAGCCAGGACAACGCACCGATGGAATCCTTCTTCGGAAGAATGAAGTGCCAGCTTCTGAAGCTGATCGAGATGTGTCCGGACTATCAGACAGTCAGAGATCTGATTGCAGGCTATATGCACCACTACAATGAGAAAGCTTATCAGTATGATCTTGCCGGTCTTACTCCTGCGGAGTTCTATCAGTACAAGACTACAGGAGTCTATCCATTAGATAACTACTACGGTATCGCAGGAGATCGGATGAGGCCGGTTGAAAGCCTGGTAGAGGATCATCTGAACTATCTGAAGAAGAAGCGGGAAGAAAACGTTCAGAAGAAGAAGGAAGCAGAAAAGAAGCTCCTTCCGATGCACATCATTGCGACAGATCAGAAGAAGCTGAAGAAAGAAATTCAGAAACTGAATACGCTCATTGAAGACTCCAATGAGGAAATCAGAGAACTGGAAGCACTTCTGGAGCGAGTGAGAGCAGCAGGAAAAGCTTACGAAACAGCAGATGAAGAACTGAAGAAGAAGCTTGAGAATCCGCAGGAATGGAAGAACACACCGCCATTTGACTACGTCACAGAAATGGACGCTCTTTACTGATACAGGCACAGAAAGAATAGAGCAGCTTACTTCCCCTGGCCAGAAGATGTTTTCGTCATGCGCAGAATGAATCATCCGAGCACTGATGATCCGGAAACATCTCTCTGAAACCTGCTGAATACAGAAAGAAGACAGCTATGATTCAGCTGTCTTCCGTCTTGATCAATGCATGTGACCCTCAGAAACCCGAACTGTCAGAAAACTGTCCTTGACAACGGGGCCACTTTATGCCGCAGTCTCTTTTTTGTTCTTCTCAGAGCTGAATGATCTTCCGGAAACACTCCTCCGGATCTCTGAAGTCAGAAGTGCACAGAATCCCGTACTTTGCCTGAGGATCCATCTCTCTCAGCCACTTCAGTGCAGCCGTTCCGGAAGCACACAGCATCTCTGAAGCAAAGAACAGAGACTCTGTCATCTCAGCCGTTGCAAGCATGCCGCAGAACTGGTACTTCAGCACCTTCGACTCTGCCCGCCATGCGTGCAGCAGCTTCACTGCTTTTTCATACTGATCCTGCTCTGCCTGTTTCCGTGCTTTCTCAGCTGCCTCCGCTTTTTTCTGTGCTCTGCCGATCTTCAGATCCATCGAGTCTGTCTGCACATTACTCTGCTGCAGCATGAATGTTCCCGACGCAAGATCGCTCTTTGCGGATTCCAGAGCAGCTTGTGCCTGGTTCTTCTCCTGGGTCAGGTTCTCCTGTTCGTGCTGCAGTGCTTCCTGTTCCTGTTTCTGATCTGCTTCCTGCTGATTCAGCTTCTGCTGCTCCGCTTCTAACTCCAGGCGAATCCGTTCCTGTTCCGCCATCGCTTCTTTCAGTTCTTTCCGCCGCTGTTCGATTTCACGGACATAGTCCCGGTGAAACAGATGATCGCGGAAACGGACCGCTTCTTTATACTGATCCAGCTGTTCCGAGTATTCTTTCGAAGAAAAGCCGCATTCACTGATCTTCTTCTCATTGCGAGACTTTTCTTCGCCAAGCTCCGTCAGCTGGCGGATCAGCTCTTTCTGCTTCGCCGCATTTTCCTTTGCAGCCTTTTCATAGTCCTCCAGCATGCGCGTGCTGGACTCTGCCCGGCGGGCACGCAGGGCATTTTCTCTTCCGAGCCAGTCATTCTGCAGCTTCACGCTGCGGCGGGCTGCCTTCAGCCGGTGGACAAGCTTATGACTCTCTTCCTGCTCCCTGGCACGCTTCTGAAACACCCGTGTCGCGGCGAGATATTCCTTCTTCGCATCCGAAAACGATACTTCTGAAGTCTCTTCCTGGATCTTCGCGCAAAGAGAAAGCATCTGCTCTTCTTCGGAAACCGGAATCGCCTCGGCTCCCATCGTCTTCTCCAGGTCCGGCTTTGAGGCAAATACCGCAATAATGCCCCAGTGTCCAAGACAGATCACGCCATTCTCATCATATAGATCATCCGGTTTCGCAAGCCGGCTGAGCACGTCGGCTTTGCGGATCGTTTCTGAAACTCTGTATCTCTGAATGGTCTCTGCAGCCATTCTCTGTTTATCTGTTCTGTTCATGTGTCACGCAAGAATCATATCACACGAGACCTCTCTGATTGAAACAGACCTCATCTAGAGGTCTGTCTGTGTTTATTTTTCTGCAGTTCTCAGCAAGACATGCGAATCACCTTTGATCCAGTAGGTACCATCGGAATACCAGGTTGTTCCATCCACGTCCCTGGTGTCTGCCACATACACATAGATCCCGGCATTGAACCGCATATAGATGCTGCCATCATCCGATGCCCGATAGCGCACCGGCGTATCATTCAGAAGCACTTCCAGATACTGCAGCTGATCCGGGCGGTTATCTCCAAGCTCTTCCGCTTTCTTCGCCGCATCCGCATCGGCATGTTCCTTGAAATCTGCCTCTGCCTCGGATTCTTCCGCATAGACATAGACTGCTACCGACTCCAGCTGATCATTGCGATCATACGTCAGCTGCCGGTATACTGTTCCATCCGGATAATATTCATACACGCTCCGGCTCTTCGAGCTGCCATAAGCCGGATTCGATTCCGAAGCCGCCTCAATGATCAGACCATCTGAAGTCTTGGTATACGTCACCGTGCGATCCGTGGAATTGATCGGAAAATAGATCGGATAATCATAATCCCGGCTCAGCGTGACCACCGCCGGCGTCACCCCCGTATATACCTGAATCTGCTTATCATTTTCGTAGTAATACTGTGACTCGCTCTCTTCATCCCCTACCTGGCTGTACCAGCAAAGAATTCTTCCCTGATCATCAAAGATCAGCTTCGTGACAGAACCTCCCTCACTGACCCAGGTCTGGGCGTTTCCTTCCGTCTTCACATACCAAGTCTCATTCTGAGATGCCTGGCCGCTGCCCATGGACCATGAACGGATCTCTGACAGTGTCAGATCGCTGACCGAACTGGAATGATCGACATCAAGTCCCTGCTCGATGGTCTCATCATACCCGAGATCGCTGTAAATCTTCTCGACGGTCACGACCGGTGCCGATGTCAGAGCCGGCTGGCTCGTGGTGTCTTCTGCTTCAGAAGACGAACTGCCGCAGCCTGCAAGCATGATGCACGCTGCCATCAGGATAATGCTCTGTCTTGTTTTCATAATCCCCTCACTGCTGATCAAGATAGAAATTCAGCGCCCCGATCAGGTTTGCCTGGTTGCCATATCTGCATACCGTAACCTCCGGCTTGCTGCAGGGAATCCAGGAACTCTCTGCAAAGAGTTCATCCAGATATGCCCGTATCGTTTCTGTCACTTCCGGTTCTGCACTGATGCCGCCGCCGATTGCAAACCGCTGCAGCTCCAGCATCGACTGCATGGTGAAGATCCCCGCAGCACACTGCTGTGCAAAGTCCCGGAATACCTCGGCCGCATCAGCATCTCCAGCCTTGAGATCCCGGAAAAACCGTTCCCCATCCATCTCGGTTTCCGGAATGCCCTTCTTATCTGCAAAGTGTACCGTCAGGGCGTGTGCCGAGCAGTTTCCGCCCCACATACTGGTATACAGTTCTCTGTTTTTCTGAAAGATTCCTCTGAAATCCGTCGGCAGCCAGCTCAGCTCGCCAGCCCCGGAATCGCTCCCCATCCAGACCTTATGATTCAGCACGATGCCGCCGCCGATCCCGGTGCCGAATACGATGACAGCCCCGTTGGCTACGTCTTTCAATGATCCGGATTCCGCCTCGGCATATGCTGCGCATTTGCCATCATTCGCAATGACCGCAGGAACCTCGAAGATCTCTTCAAGAAACCGTTTCATATCCGTGCCATCCAGCCGATGGTAAGCTCCGGCAGTCACGCATCGGCCTTCTTTGGTATTGATCTTTCCAGGCATCGAAACCGCCAGCCCTTCGTACTGTCCGGCATATTGATTGCGAAGCTCCTTCAGCTTCTCTTTCAGACCGTCAGCGCTTTCCGTATCCGTCTCATGCCTGCCATAGTCTGAAAGAAAGCTGCCCGACTCACTGAGCAGTGCATGCTTGATGGATGATCCCCCGAGATCCAGGGTCAGTATCTGCTTCATGGTTCCATCATACCACGGAACATGAAACTCATCGTGCTACAATGTGATTGAGATTCAGGAGGATTTCTATCCATGAAAGAGACAAATATCATACAGGCAGACGACTCCTACACATACCTGTACCCTGCTGCAGACCTATCTCATGAAGACATGCTCGGCTGTGTCTGGGACATTCTGAAGGACGATGATATCAGCAGCCATGGCGTGATTCTCTTTCTGAGAAATCACTACACTCCGATGGAAATTCCGGTACTGCCCTCCCGGGACACCTTTATCTCCCGCTACCGCAGTCTGGATCTGTCCTGCATCACGGCCATCATGGAATACCATGGCGACCCGATCATGATCACCTACCGGGTTGATGATCATACTCTCGCAGTGGTCATTCCTGCTGCCTTCCGCGAAACGATCGATGATCTTGAAAAGAATGTCATCCCGGACGTCCTGGACCATAATCCGAAGAACTGACTAACAGAAAAGGCGATGATTCTATCACCGCCTTTTTCAGTTCTTCAGTTTTCTGATATCAGTACAGCTTCAGCTTTTCGGAAGAAGTCTGCTGCTTATCTTCCGCCTTTACTTCTGCAGCTGCCTGCTGATCTTCTTTCTTCGCGGTCTCATCAGACTGCGCATCATCGACTCTGACAACATCCTTCTCAATCTCTGTCACTTCATCTTCGGTAACAGAAACTGCGGACTGCTCCTGAGGCTGCGTTGCCTGCTGATAAGCCTTTGCGATCGCAGCCTGGTCATCCCAGCTGATCGCAACCGGAGTATAGCCATCGGTCGGGATATAGATATACCCAAGGAAGCCCTGACCGCTTCTCGAACTATTCGCTGCAATCCAGCCTTCGTTATAGCCGCCGAGGAATCCGCCTTCCTGCATGTAGAGCATATTCGAATCCGCATCATACTGCGTGATGTAGACGACATGGCTTGTCCAGACACCGACACTGTTAGCACGCGGCGTCTGAGAGACTTCATATCCCATCATCATCGCGTTGTAGAACCATTCTCCGGCATTGCCGAGAGACGGAAGTGCATATCCGGTAGATTGATATACCAGCTGCCATGCAGACCATGTGCAGTTGGACCATCCGCCGTAGTAAGGATTGCCTGCTGTATAAGTAGTGATTCCATCTCCTTCTTCAGCGTTGATGAACGCGAAGGAAGGCTGCGTACCCGCCAGGAGGAATAACGAGATTCCTGCGGCGATAATTGTCTTCAGGAGCTTTTTCATACACCAGTAGTTTTAACATAAAGCAATGTAAGCGCGCAACATCGCATTATGTGAAAATACTTTCATATTCTCTCTTCCACAAAGTTATTTTCATTTGTTTCATAGAGAGAATGTACCCTGCTGATGATTACTTCGCGTTGAATACGTATCGATCCAGACGATTAAATGCCTCTTTTACCCGGCTGGTCGGCAGCGCCAGATTCATGCGGATCCCATACGGATCATGGAACGGTCTGCCATCCTGCCAGAGAACGCCATACTCCACGCCCTTGCGCTGCAGCTGCTCGATGGTCATATTGTGCTCCTTGCACCAGTCTTCGCAATGCAGGAACAGCATATAAGTTCCTTCCGGCTTGGACAGCGTGACTCCCTGGAATTTATCCTTGATGAAGTCATAAGCGAAGTTGACATTGTCGCTGAGCACGGACTTCAGTTCATCCGTCCACTCCATGCCCTCATCCTTGTAAGCACCGATCAAGGCATGCATCCAGAGTACATTCATCGAATCATAATGACACAGCGAAGACTCCTTGTTGACCCGATCTCTGAGCCATGGGTTGTAGATGATGTCATACGAACCCACCAGACCAGCAAGATTGAACGTCTTGCTCGGCGCATATTCTGCGGCCGTATGCATCTTCGCATACTCATTGACTGACTGGGTCGGGGTATGGACATGCCCATTCAGCATCAGATCGCTCCAGATCTCATCAGAGATCACCCAGACCTGATGTCTCTCGAAGATTTCCATAGCCTTGACCAGTTCTTCCTTCGTCCAGACTCTTCCGCACGGATTATGAGGATTGCAGATGATTGCCGCATGGATATGCTGTTCGGAAATCTTCTTTTCCATATCTTCATAATCCATGCGCCAGACACCATTCTCATCCTTCACCAGCGGAGAAAGCACCATATCATAGCCATTATTCGTCAGTGCATGCGTGAAGCCGATATACGTAGGGCTGTGCAGAAGAACTTTATCACCCTTGGAACAGAGCACATTCAGAGCACTCACGACCCCGCCAAGCACGCCATTCTCGTAGCCGATGTTCTCAGGCTTGATGCCTTCCACATGATTGCGGACAGAATGCCAGCGGATAATCGACTGATAGTACTCCTCCGTCGGGCTGAAATACCCGAACGCAGGATGCGCAACCCGCTTCTGCATCTCTTCCAGAATCGTCGGGCAGGTCGGAAAGTTCATGTCGGCAACCCACATCGGAATCCGGTCGAATCCCTCTCTGGTCTCGCCCTGAGGTCCTCCTTTTTCCGGAACATCTACAGCGATGCTGTCCTTGCCATGCCGGTCCATAATGCTCGTGAAATCGTATTTCATATGATCCTATCCTTTCCTTTTTCTTTTTTAAAAGCGGAGAGTACTCTCTCCGCAGACGATTGCTACTGCTGCTTTCCGGCTTCGATGCTGCCGTTTTTTGTGACATCTTTCTGCACATTGATCTCGAGAAGCTTTGCATTGAGCTCTCCTTCGATCCGCTGAAGTTCCTCTTCTGCAGCCTGCCGTTTCTGGTGGCCTTCCTTCTGGATCTCCAGGACTTCATCCAGCGTCTTGATCAGTTCCTCATTCGTATGCTGGAGCGTCTCGATATCGACAATTCCACGCTCGGATTCCTTTGCAACATCCACCGTTGCCTGATGCAGCGTCTCGGCATTCTTCTTCAGCAGATCGTTGGTCATATTCGTGACCGCACGCTCTGCCTCCATCGCTTCCTTGCTGTGATCGATGCCAAGGGCCAGCACGATCTGGTTCTTCCAGAGCGGAATCGTATTGACCAGCGTGGACTGGATCTTTTCGGTCATCAGCGTGTCATTGTTCTGAAGCAGGCGGATCTGCGGTGCCATCTGCACGCTGATCTGTCTGGTCAGTTCCAGATCATAAAGCTTCTTCTCGAACCGATCGCATGCCTGGGCAAGATCATTCGCTGCCTGCGCATCCTCCGGGAGACCGCTCTTATTTGCCTTGGCTACTAACTCCGGCAGTTCATTCTGACGGATTTCCGCAAGCTTCTTCTTGCCGGCCAGAATATACATAGACAGCTCTTTCGTATTCTGTGCATTCTTGTCATACAGCTGATCCAGCAGAGCAATGTCCTTCAGCAGCTGAATCTGATGATCTTCCAGAATTGAAGCAATCTTATCGACATTGACTTCTGCCTTGTCATACTTCGCCTTATACTGCGAAACTTTATCTCCGCTCTTCTTGAACAATCCGCCGAAGAATCCCTTGTTTTTCTCTTCATCCGGAGCTGTGCTCTTCAGTTCCTGAACCAGTGTCGTCATCAGATCGCCGATCTCTCCGAGATCCTTGGTACGCACATTTTTCAGTGCAGAATCAGAAAAGTCCTGCACTTTCTTCTGAGCAGCACTGCCATATTCCAGAATGGTATTTGTATCTCTGATATTGATCTTTTCAGAAAAGTCTTCTACGGTCTTGCGTTCTGCCTCAGAAAGATGTGCATCCTGATACATCTCCTCCAAGGTCTTTCCCTTCTTCGGTTCTTCCTGCTTTTCTTCTTCCAGATTCTGAAGCTGGGTCTGCTGTTCTTCCTTCACTTCCTCAGGGGTCAGTGTCAATGTGATTTTCTGTTCCTGTGCCTGTGTCTCACTCATCAGATCGATCCTTCTTCTTTCTCTTGTCTGTTTCAGTATATCATGGACGCGGATTCACACCTGTGCCATTTTCAGCAGGGATCTATGCTGAGAACCAAGTCTTTCCAAGAAAAACATGAACATTTTCTGAAACACGATTCCAGCTTCTATGATCCGGAACCAGCGATCAGTAATTGCTGAATCCAGCTCACAGGCTTTTCACGCAGAAAAAAAGTGCATTCCCGGATTCCGGAATCGCACTTCAATCGGTTTCAGTTCTGATCTTCGTACATGTCGTAGACGCGGGATACAGAAGTATGATTCTGAATCGCATCAATCGTCTCAGCAAGCACATCAGCCATGGAAAGCTGAACAATCTTCGTGGTCTTAGCCTTCTTCTCAGGGCTCAGCGGAATCGTATCAGAAATCGCGAGCTCGTCAATCGGAGAACGCTCTATCTTCTCGATTGCATCTCTGGAGAAGACACCATGAGTGATGCCCACATAGATGTGCTCGGCTCCATTCCTCTTCAGCATGTCGCATGCCGCACAGAGAGAACCAGCCGTATCGCAGATATCATCCACGATCACGCAGTCCTTGCCATTCACATCGCCTATGATGCTCTGAGCTTCCACTTCATTCGGACGCGGTCTGCGCTTGTCGACAATCGCAATCGGCGCATGCAGGATATTTGCCATTCTGCGTGCTCTGACTACTCCGCCATGGTCCGGAGATACGACGACTACTTTATCCGGGTCAAGATTCTTGTTGCGGAAATATCTTCCGAGCAGCGGCATTGCGGTCAGATCATCAATCGGGATGTTGAAGAATCCCTGGATCTGTGCTGCATGCAGATCCACCGTTACAATCCGGTCTGCGCCAGCAGTCTGCAGCAGATCTGCGACCAGCTTGGACGTGATCGGCTGATGAGCATCAGCCTTGCGGTCCTGGCGCGCATAGCCGTAATACGGCATGATGACATTGATTTCTCCGGCACTGGCACGCTTCAGCGCATCAATGCAGACAAGAACTTCCATCAGGTGTTCGGTCACCGGCGGGCAGGTACTCTGAATGATGAATACTGAGCGTCCGCGCACAGTCTCCTGCGGCGTTACCATGATCTCCCCATCTGCGAAATGTTCGACCTTGATTTTGCCAAGCGGCAGGCCCAGATCTTTAGCAATTGCAGCTGCCAGATCAGTGCTGGATGTAAGAGCGAAGATGACCGTTTCCTTAACCATGTTAGTCTCCCTTTTTACTCTATCGGAAAGGCCCCGAACAGAAGATGACAGCCTTTCGTTTGCGTCTTGTAGTTTACCCTTAAAAAGCCTTCTTGTCTACCGTCCCGAGCTTCGTGAAATCCGGGATTTCAGCATCTGTCAGCGAGGTACCCATCCCGATTTCGACATTGTTTCCGACGGTGGTTTTTCCATAGAGTTCCACGCACGGATGAAGAATCACATCATGACCAAAGGTGACCTCCGGTCCGATGTATGCGGTGTCCGGATCCATCATCTGAACCCCAGCCTTCATCCACTTCGCATTGATCTGCTTTCTGAGCCATTTCGAAGCAGCAGCCAGCTCGGCGCAGTCATTGACACCCTGCACTTCTTCCGGATTCTCTGCTGCGACAGCATTCACCTTCCAGCCATGATTGCGGAAGATCTCAACCAGGTCCGTAATGTAATACTCATGCTGGGCATTGTCATTGCGGATCTCTTTCAGACCAGCCTCAAGCTTCTCAGTCTGGAATGCATAGATCCCGGTATTGATCTCATGAACCTGTTTCTCTGCTTCCGTGCAGTCCTTGAATTCCACGATCTTCTCAACCGTTCCATCCGCTTTCCGGATCACTCTTCCATAAGCAGAAGGATTCTCCAGAGAAACCGTCAGCACGGCCATGTCCGCGTGTTCTACTGCTTCATAAAGACGCTTCAGCGTCTCCGGCTGAATGACTGCCGCATCGCCATTGACGACTAGCACCGTTCCTGTTTCATGTTCCAGCTGGCGGGCCTGCATGACTGCGTGTCCTGTTCCAAGCTGCGGATCCTGCAGTGCAAACTCACATTGCCCTGCCAGTGCCTGCTCAACCAGCTCATGCCGGTAGCCGGTCACCGTGATGATCCGCTCTGCCCCTGCTTCTTTCAGACTGTTCAGAATCAGCTGAACCATCGGAACCTTCAGTACCTGATGCAGCACCTTCGGAAGATCGGACTTCATCCTCGTTCCTTTTCCTGCTGCCAGAATAATTGCATTCTTCATATGAATTCCCCTGACCTATTATACGCCTGCCCCCGATGAAAGAATCCGGGTTGTGCGCACAAACCAGTTATCCGCCCTGAGGGTTTCGGAAGCATCTCTCAATAGCCGCGGACTCTTCGTGATGCCGAATACCGTCGAACCGCTTCCGGACATCAGCACACCATCAAACCCGAGATCCACCATCGCTTCCTTCACTTCCCGGATCTCTTTCACGAGGTTCAGAGATACTTCTTCGAGGCTGTTTCCAAGCGAAGCAATCACGCCATCATAATCATTCTCTTCCAGCGCTTTCTTCATCGCTTCCACATCCGGGTGCACGATCGTATTGAAATCCAGCTTCTCAAATGCAGTCTTCGTGCTGACGCCCCGCTTCGGCTTGACAAGCAGAACGCCGAAATCCGGATGGCATGGGAACGGCTCGATCTTCTCGCCGATGCCTTCGACCAGAGCCGGCTTCGAGATCAGGCAGAACGGGACATCCGCTCCGACTTCTCTTGCACATTCAATCAGTTCTTCACGGGTCGTCGAGAGATGTTCCATGCGTGCAATCATGCGGATTGCCGCAGCCGCATCCGCACTGCCCCCGGCAAGCCCGGCCTGGGTCGGAATGTGCTTCTGAAGCACGCATGCATACTGCTGCGTGATCCCGAAATGTTCCTGCATCACATGGATTGCCTTGATCACGGTATTCTTGTCATTCACCGGCAGATAATACCGGTTCAGGGAAATCGTGGTCTCCTTGGCCGGAACCATCTCCAGCACATCATAGAAGTCAATCGGTACCATGACCATCTTCAGATCATGATATCCATCCTCTCTTCTGCGCACGACATCCAGACAGAGGTTGATCTTTGCATAACAACGTTCTTTCATTTCAGCACCTCGTAAATTCTCCGCAGCTCTTCCCCGCTTAATGACTGTGCTCTTCTTGAAGGATCAATGCCCGCTTTCTTCAATGCCTCTGCACTCTTTCCGGCATCCTGCAAGTATTCCTTCAGATTGTTGCTGATGGTCTTTCTTCTCTGTCTGAAGCAGCCTCTCAGAAGATCGAAATACGCATTCAGTTCTTCCTGCGTATCCGGGATCTCTTTTCTGGAAAACTGGATAATCACCGAATCCACCGCCGGAGAAGGATTGAACGATCTGCCCGGCACCGTGAACAGCTTGCGGATCTCATACAGATACTGCCCCTCTGCACTCAGCGCCGAATACTCCGGAGAATTCGGCTTTGCCGCAAACCGTTCTCCGACCTCTTTCTGCACCATGACGGTAATATACGGGATCTGTCCGTTCGCAAAGATCCTGAACAGCACCGGCGTCGTGATGTAGTACGGAAGATTGGCACAGATGGAGACACTGCCATACTCCTTCTTCAGTTCTGCCACCTTGGCATCCAGATCCGCCGTCATAAAATCCTGAAGAATGATCTCGACATTGTCATACGCAGACAGAGTATCTTCCAGAACCGGAATCAGATCCGGATCCACTTCATACGCCGTCACATGCCTGCTGTATCTGGCCAGCTGCTCCGTCAATGAACCAATGCCGGGACCGATCTCAATCACTGCCCCTTCGCAATGGCTCACCATGGCACAGCGTTCCACGATTACCGGATCCACCAGAAAATTCTGGCCGAATCCTTTCTTTGCACGCAGGTGATAGTTCTCCAGGATCTCCTTCGTCCTGGATGGAGCAGATATATAACGATCAGCCATTCAGAACCTCCTGAAGCTTTTCTTTCGTGATGCCGAGACTATTCAGCCGCGAGCACATCGTCCTGGCATTGCCATTGCCCAGATGGAGCGCTCTTCCGACCTGCTCTCTCAGCTGGCTGCTGTTCTCTCTTCCAGAGAGGCCGAGCTCATACAGATCCTGCATCGTGAGCTCCTCTTCCTGATCAGGGCGTTCCTTCACGAGATGAGAGAGTGCATCTTCCAGCGCTTGCTGGCCGGCATGTTCCACTCCTACCTTATGCGCGGTCTTAGCCAGTTCCTTGTCGATATATGCATTCAGACAGCCCGGCACTGCCTCATTGACCGCATGCCGGATCCGGTTGCCAGGACTGTCAGGATCCGTGAACACGATCACTCCCCTTGCCTTCTGAGCTCTCTGAATCAGACGGATCGTGAATTCCGACAGGCAGGTTCCATGCGTCTCGATGGTCTCGCAGTCATAGTACTTCTTCAGATTCTCCGTATCATGTCTGCCTTCCACCACAATCACCTGTTCAATCTTCTTCATCCTGACCTCCCAGGAAGCGTTCATAATTCGCAAAGACCTGTTCGCTCATCGTTTCTTCATCCACGCCCCGCTGCTCCGCCATGCATGCAAGAATATACGGAATATTCGATGGCTCATTTCGTGTCCCTCTGACCGGCTCCGGTGCCATATACGGACAATCCGTCTCCGTCAGCAGATACTTCGCATCCACCGCCCTGCATACTTCCTTGGCATGTCTGCTGTTATGGAACGTCAGCGCTCCGCCCAGCGCAATATAATAGCCGAGCTTCGTGAACTCAATCGCCATTTCCTTCGTTCCCGAGAAACAATGGAGAAGCCCTCTGGAACGATGAGCCTTCATGAGATCATACGTATCCTGCATAGCATCCCGGCTGTGCACCAGAATCGGTTTCTTCAGATGGTTGGCTAAATCAATCTGCCGGATGAACAATTCCTTCTGCAATTCATGAATTCCGGGGTCCTTCTCCCAGTGATAATCCAGACCGATCTCTCCGATCGAAATGACTTCCGGCTGTTCTGCAATGGAAACAAACCGGTTCCATACTTCTTCATTCACATTCAGCACATCATCCATGAAGATGCCTGCAGCCACCTGATAGCGGACAGGATCCTTCTTCGCAAAGGCAATTGCTTTCTCTGTCTCCTCCGGCTTCAGCGTGATGATCATCACCCGGTCGATATGCTTTTCCTCAATGCGAGAAATCACGGCATCAAAGTCTTCCTGAAATTCCTCACTCATGATATGAGCATGACTGTCAACATATCTCATAGCTATTTTCCAAGGCAGAACCGGCTGAATATCTCATCCAGAAAATTCTCTCTGCCTGCTTCTCCTGTGATTTCCTTCAGCGACTCCCAGGCCTTCTGAAGATCAATCGTGACAAGATCCGGCTCTGCTCCTTCCTTCAGTTCGCTGATCGCAGCACTCATGGCTTCTTCTGCCTGAATGGCCAGACCGATCTGACGCTCATTGTTCAGCGTATCGCTTCCGGCAGCCGCAATTCCTTCCGCAAACCGCTTCTCGATCTCTTCGATCAGCGGCTGAATCTCATGATTCTTTGCCGAGATGGAAACTGTTCCTGGAATCTGATTCAGATCTGCTTTGTTATAAACCTGAATATATTCCTGATCCTTCACGAGCTCCATCAGCTTCCGATCTTCCTCCGTGATGCCCTGGCTGCTGTCGAGAACCAGGATCACGAGATCTGCTTCTTTCAGTGCCTTCAGCGAACGCTCGATTCCCATCTGCTCAATCCGGTCGCTGCTTTCATGAATGCCCGCTGTATCAATCAGATTCAGCGTCACATTGCCTACTCTGACCGATCCTTCCACCAGATCCCTCGTCGTTCCGGCAACTTCAGTAACGATTGCCTTATCTTCTTCCAGCAGGGCATTGAGCAGCGAAGACTTGCCGACATTCGGTCTTCCGAGAATCACCGTATCAATCCCTGAACGGATCATCACCGCTTTCTCTGCCGTATCAATCAGCTGATTGATCTGTTCCAGCCACTTCTCTGCTTTCGGAAGAATCTCTTCATCTCTCAGCTGTTCCACATCCTCATATTCCGGATAATCAATATTCACTTCAATCTGTGCCAGAATCTGTGTCAGCGATTCCACCAGCGGATCAAGAATCCGCTTCACGCTTCCCTTCATCGAATGCACAGCCGATACCGCATTCACAGAATCCCTGGCATTGATCAGATCATTGATGCCCTCTGCTTCACTCAGATCCATCTTGCCATTCAGATAAGCCCGTTCCGTGAACTCTCCCCTGCGTGCAGGTTTCGCACCTGCCCCGAAAACTAAGGAGAGAACCTTGCGGGTGATATACACTCCGCCATGGCAGCTGATCTCGACGACATTCTCACCCGTATAAGACTTCGGCGCCCGATAGAAGCTGTACAGCACTTCATCCACGATCTTTCCGTTTTCTCTGACATCGCCATGACGGATCGTATATCCCGGAATATTGCTGAAGTCCTGCCCGCTTAACGAAGAAGCGATCGCAAATGCATCAGGTCCGCTGATCCGGATCATGGATACTGCTCCGGTACCCGGAGCAGTGGAAATTGCTGCAATGGTCTCATTCATAGGCATGCCTTCACTTCTCATTCCGGTAAGGATCAATGCTGCGGAGAGTCCCTTCTCCCGCGGCATTCACTCCTTCCAGTTCCAGATCCGGATGATGGGCCTTCAGAAATGCAGCAACTCTTCCGGCTTGCTCTTTCGTGGAAAGTTCAAACGCAGAATCATCATTCCCGTCTGTGACATGCATCATCAGCTTCCCATGATTCTCTTCCTGCAGCGATGCCTTCTTCAGATTCTCATAGACATACAGATGAAGATGATTCCGGTCGAATACCAGCATCCGCTGCTCCAGGAGGAACGCATAGCCGAGCATGATCGAATCATCAAACTCCTTCGCATCCGGAATCTTCTTCCATTCCCGGTTCACGGTGAACTTCGCCTTGTAATAGAAAAACATCACGACAATCAGAATGCATGCTGCAATCAGTGCTGCAGTCTTCGCGTTCTGTGTTCCCCTTCTGAAATAGATGAAGGCACAGGCAAAGATCACAAACGACAGCATCGGCAGGACTCTGGCATATTTCATTGAGATAAAAGACTGAATATATCGTCTGGTCATAAACCCTCCGGTACACACATTATATAAAAAAAGCCAGACACTTTCTGCCTGGCTTGCACGATGCGTCTGATCATCTCAGACGATGCTGTCTCTATCTATATCCCTGTTTTTCGCAGGTACCGGAAATCTTCCGGAAGAAGTCGGTCCTTTCAGGACGTATGGACTTTCACTGCTGCACTCTGCAGCAGACATTGCTTACTCAATTGCGATCGGTTCAGCCTTGTTCTCTAGCTTTCTCGTTTCATCATAAGCCGGGAACTCAAGGCTCAGCGTACCGTCTTTATAGGACGCATGCACATCGGTATCCTTTACCTGGCCACCTACATAGAAGCTTCTGGTATAAGCACCGCTGTAGCGCTCCTGACGGATCAGCCTGCCCTTCTTATCCTTGGTATCCTTGTTCGAATCATGCTGTGCATGAATGGTCAAGGTACCATTCTTCAGAGAAACCTTGATATCTTCCTTGCTGAATCCAGGAAGATCCGTCTTCATCAGGTACTTTCCGTCTTTCTCGGAAATATCAGTCTTCATTGCCGGCTCCAGATCAAACACCGGAGAACGGAATACATCATCGAACAGATCAAAATCATTTCTGACATCAGGCATAAACATCATCATGAGTCATCTCCTTTTTCAATCTGCATCAATCAATGAAATGCACTGATTACTGAATGCTGATATACTTCTTTTCTTCCTCTTCCTTCTTCTCAGCAGAAGGCACTGTAACGGTCAGCACACCGTTATTGTAGCTAGCGTGGATATCGGATTCCCTCACACCATCGCCAACATAGAAAGTTCTGCTCTGACTGCCTGCATAACGCTCCTGACGGAGAATATTGCCCTTGGCATCCTTCTCTTCCTTGGTCTCGTTATGCTCTGCATTGATGGTCAGATTGCCATTGTACAGAGAGATCTTGATATCCTCTTTCTTGTACCCCGGCAGTTCGACATCCAGGGAATAAATGCCATCCTTCTCACGGATATCTGTCTTCATCAGATTTCCGTTTCCATAGAAGCTGTCATCGAAGAAATCATCGAATACATTTTTTCTTGGTAAATATCTCATATCATTACCTCCCGAGGTCTTTCACCTTACACCTATTGTTATAGTCATTTGGTTAGCAGTGTCAATAGTTGAGTGCTAATTTTTTACAATTTTTCTTTATGATGAAATAACGGCTTAATTAAAGCATTATTGTTCATTCTAAGCAAAAGTGATAAGGACCATATGAACATTTTTTCCTATCACAAGCAATAGCAGATATCATTTCTATCTGCTAATTGTCGGAGCTTTTGGAAACGAAAAACCGATGCTTTTTACCCGCATCGGTCATTTCTGATTATTTCTGATCTTTCTTCCCGGAATTCTTCTGCAGCTTTCCGGCAAGCCACCCCGCTGCGGTCATCAGAATCACTGCAGCAGCGGCAGTCAGAAATGGTTCTTTCTTTTCCTGACTCATTTTCTTTCCGCGACAGAGATCCGGTTGATCGCTCTCATGAGAGCAACCTGCGCTCGCTTCTGATCAATATTCGGATCAGCGGAAGCGAGGCGTTTTTCTGCTCTCTCTTTAGCGGCCTTGGCACGGTCTACATCGATTTCGCTCTTTTCTTCAATTGCGTCGGTCAGTATTTCCGCCTTGTTGCCGCGGAAATAGAACAGACCACCCGCAATGGCATATTCCTGGCGTTTCCCATCTTCATCCGTGGTCATTCTGCCGATTTTCAGCATTGTGACTAACGGCATATGTTCCGGCAGGATACCCTGCTGGCCCGCTTCCGTCTCAATGTTGACGATCGAAGCGTCCATTTCCTTATAGACTCCCTTCGGAGTCATGATGCGGCAGCGGATCGTACTCATTTCAGAGTCTCTGCTTTCTTGACAACGTCTTCGATCGTTCCGACTGACAGGAATGCCTGCTCCGGAAGATCGTCATACTTGCCATCCAGAATCTCTCGGAAGGAACGTACCGTATCCTTGACCGGCACATAGACACCCGGGATACCGGAGAACTGTTCTGCCACGGAGAATGGCTGCGACAGGAAGTTGCGGATCCGGCGGGCCCGGTTGACAACCTTGCGGTCATCTTCGCCGAGTTCTTCCATACCGAGAATTGCGATGATATCCTGGAGTTCCTTATAGCGCTGCAGAATCTGCTGTACCTGGCGGGCAACCTGATAATGTTCCTCACCGATGACAAGCGGATCCAGCATACGGGACGAAGAACCAAGCGGATCAACTGCCGGATAGATGCCTAATGCGGCAATCGAACGATCCAGGACCAGACGAGCATCGAGATGAGAGAAGGTCGTCGCCGGTGCAGGGTCAGTCAGGTCGTCAGCAGGCACGTAAATTGCCTGCACGGAAGTGATGGATCCCTGTCTGGTCGACGTGATGCGCTCCTGAAGCTGGCCCATTTCCGTTGCCAGGGTCGGCTGGTAGCCGACTGCACTCGGCATACGTCCGAGCAGTGCGGATACTTCCGAACCAGCCTGGGTGAAACGGAAGATGTTATCAATGAACAGCAGCACATCCTGATGTTCTTCATCACGGAAATATTCTGCCATCGTCAGTGCCGAAAGCGCGACCCGCATTCTGGCACCCGGAGACTCATTCATCTGGCCATAGGTCAGAACGGTATTCTTCAGGACACCGGAATTCTTCATTTCATAATACATGTCGTTGCCTTCACGGGTACGTTCTCCGACACCCGCAACGACGGAACGGCCGCCATGCTCGATGGCAATATTATGAATCAGTTCCTGCATCAGGACAGTCTTGCCGACACCGGCACCGCCGAACAGACCAATCTTGCCGCCCTTGGAATACGGGCAGAGCAGGTCGATGACTTTGATGCCGGTCTCAAGAATCTCAGACCCTGTGGTCTGATCTGCGAAGGCAGGAGCCTCGCGGTGAATCGGCATATGCTTCTTCGCATTCACCGGTCCCAGTCCGTCAATCGGCTCGCCGAGCACATTGAACATCCGTCCCAGCACCTCATCGCCGACCGGAACTTCAATCGGAGCACCGGTATCAATGCAGGTCATGCCGCGGACGAGTCCATCGGTCGAAGACATCGCGATGCAGCGGATGATGTCATCTCCGATATGCTGTGCAACCTCGGCGGTCATCTCGTGGTCTCCAGCCTCGATCTTGATTGCATTCCGGATGGAAGGCAAGTTCTCCGGCCGGAAGCGGATATCTACGACAGGTCCGATGACCTGCACGATTTTTCCTGTTTCACTCATTCGATTCCCTCCTTACACTGCATTGGAACCACTGACAATCTCCGTGATTTCCTGCGTGATCGCAGCCTGTCTTGCCTTGTTGTATTCCAGCATCAGCGATTCGCTGAGATCATCTGCATTGTCTGTCGCATTCTTCATCGCTACCCGGCGGCTGCCCTGTTCTGACGTCGTGGATTCCATCCAGTCCGAATATGCAGCATCTTCGATCATCATCGGAATCAGCTGATCCAGGATCGTGATCGGATCCGGTTCAAACAATGTCTCCTGATGCTCGCCAGCCGGCTCTTTGTCATCAAGCTTCGCTTCGCACGGAAGCAGCACATCTTCAGCAGGCTCGAACTTCATCGTATTGATGAACTTCGTATACAGCACCTGAACTGTGCCGACTTCTTCGTTCAGATACATCTGCACGCCGATCTTCACCTGTTCCTTGAGCTTTGCAAAATCCAGGCGATCAGAACTGATTGGTTCCTCATTCAGCAGATGGAACCCCTGTTCCTGAAACTGCCGATAAAGCGATGTTCCGATCAGAATCATCGGATCATCCGGCTTCAGCGTCTCTCTTGCCATCTTCAGCACTGCAGAGTTATAGCCCCCGCAAAGCCCCAGATCAGAACAGAATACGATCGTGAACTTCTTCGGATTCTCTGAACGCCGGGTGATGAATACTTCATCCACATCCGGGTTCCTTGCGACAATCTCATTCACGGTTTCCTGAAGCCTCTCTGAATATTCCCGATTCGCTTCCATCGCATTGCGCTGCTTGAACAGTTTGGCATTGGCAATCATCTCCATTGCCTTCGTGATCTTGCGCGTGCTGTTGACAGACTTGATGCGGGAACGCAGCGCCTGCTTCGAGGTAGCCATATCAGTTCACTCCTCTGGCAAGATTGAACTGTTCCGTGATTTCCTTCATTCCCTCTGAGATCTTTGCACTCAATTCATCACTGAGCTGACCAGTCTTCTCGATCTCATCGATGATTTCCGGATGATTTGCCTTGAAATACGCATGCATCTTGCGCTCGAACGAAGAAACCTCTTCGGTCTTTACCTGATCAAGATACCCATTCTTCGCTGCAAACAGGGAAAGCACCTGCTCCGCCATGGACATCGGCTGATACTGCGGCTGCTTCAGGAGCTCCGTGATTCTGGCACCATGCTCGATGATCTTCTTCGTGCTTGCATCAAGATCGGACCCGAACTGCGCAAAGCTGAGCATTTCATTGTACTGAGCAAGCTCCAGCTTCAGCGAAGAAGAAACCTTCTTCATCGCCTTCGTCTGCGCATTCGAACCGACACGGGAAACAGAAAGACCAGAATCTACTGCCGGTCTTACACCGCTTGCAAACAGATCCGTCTGCAGGAAGATCTGACCATCGGTAATGGAAATGACATTCGTCGGAATATATGCGGAGATATCACCCGCCTGCGTCTCAATGATCGGCAGAGCCGTCAGAGAACCGCCGCCCAGCTCATCATTCAGCTTGGCAGCCCGCTCCAGCAATCTGGAATGCAGATAGAATACGTCACCAGGATATGCTTCACGTCCCGGAGGCCTGCGGAGCAGCAGCGACATCGTACGATAAGCAACTGCATGCTTGGACAGATCATCATAGACAATCAGAACATCCTTGCCCTGCTCCATCCACTCTTCGCCGATCGCACAGCCTGCATAAGGCGCAATATACTGCAGCGGCGCGGTCTCAGACGCACTCGCATCCACGACCACCGTATAGCTCATCGCATCATTTTCCTTCAGCTTCTGCACCAGACGTGCAACCGTGGATTCCTTCTGACCGATGGCAACATAAATGCAGTAGACATTCTTGCCCTTCTGATTGATGATCGTATCAATCGCAATTGCCGTCTTGCCGGTTTCCCGATCTCCGATGATCAGCTCACGCTGACCTTTGCCGATCGGAATCATCGAGTCAATGACCTTAAGGCCAGTCATCAGCGGCTGATAAACCGAACGTCTTGTCATGACTCCCGGAGCAACCCGCTCAATCGGGCGAGTCTTCTCCGTATGGATTTCTCCCTTATCATCAATCGGCTGTCCGAGGGCATTCACCACCCGGCCCAGCATCGCATCTCCGACCGGCACCTCAACAATGCGGCCGGTACGTCTCACTTCATCACCTTCACGGATTCCTACATCACTGCCAAGCAGTACGGCACCGATATGATCTTCTTCGAGGTTCATGACCATACCCATGACGCCATGCGGGAACTCCAGAAGTTCTGAGGACATTGCCTGATCAATGCCCTGGACCATGGCAATTCCGTCACCGACACTGATGACGTAGCCTACATCATCCGAATGAAGCTTTTCATCATAATCCCTGATCTGCTGTTTGATCAGGGAGCTGATCTCTTCCGGTCTGATCTGCTTCATGCCAGTCCTCCTTTCAGCAACGACTCTCTGAGTCCTTCAATTCTTGTCTTCATAGTTGCGTCCGTAACCTGATTCCCGATCCGGACTTTAATTCCAGCAATCAGCTTCGGATCCACCTGATTCTTCAGCACAACCTGCTTTCCGGTCTTCGTCTCCAGAGCTTTTCGGATGCGCTCAAGATCTTCTTTGCTCAGCTTTCTTGCAGAAGAAACCTCTGCGGTCTCAATGCCGAGCTTTTCGTTGGCAAGCACGATATAAGCCTGCAGCATCTCCCGGAGATAATACGTTCTTCCCCGGTCTACGAGAAGCTCCAGGAAATGCACCATATCCTGATCCAGACGACCCGAAAACACCTTGCAGATCATCGCCTTCTTCTCTTCTTCCGTCACGCGGACCGCCTGCAGGAACATAAGAAAATCCGGACACTGATCCAGAACCTCCAGAAGCGCTTCGCACGCTTCCTTCTTTTCCTCTACAGTTCCTTCATCCTCTGCCAGGCTGAACAGCCCCTGGGCATAGCGATTCGCAAGTTCACTCGTCATGGCCGGAAGCTTCCTTTACAAATTCATCAATTGCCTGACGATCCAGATCCGCACCGCTCTTCTCACCGATCAGCTTGCTGGCAGCAGCCATGGCCACATCTACCATTTCCCTGCGCATGCCTGCATACATCCGGGAGCGTTCCAGCTCAATCTGCTCATGAGCCTTCTGCTTCTCCTGATCAGCTTCCTTAGCAGCCTGAGCAAGAATCTGATCTTTCTCACTCTGCGCTTCTTTTACTGCCGCATTGACGATCTCCTCCGCTTTTCCGGAAGCATCGCTGAGCTGCTTTGCCGCAGCTTCGCGGTCGCTCTGCGCTTCCCTGCGCGCAGTCTCAGATGCAGTCAGATCTGCCTGCATCTTCTCCTGGCGCTTGTCCAGAAAACCAGATACCGACTTCCATAAAAATTTCTTTGCGAGCAGAAACAGGACCAGAGTGCTGCATAACTGTACGATCAACGTCAGGACATTCGGCACGAGCTTGCCGATAATGTCTACATTTAGCATCGGTCACTCACTCCGATCAGTAGACGAAGATCAGAAGAATAGCGACCAGCAGTCCGTAAATTGCACAAGTCTCAGAAAGAGCAATACCGAGAATCATCGTCGAACGGATCTTGGACTCCGCTTCCGGATTCTTTCCGATTGCATCGCAGGCATGCGCTGCAACCTCACCTTCGCCTCGGCCGGTCATGAAACCTGTCAGAACGGCGATTCCTGCACCGATTGCAACAAGTCCATCTCCTACTGTCTTTCCATCCATAGATTTTTCCTCCTTCAGTTTTATCTATCGATTGTTTTTGCTTCATCCGGCATATCATTGCCGATCAGCACCATCGTAAGCGTAACAAATACCAGTGTCTGAATGAAACCAGAGAACAGATCAAAATATGCATGCAGCAGCGGGGTCAGCACCGGTGCCATGAAGTTGAACACCGAACCGGCTGCGCCGAACCACGAAGCAATCTTATTGCTGAGCAGCTGCGCACCCAGATATATCAGCTGCATCATGATGCCGCCGCACGTGATATTGCCGAACAGACGCAGCGACATCGAAATCATCGTCGAGAACTTGCCGATAATATTCATCGGCAGCATCACCGGCAGAGGCTCAATGAACGAATGGAAATAAGCCTTCACGCCGCCATACCTGAATTCCGTGATCTGGATCAGCACCCAGGTGATAAATGCCAGCAGCAGCGTGACACTCAGATTCGCAGTCGGCGACTCCAGTCCGAAGAGGGAAATAATATTGGAGAAGAAGATATAAATCCACAATACAAGAATATACGGAGTCAGTTTCTTTGAAGTCTTTGTGCCGACATTCTGTTCGACCGAATGGAACACGGAATTGCAGCCAAGGATCACTGCTCCCAGAAACCCTTTCGGTTTCTGCATCGGATCCAGCTTATCAATCTTCTTCCCGATCACAACAAATGCAATTCCAAGAAGAATGGTCTCAAGAATAATGACATATACATCTGTCTGCACTGTCAGTTCCATTTTTCTACTGCTCCTTCTTTCTGCCTATTGCTGCATCCAGCAGAATGCTGAACTTGATGATCAGCAATCCCAAAGCACATGCGAAGATATTGAAGATGCCAGGCAGCTTTGCACAGAGTATCAGCACCGCAGCCATGATTGCATAGTGAATCGCAAACGTTCCCATGCCCGTCCATCTTCCGGTCTTTCCCTGATGCAGAATTTCTGTCCAGAAAGACTCATTATGCCGATAAAGCAGGATGGAGACTGCTTCTCCCAGAAGAAATCCGAGCGCATATGCTCGATCCAGGAGTCCTGTCAGAATCCCGATCCCTGTCAGAATCCAGCATAGTTTCCAGCTGCGGTCATTCATAACCAGAATTCATTTTACCCGCCATAAAGCGTTTACACAATCTGAAATTTCAAACTTTCATTCTTTTTCACAAGTGTGATTGCTCACATCTGTGAATAATCTGAGTTTAGCCGGCCATCCGGAATTCATCAATCAACATAAATCCCATTATGTCACCTTGTTTCCGGGATTGCATCAGTGTACGCTTTCACCCGCCGCAATCGCTGACGCATATTCATGATCTGCGGATACTGAGATCAGAATCATTCTGATTCCTGCCTGTTCCAGGTATGGTCTCAGATACCCTTCCGTATTTACATACGGAGAACCATCTTCATGATGGAGGGATTCGATCTTTCTCAGATCAGGCGACTGATCCTTCAGAATCGGGGCAAGCACCTTGAACACCGCTTCCTTCACTGCAAACCTTGAAGCATAGAACTCTGCTTTCTTTGCCCGCGAAGAAGCCTCCATGCGTTCATGTTCTGTGAAAGTACGCAGGAAGAAAGGATCTGCTTCTCCTCCCTGATCCAGAATCTTCTGGATTCTCGGAATATATACCAGGTCTGTCCCGATTCCTTTCAGCATAGCTTCATCTTATCAGAAACATCATTGTGCCGGACCAGAAAAAAGAGCTGGCTGACCAGCTCTCCCTGCAGTTTCCATATCAGATTCAGGCAATTGATGCCTGGTAGATCTTCTCAATGGCAGAATTCAGTGTCTCATTGAATTCTTCATCGGTCTGCTGCAGACGCAGATCCTGAGCAAGCGCTCTTGAGAACGAAGCGATCATGCCGTGATTCTCGGCAAGCAGCTCGCATGCATGGTCCTGGGTATAGCCGCCGGACAAGGCGACGACTCTGACCACATGTTTCTCTTTCATCAGATCCTGATAGAAATCCGGGACTGTCGGAATCGTGAGCTTGAAGATCACCTTTGCAGAATCCGGCAGCTTGCTGAGATGCTCGAAGAAGCACTGCTTCAAGAGCTTCTCTGACTCTTCCTTATGCGGATTATGGATATCCACTTCCGGCTCGATGAACGGAACCATATCATGACTGCTTACTTTCCCTGCAATCTCAAACTGCTGATCCACGATCTTCCGGATTCCTGCTTCATCATAGTCATAGATCACGGAACGCTCTTTCGTGCCGAAAATATGACGCTCTCTGTGGGCACGCTCCAGCGTCTCGTCCAGTCCCGGAATCGGCTTCATCATCTTCACATGATCTGCTTCTTCGGCAAGTCCCTTATCGATCTTCAGGATCGGGACAATTCCCTTTTCTTCCCAGAGATAGTCGCCAGTATACCTGCCTTCCACCTTGCGATCCATGGTATTCTCAAACAGGATTGCAGCAAGGATATGCTCGCTGGTAAACGCAGGACTGGTGATGATTCTGGTTCTCATCTGATGAACCAGATCAAACATCTCCTCGTCATTATGCCATTCGTCTCCCTTCAGGCCATAGGCCTTCAGTGCCTTCGGCGTAGAACCTCCGGACTGATCCAGTGCGGCAACAAATCCAAGCCCGCTGTGCATACGATTCAGCTGTTTTTCATTCATATGAACTTCTACCTCCTGTCAATGCCGTTATAGCACTTTTCCCGGAACGTATTCAGCAGAAGTCATAAGAAAAGACAGGAACTACTCCTGCCTCGATTCTTCCAGCATTCCAAGCTGTTCCAGGATCCGGTTCAGATCATCGGTATCCGTGAAATGGATGCTCAGATTCTTCCCGCTGACTGTAACCTTTGTGCCAAGCCTGCTGCTCATGCGGCTTTCCAGATCCAGGATCATCGGATCCTTTTCCGGTTCCTTCTTCTTATGTATCTTAGCCTGATCGCCCTGCAGCTGCTTGACATAAGCTTCTGCTTCCCGGACACTCATCTTCTTGTTCAGAATGACCTGAGCAGCCTCATACATCTGATCTTCCGAGCCAAGACTCAATAACGGTCTGACATGCCCCATCGTCAGCTTGCGGGCAGTCACCATCTCCTGCACTGGCTGCGGCAATTTCAGAAGTCTCAGCATATTGGCACAGTATTCTCTCGACTTGCCGACCCGTTCGGCAAGCTTTTCCTGTGTATAGCCAAGCCTGCGGATCAGAGAATCAAATGCCGCTGCTTCTTCCATCGGATTCAGATTTTCTCTCTGGATATTCTCCAGCAGGGAAATTTCCATCATCTGATCTTCTGTGAAGTCTACCGAGATCGCAGGCACTGTTTCCAAGCCCGCAATCTTCGCTGCTCGAAGTCTTCGTTCTCCGGCAATGAGTTCATAGCCCTGCACGCTCTTGCGCACCAGCAACGGTGAGAAGATCCCATGGAGCCTGATGGAATCTGCCAGTTCATTCAGCGCTTTCTCATCAAATTCCTTCCGAGGCTGATACGGATTCGGACGAATCTCTCCGACTGGAATTTCTACTTCTTTTCTGCCTGGAGCTTCTGTCGCATTGTTCTGGATATCATCCAGGAACTTTTCCACATCATGACCGAATATGGAGTCCAGACCTCTTCCGAGAGCAGGCTCCTTCTTCCTGTCTTTCGCCATCAGTGTCCTCCCTTCTCATTCTGCGCAATCACTTCCTGAACCAGGCTGATATATGCCTTCGCACCCTCTGAGCGCGTATCATACTCAAAGATACTCTGGCCTCTGGAAGGAGCTTCGCTCAGTCTGACATTGCGCGGAATATACGTCCGGTATACTTTTTCCTTGAAATACTTCCGCACTTCCTGCTGCACTTCCACGCTCAGCTTCGTGCGGACATCAAACATCGTCAGCAGCACTCCCTCAATCGAGAGATGCGGATTCCAGAGCTTCTGCACCAGCCGGATCGTGCTCAATAGCTGCGTCAGTCCTTCCAGCGCAAAGTATTCGCACTGCACCGGAATCATAACCGAATCGGCTGCCGTCAGAGCATTCGTATTCAGAAGGCCCAGACTCGGCGGGCAGTCAATGATGATGTAATCATACTGATCCTTCACCTGATCCAGCTTCTTCTTCAGAAGATTCTCTCTGCCTACCGTATACTCAGAACTCGCCATTTCCACATCTGCCCCGGACAGATCAATCGTCGCCGGCAGCAGATCGAGCGGCGGCATATCCAGATGAACGACTGCGCTGCTTACCAAATCATCGCCCATCAGAACCTGATACACGGAATGGTTCCGATCAAACCCGACTCTGGCTGCACCGATGCCATTGCTCGCATTGCCCTGCGGGTCAAAATCCACCAGAAGAACTTTCTTATTCACATAGGACATCCCGGCACTGACGTTGATGCTGGTAGTGGTCTTGCCAACACCGCCTTTCTGGTTGGCAACCGCAATAATCTTTCCCATAACACTTTCCCCTTATTCATTACCTGGGGAACCGCACGATGATGCGGACGTCCGTACTGGTTTCTTCCGTCTCCGTAACGACATCGATTCCCATTTTCTTAATCATGCTCACGCACTTGTTCACCGAGTTGACCCCGATCTGAATATTTCTCGTAAATCCTCTGGTCTTCTGACGCCTGTGCGTTCTGGAAGGACCTGCCACCTTTTCCACATAAGCCTCTGTCTGCCTGACATTGAGACCATGTTCTTCTATATAGTGATATGCATTCGTCTGCTTCTCTGCCGGCAGAGCAAGCAATGCCCTGGCATGACGCTCTGAAAGCTTGCGGTCAGCCACCGCATCCTGCACTTCCTGCGGAAGATTCAGAAGACGGATCTTGTTGGCCACAGCAGACTGAGATTTCCCGACCCGCTCGGCAACCTGCTCCTGTGTAAAACCTGCCTGCCGCATAATCTGCACATAAGCCTTAGCTTCTTCCACTGCTGTCAGATCTTCTCTCTGGATATTCTCCACCAAAGCCATCTCGGCGGCCTGGTTTTCATCCGGCGACAGGATATAGCACGGAATCTCGTTCATGCCAGCAAGCTGACATGCCCGCCATCTCCGTTCTCCCGCAATGATTTCATAGCCATCTTCTGTCTGTCTCACCGTGATCGGCGTGATCAGACCATTCTGCTGAATCGAAGCACTGAGCTCCTCGATCGCTTCTTCATCAAAACGGACTCTCGGCTGATAGCGGGATGGATGAATGTCACTGACTGGCAGACTGACAACCTGACCAGTCCGGCTCTTATCAAAAAAGTCAAACAGATTCTTTCTTGCCATAACTGCTCTCCATCAAAGCGGTTTCTTATGAATCCGGGCATAAGGCCGCGGATACTCTGCCGGGGTGCTCTTCACTTTCCGGTAAATCAGATTCGTGCGCAGATCTCCTGTTTCCAGAGAAGTATCGACCATCTTCTCATTCTCTGCACCAAGCACGGAAACCGCATGTCTCGCTTCTTCTGCTTCTTCTCTGCCCCGGCTTCCTTTCATCGCAATGAAGAGACCATTCTTCTTCAGAAGCGGAATGCATAATTCCGCTAATACAGGCAGCGGCGCAACCGCTCTTGCCGTAACCGCATCGAAGGACTCCCGATGCTGTTTTGCATAATCTTCTGCCCGCTCATTGACCGCAATGACATTCTGCAGCTTCAGCTGGGAAATGACTTCATTCAGAAACGCTACCCGCTTCCCGGTTGGTTCCAGCAGAACCAGCTTCAGGTCCGGACGCGCAATCGCCCAGATGATCCCGGGAAATCCGGCCCCGCTCCCCACATCGCATACCGTGCCATGAATCTCTGCCTCGCCTAACGGAATCAAGCTGTCCAGAAAATGCTTCTGATATACCTCTTCCGGCTCCGTGATGGCAGTCAGATTCATTTTTTCATTCCATTCCCTCAGAAGAACTGCATCCTGACTGAGCTGACTGAGCATCTCATCCGTAAGAGAGATCCCGAGCTCTCCCGCCTTCTGACGCAATTCTTCCAGAGTCATGAATTCACCTCACAGTACAGACATTCTACAACGATTATTTCCCGGGTGAAAGACATCAGCGGGACGAAATGTAATTATTTATGTGGACAATTTCGTTTTCCACAATTTTCTTGGTATCTTCCGTCGGCGCCCACAGCGAAGAATAGCTGTAATACACCACGCCGCTGCTGCCATAGGTATCGAGTGCCATTGCCGTCTGACGTTCCAGCATGTCATCATTCGTGACCCACTCCCGGTTTGCCTTCTTACTGCCGAGATCATACGTCTCGCCGATGCTGTAAGCCGCAAGCCCCGGCATCAGGAGCACATCGCTGCCTTCGGTGATCTTCAGCCATTCCTGAAGTGTGGACTCATAAGGCTTTACCGGATGCAGGAATCCCCAGTAGATCTGAGGAATCAGATAATCCACAGTTCCCTGGGCTACCCAGTCTTCCGGATAAGCATAGTAAAGAGAATGATTATTATCATTATTTCCTGCCGGAGAAATTCCGAAGCGAATCGAAGGATTCACTGCCTTCACCGCATCATGAATCTCCTTGACCAGCTGATCCACATTTGCCACCCGGAATGCTTCCAGGGTCAGATCCGGATTTTCTTTCTGTGCCGTCGAATAAACATAGGCATCGAACTTCTTCTCGGTTCCGGATGGATAGAAATAATCATCCATGTGGATGCCATCCAGCTCATACTTCGACAGCATCTCCTGCACCACGGAGACAATCAGCTGCCTGACTTCCGGATAAGCAGGATTCATATACCATCTGCCAGATACCGGCCGGACCCGTTCATTATTCTCATCAATCCATCCCCTGATGGGATTATTTCCCGTCAGCAGATCTTCTTCGCCGACTGCCACGGAACGCATCGGATTGATCCATGCCTCCGCATGCATCCCGGCCGCATGAACATACTCCAGGAAGATCGCCAGCGGATCATATGACGTATCCGGCATATAGCGGCTGCGCGGATAAATCTCTGAATCATACAGCGCATCTGTAAACGCAACCGCATGGATATAGATCGTATTGATACCAAGATCCTGCATGTTCCGGACCGCTTCTTCGACCGTAGCCCGGAATGCCGTTTCATCTTCCTCAGAACAGAGCAAGCGGTATTCGATATAAGACCACCATACCCCATATTCCGGTGAATGATTTACCGGTTCATAGGATGCATTGACCGCAGGCACAGGCGTCGGCCTGCTTTCTGCAGAAGCAGAAGGCGAAGCCGTCGCCGTTTCTTCCACAGCCGCTGATCCGCATCCGGAGAGCAGAAGAAAGCTGCTCAGCAGCAGCTTTCCCAGAGTTCCCTTATGCTTCATCAGTAATCAGCTCCGCACTCGGCAATGTCTCGATCCAGTCGCAGAATGCCCGCCATTCCGGCAGACGATGATTGCGGCGCTGTGCATAGATCGTCCTCAGCTGCCGGTAGCTGGTCGTCATGCGAGCTGTCATCTTGAATCCATCCGGATTGGAATACATGATCTCCAGATAATGCTGATTGGCAAGATCCTTGAGTGTGGAAACATCCTTGCCTTCTTTACTCAGCTTCTGAATATCAGCCTGCAGATCATTGTAGGCCTTCGTCTTTTCCTTCATGATCTCGATGATGCGCGGATCCACATATTCGATATAAGCAGAATCCAGATCGAATTTCGTGATCCGATGCAGCGAAGACTGGCTGCTGACAAACGTCAGAAAATGGTACCGCTCCGCATCTTTCCATGCCTTATTCGTCAAGGTCAGATCAAACTGAACAATCACGCCATTCAGAAAACTGTCTCTGCCTGCCTTCACATCCGCCAGACGGAGATTCCGTTCAGCAACCTCATCACACTTCTCCGGAAGATCGGATTCTCCTTCAAATCCCTTCACAGACTCTTCCAGACCATAGATGCACACAGAAGAAACAACATCCTGATATCTCATGATTTCGCAACTCCTTTCCCCTGCCGGATCGCAATTGCCAGTACTGCAAGGTCAGCCGGATTCACCCCGCTGATCCGGGATGCCTGGCCCATCGTCTCCGGCTTGTACTTCATCAGTTTCTGTCTTCCCTCGATGGAAAGATTATCAACTTCTTCATAGCGGAAATTCACGCCGAGCTTCTGCGAATCCATCGCTGCAAGCTTCTTCGCTTCCCGCTCTGCTTTGGCAATATAGCCCTCATACTTGATCTCGATATCTGCTTTCTCAGCAGTCCGCGGATCCGGATTTTCGCCAAGGCATTCCAGCAGCTCCCTGCTGGTCACGCCAGGCCGCTTCACGAGCTTCTCAGCATTTTCGCCGATATGGCCTTCCGGTTCATATCCTTTTTCTTTCAGATATGCCATGACCTTCGGATCATCCAGTTCTACTGTCAGATTCGAGAGATGATCTTTCAGTTCCTTCAGCTTTGCCTGCTTTTCCAGATACTTATCATGCCGTTCCTCACTGATCAGACCGGTTTCATAGCCCTTCTCAATCAGACGCTGCTCTGCATTGTCATGCCGTAACAGAAGCCGGAACTCTGCTCTGGAGGTCAGCAGACGATAAGGCTCCAGCGTTCCCTTGGTCGTCAGATCATCTGCCAGGACACCAATATAAGCTTCCTGTCTGCCGAGAATCAGCGGCTCTTTTCCTTCCAGCTTTCTCGCCGCATTGATGCCGGCAAGAATACCCTGACCGGCTGCTTCTTCATAACCAGAAGTTCCATTCACCTGACCGGCTGTAAACAGATTCTCAATGTACTTATTCTCAAACGACGGCTTCATCTGAATGGGATCCACCGCATCATATTCAATTGCATATGCATATTTCTTGATGATGCAATACTCAAAGCCAGGCAGCGTATGCGTCATGCGCTCCTGTACGTCTCTCGGCAGAGAAGTGGAAAATCCCTGCACATACGTCGTATCCAGAGAAAGACTCTCCGGCTCCAGGAACAAGAGATGCCTCGGCTTATCCTTGAAGCGCACCAGCTTGTCTTCAATGGACGGACAGTATCTCGGGCCTACACCTTTCACGACACCGGAATACATCGAAGACTTGTTCAGATTTGAAAGGATGATCTCATGAGTTTCCGGAGTCGTCCAGGTCATGTAGCAAGGCACCTGCTCACTGAACGGGCGGATGTGCTCCGTCGTCTCGCTGAACGCCAGGAACGCATCTGTTCCCGGCTCCAGTTTCGTCTTTGAAAAATCAATCGAAGCAGTCAGCACTCTCGGCGGAGTTCCGGTCTTCAGACGGAACGTGCGCAGCCCTGCGTCCCGCAGAGACTGCGAAAGCTCATTCGTCGTCTCTTCACGATCCGGTCCGCCCGGCGTCACTTCAGCACTGATCATGTTCAGACCAGCCATATAGGTGCCGGTTGTCAGAATCACGATATCGGAAGTGATGATACTTCCGTCTTTCAGCGTAACTCCCGTGACCTTGCTGTCCTGCACATTCAGCCGCACGGCCATTCCTGCCATGACGGTCAGATTCTGCTGATGCAGGCATACCTCCTGCATCATCGCTTTATAAGCAAGCTTGTCTGACTGCACCCGCAATGCCCTGACCCCAGGGCCCTTCGCACTGTTCAGCATCTTGAACTGCAAGGCAGTACGGTCTGCCGTAATCGGCATCTGTCCGCCCAGCGCATCAATCTCGCGCACGACAATGCCCTTGGCAGGACCTCCTACCGAAGGGTTGCATGGCATCTTGCCGATATTCTCAATACTCAGTGTCAGCATCAGGGTCCGATGCCCCAGACGCGCACAGGCAAGAGCTGCTTCAATTCCCGCATGGCCCCCGCCGATCACAATTACCTGATAATCATTCTTCATGGTTCAGCTCTTCCAGGAAAGACTCCAGTTCCGGATGTGCCTCTTCTTCCAGGATCCGGAATTCCGTCTTCGGTATCCTCAGCTTCTCTGCTGAGATCCGCAGTCTATAATACGTCACTCTTCCCAGGAATTCGAGCAGCCGCTCAGAATGATCTTTTGCCTGCGAAACAAACGGCAGCGCAACGATCATCTTCTTCTCATCAATGCGGATCAGATCCGTATGGCTTCCCCGGATCAGCTCAAAGTCTTTCTGCTCTTCCAGACATCTCTTTGCAAGACTCCTGGCTTTTGATTCTTCTGATCTGGTCAGCGAAGGATCCAGAATCTCGGAATGGATGAATGCCATCTGCTGACGCAGTTCATCCTTGCGGAAAATCGTCTCCCGCTCCCGGCTCTGCGAACTGGACCATACATCAATTCCGATCTTCTCAGCTTCCTGCAGAATCCGGACGGTAACCGATGGATCATCCTGATCCAGATAGGTGAAGCTTTCCAGCTTGTCATTGATCGTGATCCCGATATCCTTCGGATATACCGGTTCCAGAAAGAACACGACATCCGTCAGATACAGGCCCGTCATCTTCTCCGGAACTTTATGATCTCTCGACGCCTTCTCGATTGTCCTCTGCATATCCTGCAGATTGTCATATCCGTTCAGCGTTCCGTAGCGGTTCCACATCTGCTTCAGATTCAGCGTATGCATGCTGTCGAAATGCGCATACCCGACCAGACCCTTCTTCTTTCCCCGCAATCCGCGGGCATAGAAAAACAGCAGATCTCCCTTATGAAAATCTGAAAACCCGGTCCGTGCAGAAAGCCGCCAGAAATTGATATTGCGGCTTCCGCAAAGACGGTGATATTCAATCATTTTCTGATCAGTCGCATACGCAATGGAACTCATTTCCTACCCCTGATTCTCAGAAGATTCCGTAGCTGTTTCCGTTCTCGTCAATTCCCATATGCAGCGCTGCCGGATCTTTCGGCAGTCCCGGCATCGTCAGAATAGAGCCCGTATACGCAACGATGAACCCAGCACCTTTTGAAATAGAAAGATCTCTGACATGGATGACAAAACCTGTCGGTCTGCCCTTGAGATCCGGATTATCACTCAGCGAAGACTGCGTCTTGGCCATGCAGATTGGAAGATGATCCCATCCCTGTTCCTTGTAGAATGCAATCTTCTCTTCTGCCTCCGGAGAGAACTCAGCTCCATCTGCACCGTAGATCTTCTGTGCAATCAGAGAGATCTTGTTTTCGATGGAATCATTCACATCATACAGGGGCGCAAATGCATTCGGTTCGTCGCAGAGCTTCACGACATGCGAAGCAAGCTCTTTCGTTCCTTCGCCGCCCTTTGCCCAGCCATCAGACTCTTCAACAGGGTATCCCTTTTCTCTGCACCAGTTCAGAAGTGCTTCCACTTCTGCCGGAGTATCTTTCGCGAACTTGTTGATCGCGACAATATACGGAACATGATACTGGCTGATGCTGTCGATATGCTTTTCGAGATTCGAAGCACCTGCAAGCATGGCTTCCACATTTTCCTTTTCCAGATCTTCCTGCGCAACTCCGCCATGCATCTTCAGAGCTCTTACCGTCGCAACGATCACAACCGCATCCGGCTTGAGACCGGCAGTGCGGCACTTGATATCGAAGAACTTCTCAGCTCCGAGATCCGCACCGAAGCCTGCCTCTGTCACAACATAGTCTGCAAGCTTCAGAGCTGTCTTGGTTGCGATGATGGAATTGCAGCCATGAGCGATATTGGCAAACGGACCGCCATGGATCAGAACCGGTGTATGTTCCAGCGTCTGTACCAGATTCGGCTTGATTGCTTCTTTCATGACCACTGCTGCAGCACCATCAACCTTCAGATCTTTTACCGTCACCGGCTTATGATCATACGTATATGCTACGATACACTCACCAATCCGGTTCTGGAAATCCTTCAGATTCTCAGACAGGCATAGAACTGCCATGACTTCTGACGCAACTGTGATCACGAAATGATCCTTGCGCTCGACTCCGTTGGTCTTCTTGTTCTGCGCAATCGTGATATCGCGGAGCGTGCGGTCGTTCATATCCATGCATCTCTTCCAGACAACCTGCTCCGGATCGATATTCAGTTCATTTCCCTGATAAATGCTGTTATCGAGAACGGCAGCAATCAGGTTATTGCACGTCGTGATTGCATGCATGTCCCCGGTGAAGTGAAGGTTGATCTCTTCCATCGGAACAACCTGCGCATAGCCGCCTCCGGCAGCACCGCCCTTGAGACCGAATACCGGACCAAGAGACGGTTCACGCAGACATGCCATTGCTTTCTTTCCGATCTTTGAAAGACCATCTGCCAGACCGATCGTCGTGGTTGATTTTCCTTCTCCGGCTTTCGTCGGCGTGATCGCTGTGACGAGGACCAGCTTTCCATCAGGACGGGAGCCGATTTCATCATGAATCTTCAGAGAGACCTTAGCTTTATCATTTCCATAAGGTTCCAGATACTTCCGGTCGATCCCTGCACGATCTGCAATCGTGAAGATGTCTTCCAGTTTTGCTGCCTGTGCAATTGTCAGATCATTGTTCATAATTCCAGCTCCCTTTCCTTCCTTACATTTTTCTGCGATCAGACAGCGCATGGCTCAGCGTCATCTCATCTGCGTAATCAAGCATTCCCCCAGCCGGCAAGCCATGGGCAATTCTGGTTACCAATAAACCCGGACACTTCTGCTTCAGCAGACGATCCAGATACATTGCCGTTGTTTCTCCATCCATCGTTGCATTGGTAGCGATGATTACTTCCTCTGCATGCATGGCGCGCTCCACAAGCAAATCAAGATTCAGATCCTCCGGCATGATTCCCTTGGTGGAAGAAATCAGTCCATTCAGCACATGATAGACTCCGTGATATTCTCCCGTATTCTCCATGGCAATCACATCCTTCGGAGACTGAACTACGAAGATCTGCTTATGATTCCGATCCGGATCACTGCAGATCGAACACTCTTCTCCTTCAGAAAGATTTCCGCAGATGCTGCAATGATGCAGCTTTTCCTTCACATCAATCAGTGCTTCTGCAAATTCCCTGACCTGTGACTCTTCCATCTCACTGATCAGAAGTGCATAACGCTCCGCAGTCTTAGCACCGACTCCTGGAAGTTTCCGGAAACATTCGATCAGTTTTTCCAGACTAGCCGGATACATTCTTTACATCCCCGGCATGCGGACGCCCTGTGTCACAGAGCCCATCTTCGCTTCCCGATCAGCTTTTGCTTTTGCCTGCGCATCATTGACTGCAAGCATGACCATATCCTGCAGCATATCCTTGTTCTCCTTATCCAGAAGATCTTCATCAATGGAGACTTCAGTCACTTCATTCTTTCCATTTACTTTGACTTCCACTCCATTGTTCTTTCCTTCATAGATTGTTGCGTCCAGCTCTTCTTCAATCTTTGCAAGCTTTCGCTGCATCTGCTGCGCCTGCTGCATCAGTCTCTGCATATCCATACTCATTTATCTCCTTCTATGATTTCCACATTCTCTGCTCCGAATAATTTCAGAGTCTTCTCTTCCGGAGTCAGTTCTTTTTCTACTTTCTTCTCGGGTTCTTCATAGCGATGAACCACCATCGCTTCCGGAAGGGCTTTGCCCTTCATCAGCGAAGCATAATGACTTCTCACTTCCGCATACAGATCCGCTGATGCTGCAAACGGCATCTTATCAATTCCATTTGATTTCAGATATTCATAGAACCCGCGGTTGAAATCCGCCTCAGAAATCTGATTGACCACCGCCTGAGTTCTGCAGATGAACAGAATGCGATCCGCACCGGAAGCACCAAGATCACACTGCCGAAGCACTCCGATATAGCGATTCATCTGAATTCCGCCTGTCAGCTTTTTCAGAATCTCATCATCTGCTTTCTTGTCTGCCTTTGTGCAGGAGACAAGGAATGCCGTCAGGTGATCGAGATCCAGCAATTCAATTTTCTTTCCGGAATCCGTCTTCAAAACGGGTTCTGGTTTCTCTTCCGCAGGAGTTATCGAAGGAATCGTATCAGCCGGTTCCGTTTTCATGCTTGCATGGAAGCTCACCGGTTCCGGTTCTTTCTTCTTTTCAGGTACATAAGGTTTTTCTTCTGCAGGTTCAGAAGTTCGTATCACCGCTTCAGAAGGCGTCATAAGCTCCATGCATGCAATCTCGAATACCTGAGCGGTGCTCTGCGCATTGCGATACTGGTTCTGCGCATCCATCAGCGTGCGTATCATATCCAGCAGCTCTCTTGAAGAGTGTCCTTCTGATACATGACAAGCCTGCTGTTCCGTCAGCACATGAAGCAGCGAAGCATCCGAGGTGTAATTCCAGATCACCCCATCTTTCAAGGCACTGATCAGATCTGCGGTCAGACGTTTCAGATCAATTCCATGCTGTTCTGAGTTGATGATCCGATCCAGGACTCCAGCCAGATTCTTTGCAAAGATATCATCAAGAAGACCGATCTTCTCTTCAGCAGATGCAAGTCCGTAAATCTCATCGATAGATTCTTCCGTGATATTATCAGCGGAATAAGAAGCTGCCTGCTCGAGGATACTCAAGGCATCGCGCATGCCGCCATCCGACAGTTCTGCAATCTTCTCTGCCGCATTCTGATCAAGATGGAAATTCTCCTTTGATGCAATCAAAAGCAGATGATCTTTGATCAGCGTCGTATCCACCTTCGAGAAATCAAATCTCTGGCATCTTGAAATAATCGTATTGATCAGCTTCTGAGGATCTGTTGTTGCCAGAATGAAGATCACATGTTCCGGTGGTTCTTCCAGAGTTTTCAGCAGTGCGGATGCAGCACTCGTACTCAGCTGATGAACCTCGTCGATGATATAGACTTTATGCTTACCCATCATCGGTGCAAGACGGGACCGTTCAATCAGATCTCTGATATCTTCGACATGCGTTTCATTTGCCGCATTGATTTCAATAATATCAGGGTGCGTTCCCTCAATTGCCGCTCTGCAGTTTGCACAATGGCCGCAGGGAGCTTCTGCCGGATTCTCGCAATTCACTGCCCTGGCAAGCAGACGAGCCATCGTGGTCTTTCCGGTTCCGCGAGGACCGCAGAACAGATATGCATGACCTACTTTATTTTCCTTCAGTGCATTTTTGATGGAGCGAACGACATATTCCTGGCCGACGACTTCATCAAATGTCTGAGAACGATATTTCTGATACAGTGCCAAACGACTCATGGAATTCCTCACAAACTACTTTAATTATAACAAAATCCCGTACACATAAACGGCACGGGATATACAGTTATTGAGCCTTTCTGAACTCATTTCTGTCTCTTTTTTTCTTCTTTCTCTTTTCCCGGAAGAAGTCAGAGAGAATCGCAGAGCACTCTGGCTGCAGAATACCGGAATGGATCTCCTTCGGATATGTTCCGATATGGCGGATCGTCTTGATCTGGATCAGAGAATCTACCGTTCCTCCTTTCGGATCACTAGTTCCATAATATAATGCATGGATCCTTGAAAGACCTATTACCCCGGTGCACATCATGCATGGTTCCAGGGTCACATAAAGATCGCAGTCATCCAGGCACCATGTCCCGAGTTTTGACGAAGCTTTCCGGATTGCAAGCATTTCTGCATGCGCATCTGCCTTCTGATTTTTCTCTCTGAGATTATGTGCACGCGAAATGACTTTCCCATCACGGACGATCACTGCCCCGACCGGAACTTCATCAATCACTCTCGCCTTTTCCGCTTCACGGAGTGCAAGTCTCATGAAATCTTCTGCAGTCTTCTCTTTCATAGAAATAAAAAGTGGTACACGCAGACATAAGTAGGTATGGCTGCTTCCTTCCGGACCTGACCAGGTTGTATACCATGTCTGCTGTACCAATGTGATTATACCGGAAACAGAAGCTTTCATCAACTTCCGGAATCAGCGTTTTCAGGACCTTCTGAAACCTGCATAAATAAGCCATTTTCTGGCATGCAATGCTGAAACGTCCGTTTTCCGGAATCGAATTTTTATTTTACACATCATTACCAATCTCATTTTCGTTCATCGTTCATTTCAGCATCACAATTTTTCTGATCAGATTTTCCCTGTTCTGCCCTCGGAGATGCCACATCTTGACGTTAGGGAATTAGTCTGCAATCCATTCATGGAGAATTCCATACATTTCACGAATCCAGTAAGAAGGCAGAACATACCACGGAGTCGGGGAACCAAGCAATTCGTAGTCCAGATGGTAATGCCGGGCAAGGTATCCTGCTCGATACAGATGGAAGTCAGAAGTGACAATCAGGACGGAGGCACTGAGATGATTATTCTGCAGGACTGTTTCAGAATATTCGATATTTTCTCTGGTGGAATGAGATTGGTTTTCCAGATAGATTCGGTCGGATTTGATTCCATGTTCGATCAGGTAATCTTTCATGGATTCTGCTTCTGTGTATCCTCTCTGATCGTCCAGCCCTCCTGAAACGATAATTGCTGAATGAGGGTTATCATTCAGATATTCCAGTGCAGTATCCAGTCTCTCACGCATTACATCTGATGGTCTGCCATCATCATTGACGCCGCTTCCCAGAATGATTACCGTGCTGTTCTCCTTCTGACCATTGCTATGAACGGACAGGATCAGACCGGTTGTAATCACTGCCAGGGAAATGACAGCAGCAATGACTAGATATAAGATGGAGCAAATCACTTTATAAAATCTGCTCTTATGTCTGCTGCACCATTCTCTGATTTGGCAGTGATATTTTGCCGCCAGAAATATCAGTACTGAGACAATCAGACCCGTATTTGTTCCGATATTCCAGTATCCTAATCCTTCTGTGCATAGAAACCATATGGTTCCGAACAGACCTGCTATCTCCAGTATCTTCATAGTCTTGGCAATTGTTTCACGTGAAACATTTTTAGTTGTTCTCTCTTATTATATCTTCCCTTTCTTCATAAAAAAGACAGGAGTCTGACTCTCCTGTCTTACGAGGGAAGAACTCTGAAGATTACAGAGTGTTCTTCTTTTCTTTCTTCGGGACAAGAATTTCCTGGCCGCCCATATAAGGACGAAGCGGTTCAGGGATTCTTACAGTCCCATCAGCCTGAAGGTTGTTTTCAAAGAAGGCAATCAGCATTCTCGGCGGAGCAACAACCGTGTTATTCAAAGTATGAGCGAAGTAGTTGCCCTTCTCTCCCTTGATGCGAATGCCTAGTCTTCTTGCCTGGGCATCACCGAGGTTGGAGCAGCTGCCTACTTCGAAGTATTTCTTCTGACGCGGAGACCAAGCTTCAACGTCGCAGCTCTTAACTTTCAGGTCTGCAAGATCTCCAGAGCAGCATTCCAGCGTGCGGACCGGAATATCCAGAGAACGGAAGAAGTCTACACTGTTATGCCAGAGCTCATCATAGTACTTCTTGGAGTCTTCCGGCTCGCAGACAATCACCATTTCCTGCTTTTCAAACTGATGAACACGATACAAACCTCTCTCTTCAATGCCATGCGCACCGACTTCCTTCCGGAAGCACGGGCTGTAGGAGGTCAGCTTATAAGGAAGACGATCTTTCTTCAGCGTACGATTCATGAAGCGGCCGATCATGGAATGCTCGGAAGTACCGATCAGATATAGATCTTCGCCTTCAATCTTATACATCATGTTCTGCATTTCAGAGAAGGACATGACGCCATTGACGACATTTCCGTGGATCATGAACGGCGGAATGAAGTATGTGTATCCCCTGCCGATCATGAAGTCACGTGCGTAGCTCAGAATGGAAGAATGCAGACGAGCAACATCTCCCATCAGATAATAGAATCCATTTCCTGATGTCTCTCTTGCACTATCCAGATCCAGGCCATCCAGGGATTCCAGAATATCCGTATGATATGGAATTTCGAAGTCAGGCACTACAGGTTCACCGAAGCGCTCAATTTCAACATTCTCAGAATCATCTTTTCCAATCGGAACAGAAGGGTCAATGATGTTCGGAATCACCATCATTCTCTTCTTGATTTCATCCTGAAGCTTTTCCTCGCTCTCTTCCAGATCCTGGAGTTCCTTCTCAAGATCCTTTACCTTCTGCTTGGCCGCTTCAGCCTCGTCCTTCTTGCCTTCTCTCATCAGAAGTCCGATTTCCTTGGAGATCCTATTGCGGTCGCCGCGAAGTGCATCGCCTTTTGTCTTTGCATCACGGAACTGCTTGTCGAATTCAGCAACTTCATCAACTAACGGAAGTTTTTCATCCTGGAATTTCTTGCGAATATTCTCTTTCACGAGTTCCGGATTTTCGCGAATAAGCTTGATATCAATCATATAGTCCTCCTGAAAATAAAAAACACCATCCGATAAGGGACGATGTGTTGATCGCGGTGCCACCCTATTTGCCAAAATTGTTTCACGTGAAACAATTCAGACCACTCAAGACTGGCAGATAACGGCTGCCACCGGAAAGGATTGGTTTCACTCCGGGAAGGATTTCATTCCGGCATCTGTCAGCTCGCATCATCCGCTGACTTTCTGAAAGAATACCAGGAAACTACTTGTTCCCATCACTGTTTATGGCTTCATTTAAGCATCGGCAGGCAGGTTTGTCAAGGTCTGCAGAAAGATGCTATCATGTACCAGAAAGCAGGTAAATTCCTTGAAAAAACACCTCATATTCATGCTCACAGGAATACTCTTTCTGAGTGCATGTTCCAAACAGAACAGTACCTCACAGACCACCACACAGGATGAATATTATGGCCCGGTTGTGAGTGAAGATACCAGAACAGACGAAGAAAAAGAACTGGAAATGATCCAGAACTGCATTGCAGATTACCAGACGGATACGATTTCAGATGCAGAAAAAAGACTGGAAAACCAGGGAATCCATTTTCCCAGTCTTCCTCTTGAACTGATCTCCCTTCCAGAGATCAGCTCCCTGGATGATCTGATCCAGGTCGAAGTAGATTCTTCTACCAGCAATATCTATTACACCGGCATGTACCTGGTCAATGACAAATACCAGGTATACTTCATGATTTATAACCCTACAGGCGGAAGCTTCTGGATGAATGGCGGCATTCAGTTCGAAATAGATCCTTCTCTGGTCACAGCCGATGATCCGCAGTACTCGGAATACCGTTCAGCACTGACTGATCTGCTTGCACAGGAAAATGAGGTCCTCTGCTGGCTGATGGGTATCAATGTCAAAGTCTCCGAAGAAGAAGGGCCTGTCAAAGGATATCATGAGGTTCAGGCAATGGGAGACTATGATCCGAAGACGATCAATGACGTCAAAGCAATTGCAGAGAAGGTATTTACGCAGGATTACCTGAAAGAGAATTACTACCCAGCGGCATTCGAGCGAGAAAGTTCTACCTTTCTGGAACAGGATGGAAAACTGTACTGTGCAGAAACGATTCTGACGGAACAGAAGTCTTCCTATTCCATCAACCCGAACTACATCATTGCAGCGAAGGAAACAGATGGCACCGTGAAGCTTGACATGCTTGCAGATGTGAATGGCGAAGTGCAGCCAATCATCCACCGTGTACAGCTTGCACGCATAGATGACAGATTCCGCCTTCCGGAAGTATACTGACCAGAAACAGACTTAAAAATAACATTTTTTGAATGCATAGAATAATAAAAAATGGTTTTATTTCTACCCGTATGCATGAATGAAAAGAAATGCATGCTATAATGTCAGCACAAAAAGACGCCCTAAGGGAAGCGTCGATGGAGAACAATTATGCCAAGAAAAAAGAACACTTACGAAAAGAAACTGGAGTACAACAATGCGTACAATCGCGAAAACTACCGTTCTTTCTCCATCCGCTACAGCAAGGACTCGGAGAAGAAGATCATCAGCTGGCTTGAGAAACAGCCGGGAGTAAAGGCCTACATCACTGACCTGATTCTGGCAGACATGGAAAGTGCCAAGGCCAAGAAAGCTAAAAAGGCAGTTGTCAGAAAAGCAGCAAAGTAATCACAGTTTATATGATTCTGACTGCCGGAGAGAGAACAGATATTGTCCAATACTACACTCCATGGTTCATGAATCGGCTTCACGAGGGTTTCGTAGATGTACGAAACCCTTTTTATCCAAAAAGGGTGAACCGATATCGGATCAGTCCGGAGATCGTAGACGCGATCATATTCTGTTCCAAGAACTATGAACCGATCCTTCCTTATCTGCCTGAGATCATGGGTCAGTACCCTGTTTATTGTTTTTATACCATTACTGCATATGGAAGAGATATTGAACCGAATGTTCCTTCGGTACAGGCTTCGGTCGATACCTTTCGGAAACTGTCAGACATCGTCGGTAAGAAACGGACAGCCTGGCGTTATGATCCGGTGCTGATCTATGGTCCTTATAGCGCTGAATCTCACCTGAAGCAGTTTGAAGCAATGGCTTCTGCCTTGTCTCCTTATACTTCCAGATGCATCTTCTCTTTTGTCTATATGTATGGGAAGCTGAAGGTCACGTTTCCGGATCTGAAGCCTGTTTCGAGGAAAGATCGTCTCATCCTGGCAGAAGGATTCGGGAAAATTGCAGCATCCTATGGCATGACGATTTCTACCTGCGGAGATCCGGATGATTATACGGGATACGGAATCAGAAGAAGCGGATGCCTCAGCACAGAGATTCTGAGCGAAGCAGAAGACATGCCTCTGAAACAGATTCCCTGCCATAATGCAAGACCAGGAACCGGATGTAGGTGCATTGATCAGCGGGCAATCGGAGCTTATGATACATGTCCGAATGGATGCAGGTACTGCTATGCCAATCATTCACGCAGCACGATCCTGCGCAACCGCTCCATGCATGATCCTTATTCATCCATGCTGATCGGACACCTGCAGAAAGACGATGAGCTGGTCGAAGGAAAGCAGGTTAGCTATCGCAAGAGAGCATATCAGGAACGCCTCTTCTGAAAAAAGCAGAGCACTTAGTGTTCTGCTTTTCATCTGACTATTCAGTCTTTTCAGAATTCTCAGGTTCAGGTTTCCCGGAAGCTTCCGGACCAGATTCCTCTGTTTCGGGTTCTTCTGTTTCCGGTTCCACAATTGCAACTGTAGAGACTCTGGATCCGTCAGCAACCTTGATGAATCTCACGCCTTGTGCATTTCTGCCCGTGGTAGACAGCGGTGCCAGCGAGATCCGGATGATAATGCCATCATCAGTCATGATCATGCAGTCTTCGTTGCCGTTCACTGCTTTCATGCATACCAGATTTCCGGTCTTCTCCGTGATGTTCATGGTTTTCACGCCCTTCGCACCGCGGCCTGTCAGACGGTATTCACCGAGATCAGACATCTTGCCGTAGCCATGCTCAGATACGGTCAGAATCTTCTTTCCTTCTTCTGAGGTAGCCATGCCTATAACGGACCCTCCATCCACATTGAAGCCTCTGACACCCATTGCCGTACGTCCGGAAGGACGGACTTCATCCTCACGGAAGCGGATTGCCTTGCCATTGGTCCCAGCAATCAGGATATCTGCATTCCCGGCAGTTCCCTTCACGAAGGCAAGCTCATCATCTTCTTTCAGAGTGATGGCAATCTTGCCATTCTTGTTAATGCTGAAGAATTCCTCGATCGGAACTCTCTTCACCAGTCCGAGTTTTGTTACGAAGAACAGATACTTCGCTTCTGCATCATTGCTGTAAGGAACCAGCGCACGGACTTTCTCATCTTTCTCCAGCTGCAGCAGGTTGATCACCGGGATGCCTTTGCTGGTCCGGCTATATTCCGGAATGTTATAACCCTTCAAGCGATAGACTCTGCCCTTGCTGGTGAAGAACAGAATGTTATCGTGCGTAGACATGCCAACGAACTGATCGATCAGATCATCTTCATTCAGGCTCATGCCCTTGATCCCCTTGCCGCCGCGATTCTGCACCTTGTAGGTATCCCTGGTCTGCCGCTTGATATAGCCATTCTCTGAAATCGTGATGATGACATCTTCAACCGGGATCAGATCTTCATCTTCCATATCCGTCGGTGCATTGATGATTTCAGATCTGCGCGGATCCGCATATTTTCCTTTGATCTCAGTCAGTTCATCCTTCAGGATCTTCTCAATGCGTTCATGATGAGCCAGGATATCCTGGTAGTCAGCAATCTTAATCAGAAGTTCCTGATACTCATTCTCGATCTTTTCTCTCTCCAGACCAGTCAGTCGGCGGAACTGCATATCAAGAATTGCTTTTGCCTGGATCTCATCCAGCCCGAATCCATTCATCAGTCTCGGCATTGCTTCATTAGCATCCTTGGAATCACGGATCGTATGAATAATCGCATCGAGGTTATCTACTGCAATTCTCAATCCTTCCAGGATATGTGCTCTTGCGGATGCCTTGTCCAGATCAAACTGCGTCCTCCTGGTAATCACTTCTTCCTGGAACATGATATATTCCTTCAGAATTTCAATGATTCCAGCCTGCTTCGGAGCACCATGAATCAGGACAACATTGTTGACCGCAAAATTGGACTGCAGCGGACTCAGCCGATACAGCTGATTCAGAAGCACATCTGGCTGCACATCCTTGCGCAGTTCAATCACGACACGGATGCCATCCATATTGGACTCATCGCGAAGATCGGTGATTCCTTCAATCTGCTTTTCCTTTACCAGCGAAGCAATACGTTCCACCATGGCAGCTTTATTGACCATGTAAGGAATCTCATAGACCACGATGCGCTTTTTGCCATTCGGCATCTCCTCGATCTTGGTCTTTGCCCGCATAATCACCGTTCCGCGGCCCGTCTCAAACGCATTCCGGATTCCGTTTCTGCCGAGAATATATGCACCCGTAGGGAAATCCGGACCTTTGATATAGTTCATCAGATCCATAACCGTGATCTCCGGATTATTCATGACCGCAAGGATGCCGTCAATCACTTCGCCGAGATTGTGAGGTGCGATGTTCGTCGCCATGCCTACTGCAATACCGGAAGAACCATTGACGAGGATATTCGGAAACCTTGAAGGAAGAACCGTAGGCTCCTTCTCTTCTCCATCATAGTTATCCTGCATGTCGACGGTATTCTTTTCGAGATCTCTCAGCATCTCTACTGCAATCTTCGACATCCGGGCTTCCGTATAACGCATGGCGGCTGCGCCATCGCCATCCATGGAACCGAAGTTGCCATGACCATCTACGAGCACCTGACGCATATTCCACGGCTGAGCCATGTAGACCAGCGCCCCGTAAATCGAGCTGTCACCATGAGGATGATATTTTCCCATCGTATCGCCGACGATACGCGCGCACTTCTTATACGGCTTATCCGGGCCGTTGTTCATCTCATTCATCGAGTACAGAATTCTTCTCTGTACCGGCTTCAGTCCATCTCTTACATCCGGAAGTGCACGGGCAACGATAACAGACATCGAATAATCCAGGAAGTCTCTGCGGATTTCCTTGGACAGTTCTGTTTCAGTAATATGCCCCGGGTCAAACTGTGACTCGTCAAACTCCATGTAATCATCTCTAGCCATAGTTCACCCTCCTCAGATATCCAGATTCTCTACGAAATTCGCATTCTCAATGATGAAATTCTTTCTGGGCTCCACTTCTTCTCCCATCAGCATGCTGAAGTTCTGATCAGCAGCCTCGGCATCATCAATCGTCACCCGGATCAGCGTCCGGTTCTTCGGATCCATGGTCGTCTCCCAGAGCTGTTCCGGATTCATTTCACCAAGTCCCTTGTATCTCTGAATGCCAAGACCAGAACCCATCTGAGCCTTGATCACTTCCAGCTGATGATCCGTGTATGCATACTTCACCGCATTGCCTTTCTGCACTTTATACAGAGGCGGCTGTGCAATATAGACATAGCCCTGCTCAACAATCGGCTTCATATAGCGATAGAAGAACGTCAGCAGCAGCGTTCTGATATGCGCACCATCGACATCGGCATCGGTCATGATGACAATCTTGTTGTAACGCAGCTTGCTCGTATCCACTTCATCCAGGATCCCGCATCCGAATGCAGTAATCATGGAACGGATTTCATTATTCTCAAACGCCCGATGCTGACGCGCTTTCTCGACATTCAGAATCTTGCCTCGAAGCGGCAGAATCGCCTGGTAATGAGAATCTCTTCCCTGCTTGGCAGAACCGCCTGCAGAGTCACCCTCGACGATATAGATTTCGCAGATACTTGCATCCTTGCTCGAGCAATCTGCCAGCTTGCCAGGCAGAGAACCTACTTCCAGCGCACTCTTTCTGCGAGTCAGCTCACGTGCCTTCTTCGCAGCCATACGCGCCTGGGATGCAAGCGTAGCCTTCTCCATGATCGCTTTTGCCTGGTCCGGATTCTCCATCAGGAAGCGTTCCAGAGAAGTGCCGAAGATATCCGAAACAATCTTTCTCACTTCGCTGTTTCCAAGCTTCGTCTTGGTCTGTCCTTCATACTGCGGATCCGGATGCTTGACGGAAATGACCGCCGTGATTCCTTCCTTGCAGTCATCCGTCGTGAGATTGTCATCCTTCTCTTTCAGAAATCCGTTATCTCTGGCATACTTGTTGATCACACGATTCAGAGCCAGATTGAAGCCCTCGAGATGCGTTCCGCCTTCAACCGTATTAATGTTGTTGCAGAACGTATAGACCGCAGGCTGATAGCCATCATTGTACTGAACTGCAACTTCAGCCTCGATGCCATCCTCATGACCTTCACAGTAAATCACATCCGGATGAATCACCGTATGATTCTTGTTCAGGAAGGAAACATACTCTTTCAGACCTCCCTTGAACATGAACTCATGATTTCTCTTTTCAGGATCCTCTTCCCGTTCATCGACAAATACGAGCCGGATTCCTTTATTCAGGAACGCAAGCTGTCTAAGCCTGTCTCTCAGCGTATTGTGATCATAGACTGTAGTCTCCTTGAAGATCAGCGGATCTGCCTTGAACCGTACGGTAGATCCATGTCTTGCAGGATCGCAGTCGCCGATGACCTTCAGAGGCTCTGCCGGATGACCGCCATGCTCAAACCGGATGAAATAGATCTTTCCTTCATGATATACATAGACTTCCAGCCATTCACTTAATGCATTGACGACCGAAGCACCGACACCATGCAGACCGCCGGACACCTTATACGCACCGCCGCCGAACTTGCCGCCCGCATGCAGCACCGTGAAGATCGTCTCGATCGTGGACTTTCCGGTCTTGGCATTGATTCCCGTCGGCATGCCGCGGCCATTGTCTTCTACCGTGATGATATTATCCTTGTCTACCGTCACCCGGATCGTGTCCGCATACCCAGCCATTGCCTCATCAATTCCGTTATCGACAATTTCCCATACCAGATGATGAAGACCTTTTGCAGAAGTACTCGCAATATACATGCCAGGACGCTTTCTGACAGCCTCCAGACCATCCAGAACCTGAATATCACTGTCACTGTACTCATGGGTCACTTTGGTATTCAGCTCTTCTCCGAGAACCGCATGGTCCTTATCTTCTTCCTCGGGAACTGTCACATTCTTTTCCTGCTCATCCATCACGTATTCCTCCCATCCAGCACATGGCCATGTTCGATCCGGAATTCCTTATGCGTTCCATCTCTCAGAAACGCCGGAACCTCCGTAGCCGTTATCACACACTGATAGGGCTTCTGTATCCGCTCAATCAGTCTCACCTGTCTCTTCATATCAAGTTCGCTCAGCACATCATCCAGCAGAAATACCGCACTCTTTCCGGTCTCTTTCCAAATATAATCCAGAATGGAACATTTGAATGCCAGCATCATCAGGCGCTTCTGTCCCTGACTGGCAGCCAGGACCACATTCTTTCCATTCAGCATATAAACCAGATCATCCCGATGCACTCCGATCCCGGTCACATGATTATCCAGATCTCTGGAACGATTCTCCTGATAGAGCGTTCTCAGCTCTTTCTCAAGATCCTCTTCAGCAAAACTGGTCTGATACACCACGCAGGCCTCTGCTTGATCCATGGACAGATCCTGATAATGACTCTGGATCGTATCATTGATCGCATCCGCAAACGCCCTTCTGGCTCTGATGATCGGAATCTCTTCCTGGATCATCTGCTCATCCAGCACATCCAGATAAGCAAGATCCGGCTGATACGACTTAAGCAGCGTATTGCGCTCCTTCAGAAGATTCCGGTACCGGTTCATCTGATATACATACGACGCATTCAGCTTCGAAATCTCCTGATCCATGATTCTCCGCCGTTCTCTCGGCGCATCCGAGAAAACGCCAAGATCATCCGGACTGAACAGAACCGCATTCAGAAGCCCTACAAACTCGCTGCTTCTCTTCACCGGAACCTGGTTCACGGAAAGCGTATGTCCGCCATGATGAATCACTGCCCGAAGCTTTTTCTCTTCTGCGTCGACAACCGTGCATCCGATATCCGCAAACGCACAGCCATCCCTGATCAGCTGTATCTCGCTGCTGACCCGATGCGATCTGGTCAGAGAAAGATAAACCAGACTTTCCAGAAGATTCGTCTTTCCCTGGGCATTCCATCCGGTAATCAGATTCAGACCCGAAGACAATGTCAGATGCTCTGACTCATAATTCCGGAAATTCCGGAGATGAAGATCTGTCACAATCATCCGACCGAAAACTTCCGCCCATTCACAGTGACAATATCACCAGGATAAAGCTTTCTGCCTCTGCGATCCTCATGGACCCCATTTACCTGAACATCATTGGACGCAATAAAAAGCTTAGCCTCTCCGCCCGTTTTAATGACGCCGGCTAGCTTCAGAAACTGGTCCAGCTTGATGTATTCTGTATGTATTTCAGCCATGCTTCAGAGAACTCATTTCCAGGTCATTCAAGACCTTATCTATTATACCACAAAACCCGCATGAACTGGCGCTTTCAGGCGGTTTTCAGACCCTCTGAACCAGCTTGAAAAAACCTATGCCGATCACCCTCATAAAACATCATGCATGCATATACTCTGAATGATAAAAAAAGGAAACCGGAATCACCGATTTCCTATTGCCTGTCACAGACCAGCTCTGTCAGCTGTCTTTTCTGCATCTTCCAGAATCCGATCGAACTTATCAATAGCCTGATTGATCGGTGCCGGCGTCGTCAGATCCACACCAGCATGTTTCAGCTCATCAATCGGATACTGACTGCTGCCCATGGAAAGAAACTCCAGGTACCGCTTCACAGCCGGCTCTCCTTCTTTCAGGATTCCTTCAGAAAGCGCTGCGGCAGTGCTGTATCCAGTCGCATAAACATAGACATAGAACGGAGAATAGAAATGAGGAATTCTTGCCCATTCATACTGAACCTCATCATCCATCGTCAGTTCTTCTCCGAAATACAGTCTGATCAGGTTCTGATAAACCTGATTCAGTGCTTCTGCATCGAGAGATTCTCCGCGCTCTGCCATCGCATGTGCTTCTTTCTCGAATTCGGCAAACATCGTCTGCCGATATACCGTGCCCTTGAATCCTTCGAGGTACTGATTCAGAAGCGCCAGACGCTTCATCGGTTCCTGTTCCCTGCTGAGCAGCTGTTCGATCAGAAGATTCTCGTTGACCGTAGAAGCAACTTCTGCCACGAACATCGTATAGTTCTCATACCATACCGGCTGAGTATGTCTGGTCAGCCAGGAATGAATGGAATGACCCATCTCATGCGCAATGGTGGAGACACTGTCCAGCGTGCCGGTGAAGTTCGTCAGAATGATCGGATTGCTCGTATAGCTGCCGGAAGAATATGCACCTCCGCGCTTGCCCTTATTCGGATACACATCAATCCAGTGATCCCGGAATGCCTGCGCTACCGTATTTCCGTATTCCGTTCCTAACGGCTTCACAGCTTCCAGAACCATCTTCTGGGCTTCTTCATACGTATAATGCTTTGTATCACCCTTCACTAACGGTGCATACAAATCATAGTAATGAAGCTCATCCACTCCCAGAAGCCGCTTTCTCAGCCGTTCGTACCGATACATTGAATTCATGCGTGCATGAATCGTATCGACGAGGTTGTCATAAACCGATACCGGAATATGATCACTCTCCATCGCCATTTCTCTGGAACTGGAATAATGACGGGCAGCAGCTTCAGCGGTTGCCGTCTTCACAGCCCCGGTATAAGTCGCAGCGAACGTATGAATATGTCCCTTGTAGGATGCATAGAAATTACGGAATGCATTTCTGCGCAGCACCCGGTCCTGGCTGTTTTCCAGCAGGATGTAATTGGACTCGGTAAGCTCATGCTTCACGCCAGCAGAATCTTCGGCAGCTTCAAACGTCAGATCCGCATCCATCAAGGCTCCCGCCGCATTTGAGCTTGCCGCAAATGCTTCGCCGAATCCGGCAAGCAGCTGTTCTTCTGATGCGGTCAGCGTATGTTTCTTGCGGCGGATCAGATTCTCAAGATAGAATGCATGGTCCTTCAGACAATCTGCAGTTCTGATTTTCTCGAGCTCTGCATCACTGAGACTCAGAATCTCTGGTTCTGCAAAGCTTGCTGCGGACATCATCTTCACATAGAGTCCGTATGCCCGGCTGTACATCGCCTGCGCTTTGCTGTCTCGCGTATCTTCATCATGCCTGGAGCTTGCATAGACAAACAGGTTCTCCAGCCTGATCTCAGATTCTGCTTCTTTCTTCAGATATGCTGCAATGGTCTCTGCATCTTTCAGCTTGCCGCGATAGAAAGAAATCTGATCCAGGTCTTTTTCAAATTCTGCAAATGCAGTTTCCCATGCTTCATCATTCACAAAGAAACTGGACAGATCCCACTGGAATTCAGGATCCATCTCTCTGCGTTCTTTCAGTTCTTCACTCATATCTTTCCTCTTTCTCACATATAGGTACGTACCGGAAGAATCAGCTCAATCACGCTGGAATCATCTTCTTCCGTGATGATGAACGGCTTCATGACTCCCGTAAAGGAAATCTTCACATTCTCGCCTTTGAAGATTCTCAGCGCATCCATCATGTACTGACCCGAGAAGCTGATATCAAGAGGATCTCCTTCATAGCTCACTGCATTCAGCACTTCATGGAACTCGCCGATCTCCTGGCTGCGGTTGGACAGAGAGATATCATCTGCTCCGGTCATCTGCAGATTCATCGTCGAGATGTTATCCGTCTTGATAAACGCTGCTCGATCCAGCGCATCCAGCAGCACCGTTCTGTTGATCAACATGGTCCGCGTGAAATCGTTCGGAATCAGGCGATTCGTATCCGGGAAGTCTCCTTCCAATAGCGTGGACTGCAGCATCACTTTGTCATTGGAGAACTGGATCTTCTTGTCATTCAGCGCCACCTTCACGGTCTGATCTTCTGCGAAGATATTCTTCACTTCATTCAGAGTCTTGGAAGGAACCGTGATCATGAACGGATCCGAAGCAATCGGAGCAGTTCTTCTGGAAAGACGATAGGAGTCGGTACCAGTGCATACAATCTCCTTGCCATCCGAATTGAAGTTCACGCCCGTCAGAACAGGTCTTGTCTCCTTGACTGCAGCAGCGAAAACTGTCTGTGTGATGAACTCATTCAGCGTTCCGGAATTGATCTCAAACTTCGTGGAAGGTTCGCTGAAGTCGATGGAAGGATAATCCTCCGGACGGATGCAGTTGATCTTGTATTCTGCTTTATTTCCTTCGAAATGCGTCAGCGTTCCATCGATGATCTCGATCTTGATCTGATCACTGTCAATCTTCTTGACGATGTCCATCAGGAATCTGGATTCAATGACAATCGATCCTTCTCCGGAAATGCTGAGACCAAGATCCGGATCCTTTTCGTTACTCAGAGTCATCTGAATGGAAATCACCGCGTTGCTTGCGGTCAGCAGCAGCTCGTTATCACTTGCAGTAATCAGGATTCCAGTCAGTGCAGGAACCGGTGAATTGGAAGAAATTGCTCTCGACGCAATGGTCAGTGCATTGTAGAACTTATCCCTGCTGATCTGGAAATTCATTTCGCTCATAGTTTCGCCTCCATGTCTTGCGCGCATGTATATATATTCTTTTCTGGTAAATCATCATTATTAGGACTGTGGAAATTGTGGAGAACCTGCAATTATGACGGTCCGATGGGCTTATTTTAGCATTCCGGCCAGTTGATATAAAGTGGACGGAATCGTGGATAATCAGCTGCCCAGCTGTTTTCTGATCTCCTCGACGGCTGTTGCCATTGCAGTATCTTTCCTGATCTGCTTCTCGACTTTGGTACAGGCACTGATTACCGTGCTGTGATCTCTGCCGCCGAATTCTTCTCCGATCTTGATATAAGAGAGATCCAGAAGCTTCCGGCACAGATAGATGGAGATATGTCTCGCATTGGAAATATTTTTTGTTCTCGTCTTGCCGGTGATCTGCTGTCTCGTCAGACCATAGTAGTCTGCGACAGCCTTGATGATCTTTCCAGGAGAAAGACCGGTTTTATCTGATACGACTGCCTGATTCTTCAAGGCATTGACGACGGTTTCGAACTTGATGCAGCTCTTATCTTCCTGGAACATGATGGCATAGAACAGAACCCGGTTCCATGCCCCTTCCAGGTCTCTGACATTGCCGGAGAAATTGCTGGCAATATAGGCAAGCCCTCTCTCATCGACTTCTTCAATATTATTGCCGCTGTTCTTGATCTTCATATTCAGGATCGCCAGGCTGGTCTCAAATTCGGGCGAATCGATGCCTACGGACAGACCGCTGGAAAATCGGCTGATCAGACGATCTTCCAGACCTTTGATCTCTTTTGGCTGACGATCGGAAGCGATGCAGATCTGCTTGCGGTTATTGACGAGTTCGTTATAGATGGAGAAGAACACTTCATGACTCTTCTCTTTTCCCGCCAGGAACTGGATATCATCGACCAGCAGCACATCCATGCTGCTCATATACTGCTTGAACGCATCGATCTTATTATTCTGAATGGCTTTGACTACCTTATCCACGAACTTCAGCGATTCAATATAATAGACCTTCTTATCCGGATAATTCTTCTTTACATAGTTTCCGATCGCCATCAGGAGATGTGTCTTGCCGAGACCGGAATTTCCATAGATGAAAAGCGGATTGAAATACTTGCCGGGATTATAGGCACAGGCAAGTGCTGCCGCCTGAGATTCCCGGTTGCAGTCGCCGACCACGAAATTATCAAACGTACGATCCGGCTGAATCGGCATGGAAGCGAATTCTTCATCATTCGTGACTTCAGCAATGTCATCTTCAGTGACCTGAGAATGGCGCTGGAAATCAGACTCCTGAACGATTTCAACATTCAGAGGATGATCCAGATTCAGCTGTTCAATCAATGCAGACCCGATGAGTTCTGAAGACTGCGAGACAATCTGCTGAGCAATGATATTGGCAACTACAATGATTGCTTTCGTATCATTCAGCTCAGCCAGATGCGCAGTCCGGTAAAACGCATTGATGATCTCCGGTTCTACTTTCTGGTTTGCTATCAGATCATTCAGTGTCTGATCCCAGAGATCGCTCAGATACTGATCACGGCTTCTGCTCATAAAAAAATCCTTCTTGCATATCAAATGAATGGAATTGATGCAGATCTATCTTAGTCCCGGCTGTGGATAAAATCCACAGCAAAAATGTTTATAACTTTTTTCTCCACAATCAAATATATGCTAAATATACAGCATAAATAAGGCTTTTCTGAAGTTATCGACAGTTTTCCACAACTTTTGCGGTGGAAAGATTTGTGGAGAATCTCTCCACGATGTTGAAAACCGGTAAAAATGTTGAAAAGTCTGAGAAACAGAAAAATCTTCAACAAGTTCTGCACATCTAAAAAGCCTATGATCATGCGATTTTATGAGAAAACAACAGTTTTCCACAATTGTGGAAAACTGAAACTCAGACATGGCGGATTCTTTGTTGAAAACTGTCTTAAAATACCCTGGAAAACAGATCCGAAATGTGGAAAAACTGGCATATTCATGCGGAATTGCGAAATGTGGAAAAAATACATGCACTTAACAGAAGACGAAAATCTGCGAACATGGTTATAATGGTGATGACGAGGTAACAGCAATGAATAAAATCTCATTCGGTCTGGATTCAGAAAAAAATCCAGTCTCCCTTTATACGCTGGAAAATGACAATCTGATTCTGAAGGTATCTGATTTGGGGGCAACTATGGTGTCTCTGATCGATAAAAGCACAGGGATCGATATTCTGCTCGGCCATGATAATGCCGAAGGATATCTCTCTTCCGGCAGCCATATGGGCGGCTTTATCGGGAGGACGGCAAATCGCACCAGAAACGCCATGTTTGTTCTGAATGGAACGGAATACCATATTCCGGCGAATCAAGGAAAGCATAATCTCCATGGCGGCTGGGGATTTGACCGCAGGCTTTATGAAGTCAGCGGAACTGATCATTCAATCTCTTTCCATCGCATCAGCAGAGATCAGGAAGAAGGCTATCCTGGAAATCTGGATGTCACCGTCACCTATACCCTTCTGGAAGATGAAGTTGAGATGAAGGTCACCGCATGCAGTGATCAGGATACGGTATTTGCCTTCACCAATCACAATTACTACAACCTCAATGGCATCGGACTTGTCTCTGATCATGAAGTGAAGCTGAATGCATCAGAATATGCGGATGATGATCCGGACGGACTTGCTCTGCTGCCTTTGAAACCAGTCGCAGGGACAGATTTTGATTTCAGGGAGTTCCATCCTCTTGCCCAGGCATTTGCATCAGAGGATCCGCAGATTCTTGCAAATAAAGGGATAGATCATCATTATGCAGTACCTGGCACCGGCATCCGTATGTTTGCTGAATGCCGTACGGACTTCCTCGATCTGAAGATCTATTCAGATCTGCCAGGCATGCATATGTATACCGGCAATTATCTGGATGGTGAGATCGGCAAGCATCAGGAAGTCATGAATGATCACGGGGCAGTATGCTTTGAGCCGGAGTATTTCCCAGATGCGATCAATCTCCCGGTAAGCCCGAAACCGATTCTCCATGCCGGAGAAACAAAGAGCTGGGTCATCCGGATGGAACTGAACAGACGTTAAAAAAAGAGGATCGCTCCTCTTTTTTTCATAACTATTCTGCTGCTTCTTCCGCAGGCTCTTCTGAGGACTCCGGCTCTGCCGTTTCTTCATCCGGAACATACTTGATCACAACGTGACGAGCTGCCCCTTCTCCTTCGGATTCCGTCTTGATATTGTGCCATTCTCCAAGCGTCTTATGAACCACCTTGCGCTCATCGTTCGGCATCGGATCCATCGCTGCATCAATATGAGAACGCTGCACCTGCTTTGCAGTACGCTTTGCAATAGACGCAATCCGGTGATAGCGGTCTTCTTTGTAGTGATTGACATCAATCAGCACATCAATGCGCTTGCGGAACTCAGAATTGACAGCCCCTCTTACCACCGTATTCAATGCGGCAAGCGTCTTGCCCATACGGCCAATCAGAACAGCATTATTATCTGCATTCAGATTGACGATGAAGCTTCCGTCGCGCTCTTCAATGGCAACCTCGATATCAAGATCGATGCCCATGAAGTAATTGCCGAGATAATCAAACAGGAACTCTTTGACATCATCTTTGCTGAAGACATCAGCAGAAACAGAATCCTCTTTCTGCTCTGTCACGGTATAGGACAGAGCTTCGACATTGCAGTTCTTTTCTTCTGCAGCCTTCTGCAGAACTTCTTCCAGAGTCGTACCAGTATAGTTGGTCATGCCTGTGCCTCCTTTGCCTGTCTATCATCAACAATCTTCTGCACGATGAGTGTCTTCACAATAGTAACCAGTGAATAGATCGTCCAGTATACAGACATGGCAGCCGGCCACATGAGACCGAATACCAGAATCATGACCAGCATATAGATCTGCATCATCTTCTGCTGAGAAGAATTTGCCGGAGCATCAGGACGGCGGTGATGCTTGGCAGCTTCTGCTTCTGCCCGCTTCTTGGATAGCTTCTGCGGCAGCATCATCGATACATACTGTGCCAGACCCATGATTGCAAAGATCAGAAGATATCCCCACATTCCCCCGCGGATTCCATCGAGCACTTTTGTCTCAAGACTGAATCCCATGAAGGTACCGGTCTTGACTGCAGTCGCTCTCTGTACAGCCTGATACATCGCAATGATGATCGGAAACTGCAGGAATGTAACCAGAATCATGCTGAACGGATTGATGTTGTACTTCTTGTATAATGCCTGCTGTTCCTGAGCCATGCGCATCTGAGATGCCTGGTCGGTTTTGCCTTCATATTTCCTGGTGATTTTTTCAATCTCCGGCTGCAGCATCTGCATTTCCTGGGTTGCAATTGTGGACTTCAGCGTGAATACCAGGAGGATCGCATTGACAGCAATGGTCAGCACGGCAATTGCACCCGCAACGCCGATCGAAGGAGCGAGACGATTCAGCACCTGAGCCATCGGCCAGACCAGAATGGCACTGAACCAGTTCTCGGAATTCATTGTTTCATTGAACGTCGTGGAGGAGGTGATCTGCTTTACTGCACCTGTCTCATCAGTCGGAACCGAGCATCCGGCGGCGGAAACCGCAAACAGAACAACGGCACTGAGGAGAAGGACTTTTTTCATTCGGGAAGAATTGAATTTCATTAGGTTCTCCTTATAAATAGAACTATTTCATTGTAGACTTTAGGAACAATTTTTCCAAGTTCTTTTTATTGGCTTCATAATCGAGATTCTTATATCCGAAACGCACAATCAGAATGGCATCTTGCGGGCATGAAGAAAAGTCGATCAGATCCTGACACATCATCCTGACCTGGCGTTTGATATGATTCCGATCCACTGCACACCCGATCTTTTTCGAAAGAGAAATACCGATTCTGGCTTCTTCTTCTTTCTTTTGGGCATGATAGAGCACGAAGCTCATGTTTGCTTCTTTTTTCCCGCCGTGGATCAGGGACTGGAATTCCTGGGATTTACGAACTCTGTTTTTCTTCTTCATAAGATAAAAAATACCACCTGACTGGTGGCACTTTCTGTTAAGCTGAGAGAACTTTTCTGCCTTTTGCTCTGCGTCTAGCTAAGACCTTACGTCCACCCGGAGTGCTCATGCGAGCTCTGAATCCATGGGTCGACTTGTTTTTTCTCTTGCTCGGCTGGTATGTTCTTTTCATTTCATGCCACCTCCCGCTTCTTTATTAAGAACAATCGCTTATATATCATACTTATGGGCATTTCGATTGTCAATGCAAAGTTTTTCGCATAATGAAAAGGTTTTCGGCTGTATATTCAGCCCCCTGAATGAAATATAATAGAACAGCATATGAGGAGCAGAAACTGATGACAGGAACACTGATGACACTGATCTTGTTTGCATTCATGATCGTGATGATTCTGAGAGTAGTGAAACTATACGGAAGGCAGAAGAAGAACCAGAAGATCCTTGATCTTCTTGATCTGGTTCATGAACCGGATCAGTTCTTCCCGGCTGCAGAAGCCTATGTCACAGGTCAGAAAGACCCGGAATTCAGAGCGAAGGGATATGTCATGAAGCTCTGGGGAGATACTCTCTACGAAAAGGATGATAACTTCAGAAAAGACCTTGAAGCCCTGGATCTTTCCGTTCTGATCGGGGATCTTTCGAAGAAGGATTCCGGCTATGATCTGAATGAAGATTCTTTCTTCTATCTGTATATGGCGATTCCGAATCGTCTTTATTACCGGAAGAATACGGAACTATTGAATCTTCTGGAAGAGAAGATGGAGACCGTATCCGGCCAGCTATCCGATACGCTGCTGCTGGCCATGCACCAGGCAGCGATGAAACTGTATGAGAACAAAGATGACTGCGGCAAGGACTTCTTCCGGAAAGTTCTGGATGGAGACTATGGCGGATACCGCTACAGCCGCAATATGATCGGTATCTATAAGAACTGCATCACGATCATGCTGGCAAAGATCTATCAGAACGAAGGAAACCAGGAAGGCTTTGACAGCCTGGTAGATGATATGAAGGCATTCTCCGAGAAGCGCTTAGGGGAGCGCTGGCTGGAAGAACTGGATGTGAAGCTTCCGGAAGAGAAGAGCGAAGAAGAACCGGAAGAAAAACCGTCCGATGAGGAAGCGAAATGAAGCTGATCGCAGGACTCGGAAACCCCGGAAAAGAATACGAGAAGACCAGGCATAACAGCGGATTTCTTGCCATGGATTATCTGTGCAGAAATCTTGGTACGGATATAACCACAGAGAAATGGGATGCTCTGATTGCAAAGACTGTGATTCATGGTGAGAGCGTGATTCTGATGAAGCCGCTGACTTATATGAATGAGTCCGGAAAAGCAGTAGCCCAGGCAGTTCATTTCTATCACATCGATCCTTCTGATATTCTGATTCTGCATGATGATATGGATCTGCCTGCCGGTTCCGTCCGGATCCGGAAGAACGGATCCAGCGGCGGACAGAAAGGCATGAAGTCGATCATCAGTGCATTAGGAACTGAACAGATTGCCCGTATCCGCATCGGCGTAGGCCATAGTGAACCAGGCGTGCACGAAGAAGTACCAGACTGGGTGCTCTCTCCGGTTCCGAAAGCAGAACAGGAAATCTACCAGGCCGCATTGAAGGATGCAGCAGAAGCAGCAGAAGCCTGGGTGAGCGAACCATTTGATCAGGTGATGTCAAAATACAATATCAGACTGAAACAATGAGGGGAGGTATGGTTTGCAGGAAGAATCTGGAATGCCGGTACAGCTGCTGGAAGAGCTGAAAGACAATGCTGCTCTGAGACAGCTGAATGCAGGCAGAGGAACCTTGCCTCTGAATTCTCTGATTCAGGAAGCACTGATTCTCAGTGCCTCCTATCTGAAGAATCCAAGGCCGATTCTGGTCGTGAAAAATAATCTCTACAGCGCACAGAGACTGTATGAGAGGGTATCATCCCTCCTGCAGGAAGGACAATGTGCGCTTTTCGGGTCGGATGAATCTCTGAGAGTTGAAGCAATTGCTTCTTCTCCGGAGATGATGGCAGGAAAAGTAGAAACCCTTGCATCACTTCTGAATCGTCCGGATCAGATTGTCATCACCAGCCCGTCCGGGCTTCTGAGACATCTGCCGCTGCCAGAAGTATTCCGCAGCAGCTGCATTTCTCTGAAACCAGGCGACCACGCAGATATGGAAGAAATCAGAAAGCGCCTGAAGGCAGGGGGATACATGCAGGCCAGCCACATTGATCAGCCGCTTTCGTTTGCTGCTAGAGGCGGTATCATAGATGTCTATTCGATCAACTATGATCATCCGATCCGGATTGAATTCTTTGATGATGAGATCGACAGCATCCGCTTCTTCGATGAATCCACGCAGAAGACAATCACCCCGGCAGATCATGTCGAGATTGTTCCGGCTTCCGATATCCTGTTTACCGAAGACCAGGTACAGGAAATCACGGAAGAAGCAGAACGGCTTCTGGAAGAAAAAGGGGACGATGCACTCAGAGGATCCGTGGAAACCGATCTGGAACTAGTGAAGAATGGTGTGATTCAGGCCGGCATGTATCCGTATACGGCATTATTGAATCAGACCGCTTCGATTCTGGATTACATGGATCATCCGCTGGTGATCTGGTCAGATCGCACTGCCATTGAGGAAAGCACCAGAAGACTGATCGAAGAAACTACCAGCTACATCCAGGAGATGGTGCAGGAGAAGAAGCTGCTGCCGCGTTTTTCCATGTGGCATGATCTGCACCGCGTCGCTGATGGATGCCGCAGTATGGAAGAAGACCCGTACTATGACAAAACTTCCGGGATCTCTGAGATTCATCTGCCGAATGAGCCGCTGGATCTGAAGCTGAAGCTGCTGGACGATGGTTCCAGAGTTCTGTTCTGCCTCAAAGAAAAAGAAATGCCGAGGCTCATTGATGCCTGCATTGAATACAAGCATCCGTACAAGCTCGTAACAGATGACAGTACTCTTTCAGAAGGCTTCCAGATTCTGATGAATCCGCTGGCTGAGGGATTTGAGATCTCTGAGAAGAATCTCAAAGTCATCACTGCTTCAGAACTCTTTGAAATTCATCATCATACCGGCAGATTCGAAAAGAAATTCCGCAGTGCAGAAGTCATCCACTCCTATGAAGAACTGGAACCAGGAGACTATATTGTCCATGCCCAGCACGGCGTCGGCCAGTACATGGGCATAGAGACCAGGGAAATCCAGGGCGTCAAAAGAGACTTCCTGCGGGTGATCTACCGCGGCAATGCCGAATTGCTGGTTCCTCTGGAACAGTTCCGCCTGGTCAGAAAATTCGTTTCCAGAGAAGGCGTCGTTCCGAAGCTGAACAAGCTTGGCAGCGGCGAATGGGAAAAGACGAAAGAACGCCTCGAAGCAGATGTCACCAACATTGCAGAACGTCTGGTTTCCCTGTATTCCAGCCGGGAAACACATATCGGATATGCCTATCAGCCGGATACCGAAGAACAGAAGAAATTCGAATCAGAATTCCAGTATGAACTGACTCCGGACCAGGCAAAAGCAGTCGAAGACGTCAAGCGTGACATGGAAAGCGACAAGCCGATGGACCGTCTGATCTGCGGCGATGTCGGCTTCGGCAAGACCGAGATCGCAGTCCGGGCAGCTTTCAAGGCAGCTAGCGAGAACAAGCAGGTTGCTGTCCTCTGTCCGACTACGATCCTTGCGGAACAGCATTATCATACGTTCTCAGAACGGTTTTCCGGTTATCCGTTTACAGTCCGGGTGCTGGATCGGTTTGTTCCGCCTTCGATGATGAAGGAAACTCTGAAAGATACAAGAGAAGGAAGGGTGGATATCCTGATCGGAACCCATCGCATCCTTTCGAAAGACGTGCAGTTCAAGGACCTCGGTCTCCTGGTGGTAGATGAAGAACAGCGCTTCGGCGTGGAGCATAAGGAAAAGATCAAGGAGATGAAGAACGGCATTGATGTTCTGACGCTCAGTGCCACTCCGATTCCGAGAACGCTTCAGATGAGCCTGGTCGGCATCAGGTCTCTGTCTCTGCTCGAAACCCCGCCGGATAATCGCTACAATGTGCAGACCTATGTCGTGGAGAAGAACAGAGGCCTGATCGTAGACGCCATCGAGAAAGAGCTGGCAAGAAATGGCCAGGTATTCTATCTCTATAACAGCATCGATACGATCTACAATACTGCCCGCACCCTGCAGTCTCTGATTCCGGATGCGAGAATCGGCATCGTGCATGGCAAAATGAACCGGGAAGACATCGAAGATGTCATGATGCAGTTCACACGGCATGAAATCAATGTGCTGGTCTGCACGACCATCATCGAAAACGGCATCAACATTCCGAATGCCAATACGATGATCATCGAGAATGCTCAGGACTTCGGTCTTTCCCAGATCTATCAGATCAAGGGAAGAGTCGGAAGAAGCGACCGAGTCGCTTATGCCTATCTTCTGATTCCGCCGCGCAGACAGCTGAGCGAGACCGCATCCAAGCGTCTGCAGGCAGTCAAGGAGTTTGCAAGACTAGGCTCTGGCTACAAGATTGCGATGAGAGACCTGACGATCCGCGGAGCAGGGGACCTGCTCGGTCCGGATCAGTCCGGATTTATCGATACCGTCGGCATTGATATGTACATCGAGATGCTGGAAGAAGCCATTGCGAAGAAGAAAGGCATCGTCAAGGAAGAAAAGCAGGAACTCCGCCATGCTGTCATTCCGGAGACAAGCTATATTCCGGAAAACTTCGCACCGGATGATTATGACAAGATCTCGATGTACCAGAAAATCGATCAGATCTGCTCGATAGAGCAGCTGGAACAATACCGGGAAGAAGTCACCGACCAGTATGGCAAGCTTCCTTCAGAAGTGCAGGCTCTGTTTGATAAGAGAAGACTCGATATTCTGGTGAATGATCCTTCTGTCGACAGCTGCCGGGATGTCAAAGGTCAGACGAGAATCACATTTTCAAAGCTGTTCAGCCAGCAGGTTGATGGCGTGAAGCTGTTCAGGATTTTCAGCGATCTGAATAAGGATATTGCACTTCGCTACACGGACAGTCAGATTTCTGCAACCCTGCCGAAGATGAAGAGCACCGTCAGTCTGGCAGCTGATGTGATCATGCATGCAAAGGAGGCACTCCGCGCAAATGAGAGTAGATAAATATCTGAAAGTATCCAGAATTCTGAAACGGCGCACGATCTCCAAGGAACTCGCCGAGAATCAGAGAATAGAAATCAACGGAAAGACCGCCAAGCCAGGCCATGAGGTACATGCCGGAGATCTGGTCACGATCAGTTTCGGAAACCGGAAACTGACTGTCCGCGTTCTTTCCACGGAAGAAGTGAAAAAGAAAGCAGACGCCCAGGACATGTATGAAGTCGTCTCGGAAGAAACGATCATGAAGCCCGAGGAATCTTGATGGGATTCCTGAATCATGATATAAATAGCTTTACCAGGAAAGGAGGACAGACGAATGGCAGAAAATAAGAAAAAGAACCAGGCTCCTGCATCAAAACACACGAAAACACAGGCAAAGCCGAAAAAGAAAAAGCAGTATACACCGTTTCTGAAGTTCATCTGCTTCCTTGTGATCGGTGCTTCTGCATATCTGCTGCTGGAAGTATTCAAAGAGGTATATACTACCATCAACCTGAAAAAGCAGCTCGCGGAAGTGCAGGACAAGTACCAGCAGGTACAGGATGAGAATTCTTATCTGACCACAGAGAAAGAAAAGCTGGAAGATCCGGATTATGTCGCAAGCTATGCCAGAGGAACTTATCTGCTTACCAAAGACGATGAGCAGGTGTTCTATCTGCCGGAAAGCAGCAGCAACTGACCATGGAAAGAGGGGAACCTCTTTCTTTTGTTCTTCGGGGAACAATGAGGGGAAAAAGAGATGGCAGAACAGCAGAAACAGGAATTATCACAGATTCCATATGCAGACGAAAATCCGCTGAGAGACTATCTGAATGATCAGAATCAGAAACTCTTCCAGGATGATGACATCCAGGGAGAGGAAAGACCTGAAGAAGAAGAGATTCTGCCAGTATTTTCCAATGAAGAAGTACGCAGATGCATAGAAGATGCCAGACTTTCTTCGAGAAATACCGGGATCGGAGTCATGATGGAAATCTGCTGCATCGCTCCGGTTCTTGCCTTGGGAACTCTGGGAGATGCGGCAATTCTTCTGAGCCTGCTTCTGATGATGGCATTCATCGCTTCTGGAATCATCATGCTCATTTCTTCCTCAAAGCGCATGAAGCCTTATGAGTCCTGTAAGAAAGAATCATTTGAACTGGAATACGGGGCAGAGGACTGGCTGAAACAACAGCAGACAGCTTTTGAGCAAGCCAATCAGAATACAAAGACGAAAGGCATTCTCTTCATTGTCTTCAGCATTGCTCCGGTGATTCTCGGAGCTGCGCTGAATGAAGACAGCGAAACCCTGATACTCCTGATGTGTGCAGTCATGATGGTCATGATCGGATACGGAGTCTCTCTTCTGGTCCGCACTTCTTCGCTGCGCATATGGTTCAGCTGCCTGCTTCAGGAAGGACATTACAATCAGGAAGCCAAAAAAGACAATGCCTCTGTCTCTTCTTTCTGGGGAGCTGTCACAGCGATTTATCTGATTTTCAGCTTTGCGACAGGAACCTGGGCAGTCAGCTGGCTGATCTGGCCGATTGCAGCAGGAGTCCTGAGCTTCCTTCAGAGCAGGAAAGCAATTGAATAATAATAAAAGGTCCTCTGCATTTAACTGCATGAAGACCTGTTTTGATTAATGGCGATAGCCAGCCCACATCGCATCCGCAGCCTTGCGGAGAGAATCGCTGACTTTCTGAATCCGCGCAGGATCCCAATGAGAAGGATCTTCTCTTAAGAAGGTCGTCTGATCTGTCCGGTTGTCGAAAACTCCAGCCGGCAGATCGATCAGATTTCCGTAGCTGTTTACCGTGACAGAATCTGCTTTTCTGCTCTGTTCAATCAGATACGGCATATCATCGCACCCGTAGTCATTCAGCATGACTTTAACCGGCGTCATATGATGCAGCGAAGACTGCGGATCATCCGGATCAAACCTTGCTGCATTCTTTCTTCTCGACTCTTCCGGATCCACGCGGATATAGAGAACCGCCGCATGACTCAGCAGATCCGGCGCAAACAGCGGCAGGCTATACTGATAGCCTTCGGTATTCTGCAGCGGGAAGGAAGCCCCATCATGACCTCCTCTTGAAAGCTCGATGATGATCGTCTTATCGTTCATGTCCTCCGTATACTGATCTTCCGTCAGATGCTGAATCCGGAGTGCTTCCTCATCCAGTGCTTCTGCAATCTTCGCAATCAGGGCATCATCCAGCTTCTCTAAGCGGGGCGGGATTCCAACCGCCAGCGCTGCCCGGTCAATCCGCTCGAACAGGGTCTTTGCAGGACTTGCAGAAGAGAGCTTTTCACGGTTCAGGAGATGATGATAGTCTTCATTCAGCAGCTGAATCAGAGTGCCCCAGTCTCTGCTGTCATAGAAAGGATCTTCATCACTCGCATAGAAGATTCTCTCAGAACCATTCTCCGCAAGGGCTGTATCAATCAGCCGCATGAAGTTCACATAAGGAAAATCATCCAGCTGCAGATTCTCGCCGATATGAAATTCTTTCTGGAGTCGTTCTTTCCCGACATTGGCCAGAAAACTTCTGACTTCAGACTTTCCGCTGGCCGGAAGGGCAGTCAGAAGAATGACATCAAACACATTGCTCATAGAACCCCCTCACTTCACGACCGTGATATTGTTCACCGGCGTGAAATCAATCACTTTATGTTCCAGAATATAATCTGCAATCAGCTCAACCATAGAGATCGGAACTTCCTTGACCGTCGGGCAGAAAGCGATCATCGAATAATTGCCTCCCCCGGAAGCCCGGTAATTATTCATGCTCATGGTAAAGGACATGTCATCCGTGACCTCATGTCCCTGATAAGTCAGCTTTTCGATCCGATGCCCGGGATCTTCCGAAACCCGGATCGTATACTCGATCCCGTCAACCATGTCATAGTTGTAATGCTGAGGATTCGGGTAGTCCATCCATGGCGAAACGATGATCGCATCATTGCGGATCGACCAGAACTCCGCATCCTTCTCCAGATATTCTCTCAGCACTTTCCCGGAAATTTCCTTCACGACCAGCGTATTCGGAAACAGATAGGTACTCACAATATTGCGCATCGTGATTTCAGAAGGAAATCCCGTCGCATGCAGGAACAGCGGCGTGCAGGACAGATCAGACCCGGTCGCTTCTTTCTGCACCATATTCAGGAACGTGACGCACTGGCTCTTGTGCAGGCGGGCATCCATCTCATCCGTGATCTGCAGATTTACTTTAGAAGTGCCGATCGGCGTATCCAGCCACTTCTGGCACTCTTCTTCCTCATTCATGACTGCATCCAGAATCTTCTGATCCGGTTCGCAGTCTGCTTTCAGAATCTGCGGCTCAATCACTCCGGTATCCGTATAAATATCAATGCAGGCAAGATCCTTCGCACTATCGGTGGTCTGCGTATAGACCGTATGGAACGCCTTTCCGCATTCCGCGGTATGCGTATGGCCGGAAATCAGGATATCAAGACCAGGAATCGAGCGCATCATCTCATAGCCCTCGTTTTCCCCGGTCAGATCGCCCACCGGATATCCGTTCTTCAGATCTCGTTCAAACCCGCCATGATAGACCCCGATCACATAATCCGGCTTCTCCAGGCCGCGGATCAGTTCCACTGTCTTCGCAGCAGTCTCATACGCATCTCTGAACTTTGAATGACGGATATTTTTCTTCGCTTCCCAGTGCGGAACATACTGGGTGATTACACCGAAGATCGCAAGCTTCTTTCCGCCGATCTCCCTGATCACGTAATTCGGACCAAGCGGGGTACCGGAGATGCTGACATTGCTCGTGATGCATGGTGCCTTCAGCAGGTTCAGATGATTCTGCAATGCCTGCTCGCCATAGTCAAAGTCATGATTGCCGATGTTCACATAGTCGTAGCCCATCAGATTCATGACCGTCGTCATCGGGCAGATCCAGTCATGATGATAGCGGTAGTGGAAATAGGTAAGCGGCGTTCCCTGGAGAGTATCGCCATTATCAATCAGCAGGGTATTGTCATCCCTGAGCGACTGAATCAAGGTAGAAAGTCTTGCCATGCCCTGGGCAGTTTCACTGCCATCGGCATAGCTGTATGGATAAATCGAACCATGCAAATCACTGGTCGCAAGAATCCGGATTCTGTTTTTCATCTTCTTTGTCTGTATCCCCAATCTGCGTATGTATTATAGGCGAAACGCTGATGCGTTCTCAACAAGAAAAGAGATGCGGAATCCCGCATCTCTGAACTGACATTACTGTCTGCCGTGAGCAAGTCTTGCCCGGATCTTCGTGGAGCACCATTCGATGATCAGGACCAGGATGATCAGCGCAATCAGGAACGAACCGACAATCGACCAGCGGTTTCCTGAAATCGCCTGGACCAGAGCAGCACCGATGCCGCCCGCACCAACGATGCCAAGCGTCGTCGCATCCTTGAGGTTGATATCGAAGCGGTAGATGACCGTCGAGATAAAGCTTGCACTTAACTGCGGAAGAATGCCGCATCTGATCTTCTGGAATGTCGTGCATCCAGCCGCATCCAGGGATTCCAGAATGCCGGTATCCAGATCTTCAATAGCAGTGATGTACATCTTGGAAATCATGCCGATCGAGCAGATCGACTGCGTGACGACACCGCAATACGGACCAGGACCGGTAACCCGGATCCAGACAAGAGCCCATACCAGAGACGGAATCGTGCGTATCAGAAGAATCAGTGCCCGGAAGATATAAGCAAGCCATTTCGGAACGATATTCGTCGAAGCTAAGAATGATACCGGAATCGCCAGAATTCCGCCGAAGATCGTGCCGAGCACTGCAATCGCAATGGTCTGCAGAATCAGATAAGGAACCCCGGACGTGGAAGTTGTGAACAGCATGCTCTGATCCGGATGCGTGATGCCGTTCAGAATTCCATAAGCAACCTCAGAACCCTTGCTGGCAACCCCGTTGTAATGAATGGAAGAAGAACTCCAGATGACCAGAACCAGAAGGATCAGAAACGTGATGAATCGTGCCCAGAAGTAGTTCGGCTCTGCCTGGAGCGTTTCCAGGATGCGGGCAGACTGCTCTGCACCGCTTTCTTTCTTTGTACTCATCTAGGAACCTCCTTCCTCATGACAGCTTGGAACGCAGCCAGTCGCTCAGCCAGTCGATCAGAAGCACGACCACGAACAGCGTCAGCAATACCGTTCCAAGATCCGTATAATCACGAAGACCGGTCCGTTCGCGGATCAGCACGCCGAGACCGCCGGCACCGACATAGCCGAGAATCGAAGAAGCACGAACATTCAGCTCGAAGCAGTACAGGCAGTCATCCAGATATGTCGGCAGAATCTGCGGCATGCACGCAGCCCAGAACGCCTGCAGCGTATTGGCACCGAAACTTACCATTGCCTCATACGGCTTCATGTCGATGGTCTCAATGGACTCGTAGAGCATCTTGGCAACAATGCCAAGCGTGAAGATCACGATCGCAATCGTTCCGGCAAATGCGCCAAGCGAGAAGATCAATGCAAACATATATGCATAGATCAGCGTCGGCACGGAACGAAGCACGGCCAGGATCAGACGCAGAATCACGACCACTGGCTTATTCTTGTTGATATTCGTGGAAGCGAAGATCGCCATCGGCAGACCAAGCAGGCAGCCGATGACCGTGCCCATCAGAGACATCTTGATGGTTTCAATCAAAGGCTTCCATACCTTATCGAGATAGCTCCACTTCGGCTGGAAGATCTGACTCAGAATGACCGTCAGCTGATTCCTGCGGTCAATGATCGTATGGAAATTGAACCCGGTTGCGACAACCGAAATCCATACCACGATCACCAGTACCGTCAGAATGAGCGGCATTCTGCTTTTCGGACGATCAATCGTATGCCCATTTTCCAGAATGATATGCTCCGGCTTGAAAATCCGGTCAAACAGAGCAGGCCTGGAATTTTCTGCGGTGCTCATGCTTTCTTACCGCCCTTATCATTTTCCGTGGTAGGAATTTCCTTGCCCTGGTAAACCTCATCCAGAACGTCCTTGGTTACTTTGGAAGCAGGACCATCATAGACCACATGTCCCTGACGGATTCCGATCACTCTCGTAGCATACTTCATCGCCAGATCGACATGATGAATATTCAGCAGAATCGTGATATTCATATCCTGATTGATTCTTGCAAAGTCGCTCATGACCACATCTGCCATGATCGGATCCAGGGACGCAACCGGCTCATCAGCCAGAATGATCGAAGGATTCTGATTCAGCGTTCTTGCCAGAGCAACACGCTGCATCTGGCCTCCGGAAAGTTCATCGCAGCGGCTGTATGCCTTGTCCAGGATATTAACCTTATCCAGTGCTTCCAGAGCCTTCATCTTCTGCTCTTTGGAATAATATCCGAACAGCACCTTATACCATGGCATATCCGGAACATTCGAAGTCAGCACATTCTTGATGACCGTAGAACGGGTAATCAGATTGAACGACTGGAAAATCATGCCGATCTTCCGTCTGAACTTTCTGAGCTCTTTTCCCTTCAGCGTCATCACATCTGTTCCATCAACAATCAGCTGACCATCCGTGACATCAATCATCCGGTTGATCGTGCGGATCAGCGTGGATTTGCCAGCACCGGAAAGACCGATGATGGCAACGAATTCTCCCTGCTCGATGGTGAGATTCACATGCTGGAGCCCTTTGGTCCCATTCGGGTAGGTCTTCGATACATCTCTGAACTCTATACTCATGAAGTTATCCCCTTGTTTAACGGCTATATTGTAATAGAAGATTGGCCAGTTGAAAGCATAAATCAGTAAACTCACTGAGGCTTTTTGGTATGAAAACCGAATTTGCTGTTTTTGAGCACTATTTATGATCTCAGGACAATTCAGGTTATTTTCCCTGTTTTCCGATATGTTTATATATCATTCTGTATTCGACAGTTTCAGAAGAGAATAAGAGGCGCAAACCCTTTAAACATCATGGTTTAACGCCTCTTTGTGTTTTGAAATGATGCAGCTATTCAAGGCTCTTCAGAAATGTTTCCTGCGTTTCGATTCAAGGTCTTAGGCTGGTATGATTCCTTGTCCAGCCCGGGAAATTCATTCATTCAAGCAAAAGCCCGGATCAGCAGATTGATCAGCACAAAAACCACCGCAATCAATAACAGACATCTCACAATCGTATTCACGACCTGGAATCCTCCGGTATGTCTTTTCACATTATCCTGGGCAAGAATCTCTTCTTCCCGGACCATATCCCGGTCATCCAGATCCCGGTCTTCATTCCTGCGGACATATTCTCTATCTTCCATAAAGTCCTCCGGTACTATTTTACCAGAGCAGGATCCGCCTGATCCATATCCATCTCCCATGCATGCATAATTCAGAACAACAGGAAACCGTTTTCACGAAAGGATAATGTGCCCTATAATCACATGTAATAACAGGGGGATTTCCATATGGAACAGATTCTGGAAAAAGCGAATTCCTTTCCCATGTATCTCCTGGCAGTCATCATTGTGTGCGGAGTGCTGATTCAGGCAGTTCTCTACCTGAAGAAAGCATGGAAACATGGCAAGGAGATCGGCATGGACGAACAGGTGATGAAACAGGCCGTGCAGTCATCTGTGAGCTTCACGATCGTGCCGAGCATCGGCATTCTGATCGGCGTTCTGGCATTAGCACCATCGCTTGGCATTCCGATCCCGTGGATCAGACTGAGCGTTCTAGGCGCCCTGCATTATGAAAGCTCCACGGCCAATAACCTTGCCAAAGGATTAGGCATCGGAGAACTGCCGAGCAATATGATGACCGCAGGAGATTATGCCTCCATCGTTCTCGGCATGAGCGTGACCATCCTGTCCGGTCTCATCTTCACATTATTCTTCTTCAGAAAGTACCAGAACAGGATTCTGAATAAGGCAAAAGGAGATCCGAAAGCATCAGATATTCTTCTGTCTTCCATGTTCATCGGCATGATCGCTGCATATCTCGGCGATGCAGTGTCCTATCTCAGATCGGTGCAGGTATCCGGAGAAACAAGAACACCGAATATCCTTCCGCTCATCGCTTTCGGCACTGCTATGGCAGCGATGTCATTCTTCCAGATGCTGATCAAGAAGAAACAGATCAAGTGGCTGGAGAGCTATGCATTATCCTTCAGCATGCTGATCGGAATGGCATGTGCCGTTCTCGGCCAGTTCCTGTTCCCCGGCATGAGCACATTCCTGTGAGGTGAAGATTATGAACTATAACGATCAGATGCATCGCTTCGGGAGAATCTCCGGATTCATCATGCTCGGCCTGATGATTGCAGTGCCATTCATTGTCTGCCTCGTCTTCAATACTTCATTCACGTTCAATGACGGCTACTGGGCAGCACTCATGGCCATGCTGATTCAGTACATTCCTTCCGGAATCCTTGAAGTGATTACCTATGCACCATTATTAGGAACCGGCGGAACGTATCTCGGCTTTATCTCGGGCAACCTTGCCAACCTGAAAGTACCATGTGCCATGAATGCCAGAGACATTGCCGGAACCGAAGTGGGAACCGATGAAAACGAAGTGATCTCCACGATTGCAATCGCTTCGAGCACGATTGTCACGACCCTGGTCATCGCCGCCGGCGTCCTTCTGATTGTTCCGCTGACGCCGCTCTTAGAAAATCCGGTTCTGCAGCCTGCCTTCAAGACGGTTGTCTCTGCTTTGTTCGGGGCCATGGGTTTTGTCTATATCCGGAAGTATCCGAAGATTGCCATCATTCCATGGATCCTTGCTGCAGTGATCTTCTGGCTGGTTCCTTCGCTTACTTCGATGGTCTCGATCATGGTCGTTGTCCTTGCCGTGATTTCCATGGCAATCGGACATCTGCTGTACAAGGGAGGAAAGATCTGATATGGCAGGACTTATCATACTGATCATTCTGCTGATTCTTCTTGCAGTTACCTTATTCCGCGCAGCATATTGCAAAGCATCACCTGCAGCAGAACGTCTGCCTTCTTCCAGAAACGAAGAAGAACTGGAAGAGATGGGACATCGTTTTGCAAAGCTCATCCAGGTTCATACCGACTCGAGACTGCCTGGCGAAGATCTCTCTGCATTTGATACCTACCACCAGGTAGTCGATGGATTATTCCCGCTCTGTACGAAGACTCTTCAGAAAACAGTACTGGATGGCGTGCTTCTCTATCACTGGAAAGGAAAGCATTCTGATCTGCCTGCTATCCTGATGATGGGACATCAGGATACGGTTCCTGCTGATGAGAAGAACTGGAAGTATCCTCCGTATGGCGGAGAGATTCATGAAGGAAAGATCTACGGCAGAGGGGTCATGGATGATAAGTGCAATCAGTTCTGCCAGATGTCCGCAATCGAGAATCTGCTGAAAGAGGGATTCGTTCCGGAACGGGACGTCTGGCTGGAATATTCGGTCAATGAGGAGAACAGCGGACCAGGTGCAGAGACTGCAGTCCAGTATCTGAAGGAACATGGCGTGAAGCTTGCCTGTGCCTGGGATGAAGGCGGAGCAGTTGTGGATAAGGCAATGGCCGGAATGGATCGGCCGTATGCCGTCATCGGCATCACGGAGAAAGGCTATGCCGATGTGAAGATCACCGCAAAGGGAGAAGGCGGACATTCCAGTGCGCCGCATGCGACGACCACGGTGACAAGGCTTGCGGACTTCATGCATGAAGTGAATCATTCGCATCTGTATGAACGGAAGTTCACGCCGCATGTGAAAGCGATGTTCGAGGATATGGCGCCTTCCTTCTCATTCCCGATGCGGTATCTGTTCTCGAATCTCTGGCTGTATAAGGGATTGCTGACGAAGGCCATGGGGAAGGTGAATGCTCAGGCAGACGCCTTGCTTGGAACGACGATCTGCTTTACAGAGATGAAAGGATCGGATGCGACGAATGTCATTCCTTCGGAAGCGTATGTCATCGCAAATCTTCGAACCGGATTCACCCAGGATCTGAAGACCAGTCTTGCAATCCTGAAGCAGAAGGCAGACAAGTATGATCTGGAGCTGGAAGTGCTGAGTTCAAGAGAAGCTTCGCCAGTCACTCCGCAGGATTCTGCCGTGTATCAGTATCTGGTCTCCTGTATCAGAAAGAAGTTCCCGGATTGCGGCATCTCTCCCTATGTGATGACCGGAGGAACCGACAATCGCCACTTTGCAGAGCTGACGGAGAACTGTCTCAGGTTCTATCCGTTACGATTAACTTCACAGCAGCTTGCATGCATGCACAGTGACAATGAGAATGCCGATCTCAGATCACTGAGCGATGCAATTGATTTCTATCAGTACTTCTTAGAGAACTGGAATCTCTGAAACACATTCATGCAGGTATAAGAAAAGATCGCAGACGCGATCTTTTCAATTGCAGATGATTGACTGAATTCAGTTCTCGTCAACTGCCTTCAGAGCAGCACGAGCGATGTCGTAGTCAGAATCGACAGCCTTCTGATATCCGGTATGAGAATATACGGAGAAGATGTTCTTTCCTTCCTCAGTACCGATGATATCAATCAGGGAATCCTGCAGAGCTGTGATGAATTCGGTGTTGTAGATATCCGGATTAGCCATGGTAACAGCGACAGTATCGTTGTAGATCTTGTCGCCGACACCGATGACATTCAGTTCATTCCAGATGGAATCAGAACGTCCCATGCCCTGCTTGCCGGTGTCATCCTGCTGATCCGTCGGCAGCGTCCACGCTGCTTCGTAATCGTTGCGGCCATCTGCATAGCAGACAATGATGTCGAGGGATTCAGCTGCAGCCTGCTGGAATGCAGAGCCATAGGAATCCAGAGTCTGAACATGATCGAGATCGGTGATCTTCTTGCCATCATAGTTGTTCATGAGCCAGAGAGACGGATAGATGTAGCCAGCAGAGCTTGAAACATTCATGACACCCCAGTTAGCCTGGTTCAGATCATCCCAGGTAAGAGCTTCGCCATTGTTGACCTTTTCAGCAAGCTGCTTGCCATATTCAGACGGAGTAGCATAGATCAGAGAACGATAATAAGTAACCTGCGGTCCATCTTTCTTCGTTGCGTTTGCTTCGCCATTCCAGTCAGCCGGATTGGTGGAGTCATTGGACAGACCATTGCGGGTAGCAGTCAGGACGACATCGCACTCATCAGAATACAGTGCATAAGTTCCGCCCGGCAGCCAGCCTACATCGATTGTGCCAGCAGCGAGAGCTTCACCCGTTGCTTCATAAGAAGTACCGACCGAGATATCGACAGAACCGATGTTGTAGCCCTTGCTTGCCATTTCATCAATGACCAGCTTGTCCAGGCCAGCAGTACCGGTGATGATGACATCAGCGTCCTTGGACGGTACGAACTGGAATGTGAGCTTGTCGATGTCCTTGGATCCCGTTTCAGCAGGTGCTGCCTTGGTCTGAGAACCATCATCAGCGGCAGCAGTTGCAGCTGCGGTAGCTGCCTCTTCAGATGCATCAGAAGATGCTTCGGCGGTTGAGGTTGCTGCAGATCCAGAACTGCAGCCTGCCAGCATTGCGATGGCCAGCAGTGAAGCCAGAGACTTCTTGATTTCCATTTCTTCCTCCTGTGTATTGAACACGTGAACATTATATTTGCATTGCACAAGCTCTTACAATACTGACCATCAAGTAAATTGTTACATGCATTCCTGTAAGAATTTACTTCACCAATGAAGTTGCATTTTCATCAAAAACGAGTAAATTAGCAGATTGTAGCGCTGTTTTTACAGCATTCGGGGGATTATGTTATTACAGCTGTTCCGCCGTAAGGCAGCTTACGGGAAGATCTACTCACCATGTATCGGAAAGATCTATCCGATTACAATGGTTCACGATCACCAGATTTCCGAGCGGATGATCGGTGATGGCTTTGCAGTCATGCCGGAAAACGGCGTGGTGAAAGCTCCGGCAGACGGAGTAGTCACCCGCATTGACTGCAGCGGCAAGCTCTTCCAGATCCGTACTGCTGACGGCCAGTATATCGAAGTAAGAATCGGACTCTGCAGCCGGGATCAGAAAATCCGCGGCCTCAGAATTCTGAAGAACCGCGGAGCCAAGGTACGCCATGGCGAGCCGATCCTGGAACTCGATCTTTCCAGCAATGAGAAGGAATTCGATACCAGCGTCATCACCGTTCTGCCATGTGCAGCCGATCATACGCGCACCGAAATTCATCTGGAGCGCAGCTGCTCGGAACCGATCATCGAATACGGAGAAGACTGAACCGGGAAACCGGTTTTTTCTTTACCAAACCTTAATAAATGCTTTGTGAAATCCTTCCGAAGGGACAGTGCCGGTGTGCTATATTAATAAGCGGTAAGAAAAGGAGAACACATATGAGCAAACCGGTAGTACTGGTAGTTATGGACGGTGTCGGCTGGACAGACAAAGACAACGGAAACGCTGTGCTTCATGCCTACAAGCCGCAGATTGATGAACTGATGACGAAATGGCCGCATACCACGATCAAGGCAAGCGGTACTGCAGTCGGCTTACCGAGCGACAAGGACATGGGCAACTCGGAAGTCGGACATAATGCATTAGGATGCGGGCAGATCTACTCCCAGGGCGCAAAGCTTGTCAATGAGAGCATCGAGTCCGGAAAGATCTACAGCAGCGATGCCTGGAAGGGTGCTGCAGACTATGTGAAGGCACATGATGGAAAGCTGCACTTCATCGGTCTGCTTTCCGATGGCAACGTGCATTCCAACATCTCCCATCTGATCGCAATGATCAAGGAAGCCAAGAAGGAAGGCATCCATGAAGTACGTGTGCATGCCCTGCTCGATGGACGTGATGTTCCGGAAACTTCTGCCCTGAAGTATGTCGATCAGCTCGAGGAAGTATTCAAGGAACTCAATGATGATACATTCCATGGCTGCATCGCTTCGGGCGGCGGCCGTATGGTCATCACGATGGACCGCTATGAAGCAGACTGGTCCATGGTTGAAAAAGGATGGCACATCCATGTGATGGGCGATGGCAGACAGTTCGCTTCCGCAAAAGAAGCAATCGAAACCTACCGCGGTGAAGGCGGCTATACCGATCAGTATCTGCCGGGATTCGTCATTGCCAAGGATGGCAAGCCGGTCGGAACGATTGATGACGGCGATTCCGTGATTCTCTTCAATTTCCGCGGCGACCGTGCAGTCGAGATCTCCAAGGCATTTGATTATATGAACAAGGGCTTCGACAAGTTCCCGATGCCGAAGAAGCCGCAGGTCTACTACGCAGGCATGCTGCAGTATGACGGAGACCTCAAGCTCCCGGATCACTTCCTGGTTGAACCGCCGCACATCGAGCACACGATGTCCGAGTTCCTCGTCAAGAAGGGTGTTTACAGCTATGCATGCTCCGAGACTCAGAAGTTCGGACATGTGACCTACTTCTGGAATGGCAACCGTTCCGAGAAGTTCGATGACAAGCTGGAGACCTGGGAAGAAGTTCCTTCTGATGTCATCCCGTTCGATCTGAAGCCGTGGATGAAGGCAGAAGAAGTCACCGATAAGATGATCGCTGCCATTGAGAGCGGCAAGTATCAGTTCCTGCGCTGCAACTATCCGAATGGCGATATGGTCGGCCATACCGGAAACTATGAAGCAACTCTGATCGGTGTCGAAGCAGTCGACCTGTCTCTGCGCCGCATCATGGATGCCTGCAAAAAAGCAGACTATACGCTCATTGTCGTTGCTGACCATGGCAACTCCGATGAGATGTACGACAAGGGAACCAACCCGGATGGAACACCGAAGCCGAAGACTTCGCATTCCCTGGCAAGAGTTCCGTTCGCCATCTACAACGGACCGGAAGGAACCGAGATCAAGGACGGTGACTTCGGACTTGCCAATGTGGCTGCTACTGTTGTTCAGCTGCTCGGTTTCGAGAAGCCAGAACAGTGGCTCGAATCCATCATCAAGTAATTCAGAATTACTTTCCGGGGAGCGGATATTCCGGCTCCCCGTTTTTATGGGAAAGGAAAACAGAATATGAAGAATCATACCCAGCACGGCGTGAAGCTCTCGGTATTAGCCGTCATCTCTGCTCTGGTATGCACCAGCTGCGGAGAAGCTTCCAGCACTGCAGCTGCTGCTTCGACCTCCAATTCAGGAGGAAGTGAAACCAAGCCGGTTTCTGCTGACATTGAAGTCACGGAATTCACCGGTGACGAGAATATTGATGACATCCGCATCGAGCACATCTCCGGCTCTACCTATGAAGGCTGGATGATGCTCATCCACGACCCGAGCGACATCACCGTCGAAGTCAATCCGAACCTGGCCAGCGGCGGCGCTGCTCCGGATCTGGATACCTATATGAAAGATTTCAATGCCGTTGCAGGCATCAATGCCGGCGGCTTCATCGATGTCGGCGGACATGGCGACGGCAGCCAGCCTCAGGGCATCGTAATCCATAAAGGTCAGCTCGTCTCCGGAAGTCTGACGGAATACTCCGATATCATCGGCATCGATTCAGACAATAAGCTGGTCTGCGCCGGCGCAACTGCTCAGGATGCTCTGAGCTGGGGCGTCCAGGAAGCAGTGACCTTCGGACCGATCTATATCAATAACTACGAAGACGTCTTCGATTACAGCACCACGAACCTGGCGATGCTCAATCCTCGTACTGCCATCGGCCAGGCAGGTGACGGAACCTTCCTGCTGCTGGTCATCGATGGCAGAGGACCTTCTTCCTTCGGCGCAGAATACGGCGATGTCGTGAAGGTATTCCAGGCCTATGATGCCATCAATGCCGCAAACCTCGACGGCGGCAACTCCAGTGCCATGATGTATAACGGCGAATACGTGAACAACACCGTATCCATGTACGGATCACGCAATCTGCCTACCGTATTCCTGGTCAAGGAAGGGGAGGGAAACAACTGATGAGCGCACGCATTTCATGGAAGAAAGCAATCGCAGTCATCTCTGCTGCAGCTGTCAGCGGACTTGTCTTCGGAAGAGTGATGCCGAAGAACCTCATCAGCGCCACTGCTGAAGAAGCAGCTGCTCCGGCAGATCTGATCAAGGAATACATCGGTGCATACCAGGCGGGTACTGACCTCTATACCGAATCCCTGAAGGTTGTTGATCACCTCAATACCGAAAACGACTACAACGCTGCCCTGAATTCAGTCTATGACGGACTTTCCAGCGTGCAGTATTCCATTGTCAACGACAGCGATACCGTCAAGGAATACAAGCTCTACAATTCCGACAATGTCCATATCGCAAATCTCCGTTCTGTTCAGCAGAGCGATGGAACATGGGCAACTGCAACCATCTTCAACGAACAGAAAGACTATACCATTGAAGCTCCGACCGGTCTCTCCATCACGATCAACGGACTTGATGCTGGTGCTCACCAGACCAAGACAGCAGTTCCGGCAGACAATTACAGCGGCCTCTCGGATACCTCTTCTGCACCGCTTGTCGATGTCTATGAAGCCGATGGCATGATCAGCGAACCGACTGTCGAAGTAAGCGGCAAGAGCGGATACACCACGATCAAGGACGTCACCAGCAATACGATCTATGTCGGCGAAGACGCAGCTTCTGATACCGATCTCGCCAATACGCTGATCAGCGACGCCAAGATCTGCGCAGGCTGGCCTGCCCAGGACAACGGCATCGGAGCCGTTGCGGCAATCTCCATCACCGACAGCGACTTCTATCAGAGAGTCTCCGGAGTTCAGAACCAGTGGTTTACTGCCCATGGAACCCCTGCCTATTCCAATGAAGCAGCACTGAAGATCGTCAAGCAGTCAGATGATTCCCTGATTGCCAATGTCATCTTCGACTACTACGCTTCCAATGGAGATGTCGACCGGACCTGGCATTGCGGCTATCAGATGACGATGCTCAATGTCGGAGGCACCTGGAAAATCGCAGGCTTCGGCGTCGACAGCACGCTGAACCCTAATCAGAAGACATACTGATCTGAAACAGACAGGAAACCGATTCCAGAGCGGAGTCGGTTTTTTTATACCTGCACGCAGGAATCATCCATGCATTTTCATCCCATTCTCACAAATCTCTGCTAAGATGAAAACAAGGTGTTCTGAATATGAAAATCAATCAGATCAATAAGGAAAATAATGTCCGCGATCTCGGCGGGTATCAGTCAAAAGATGGCAGGAAGATCAGAAAAGGGATCTTTTTCCGTTCCGGCGGTCTTTATCATCTGAATGAAGAAGAACTCGGGGCTCTGAAAGACCAGAATGTGAAGTATATCCTGGATCTGAGAGCAGACTATGAACAGAAGCGACATCCGGATCCGATCGTTCCAGGAACGGAAATCATCCAGCACAGCAATACTGTCAGCAAGTTCGGGGAACAGATCGACTTCTCTCCCAATGGCATGCATCAGACCGGCGAGGCAGCGGTAGAGCAGCTTCGGAAACTGGTCCGCTACTATGCGGCAATGCCATTTGAGAATGAAGCCCTGCATGCATTGATGAACGCAATCGAACAGGGAAAGACACCGCTATTATTTCACTGTGCAACCGGCAAGGACCGCACCGGCGTCGCAGCCATGGTTCTTCTGATGGCACTCAATATTCCGGAAGAAACAATTCTTCAGGATTATCTGAAGTCCAATGACTACCGGAAAGACATCATTGATTCCACCATGCAGGAATACCATGACCAGATCGAAAAGAGTCCTGAACTCGGAACTCTGATTCAGATGCAGACCGGCGTGCGCAGAGAAATCGGCCAGGCAGTACTGGATGGCATTAAAGAGAAATACGGATCTTATTCCAATTATCTGATTGAAGAATACGGCCTGGACCGTTCCAGACTGAAGCGGATCATGGATATGTATCTGGTCTGATCACTGTTTCAGGATCTCATCGATCATCCGGAACAGCTCTGCTTTCATCTCATAAGACTGAATATGGAAATACGGATCTCCGGCAAGCATTGCCGAGAGTTCGCATTCCTGATGCCGGTAGAAGATATATACCGGCTTTTCATACTGCTCGGCATAAGCCATCTCATATCCGACTCCTAAAGATGGATGCGTGCACTCGGCAATGACCAGGTCGCATTCTCTGAGCCAGGCTGTATCCTGTTCATAGATGGCCTGATCTTTTCCTCTGCCCTGTTCGAGAATGGAACGCTTCAGATCGCCGACCTGTTCGGTCAGGACGTGATCGGTCTTGTTGATATGCGCAATCAATTCCTGATAAAGCTGTGCATCATTTCTGCCGCCGCGGATTGATCCTGCAAAATATACCTTCTGATTCATAAACTTCCCTCTGTTCCCCATTATCGCAGAAAAGTGCTTCCTGCGTTAAGATATTGAAGCAGGAGGCACGCATGGATCTGAAAGAGAAAACAGTGTCTGAAAAGACTGTATACAGCGGAAAAATCATCAATGTACGTATGGACCAGGCAGAGATGCCGGATGGAAAGATCGTCGAACGGGAAGTCGTGGAACACCCGGGCGGCGTAGGAATTGCCATGGAAGACGAAGAAGGGAAATTCTTTCTCGTGACGCAATGGCGATATGCCCAGCGCACGGAAACCATCGAATACCCGGCCGGCAAGAAAGAGAAGGGAGAAGACCCCTTCACGACTGCAGCCAGAGAGATCATCGAAGAAACCGGATATGAAGGAACCGACTTCACGTATCTTGGCAGGATGATGCCGACCCCGGCCTATGATGAAGAAGTCATCGACATGTACTACTGCCGCAAAGGCGAGTATCGCGGCCAGCATCTGGATCCGGATGAATATCTCAATGTATCAAGAATGACTCTGGATGAAATCACCGCTCTGATCGTGCAGGGAAAGATCCAGGATGCCAAGACGATTGCAATGACCTTTCTGGTCAGGGAGATGAAAGCACAAGTATGAAACCGATTGAAATCAGCGATATTGCAGAATACCGGATTCCGGGCAATCTGAACTACAGCCCGGATGGAAAGAACCTCAGCTTTGATGTGACGAAAGGCGATCTGGAAGAGAATACGTATCATACGTCGGTCTGGCTCTATGATGGAAAAAAGGCAAGACAGATGACCTATTCCCTGGACGCTTCCTCTCTGTTCTGGGAGGACAATGAAACCCTGATTCTGAAACGGAAGAGCCCGAAGGGAAAAGAAGGAACCACAGAGCTGTTCCGTCTGAATATCCATGGCTCTGAAGCAGAACCATGGATCACGCTGCCGTTCATTCTGACTTCCATGAAGAAAGTCAGCGGACCGATCTATGCGGCACTCGGCCTCATCGACAGCAGAGATCCGGATGCCTATTGCGCAGATGAAGAAACCAGGAAACGCAGAAGCGAAGAGAAGAAAGCCGAAGCAGACTACCAGGTCGTGGATGAAGTTCCATACTGGTTCAACGGCATGGGCTTCACGAACCGCAGACGCACGGCCTTGTTCTTAGTGAAGACAGAACCAGAGTTTCAGGTCGAACGGATCACGAAGCCTGACTTCGATACCGGCTTCCTGATGGCAGATGGCGAGATGCTCTATTACACAGGCATGGAATGGGCTGGCAATCAGCCGCTGACTTCAAAGGTATACAGCTATGACACCAAGCACGGAAGAACTGCGGTTCTCTATGGCAGAAATGATCATTCTTTCGGCTCTCTCTGGATTCAGAAAGGACAGCTGTATGCAGAAGCCACCGACATGAAAGCCTATGGCGTCAATGAGACGATGAATCTGTATCTTCTGAAAGATAAGAAGCTGACCGAAGTCTATCGCCCGGAAGTCTCGCTGAATAACAGCGTCTGCGGCGATACGCTGGAAGACAGCGGACATTTCCGCACGGATGGATCTTTCCTCTATACCGAAGCCACCGAGATGGATCATACCTGCATCTATTCTTTCGATGAGAAGTTCCATCAGAAGACCGTCTGGGACAAACCAGGCATGACCGGCAGCTTTGATGTGAAAGGAAAGAAGCTTGCGGCAGTCTATCAGGACTGGAATCATGTCGCTGAAGTCTATGTGCAGGAAGGAACTGGCAGAGCCGTGCGCGTCACGAATCTGAATGATGAACTTCTTAAGGACAGATACATTGCCAGACCGATGCCGCTCTCCTTTACCTCAGACGGAGAGAAGCTGAAGGGATGGGTGCTTCTTCCGGAAGGATTCAATCCGAAGAAGAAGTATCCCGCCGTACTTGATGTTCATGGCGGACCGCGAGCAGTCTACGGAGAAACCTTCTTCCATGAGATGCAGGTCTGGGCAGCGAAAGGATTCGTCGTATTCTTCACGAACATCCGAGGCTCCGATGGAAGAGGAGATGCCTTCGCCGATATCCGTGATCAGTATGGATCCGTCGACTTCAGGAATCTGATGGACTTCACCGATGCCGTGCTGAAGAAGTATCCGAACATCGATCCGAAGAAAGTCTGCGAAACCGGCGGCAGCTATGGCGGCTTCATGACCAACTGGATCATCACGCATACCGACCGCTTCTGCTGTGCGGCAAGCCAGCGCTCCATCTCCAACTGGATCTCGATGTCCTATATCTCTGATATCGGTCCGTACTTCGGACCGGATCAGTGCGGTGCTTCCAGACTGAATGACTATGAGAAGCTCTGGGAACACTCTCCTCTGAAGTATGCCGATCAGTGCAAGACTCCGACTCTCTTCATTCACAGCGATGAAGACTACCGCTGCCCGCTGGAACAGGGAATGCAGATGATGCAGGCCCTCACGGTGCGCGGCGTTGAAACCAGAATGTGCATCTTCCATGGCGAGAATCATGAACTGAGCCGTTCCGGCAAGCCGAAGCATCGCATCCGCAGACTGAACGAAATCACTGTCTGGTTCACCCAGCATACGGAGAACTGAAATGGAAAAAATCACGAGCTTTAAGATCAATCATCTGCTCCTGGAACCAGGAGTCTATGTCTCCAGAAAAGACAAGTACGGAGATACGGTCATCACGACCTTCGATCTGCGCATGACAGCCCCGAACCGGGAACCGGTCATGAATACTGCCGAGGTTCATACAATTGAACACCTCGGTGCGACCTTTCTGCGCAATGATCCGGAGTATAAGGACCGGATCGTCTACTTCGGCCCGATGGGATGCAGAACCGGGTTCTACCTGCTTTTAGCAGGAAATTACAGCTCCGAAGACATTCTTCCGCTGATCATCCGGATGTTCGCATTCATCCAGGACTATGAAGGAGATATTCCGGGCGCTGCTCCATCAGACTGCGGCAACTATCTGGATCAGAATCTGAACATGGCCAGATATCTTGCCAGACGCTACATGAACAATACGCTGAAACATATCGACCAGGCCCATCTGGTCTATCCGAAGTGAGGAAGCTAATGAAGATCGGAATCATCGGAGCGATGGAAGTAGAAATCGCTTCTCTGAAGAAACAGATGAACATCACCCAGGAGAAAACAATCGCCCGGATGACCTTCATCGAAGGAACCATCGGAACCCAGGAAGTCGTGCTGGTACGCTCTGGTGTCGGCAAAGTCAATGCCGGCGTATGCGCGCAGCTGCTGATCACGGTATTCCATGTCACGCATGTCCTCAATACCGGTGTCGCAGGTTCTCTGAACAACGATATCAATATCGGCGATCTCGTCGTATCGAAAGATGCGATGTACCATGATGTCCACGCGGAAGTCTTCGGCTATCAGTCCGGCGAGATTCCTCAGCTCGGCATCGTGCAGTTTCCAGCCGATGAAACCCTCCGGAAGCTGGCTGTCGAAGGCATCCGGAAAGCAGCACCGGACGTTCAGGTATTTGAAGGAAGAATCCTGAGCGGAGATGCCTTCATCGCAGACCATCAGAAAAAGATGGAACTCAGAGAACAGTTCCATGGTGACTGCACGGAGATGGAAGGAACTGCCATAGCCCAGGTATGCTGGCTTAATCAGATTCCATTCGTCATCATCCGGGCAATCTCTGATAAAGCAGATGAAAGCGTCCAGGTCTCCTATGACGAATTCGAAGCCAAGGCTGCAGAACACTGCGCAAGCTTAGTATTCGAGATGCTGAAGAAAATAAACTGAAGGATCGCAGACCGCGGTCCTTTTTCATAGCTGGCAGCTTCTGCAGCTGCCGTTCCGCTACTCCGATCTCAGAAAAGCACTCCGCTTCAGGAAGCAGGAGTGCTGATCGGATCCGTATATTCTGTTCCTCCGGATACTCCGAAGTATTCTTCAATTGTTTCATCCGGGCTTACCGCATGAAGCTTTGCTGCCCAGTCCTTGCCGATATAGCGGTAATGCCATGGCTCATACGTATAGCCGGTAATTTCATCCTTGCCCTTCGGGTAGCGGATCACGAACCCGTATTCCCAGGCATGTTCATAAAGCCATTTTCCGCTCTCGGTATTCTCGAAGCCGGCGGTGAAGTCAGAACTTCCGTTTTCCACGAAGTCTGCTGCCAGACCAGTCTGATGATCGGAATACCCGGGTCTGGAACTGTAGGTGTCTGCAGCTTCCTGTCCATCTGATGCGACATAGCCCCAGTAGAGTTCCGACTGGTATTCTTCACTGCGGTAGGCACTGCTGAACTGCAGGTAGATTCCATCTTCGGCAGCAGCTGCCGTCATCTCTGCTTCCGCTTCCGCTGCTTCTTTTCTCATCATCGGGGCAATGTTTCCATGTCCCCCGAGCGTATTGACATCCACCAGATCAGAAGGCTCATATCCTTCCGGAAGCCGGTGGCTCTTGTTTGCGATCAATAACAGGCTGTCGGTATCCGTGAATAACGATGGATCATAGGTCGGCTCTGCTGAAGCAGAAGGCGTTGCAGCCGGCTGTGCCGAGGGCGAAACCTGAGCTGCTTCCTGTTTCTGATTTCTCGTACGGATCATATGAAATCCATAGAACACTGCTGCCGCAATTCCTGCGGCAATTGCGAAAAGAACCAGAATGCGGCCGATTCGGACTATTCTTTTCTTTCTGTGTGCCATGGATTTCTGGCTCCTTTCAGCTTCTGAAGAGGCCGCGTTTCTCAAGTGCTCTGATCAGAAGATAGCCGACGAAGACGGAGATCAGCTCTCCGACCGCAACCTCAGCCCCGAAGATCATCGTGCCGAGGAATTTATTGTCCGGCATATAAAGCACTGCAAGCTCTGCTCCCACGAAGAAGAAGTTGAAGACGACCGGCATCAGGATGCTCCAGAGAGGAATGCCTTTCACCAGCTTATTTCTCAGGTGATACGTGCACTCAGCTGCTAAGAAGGTTGCAAGGGTGCCGACGATGGCATCCAGGAATCCGGTCGGATTGATGCCTGTGGCAGCCCCGATCAGGTTTGCCAGGAAACAGCCCAGCGTAACCCCGTAGATGCCGTCATGATAGATCAGCGGCAGAAGCGTGAGGGCTTCGGCAATGCGGACCTGGATGGCTCCGAAGGAAATCAGCGATAACCCCGGAATAAAGCAGAGAACGGTGTAAATGGCTGCGATCATCGCAGTGCGGGTAAATTGATTCAGTTTCATTGATGAAAAATCTCCTTATTTTAGGTGTACGTCAGGTAGCCGCTACTGACGGAGGCATTTCTGCCTCGGCTACTTACAATACACCAGCCTTCGATTTCTGTCGATTCCGTTTTCTGAAATATCATTAAGAAACCGGGAATCCTCGCATCTGCGTGGTAATCTTTGTGCAAGAGGTGCATATGACATATCACATACTCGTAGCAGAAGATGACAGCGATATCGCGCAGCTTCTGAAGCTGTATCTGGAAAAAGAAGGATGGGAAGTCAGCCTGGCAGAAGACGGGGTCGAAGCCATGCAGATAGCGGAGAAGACCAAGGTCGATCTGGCCGTGCTGGATCTGATGATGCCCAGGATGGACGGCTGGGCCGTGACACAGAAACTGCGGGAGAAAAGCAATCTTCCGATTCTGATTCTTTCGGCCAGAAATCAGTATTCCGATAAAGTGATCGGACTGGATCTCGGGGCAGATGACTACATGACCAAGCCATTCAACCCGCTTGAGATCATTGCCCGCATCAAAGCACTGTTAAGAAGGTATTACAAGCTCGGAGCAGCTGAAACCTCTCCGGAAGTGCTGGAAGCAGGAGATCTGGTCCTGGACCAGAAGCGCATGACGCTGACCAAGCGCGGAGAGAACATTCCGCTGACGCCGACGGAATTCAGGATCCTGTCGATGCTGATGGAGAAACCGGGAACCGTATTCACGAAGATGCAGGTCTATACCGCCATCAACGGAACCTACTTTTCCAGCGATGACAATACGATCATGGTCCATATCTCCAATCTCCGCGACAAGATTGAAGACGATGCGAAGAACCCGCAGTATATCCATACGGTAAGAGGGCTCGGATACCGCTTTGAATATGAAAAATAAGAAAAAGAACATCTCGATGTTCTGGATGCTGGTCTTCCAGTATGCCTGCTTTGCGGCAATCGTGCTGGTAGCCCTGGGCGGCATCGGCAAGTTCCTGAACCAGCTCATCACGAATTCCTATTCCAATCCTGCTTTTGTTCATGGGGAAGAGATCGCGCAGTATGCCGCGGATGGAAAAGAATCGTCGATTCCGAAAAACTGGCTGAATGGCAATGGCTGGTATCTTCTGATCGGCGAAGACGGAACTCCCATCTCGGGATCCTCCGGATCACCAGAAAACCTTCTGCTCAATGCGGAGGATGTTTCGATTCTTTCGATTGGCGATGGCTATATCGGATATACGGAATACCAGGAAGAAGATGGCGCGAAAACGGGAGAATACATTGCCTACAGCCCGGAAAGCACGGCAGAGGGCAGTGCATTTTCCATTGAAGGAATGTTTCTGGTGGATGTATCAACCGGAACGGTTACGTACAGCACTCTGGATAAGATTCCGGTCGGCGATCATATTTCAGAAACCCTGCGCATGGTGCTGATCGGCGAAAGCAGCGGCAGCACGATTTCAGTCTATTCCGAAACCATGCAGGATGGATCACCTTGCGTCGTTCTGGTCGGAGTTCCCAAGGTCAGCACGGTCAGAGAGAATTCAAAGATTGATCTTGTGATCCAGATGTATGACGTGATTCTGATCGCAGCATTTGTGATCATTCTGCTCGTATTCGTTTTGTGGCTGAGCAGATGGTTCCGCAAGCCTATCACCATGCTGTCGAAAGCGATGACCGAGGTTGCAGAAGGAAATGTCGGTGAGCAGATCGCCTATCGCGGTCCAGCAGAATTCACAGAGATGTGCGACAGCTTCAATACGATGAGTGCACGTCTTGAGAAAACAGAGCAGGAACGCCGTCAGGCTGAGCAGGAAAAACAGCAGATGCTGGCTGATATCTCGCATGATCTCAAGACTCCGATCACCGTGATCGAAGGCTATGCCAGGGCGATCCGGGATGGCGTGATCCCGGAGTCCCAGGAGAAACAGTATCTGTCGCTGATCGAAGAAAAAAGCGAGCAGCTGACCGGCTTGATCAATGAGTTCCACACGTTCTCGAAGATGGATCACCCGGCTTATCATCTTGATCTGCAGAAGACGGACTTGACCGAAATGGTCCGTCAATACCTGGCTGGCAAATACCCGGAATGCGAGCTTTCAGGAGATACGCTTGAAGCAGATCTGCCGGAAACCGAGATTCCATGCATGCTGGATACCGCTCTGTTCCATAGAGCACTCGACAATATCGTGAATAATTCGATCCGTCATAATGCTGCCGGAATTGTCATTCATGCTTCCCTGCAGAAAGAGGAAAAGACTGCAGTTCTGATTCTGGAAGACAGCGGCTCCGGGCTCTCCGACTATGCAAGAGAACATATCTTCGAACCATTCGTGACCGGCAATGATGCCCGCAATTCCAAAGGCAGCGGCCTCGGCATGGCAATCACGAAGAAAATCATCGAAGCAGAAGGCGGAACCATCGAGCTGCTTCCGGAAACAGAGACCTGGAAGACCCGCTTCGCGATCCATCTTAGGACTCTTTGAGCGTGGTATAATCGCTCTATGAGCACAGGAAAATTCATTACCTTCGAAGGCCCGGACGGAAGCGGCAAAACAACCGTCTCCACCGCTGTCACTGAAAAGCTTCAGGCAGACGGATACCGGGTCATCTATACCAGAGAACCAGGCGGTTCCGAAATTGCCGAGCAGATCCGCAATGTCATTCTGAAACCCGAGAATACGGCCATGGATGTGCGCACGGAAGCGCTGCTTTACGCTGCCAGCCGCCGCCAGCATCTCGTGGAAGTGATTCTGCCCGCCCTGAAACAGGGCATCCATGTGATCTCCGACCGGTTCATTGACAGCTCGCTTGCCTATCAGGGCGTCGGAAGAGGCATCAGCATCCAGGCAGTCTATGACATCAATCAGTTCGCGATTGAAAATCATATGCCTGACAAAACGATCTTCCTGAACATTGATGCAGAGACCGGACTCGATCGTATCAGCCATCATCGGGCTTATCTCGATCGTCTCGATCAGGAAAAGCTCAGTTTCCATCAGGCAGTCTATGAAGGCTATCAGCAGGTCATCTCGAAATACAGAGAACGCATGATTCTCATCGACGCATCAAAACCTGTCGAAGAAGTGATTCAGAATGCCTATGAAGCAGTGAAAGGATTTCTGGATGGCGACTAAGAAGCTGACCGCAAAAGAGAAAGAACAGATTGCGGAAGCCTCGAAGCGAATCGAACAGGAAACAGAGTCCCGGCAGAACCGGGTACAGATCAGAAAGCTTCTTGCCCAGTATGAACCAACCGCATACCGCTTTCTGGATCAGGCTCTGAAGACCGGCAGTCTCCCGCATGCATGTCTGTTTCTCGGGCCGAAAGGCTCCCTGAAGAAAGACATGGCTTTTCTGGTTGCGGGCAGCCTGTTTGCCAAGACAGAGACCGGCCTTGCGGAAGAAGAAAATCTTTCTGCAGAAAAGCAGATGATCTTCACCAGAATGGCCGCAGGCGACTACAGTTCGCTGATTCTCATTGACGGATACCGGAAAAGTGCCATCTCCAAAGACGAAGCAGATGAGATCCAGAGCCGTTTCTCCGTCACTGCTGCCGAAGGCGGCGTGAAGGTCTATATCATCGATCATATGGAGAACAGCAGCGACAGTGCTCAGAACAGCCTGCTCAAGTTTCTCGAAGAACCAGCCAGAGATGTCTATGCCATTCTGACTGCGGACCATGCAGAGGGGATTCTTCCTACTATCAGGTCACGCTGCGTGATCGTTCCGTTCCGGCCATTGCCTGCCGATGTCTACCGCAAGGCGGCAGAACAGGCAGGCCTGGACCCCGAAGACGCATTCTTCCTGTCCGGCATCTCTTCCGACTTCCGGAATATGGGCGACCAGGCAGCCTCTTATGCCTATCAGACTGCCAAGCAGATGCTGAAGCAGTATCTGAACGTGCAGGGAGATCAGCGCCTTCTCGTCGTGGACTATGAAGCCAGATACCGGGTCCGTTCTTCGAAGACCGATGAATCCGTGAAGACAGCCGATGCCAGAGATGCCAATCTCGATATGCTCCAGCTGTTTTTCAGCATGGTCATGCAGTTCTGCAAGTCCGTGCTCGTTCATGACGCAGATGGACCGGCATGGTATCATAATGCAGTAAGCGCTGCCATGAACGACAGTCCGCGCATCTATGAACGCAGACTGCGGATCGCCATGGAAGAACGCGACCGCGTGAACCGGAACAATGACCTCAGCCTCTTATTCGCCCAGGCCATGTACCGGATGGAGGTAGAATCATGAATGAACCAAGAACAGCGGAAACGCCGAAGAACTATACCTACAGCGTATCCGTGAAATTTGACAACAGCAGCCGGGCCTATTCGTTCGGAACGGAAAATCCGGACCTGAAGAACGGCGATGCCGTGGTCGTCGAAACCCAGCAGGGTGTCGAGCTCGGCAGAGTCCAGGGTACCCCGCAGTGCACCAGCAAGATGGTGCCATGCCGCATGCCCCAGAGACCGATACTCAGAATTGCCGATGAAGAAGACCTGCAGGACTATGAAACCAACAAGGAATACTCCCGCGAAGCTTATGAGATCTGCAATGCAGAAATCACGAACCTCGGCCTGAATATGCACCTGCTGAGAGCAGAATACATGCTCGATCGTTCCAAGATCCTGTTCATCTACCAGTCTGAGCAGCGCGTGGACTTCCGGGAACTTCTGAAACGCCTCGGATCACAGCTGCATTGCCGCATTGAACTGCGCCAGATCGGCGAACGCGACAAGGCGAAGATGGTCGGCGGCATCGGCATGTGCGGCATGGAATGCTGCTGCAGCCGTTTCAAGACGCATATGGACGTCATTTCCATCAACATGGCCAAGACCCAGCTGCTTGCCCTGAATACGGAGAAGCTGTCCGGCATGTGCGGCAAGCTGATGTGCTGCCTGAAGTATGAAAACGACAACTACAAAGAGCTGACTGAAGGCCTGCCGAAAATGGGTGCCCACGTGGAATATGACGGCGTCATGTACCGGGTCGCATCCATGAATGTCATGTCCAATGAAGCCCGCCTTGAAAACAGCGAGACCTACCAGGTCATCTCGATTGAAGACCTCCGCACGAAGGCCATTGTCCGCAAAGGCGTGACCGTCGGCAGAAAAGGTCCCCAGCGCTCTGCTGGAAAGCCTGCTCATATCGCCCCGGGCGTCAGAAATGTCGAGACGCCGACCGACTTCCGGGCTACCAATTCCGAGAAGAACCGCGGCATCTCTTCCGAGTCGAAGAAAGTCACTCCGGCTTCTGATCTTTCCGATCGCCGCAAGCCGAGAAGAAACGATGCCCATGCCGGCCTGAAACCGCAGGCATCTGCACCGAAGAAACCCGCAGTCCGCACGGCAGGGCCGCGCCGTCCGAAGCACCCGGTGCATACTGAAACCAATAATCCGAATGTGACTGTCCGCAGCTTCAAGTCCAAGAAGAAGGCAGAGACAGAGAAAGAAGAAGCCAAGTGAACCGCCAGAAGAGCTTTGAAAATGAGAAGCCTTCCCTGTTTCTGGTTCCGACTCCGATCGGAAATCTCAATGAGATGACCCCGAGAGCAGTGGAAGTGCTGAACAGCGTGGACGTCATCGCCTGCGAAGACACCCGCACTTCCGGTCAGCTGCTGAAGCATTTCGAAATTCATAAGCGGCTGATCGCCTATCAGAACTTCAACGAAGATTCCAGTGCAAAAGGAATTCTGAACCTGCTGTCGCAGGGCCAGAACGTTGCCCTGATCAGCGATGCCGGCTATCCGCTCATTAATGATCCCGGCCAGCGCATCGTGACCGAAGCTGCCGCCGCCGGATACAACGTCATTCCGCTGTCCGGATGCAGTGCGATGCTCGATGGCCTGGTGGCCAGCGGCTTAGTTGCGCAGCCATTTATCTTCATCGGCTTTCTGCCGTCCTCTTCGCATGAACGGAAAAAGAAGATGCAGGAATACCGCAGCTATTCGATGACGATGATTTTTTATGAAGCACCCCATCGCATCACGAAAATGCTCGAAGACTGCCTCGAGGTATTCGGCGACCGGAAATGCTGCCTGGCCAGAGAACTCACGAAAGTACATGAAGAATTCCTGCGCGGCACCGTGAAGGAACTGCTTGAAGTCAGCGAAGAGCTGAAAGGGGAGATGGTCGTGATCATGGACGGAAACCATGATGACTACTCCAAAGATGTTGACTATGGCATGATTCTCTCCAAAGTGAATGAGAATGTTGCCCTCGGCATGACCAAATCCGAAGCCATCCGGCACGTCGCTGCCGAAACCGGGTTTTCGAAAAATAAGATCTACGAGCTTGTCCACAGCAAGGAGAACTGACTATGAGCCATGTATACGACCTGCCGATTGTCACTGCGCTGATTTATCTGGCTGCCGCAATCACTCCGGCCGCAGTCCTGCTCCGCTTCATCTATCAGAACGACAAGATTGAAAAAGAGCCAGCCAGGCTCTTAGTCTCTCTGCTGTTCGGCGGCGTGCTTGCTGCCCTTGCAGCGATGGTGCTCGAATGGATCGGCGAAGATCTTCTGATTCCGTCCCTTCCCATCTCCGAAGGAACCGCATCTGCCGCAATCGCGGATGCCATCCTCGTAGGAATCTCAGAAGAAGGAGCGAAGTTCTATTTCCTGAAACGCAGAAGCTGGAATCAGCCCGCCTTCAACTACCGCTTTGACGGGGTCGTATATGCAGTATTCGTAAGCCTCGGCTTTGCGGCGTTCGAGAATATTCTCTATATCGCTCAGTATGGTCTGAGCATCGCTCTGTCAAGAGCTCTGCTCGCCATTCCTGCGCACTTGTCCTTCGGAGTATTCCTCGGCTCCTATTACGGCCGCGCAAAAGTATGCGACGTCTATGGCGACGACGTCGGCAGAAGCAGAAACCTGCTGGCCGGATTTGTTTCCGCTGCCGGGCTTCATGCCTTCTATGATGGCTGCATCATGGTGAATACATCTCTGTCCACCGCGGTCTTTGCCATCTTCGTCATCGCGCTATTTTGCTATGTCTACCGGGAAGTGAAGAAGGAATCCCAGGAAGACTTAGCCATCTGACTACCGGTTCGTGATCTTTCCGATATGCTTCAGCTCGATAGAAATCGTTCCATCCGGATGATTCGTGAACTCGATGAAATCCGGACTGCTGAAATATTCGGTCGGAAACGTCAGCTCAATTCCGGTATCCGTCCGGATTCTCTGGTTCTTCAGCTTTCTCACTGCAGCAGTCTTAGGCAGAACCACTTCTTCCGGAATCTCTTCTTCTTCTGCCCGTTTCTCAAACGCAGTCTTCAGTTCCTCTGATTCAGAAAACACATGAGACGAAAGATCTTCCGTCGTCACACTTGGCGAAGATTCGGTCGTCTGACGAAGATAGTTCTTGACCCGGCTCACCATCAGTGCCGGGTTTTCTTCATGTTCTTCTGCCACCTGCTCCGTGATCTTCGTCAGCGTCTTCAGCACTTCTTCGGAAGACTTTCCGGACGTGCACCCGAGCACTTCCTGCATCAGAGAAGAATCAGCATTCTTCGAAGCTTCATCCAGGAAGCGGATCGAGAAATCATCCAGGCATACAAAGGCAGCTGAGCGGATCTTCTTCGAGAATCCAGGCAGCACGGAATACGACTCGAGAATCGTATTCACCGTCCGCTCATTCTGCTCCGTGATCTGCGTGAATGCTTTGGAAATTTCCAGGAACAGGATGCCTGCATATCTCTTTCCATTCTGCTCATAGTCCAGCACCAGACAGTCTGCTGGCAGATCGAGATACGTCTTCATGACTTCTTCAGCAGTCTGCGCCGCCTGCATCGAAAACGGAAGGAAATCCAGTTCACCCTCTGCATACTGCTCCAGAACTCTCTTCATGGAACTGTCCTCACGGAACGTTCCTTCCCGGTTCTGCATATCGTTGACCGCCCGCACCATCTGATGCATCACATAGCTGAATACCGTTTCATCCTCCAGATCCAGAACCTGCTCGGAATATACCGAAGCCCCGGTCCTGAAATCCAGAATATGCAGCACTGCCGCATGCAGAATCAGTTCCTCATCTTGTTCTTCTGACATCACTGTTTACTCCAATCCTTCCGGCGGTGCAAAGCGGGCAATGATCTGCTCCGCTGCCTTCACGCCGTCAATCGCTGACGAAACAATTCCGCCGGAATACCCGGCACCTTCTCCGCACGGATACAATCCCGCGACTTCTGATTCCATTGTTGAAAGATTCCGCAATATCCGTACCGGTGAACTCGTTCTCGTCTCCACGCCGGTAAATAATGCCCCGTTCTTCGTAAACCCCGGGAAGATTTTCTCGGTATGCACCAGCATCTCTGCAAGACTCTGATTCATCCGTTCATTCAGCAGGGGATGCAGATCCAGCATCTTCACCCCCAGCGGATAGGTCGGCACCACATCCAAGATCTCATTGCCGGCTGAAGGATCCAGATAATGCGCAATCGTTTCGCACGGCGCTTTTCCGTTTCCCATTTCAAAGGCCAGATGTTCCATGCGCTCCTGGAACTCCACGCCTGCCATCAGGCCTTCCCCGAAATCCGACGCATCCGTCTGAATGACCAGGGCGCTGTTGGCATTCCTGCCATCTCTTGCCGCATACGACATACCGTTGACGACCACCGTATCTTTCTCACTCGCCGCCGCGACCACATATCCCCCAGGGCACATGCAGAAACTGTATACGCCTTTACCAAGCGAAGACGTATGACTCAGATGATACTCCGCCGCCGGCAGAACGGTTCCCTCCGGAATGCTGCGGTACTGTCTGGCATTGATGAAGGACTGCAGATGCTCTGCCCGGAACCCGACCGCAAACTGCTTCGCCTCCATCGGCACCCCGCACTCCTCCAGCATCCGGAACGTATCTCTGGCACTATGACCGATCGCAAGAATCAGCATCCGGCACGGAAGCACGCTCCCGTCACTCAGCTTCACTTCTTTCAGAGAACCATGATCCGTGACGATCTGCTCCAGCTTCGTCATGAATCGCACTTCTCCGCCCATCCTTTCGATTGCTTTTCTCAGATTCTCATCAATCCCGCACAGCGCATCTGTGCCGATATGCGGATGATTCATCCATATGATCGAAGGATCCGCACCAGCCTTCACCAATTCTGTCAGAATCAGACGCACTCTGGGATCCTTGACCCGGGTCGTCAGCTTTCCATCTGAGAATGCCCCGGCACCGCCTTCACCGAACTGCACATTCCTCTCCGGATCCAGCACTCCGGTTTTCCAGTACGAATCCACCGCTGCCTTGCGGTCTTCAATTGCCGGACCCCGTTCCACGACAATCGGCCGGTATCCTTTCGCCGCAAGCAGATAAGCAGCCGCCATCCCTGCCGGGCCGAACCCGGCAATGACCGGTCTCGTCTCCAGAACCTCTGAACCAGCCTCAGGCACTTGATAGTGATACGGCTCAGTGTGCCTTGCCTTCAGCTTCTTCAGATAAAAAGCTTCGTTCTCCAGCTCCAGATCAATCTGCCAGTCATAGCGCGGCGCTCTTTTGGCCCTTGCGTCTAACGAACGATGAACAATCTCTGCAGAATGCACATCTGCAGCCTTGATATGATGTTCCCTGATCGCGGTCTCAATCGGATCTGCCTGATCAGAAACAGGGGTATGAACTTCAATTCTAAGCATATTCCAGCTCCATTCCGGGACTATTCTATCATGCGGCGCCAGAGACTTGTCCGGATGCGCAGTGTGATACACTGAATAGGACAAGGAAAGAAAGGATTGCCCATGGAATTGAATCTCAATGATGAACTGCACGGCTTCCGCGTGACCCGCATACGCCCGCTCGAAGACCGTCATGGAACCCTCTATGAAATGGAACACGAAAAGACCGGCGCAAAGCTCTGCTGGCTCGCCCGGGCAGAAGAAAACAAGACCTTCTGCATCGGCTTTCGCACGATCCCGGAAAACGATACCGGCGTATTTCATATCTGTGAACACTCTGTGCTTAACGGATCCCGGAAATACCCGGTCAGAGAACCATTCGTCGATCTTCTGAAATCTTCTCTGCAGACATTTCTGAATGCGATGACCGGCTCTGACAAGACTTTCTATCCCGTCAGCAGCCGCAACCCCAGAGACTTCCTGAATCTGATGGACGTTTATCTCGATGCCGTTCTGCACCCGGCCATCTATACGAATCCGGATATCTTCCGTCAGGAAGGCTGGCACTATGAAATCCGCAACCCGGAAGACGAACCAGTCTATAAAGGCGTCGTCTTCAATGAGATGAAAGGCGCCTTCTCCTCCGTCGATGAAACCATCATCGACGAGATGAACCGCATTCTGTTCCCGGATAACTGCTATAAATATGTATCCGGAGGAGATCCCGAACATATTCCGGACCTCTCTTATGAAGACTTCCTGGCAACGCATAAGCGTTTCTATCATCCCGGCAACTCCATGACCTTCCTCGATGGAGATCTGGACATCGATGCAGTGCTCGGGAAGATTGACGGATACTTCCGGGACTATGACCACAGCAATGGTGCCCCGGCAATTCCGATGCAGAAAGATGTACCTGCATGCAGGAAAAAGAACTTCTATGAAATCGCACCGGATGAAGATCCGAAGAACAAGACGCAGATCACCTTCGGCCGCGTGATCGGAACGTATGAAGACGTGAAGAAACTGCTGGCCTGGGATGTACTTTCCAGCGTGCTTGCAGAACACAATGAGTCTCCGCTGAAGAAAGCAGTCCTCGAAGCAGGGGCGGGGCAGGATGTCGAGATCGCGGTCATCGATTCGATGCTGCAGCCATATGCCGCAGTCATTGTCCGCAATACTGATGAAGCCCTTGCTGAAAAAGCAGAGAAAGTTATCAAAGACACCCTCAGTGACCTTGCGGAACATGGCCTTGATCATGAAGCTATCCTGGCTGCCCTCAGCCAGAACGAATTCCATTACCGGGAACCGAAAGAACCAGCCGGAGTCATGCTGGCAGCTTCTTCCTATAATTCATGGATGTATGGCGGCGATCCGGAACTGTATCTGAACTGCGGCAGCTGCTATCAGGAACTGCGTGCAGAAACAGAATCCGGATACTTCGAGAATCTGCTGAAAGAATTCCTGGATCCTGATCATCTCTCTCTGCTGATCACGCTCCCGGATCCGGATCTCGGAAAGAAGAGAGCCGAGAAAGAAGCAGCCCGTCTTCATTCCGTCAAGGAATCCTGGGGACCGGAGATCACCAAGTATATTGCCGAGAACCTCGAACTGGATGAGTGGCAGGCAGGCACGGATACTCCGGAGCAGAAAGCTTCTCTTCCGAAGCTCAGCCTCTCTGAAGTCTCCGCAAAGCCGATTCCGCTGGAGCCGGAAGAACAGGAATATCACCATGTTCCGATCCTGCTGTATCCAGAGAGCGACAGCGGCATTGTCTATCTGAATCTGTACTTTAGCGCTGCCGGTCTCAGAAAAGAACAGCTTCCGTATGCAGGCATGTATTCCCATCTGCTGTCCAGGCTGCCGACGAAATCGCATACTCTTCCGGAACTGCAGCAGGAGATCCGCCGCTATGTCGGAAACCTGTCATTCTACGCAGACGTCTATGCCGCAGCCGGCCATCCGGATGCCTGCATTCCGGTATTGGCTTGTTCCTGCAGCGTGCTGAAGGAAAACCTTCCGAAAGCAGTGGATCTGATTCTTGAGATTCTGCAGGAGACTATTCTGGATCCGGCGATGATTCAGCCGATGGTCCTGCAGGAAAAGGAACAGTACCGCCAGACCCTGATCGCTGGCGGGCATAGTGCGGCAATTCTGAGAGCGGCTGCACATTTCACGGCCGATAATGCCGCAAAAGAATACTTCAGCGGCATCACCGCTGCACAGAAGATCAGCGAGCTTGCCGACCATTATGATCAGCTCTCCGCAGAATTCGTTAATGAAGCAGAGATGTACCAGGAAGTGATCTTCAGCAGAAACCGGCTGACCATGAGCATCTCCGGAGAAGAGAATCTTCCGGAATGCAGGAGAATCATCGATTCCCTGAATGACATTCCATTCCAGCGCTGTGTCGTCCACTATCCGCTGCTCACTGATCCAAGAGAAGGCATCGAGATTCCTGCTCAGATCGGCTACAGTGCTTCCGTGATCCGTCTTCCGGAATACAGCGGACACGCAAGAGTACTAGCCCATATGATGACTTACGGATATCTCTGGACAGAGATCCGCGTAAAAGGAGGAGCCTACGGAACCGGCTTCCTCGTCTCTCCGAGCGGCATCACCGGATGCTGGAGCTATCGCGATCCGACTCCCGGAAAGTCCTTGAGTGTCTATCAGAACGTCCCGGCAGCGATCCGCGAAATGGCAGCTTCTTCGGACGATCTGACCGACTACATCATCGGCACCATCGCTTCCGCAGAACCGCTGATGACTCCTGGCCAGAAACAGAGAACCGGGGACAGCCTCTGGTTCCGCGGTCAGACCTATGAGTCCAGACAGGTGCGCAGACAGGAGATTCTGTCTACCGTTCCGGAAGATCTGGTTCAGCTCGCTGATCAGATTGAATCTGCAGAGAATCGCGCAGAAGTACTGGCAGCACCGAAGCAGATGCTGGAACAGGAAGAAGGCATGACGATTCTCCGCATAGAAGACTGATGAACGCGTTCAATCCAGGCAGGAGAGTCCTTGCAGTTCTGATCGGAGAAGAAGACATTCATCGCATCAGCACAGCCCTGCCGGAGATTTCCATTCTGCAGATTCCTGTATCAGAGAAGGACTGGAATGATCATCTCTCGCCATGGCCCGCAGAGAAAGTATTCCGGAAAGGAACGGACTTCAGCGGCCATGCGGATTCCTTCCTGAAAGACCAGGTGGAACCGGTTCTGCTGGAAGCACAGAAAGACTATTCTCAGATTTTCCTCTGCGGATATTCTCTTGCCGGTCTCTTCGCTCTGTATGCGTCTGCCAGAATCGAGGGCATTGATGGAGTGATGTCTGCCTCCGGATCCCTCTGGTATCCAGGCTTCACGGAATTCCTGAAACAGAATCCATCTCATGCGGAGTTCTTCTATCTCTCCATCGGCAATGCCGAGAAGAATTCCAGGTCCCCGATTCTCAGCACGGTGGAGGAAAAGACCATAGAAACAAAAGAGATTCTGGAATCGCAGAACAGGCACGTATTCTATGAACTGCGTGAAGGCGGACACTTTTCGGACCCCTGTCCAAGAATCATCCGCGGCATCGAAAAGCTTGAGGGGATGTGTTACGATAATCCCCGAATTCTATGAACGATTATATTATTGCGACTGCATCCACTGCAGACCTGACTCCGGAATACCTTCAGCAGCACCATATTCCGTTCATTTCATATCCTTATGTCCTTGATGGAAAGGAATACCGCGATGACTGCCGCCCGGAAACCAGAGTGAAGATGTATGAAGCCATGCGCAATGGCGCCGAAGTCAGCACTTCCGCCATTTCCATCTATGACTACCATAAGTTCTTCGTGAAACTGATGCAGGAAAAGAAGGACATTCTCTACCTCGACATGACCAGCGCGATCTCTTCTTCATTGAAGAATGCCCAGATGGCAGCGAACATGATCCGCGAAGAATATCCTGAGCAGCGCTTTGTCTATCTGGAAACCTATGCTGTCACCGATATCCTCGGACTGCTCGTCAAGAAAGCAGTCTCGATGAAAGAAGCCGGAGCATCTCTGGATGAAGTCATCAGCTGGCTTGAAAGCCATAAGCTGGAATACATCGGCAGATTCATGGTCGATGACCTCAAATGGCTGCGAAAAGGCGGACGCCTTTCCAACGCTTCAGCCTGGATCGGCACGCTGCTTTCCATCAAGCCATTGATTATCGTCGATGACGAAGGAAAACTGGTTGCCTACAAGAAAGCCCACGGAAAGCGCAAAGCCTGGAGTGAACTCATCGCAGATATGAAAGACACGATGAACGAACAGACCCCTGAAGAAGAAGTTGCGGTTATCCACTCCGGAACCCCTGAAGACGCAGAGCAATTTCGTGCAAAGATCCTGGAAACTTATCCGCAGCTGAAGAAAGTGACCGTCAACCTGCTCGGCCCGGTCATTACCGCACATGTCGGCCCGGGCTTCATGGCTGTTGTCTATCACGGCACCAATCGGAAGTGATTGCAGAGCATTCTGAACCAGATCTCATTCTGTTCAGAATGCTTTTTTCTTTCCGCCTTTTTCTGGTACCCTTCTTAAAAACATGAAAACGCTTTAATTAAGAATGTTCAGAATGCGTGCAAAAGAAATTTTCTTTGATTATAATACCAACGCATTGATGAAACATCCCGTTTTTCCAATGCAGAAGGAGGGTGAGCGAAGTGTATATCACGAAACAGGCAAAAGATATCCTGAAGGAACATGGAATCACCAGAAAGACTCTGGACGAATACTCCGTTTCTCAGCTGAAACAGCTTGGACTTACCGCGATCGATGCTCGCAGCTGTCCCAGTTCTGCAGTTGCCCTTGTCGCAGATGGCGAGGACATCATCCATTGTTCGCTGACATCATTCTGAGATACAGAAAAGATGATGGCAACCCTTTATCGAGTGAAGGGAACCATCATCTTTTGTGTTTCAGACAATTTCTACTTCATGTTTCTGCGGCAGGCTCCAGAGATATGCAGTGATTCTCTTTTCCGGATACAGGATCTCCAGAGCAGAACGATACGCATCAATCTGTTCCTGGTACCGATCCTTAAGTGCAGCATCAGAAATCCGGTCTGTCTTGAAGTCAATCAGAATCACATCAGCATCGCTGATTGCGATGAAGTCCATCGTACCATGGAGACAGAACTTATCTCTTTCGATATAGAACGGATACTCTTTATGAATCTCCATAGTCAGCGCTTTCTGATACAGTGCTGAATTTCCGAAGGCAAGCACCATCCTGCACGCATCTTCATCAAGCCCGGTATCCTTCAGATCCTCCATGGTCCAGATGCGGTCCGGCAGCTGTTCAATCACTTCATGAACCTCTGTTCCGAATGATCTGCCGCGCACATGGTCCTCTTCTTCCAGGTCAGGCAATCCGGAAACTTCTCTGCTGGAAGGAGTGATCCAGACCTTCTCTTCCGGAAAGTCTCCCTGATAAGAAGGAAGACGTTCTGCATAAGCAGAACCAGAAGAATGAGCTGGTTTGATCTTCTCCGGAACCGTCTGTTCAATATGGAATAATTCTGATTCTCCGAGGGCAGACAGGATCAATCCCGTCATGCCATGACGTCTTGCAAGCACGGAAGCAGTAATCGGCTCCGGATCAATCGTCTTCTTCACCACATCGACGATGAACAGCCGTTCTTCTGCTCTGGTCAATGCAACATAGAGCAGTCTCGTGAACTCTTCGAGATCTTCCAGATCACCTTTATGACTGATCGCAATCTCCTGAATCGTCGGCCGCTCTGCATTCCAGAACGGTACCCGGTATTTCATGCCGAGATACAGACTGTCATCAGCGAGAACGGGGGAACTCTTATCCCGGAACAGATTCTGCGACGTGCTCCACAGGAACACAATCCGATACTGAAGTCCCTTGGATTGATGAATCGTCGTTACGAGAACGACATCATCATCGCTGCCATGGGACATCGCTTCCGAAGACTTCTCTTCCTGACTCGCTTCCATCAGGTCGATGAAATCGCGGAGACTCTGAGGCTGCTGAGCAGCAGTCTGTTCAGATAGATAATCGAAGTTCGCTTTCTGACTGTCCGGAAGCCGTTCGAAGAAATCATGCCGAAGCGCAATCTCATCCAGCATTGCAGAGATTCCTCTCTGCCTTGCAATTTCTCTCAGTTCCTGTGACTCTTCCAGAATTTCCGGATGCAGCGCTTTAACTCCCTCTGTGAATGAAGGATGTCCGATCTTCATCCTGGCAAGCTCTTCATCTTCCATTGCATAGAACGAAGAGGTGCATACCGCCGCAAGCGACACGGAATCCGAAGGATCGCACATCAGCCTGCACATCGCAAGAATCGTCTGACAGAGCTCAGACTGGAAAAAACCTTCTCTTGCGTCGATGTCATACGGAATCCCGGCCTGATCAAATACCGATCGGAGATACCGCTTATCGCCATGACTCCTGACCAGCACAGCAAAATTCCGGAACTTCAGACTCGGATCTTTCTGCTTCATCTCCAGAATCTTTCCGGCAATCCACGAAGCCTTGAGCTCCTTGGAACCAGGCGTCTCTTCACCTTCCATCACTTCTGGAGAAAGAATCTCTTCAAAGACCACCGGAACCGGAGCAGGCTCTTCCTGTGCACTTCTTCCGATCGTCACATGATCTTCCTCTGCATACCGATCCTTCAGACCAGGTACATTCATCAGCCGTTCAAACAGCAGATTCGTGAATCTCACGATGCTGTCCTTCGAACGGTAATTATGTCTTAACGTGATTCTTCTGATCTCCGGCTTCTCCATGAGGCCCCGCATCAGCTCCGGCTTTGCCTGACGGAACCGGTAGATCGACTGTTTCACATCGCCGACCCGGAACACATTATCCGGTTTCGCAATCTTCTCGAGGATCAGATTCTGCAGCTCACTCGTATCCTGGAACTCATCGATCATGATCTCATCCAAGGAATCCCGGATGGCAGAAGCAGCTGCACCATCATTGGCTTCCAGGATATTCAGCGCGAATCTCTCCATATCGGAGAAATCCATGCACGCATGATATCTCTTGATCTCTGCAAACTTCTGATGAGAAAGCTCAGCCAGCTCGCAGAGACTGTGACAGATCGGATCCATCTGCGCCGCATCCTGGATGAATGTCTTCTCATCATACCGGAGAGAAATCATCTCCTTGAGCGTCGCTTCCATATGATCCCTTGCTGCGGTATATTTCTCTGCCTTTTTATCGGCAGTCGTCTTTCTCGCTGCCAGCTCATCGAGCCGGAGACAGAAGCCGCTGTAATTGCGATGATCCAGTTCCTGCATGCAGGCTTCCAGGGCATTGCGCTTTTCATCAATGAGCTCCGGTTTCACTTTTTCAGAATCCAGTGCTGTCCGGCTCATGACATTCAGGTCATCCTGAATGCTGAGACAATCCTGCTTCCACTGATCGAAGAAGAAATCAAGAATTCCTTCCGGGAAGTCTTGGAACTTCGTGACTGGCGTATAAGACATCGCCGCATGATGAAACCATTCATCCGGATCAATACTTGAGTCCGCATGTGCACACAGCGTATTCACGATGCCATGCAGCTCCTCATAATCTTCACTGCGCGGGCTGAACGCCTTCAGCATCGTCAGCAGTTCTTCATGATGTGCATGATCATATTCTTTCAGCGCGGACGTCCAGGCTTCCTGCTCCATCGAAGTCTTCGTTCCTTCCGAAAGAATATTCGCAGCCGTTGCCGGATCAAGACCGATCACGCTGTAATATTTCCTGATGATGGAGAGACAGTAGCTGTCAATCGTCGTGATGCTGGCATTCTCCAGTTCCACCAGCTGCTGATTCAGATATGCATTCTGTTCCGGATCCGTTTCCTTCTGTGCCTTTTCGTGCAGCCCTGCCGCAAGCCGCTTCTTCATCTCGGCAGCCGCCGCAGATGTGAACGTCAGGGCAAGGATTCTCGAAAGGGGAACATGATCTTCCGTGCACCGCTTCAGAAGCCGTGCAACCAGAACACCGGTCTTTCCGGCACCGGCACTGGCCGAGACCAGGATACTGGTACCAGTCGTGGCAATCGCTTCCGACTGCTGTTCATCAAACGTCATCTCAGCCATTCTCCTTTCCGATCTTCAGCTCCGTATCCTGCATGACCAGCGGAACCGGGACTCTGAAATCTCCCTGGAACCTGCAGATGCACCGATACCTGCAGAACATGCATGCATTCTCTGCCGGCGACAGCTCGATCGAGCCATCCAGCAGATGGTTCCTGAAATAGTCATATACCTCTTCCATGCATTTCTCACTCAGGCCGAAGTCATAGAACGTCTTCGTTCCGGATACGATATGCGTCTCTGACGCATCAAGCTCAGTCATATGTTCTCTGTCAAACGTCCATCCAGCCATCCTGCGCACATTGAGAAACTGCTTCTTCAGCGATTCTTCATCCATCATCGTCTCCGTGATGGCTCCTCTGGAGAGCTTCGCAGCAGAGAGCGGATACGTGCAAGGCTTCAGCGAGAAATAATAAGCCCCGCCAGGAATCTGATGCCGGTATTTTCTGGCAATGATGAGATATGTCAGCAGCTGCAGCTGCATTCCTGCTTTGACCTTCTTCTCGTTCAGCGTTTTGTCAGAAGACTTGTAGTCGACGATCCGCATCAGGTTTCCGCATGTATCGATACGATCGATGATCCCGCGCAGCTCGATGCCCGGAATAATCTCATCCGCAAAGGCATGTTCTTCTTCTGCGGGCACATAGCTGGTATTGGCTTCCATGTCTTTCAAGAAGCAGAATGACTGCTTCAGATTTTCCATCATGCGAGCTTCACTCAGACTGAGTTCTTCCTCGGAATGCGGATATGCAGTCTTCAGTGCTTCATAATACGGATGCAGAATCTGCGCAATCTCTTCTTCTGAGATCTCTGCATAGTTCTTTCCGTATCGCTTCACGGAATGCTCCAGCACCGCATGCTGAATCGTTCCGGTCCCTGCCGAATCACGATCCGTCAGCCTTAAAGGTCTGACCTTCAGCCCGCTCTCAATGAAATAAGAATATGGACATGCAAACCAGCGCTCAATCGAAGAAATCGATCCATGGATTTTTTCGTCTTGTTCAAACAGCGCGGCTGCAGTATCCGGACTCAGCTCATGCTTGCCAGGCTGTGCCGGCTTCAGAACTTCAAGCTTCCATCTGAGTGCACTGTGCTTGGGAAACATGGATTCAATCTCAAACGCCAGCTCGATGCCTCTGCCCTGGTAATCATTGGTCGGGCAGGAGAAATACACATGTTCTCTGGCACTGTGCATGACCCATTCCAGCTGGCTGCTGTAGGCATCATGCCGCTGCTCCATGGACGGATACTGCTTCAGGCAGCTCACATACGATTCATCGAACAGACCCTTGCACACCGGAAATCCCGGCCAGTTCTGCCCGGAACATCCTGCCACGTACGTATTCTCGGCAATCCGGACCGGATGCGTCTGATCCGTGACCATGCAGAAATCCTGCGGCTTTCCGGATTCCGAATCCTGGATGGATTCCATGAGTTCAATGACAAACGACAGATCTGCTTCGCTCTGAACATCCGGAAGCACTTCCTGCAGAAGCTCCATGATCGAACGGGCAGCCTGCAGCTCCGGGCTGCTGTTCAGAAACGGACTTCTCTTCATGACCGCATAAGCAGCTTTCAGTATCTCTTTCGGGCTGTCCGCCTGCTTCAGCAGCTGCAGTTCTTCCTCAATCGTTCTGAAATATGCAGCAACCTGCTTCTGCTTGTCTGCGTAGTAAGGAGCGTCTTTCGAAAGGGGACTGTTCTGCAGAGCTTCTGCAATGCCACTGGGTGCTTCCGGATCTGTCATGGTCTGTCTCAGGAATGGATAAAGAGAATCCGGGCAGAACGAAGGGAACGCATCAATCCGGAACATCTCCAGGAGAGAAGAAACATCTTTCTTCCATGCAAAGCGGGCAGCCGCCGCAAAGATCTTCGGAATATGAAGTTCCGTATTTTCCTTCACAGCTGACCATGGAATGCCGTATCGCATGAATACCTGCTTCAGCACAGGCAGCTGCGTGCTGTAAGATGCCAGGATGATCGTGCATGACACATTTTTCCGGCAGATATCCTGGGCAATGGATTCCAGTTCCTGGCGGGCATTGAGTGCATAGCAGAGAGAAAGGGAAGGAGAAGGCTGCTCTTCTTTCACGACCGGAATGCCACTCTGTTTCAGATCCCTGCGGAAGGCATAGCTGAAATAGTCTGTCTCAAACGCAGGATACAGAGAAAGATTCTCAATCGCGGAAATCTGTTCCAGGTATTGTTTCCGATTCTTTCCATATTCCTTCTCCTTCATCGGAAGACGCATGATCAGAGCCAGGATGCGGGAAAGCTCTGCTTCGGAAGGATTCCGCTTCGGAAGGTCCTCGACCGGAATCTGGTACAGGGCAAGCTGGCGGGCAAAGGATACAACCTCTTCTGAAAAGGCAGGAAAAGCAAACATGTTCCGGAACAGCGGAAACTCGGAGGCATGCTCCTGAAGCAGGCGCGCAGCAGAGAATAAGGCGGCGGCCCGGTTCTCTTCTCCTTCTGTCTTCATGAGGTCAGAGAGAGAAACCATCCGGATATCGGTCACGATGCCTTGATTCTTCTTTGCGAGCTCATGATAAATCTGATCTTTCTGATAAGAACTGCAGAGAATTGTCTTCATGACCTCATTATAGCTGATCTTTGATCAGGCAAAGAACCCGGTGGAGTACTGTGCACACAAGATCGCTCTGATCTGGCAGGATTCAGCACCTATTCCTTATGCTATAATCAAAGCCACGAGGTGCAGCGATGAGACGTAGGTCTTCAGGAAATTTCTGGTGGGTCTTCCTGTTTTTTATCTTTTTTGCTAATTCAGATGCCTTCGCTACTTTATTTCTTCTTGCCATTGCGGCGGTCGTCGGCTATCTGCTCTACAGATCCGTGAAAAGCAGCGAAACAAACACGCATACGAATCCCCGCGCTTCTGGAAGAAGGAGTACCGTCAGACGCTATGGCATGTCTGATTCTTCTCATTCTTCCGACCAGAAGGCATGGGTAAATTCCTGGCTTCTGAAGCAGTATCGGAATGGCATCAATCCGGTCCGGGTTTCTACTTCCGGCGGCCATACGATCACGCTGACGATGAAAAGCGAGCGGTTCACGAACCTGGATGCCCTGGAAACAGACTGCGACGGACATTATTTTCGTTCGGTCGCCAGCTTCCGCCAGAAATACCCGGCGCTTTACAATGAGATGTTTGACAGCCTTCTGGCTGCGGCAAAAGAAGACGGAAAAGTCCGCAATCCGGATGTGGTAGATGCAGAATACACGGAACGCACCGAAACAATGAAAGAGGAACCGAAGCCTCAGCAGAATGCGAAGAAAGCAGGATCGGCAGCTTTGAGCGATGCAGAATCCTTCCGGGAAACCATCAATGATCTGAATGATGCCATTCCGGATGAAGAGATTTCCAACTCTCTGTATGAAACGACTTCTCTTCTGAAGCAGCTTAGCGATCTTGAGAAACGCTTCCCGGATCAGAAGCCGCGTCTCAACAAGCTGTACAAGACGTATCTTCCGTACCTGGTTGAGATCCTGAACCAGTACAAGACGCTTCAGCACGTGGAGACAGATGCGAACTACAAGGAAAACGAAGAGAACCTCAAGAAGACCATCGGCCATATCAATGCGGCCATGCGGGATCATCTGATTCCGAGCATGTCCGAGAGCGATTCCATCAATCTTTCCGCTGATATGTCAACCCTGGAAGCCATGCTCAGGAAAGACGGCATGACCGCAGACGATGATATTCAGCAGGCAATGCGCAAAGAACGTACCGGCAGTTAAGGAGCAGATATGAGCAGGGAGACAAAAGACGAAGAGAAAGCCAGGCTGATGCGGGAAATCCTCGAGAAACGGAAGAACAGCCAGACCACAGATCAGGAACCTATTACCCTGACCACGGGAAGCGGTCAGAAAACCGAGCCGGAATCTTCTTCTTCCGCACTCGCGTCCATGCTGAACAGTGCGGCCGATACGACCAATGACATGCTGAGATACGCAGACGATGCCTTTGCGCAGCTGCGCAAGGTGCTGAATGGCCAGCAGAAGGAGCTCGATGAGCTTTCCAGGCAGAATGGACTTTCTGCAAAACCCGGCTATACCAGCAAGGACATGGAACAGATGCAGAAAGACATGCAGGAAGAATATCATCTGAGCAATGAAGAAGTAAACGCGAGGATGCCGGTGAAGAACCTCGACAGCGAGAAGGTATTCACGGAGATCTATCACGAACTCGATGCGGCAGTCGTCGGCCAGGACGATGCCCTCCACGCTGCCTGTGCAGCCTTCCGCCGCCCTTATGTCATGGGCGAGGAACCAGGCAAGCCGAAGAATGTCATCCTCGTCACCGGACCGGTCGGCAGCGGCCGCCATACGATGATCCGCCAGATGGCAGAATCCATGTACCAGCATCAGGCCATTGAAAGCAATGAAGTCCGCACGCTGGATCTCAGCCTCTATACCGGCAGTGCCCAGGAACCGATCTTCTTGCAGGATCTGTATCAGAGTCTTTCTTCGAAGAGCGCCATCATCTGCTTCGAGAACTTCGAGAGTGCCTATCCGAAATTCCGCGACTATGTCAGAGCCCTTGCTGTAGATGGCAAGTGCATCCTGACCAAGCGCTATGTGCTGAACAAAGGAATTCTCGTGGAAACGCAGACAGGCTTGGTGAAAAATGCGATTGATTCCTTCTCGGCAGAAGGAAAATATCTGGTCTTCCTCACCACCCGCGGAGTCAAAGCAGCTCAGGATGCCTTCGGCGCAGACTTCCTCTATCATGTGCTCGATATCATTTCATTTACCGCGATGACCGAGGCAGATGCGAAGGAGTATGTCAGTCTGTGCCTGAAGAATCTCACCAACAAAGCGAAGAAGAATCTGAAGCTGTCCCTGACTGCCGAAGACTCCTTCGGAGAATGGGTGATTGCCCATTACGACAAGAGCCGCGGTGCCGATGCAATCATGGGCATGTTCGAGGATTATTACATCTCTCTCTCGGAAGCATCTCTTTCCGGAAAGTATCCGGGAGAAAGTGCATTATTAACCATTCAGGACGACGTTCCCGTCGCTCTGATTTCCGGGAAGGCAGCAAAGCTTTCCCGCTCGAAGACAAGCAGCGAAGAGATCGCTGCCGTCAACAAGGAACTGGATGCGATTGTCGGCCTGGAGCCGATCAAGGAGTACATCCGTTCTCTGCAGGCTCATCTGCAGGTCCAGGAACTGCGCAGACAGCAGGGCTTAAAGACTTCGGAAGTCTCCAAGCATATGATCTTCACCGGCAACCCGGGCACCGGCAAGACGACCATTGCCCGCTTGATCAGCCGCTACATGAAAGCCATCGGCGCGCTGAGCCAGGGCCAGCTGGTCGAAGTGACCCGCAAGGATCTGGTTGCTCAGTATGTCGGCCAGACGGCTCCGCAGACGATGTCAGTTATCCGCAGTGCCTTAGGCGGCGTGCTCTTCATCGATGAAGCATATTCGCTGTACCGCGGCAAGGATGATTCGTTCGGACTTGAAGCAATCGATACGATTGTCAAAGCCATGGAAGACAACCGCGAGAATCTGATCGTGATCCTGGCTGGCTACAAGAAAGAGATGTCCACATTCCTCGAAGCCAACAGCGGTCTGCGCAGCCGCTTCCCGAACATCATCGATTTCCCGGACTATACGGGAGAAGAGCTGCTGAAGATCGCAGAGATCCAGGCAGAGGGCAAAGGATTCACCATCACGGAAGAAGCAGAACAGCCATTGCTGGATTTCTTCAATGAAGTACAGTCCATCAACGCAGCGGAAGCAGGCAACGGACGCCTGGCCCGCAATACGATTGAAAAAGCAATTCTGAAGCAGTCCGAACGCCTCGTGAAACACCCGGGCGATAATCTCAGCGAGCTGAGAAAAGAAGACTTCGACTTCACGATCACTGTGAAGCCGGCCGAAGAAACAGATTCATTCTGAATGCATGCACCTCCTCAGGGGGTGCATTTCTTCTATTCCGGTCAGGTGAATGTGCTTGTGCTAGAATACTTCTGAAGAGCGAAGGACAGTTATGGAAAAGACGAAACGCGTCATTCTGGTCAGCGGCATGAGCGGGGCAGGCAAAAGCACTGCAACCCGGATTCTCGAGGATATGGGCTACCACATCATCGATAATTTTCCTGTGCAGCTGCTGAGCCTTCTGGTCGATATGATCGAAAACAGCACCGATCCCCGCTACAGCTATATTGCTCTATCTACTTCGGCAGAAGACTTCCCGGCATTTCTGAGAGGAATTAAAGGAGAAGGCATCGAGGTGCGCGTGCTGTTTCTGGATGCCAGCGATACCGTGCTGATCCACCGCTACAAGAGTACCCGCAGAACCCATCCGATGCTGCTGAGCAATACGGCAAACACACTGGAAGAAGCCATCGGCGTAGAGCGTACGATGCTCAGCAAGGTCATCAATAATTCGTTTGTCACCATCGACACCTCATTCCTGACCGAAAAGGAAATGAAGAATACGCTGAACCAGTATTTTGCCAAGGGCGCAGCTCCTTCGTTTTCCATTTCCTTTATTTCCTTCGGCTACAAATACGGGGTTCCGATGGATGCCGATCTGATGATCGACGTCCGCTTCCTGCCCAACCCGTTCTGGGTTCCGGAACTCAGACCATATTCCGGCAATGACAAATGCGTCTATGACTATGTCATGGAGAAACCAGAAACGAAGGAATTCCTGAAGCGCCTGCTTTCCTTCATGGACTATTCCTTCAAGGAATATGTCAAAGAAGGAAAGAACCATTTCACGGTAGCCATCGGCTGCACTGGCGGCCAGCATCGCTCCGTTGCGATCACCAACTTCCTTTATGATCACTACAGAAATACCTATCATTCCTATAAGCAGCACCGGGATGAAAAGAAATGGATAACCGTAAATGAGTAAGAAGAAACGCATTGTCATCATCGGCGGCGGCCATGGCCAGTCCACGATCTGCCGCGGGGTCAAGAACATCCGCAATGCGGATATCACCGCAATCGTCACCGTCGCAGATGACGGCGGCAGCACCGGCCGTCTGAGACGGCAGTTTCATATTCCCGCCATGGGCGATATCCGCAATGTCATGACCGCTCTGGCAGAATCCGAGACCCTGCTCACCAATCTCATGAACTATCGCTTTGAAGATCCGGACGGAACCGGCGAAGACGTGCAGGGACATAATCTCGGCAACCTGATTCTGACTGCCCTCACCCAGCAGTGCGGTTCCTTCATGGAAGCGATCCAGATGATCGGCAAGGTCCTGAATGTCAGAGGCACAATCATTCCTGCCACCACCGAAGTCATCTCTCTCTATGCACGCATGGATGACGGCGTCATCGTCAAAGGCGAAGCCAACATTCCGGATGTGAGCAACCATATCCGGAAGGTCTTCTATGACAAGAAAGTCACCGCAACTCCGGAAGCAGTCGAAGCGATCCGGAAAGCAGATCTGATTCTGTACGGCATCGGCTCGGTCTATACGAGCATCCTTCCGAATGTGATCATTCCGGAAATCCAGGAAGCCCTGAAAGAAACGAAAGCCAACCGGATCTACTGCTGCAATGCCATGACCCAGCCAGGCGAAACCGACGGCTACAGCCTCGAAGACCATGTGCAAGCCCTGCTGGACCACGGGGCTCCGGTTGATGCCGTACTATATGCCAGCGACAAGCTGCCTGAAGAAAGCATCGAACGCTACGAGAAACAGGGAAGCACCCCGGTGAAAATCCGTTCCCGCAAGCATCCCTACAAGATCTACCGGCGTCATATGCTGCGATTTGATGATGGCCTGATCCGCCATGATCCGGTTAAAATACAGAAAGCAGTAGAATCACTGAAAGATAAAAAGAGAGAAGACTGATGTCATTTACACAGGATGTAAAGCAGGAAGTATCCCTGCGCAGAATCACAGGCGATGAAGAACGCGCAGAACTTTCTGCGCTGATTCAGATGACTTCCTCGCTCTCCATCTCCAGTCAGGGCATGTGCATTCTGGTCACGACTGAAAACGCCGCTGTCTCCAGAGCTATCTTCCGGATGATGAAAGAATGCTGGGACGTCGATATCGAACCAGGCGTGCGCAGAAGAATGAACCTGAACAAGAATCTGATCTACAACCTCCGGGTATACGGCAACGTGACGCAGATTCTCAAAGACCTCGGCATCTACTCTGCAAGAGGCCTGCTCGACAAGCCGCTGCAGAAGATCGTTCAGAAGGATTCGTGTGCCCGGGCTTATCTGGCCGGGGCCTTCATGGCCGACGGCAGCGTCAACAGCCCCGGCACCACGAACTACCATCTGGAAATCAAAGCCGCCAACGAAGCCCATGCCGGCTTTCTCATTGAGCTGCTGTCGAGGTTCTACATCAATGCCCGCCAGGTCGAACGCCGCGGCAAATATGTCGTCTATGTCAAAGCAGCTGAGAAGATCGCCGACTTTCTGCGCTGCATCGGCGCTGAACAATGTCTGCTCGAATTCGAGAATGAACGGATTTCCAGAGACTTCGCCAACAACGTGCAGCGGCTCAACAACGTCGACGTCGCCAATGAAGTGAAGTCCATGAAAGCTGCCAACAGTCAGCTCGAGGACATCAGGGTCCTCGAAGAAGCAGGAAAGATCACTTCCCTGGATCCGAAGATCCGTGACATCGTCCAGCTGCGCAAGGAAAACCCCGAAGCCACTCTGAACGAGCTGGCTGAGAAATACCGGTCCATGACCGGAATCGTCGTATCCAAATCAGGCATGAAGCACCGCTTCGTAAAGCTTCATGAACTCGCTGAAAAAGAGAAGGGAGAACAGACCCTATGAACCCGAACCGGAGCACGCTCTACCGCATTCTCTATATTGCCGCCCTGGTTGCTGTGGCTTGTTTTGCAGTCCGCTACCTCTGGCCAGTTCTGCTGATCGGAGCAGTTCTGATCGCACTCCGGGTCCTGCAGACCCGCCGCATGACGAAAAACGCAGAGGAAGAAGCGAAAAAGATGATGAGGGACAATGATATTTCTTCATGGCAGGATGATCTGTTTCGCTCCCAGGCCGACCGCATGCAGCAGAGTGATATCATAGATGCGGAATATACGGAGCAAAAAGAGGATTCAGATCATGATTGAACAGGGAAATCCATCGCTCACCGGCGGCATCCGCGATTGCTGGAAAAAGAGCTTCACGCTGGAAGATCCGCGCTTCACGGACTACTTCTTCCGCAATGTGTTCCGCCCGGAATATGCCTATGCTGATGTGGAGAACGGCAGAGTAGCAGGATCCGTCATGCGCATTCCGCATGCGGTGATCTTCAACGGCAGAGTGCTTCAGGAAAGCATGATCAGCCGGGCCTGCACGCTTCCGGATTTCCGGAACCAGGGTATCATGCATGATCTGATGGAAACCGTCATCGATGCATGCTCGCATACTGAGCTCATCACCCTGATGCCCGCCGATCAGAACAAGAACGGCAGTCAGTGGGGCTTTGAACCAGTTGCCTGGCGTACGGATTACCTGCTTACCCGGGAAGATGTCAAGCGCATCACGAACTTCGGCTGTGCTTTTGAACCATCGCCATTGGATATGCTGCGGGTATACAGCGCCTACATCCGCCGCTTCAACGGCTTCTATGCAAGAGACCTGGAATACTTCGTGCGCTACAAGAAAGAAATCAATGCCCGCGGCGGCAAGATCGTCGCCTACTACGATGCCAGAAATGTCATCCAGGGCTATGCTGCGATCCTGATCCGCGGCCGCGAGGCAGTGGTCGAAGAATGCGTATACCTGAATTCCATCGCGCTGAACAAAGTGCTCAACGCTGCTCTGCAGGAACGTTCTTCCGTGCATCTGCATACTTCGAAAGCAGAGAATCTCTCTTCGCTGTTCCCGAATGCGGCCCACGAAGATTATCCTTCCACGCTGGCCAGGCTGAATGACCCGGAACTCTTCTCACGACTCTTCAATGCTGACGTGAAGACCGTTCAGGATGCCTTTGCCCTGAGCCGGAAGCCGCTTAACCTCAGCGAGTCCATGTGATCTGAGCCCGATCCGCAGCAGACCGGGCTTTTCCTTTCCGGAAGTACTCGAAAACCCGGAAATGTCCATTGATTATGCAGGTTTTCACAATTGACTATCCCATGCCTTAACCTTATAATTTCTTTGCAACATAGAGGAGGTCATAAATACTGACATGACAGATGTAAGAGTTGCGATTAACGGTTTTGGACGTATCGGTCGTCTTGCTTTCAGACAGATGTTTGTCTCCGAAGGTTATGAGGTTGTTGCAATCAACGATCTGACTACACCTTCCATGCTGGCTTATCTGCTGAAGCATGACACAACTCACGGCAAGTGGGACCATGAGATTTCCGCTGACGATGAGAAGGGCACAATTACAGTAGACGGCAAGGAAATCACCATCTACAAGGAAAAGGATGCTGCTAACCTGCCTTGGGGCAAGCTGGACATCGATGTAGTTCTGGAGTGCACTGGCTTCTATACCTCCAAGGAGAAGTCCATGGCTCACATCAATGCTGGTGCTAAGAAGGTTGTCATTTCCGCTCCTGCAGGAAAGGATCTGAAGACCATCGTTTACAGCGTCAACGAAAAGACACTGACTGCTGAGGACAAGATCATCTCCGCAGCTTCCTGCACCACGAACTGCCTGGCTCCGATGGCTAAGACTCTGAACGACACATATCCGATTCAGTCCGGCATTATGTGCACCGTTCACGCTTACACCGGCGATCAGATGGTTCTTGATGGACCGCAGAGAAAGGGCAACCTCCGTCGTTCCCGTGCTGCAGCATGCAACATTGTTCCGGCTTCCTCCGGTGCAGCTAAGGCAATCGGTCTGGTTCTTCCGGAACTCGATGGCAAGCTGATCGGCGCTGCTCAGCGTGTACCGACCCCTACAGGATCCACCACTCTGCTGTTCGCAGTTGTCAAGGGACAGGATGTCACTGCAGATAAGATCAACGCTGCTATGAAGGCTGCTGCTTCTGACTCCTTCGCTTACAACGAAGAGGATATCGTTTCTTCCGATATCATCGATGAGACCCATGGTTCCATCTTCGATGCTACTCAGACCATGGTTCTGAAGATCGACGACAACACCTATGAAGTACAGGTCGTCTCCTGGTATGACAATGAGAACTCCTACACTTCTCAGATGGTTCGTACCATCAAGTACTTCGCTAACGTCAAGTAATTGATCTGAAGGCAGAAAAACAGAGCCGGGCTTAAACCTGACTCTGTTTTTTTCATGCATGCATAAAATAACGAGGATGGTGATGTGCCATCCTTATTCTGTTTCATCTCTGAAGTTCAGCGTGATTTTCTTTCCGTTCTCGCCAAGCTCCGTTTCCGGGAAGATTGCTCTCGCTGCTTCCAGGCCTTCCTCCGGATGCGACTCCGCAGGACTGAAGTGCGTCAGCCAGAGCTTCTTCACGCCTGCCTCTTTCGCCAGCTGGGCAGCCTGCGTGAATACCATATGCTTCTTGATCTCCGCAGCCTCCGCTCTCTCTGCATCGGCATACATGCCTTCGCAGATGAAGAGGTCAGAACCCTTCGCAGCCAGAACGATCGAATCGCATACGGTCGTATCCGTGCAGTAAGTTACTTTCAGTCCTCTTCTTGCACTGCCCATCACCTGATCCGGGGTAAATGTCTTCCCATCTTCGGTAACAGAAGTTCCTTTCTGCAGGATATTCCAGAACTTCAGCGGAATCTGCAGGGCAGCAGCCTTTGCTGCATCGAATTTTCCAGCCCGGTCCAGAGCCAGGGAATACCCGTAGCAGGGAACGCTGTGATGAACCGCAAACGCATGAATATGAAGCGGGGAATCTTTTTCGAAATCAAACGAAGCAGAATTGCCGGAAAGCTCAATGCCGCTCAGATCAAACGGGAAACCAGCGACAATGCATAAGCTGTTCACGACTTCCGTGAGCCGCTTCGGCCCGGCAATGGTAACCGGAGCAGTCCGCCCGGACATGCCCATCGACATCAGCAGTCCCGGGAGTCCGAGAATATGATCGCCATGGTAATGCGTGATCAGGATCAGATCGATATCATGCGGACTGATGCCGGCAGAAGCCATCGCAATCTGGGTCCCTTCCCCGCAGTCAATCAGAATGCCGTGCCCATTGTATCGGATATATAAAGAAGTAAGCCACCTTCCGGGAAGCGGCTTTGTGCCCCCGCATCCCAGCAGACAGAGATCAAGCATGATGAAGTTCCTTTCTGCAGACAGTATACCGCAACCGGAAGATCATCACCCACCTGCACACCCGTACTTTCTTCAGGAAAGGAACAGAACCCCGATCAGATAGATCGCATACACATGAAGGGGATAATAGAGATAGAAGAAGTACTTCATTCCTCTGCCTTTCTTTCCGCTGTAAAGCAGAATCGGGATCAGCGCAAAGATCATCATCCACTGATTGTTCGTCTGGAATGTCCCGGACACAATCAGATAGGCGATATAGAGACCGCAGAAGATCACGTAGAACCATGCGGTCTTTTTACGGCTTCCGAAGGTGAGGTAGAACCCGATGCCGAGCAGAATCCACATCACGCCTCCCTCGGGCAGAAACGGCGTCGGGAGAAACGTCAGCACCAGTCTCAGAGCAGGGGTGAACCACCCGGTATCATAGATGGCCGGATTTCCAAGCAGAAGAAGAATCCCTGCTCCGAGAAGCCATGGCAGAAGGGTCATCAGAAGACTGATTCCCCGGTGAGCATCTCTCTGCTTCTTTTCCGAGACGAAGCGCTCTGCCCAGGATACTTCCCAGGTGATCAGAAAGAAGGTCTGGAAGATGCCATTGTCCAGAAACGGAATGCTGGTATTCGCCGCAAAATGATCTGATATCAGCCCGTTAACGACCTCCATGCCGGCTCCGAGCACATACAGCCTCAGCATCATCTTCTTCCGGTCATGGGTATAATGCATGCCGCAGCCATGCACAAACAGAAAGATCGGTGCAGACAGTCTGCCCGCCATCCGGAACCATTCCGGAACCGGAAGCACATAGCCCCAGTAATATCCGATATGATCCAGGGTCATCAGGATCAGCGCAATCAGCTTCAGATCAAAGCTGGTCAGTCCCTTTTTTCCTGTCTCAGCGTTCATAGAAATATCTGTCATTTCAAGTTCCTCAGGCAAGTACTTACTGTATTAGTGTACTAGTACAGAAATATATTTAGAACAGAAGCTTCTGTCAACAGAAATCCGGAGAAATCGCAGAAACATGCATGGTTCATGCCTATAAGTACCCTATGTAACAAATGAAAATAATAGAAGAAAATGAAAATAGTTAGAAATCCAACTAATTCCCGGTTCATTGACAGACTTTTTCCGGATGGTAAAATAAACCGTGAACACTGATTATGAAGATGATGAAACGGATTGCAGGAGTGCTTGGAAGTGCACTTATTTATATCAGTTCCGCCGGCTTTACCAGCAGCTCCTTCAGCCTGGCAAAATTGCAGAACTATTATAAGGAATTCAAATCTACTCCGATTGAAGTCGCCAGCAGCAGCTCCATCAAGACCTATGAGGACTACCGCGGCATCACGGCCGTCGGCAGTGCACAGTATCAGTATATTCACAACCATATGACCGTCGATCAGACGACAGGCCTCCTGTATGATGAAGACGGCTTCATCGGGGTCGCCCTCGGATACAACTTCGGGGATATCGGTACGCGTTATTACTTTGAACTCGATACTGGCATCACGATTCCGGTCGTGAAGGTTGATGCGAAAGCAGCGGTCGATGCCAGCGACGGATGGACAGCCAATTCCAATGGCAGCGTGCTGGAATTCGTCATCGACTCCGATATCGCAACGAGCTACTTCGGCGGCACGAACGGACTTGCATCGAGCGGCAACTTCAATAACTATGAATACCTGAAGGGCAATATCGTCGGCATCGAGCTTGTCTCGGATGAGAAGGCAGATGATGGCTCCATCGTCTATGAAACCAGGCAGACAGCCAGCGTCAAGAGCGACGAAGACAGCGATCACATTCAGGTTGTTCAGGGCGGATACAGCGACTGAACCTAATCATGAAATCCATAGATCTGTGCGCGCGCACGGATCTTTTTTTCTTCTCTCATTGCTCTGATATAATGAAACACGCAAAAAGCTGGAAAAGACAACATGGCAGAAAAGACAGAAACTTATACCCCGATGATGCAGCAGTATCTCAAAGTGAAGGAGAATTACCCGGATGCTCTGGTATTCTACCGGATCGGCGATTTCTATGAGATGTTCTTCGATGATGCCAAGACCGCCAGCAGAGAGCTGGACCTGGTCCTGACGGGCAAGAATGCCGGCGTGAAAGACCGGGTTCCGATGTGCGGAGTTCCGCATCATGCGGTCGGATCCTATATCCAGAGACTCGTGCAGCGCGGATACAAGATCGCGATCGTCGAGCAGATGCAGGACCCGAAAGAAGCAGTCGGCCTCGTGGAACGCGATGTCATCCGCGTCATCACGCCGGGAACTGTCATCGATGAGATCGGCGATGAGAAGGAGTCTGTCTATCTGGCGTCTGTAGAAGACTATGGCTACGGCTATTCCGTCGTCATGGCCGAAGTCAGCACCGGCGAGAACTTCGTCGAGAATGTCGCTCATACTTCTTCTGCCCTTGCCCAGAACCTCCTGAAAAATAATGCCCGGGAAATTGTTGTCAGAAAAGACTTTGATAATCGGGTAATCCGGATGCTGAGGGAAATGCAGATCGTGATTTCCTACTGCGATGAGACAGAGATCCGGGAAGAATATCTTCCGCTCTGCGAGAACCTGACCAGAGATCCGGACCGGATCGCCTACGGGCGGATGCTGAATTATCTTGAAGCGACCCAGAAACACATGCTGGCTCATCTGCAGACCGTATCCATTGAAGATGAGAACAGCATCCTTTATATGGATTTCAGCACCCAGCAGAACCTGGAGCTGATCGAATCCCTGCATCGTCAGAGCAAGGGCCAGACGCTCTGGACCTTTCTGGATGTATGCCGTTCTTCCATGGGTTCCCGTCTATTGAAGAAGTGGATTGAGAAGCCATTAGTCAATCAGGCTGAGATTGAAAAGCGCTATGACCGTCTGGAATACCTGAAGAAGCACTTCATGAACCGTCAGAACCTCCGCGATCATCTCGGTCAGATCTATGACCTTCAGCGCCTCATCACGAGAATTGCGATGAACAGCGCCAATGCCATCGACTGCCTGCGCCTCAGCAAGACGCTGAATCAGGTGCCGGAGATTCTTGCGGCAGCAGATTCCACGGAGTTCGACTTCTGCCGTTCCGTCGATCCGCTGAGCGATCTGGCAAAGAAACTGGATGGGGCCTTTGTTGAAAACCCGCCGGTGCTGACCAGCGAAGGCGGCATGTTCCGGGACGGCTACAGCAAGGAGCTTGATGAAGCCAGAACCATTCAGCGAAACGGCCGCGAATTCATCAGCCGCATGGAAGCAGAAGAACGGGAACGCACTGGCATCAAGACCCTGAAGATCGGATACAACAAAGTATTCGGCTACTATATCGAGATCTCCAAGGCAGCCGCAGCCCAGGTCAAGGAAGAATGGGGCTATGTCCGCAAGCAGACACTGGTCGGCAATGAACGCTTCATCTCCCCGCAGCTCAAGGAAAAAGAAGACATGATTCTGCATGCTGAAGAAAATGCCATCCGCATCGAGAAACAGCTGTTTGCCGAACTGACCGCAGAAATCCGCAAGTCGCTTGCCAAGCTGCAGAAGCTCTCCATCGTCCTTGCGGAAATCGACTGCTATTCAGCACTGGCAGAGATCTCTTCCCGCTATGGCTATGTCAGACCGGAATTCACCGATGACGAACTGAAGATCGAAAGCGGCAGACATCCGATTCTCGACGAGATGATGAAAGATCCCAAATACGTCGCCAACAGCGTGGAGATGAACAAGGATGAATCCATCCTGCTGATCACCGGACCGAACATGGGCGGTAAATCCACCTACATGCGTCAGACCGCACTGATCATCATCATGGCGCAAATGGGCTGCTATGTTCCGGCAAAGTCCTGCCGGATGCCAGTATTCGACCGCATCTTCACCCGGATCGGCGCCAGCGATGATATTCTCTCCGGTCAGTCTACCTTTATGGTGGAGATGACGGAAGCCAACCGCGCCCTTCAGGAAGCGACCTCGCATTCCCTGATTCTCTTCGATGAGATCGGGCGCGGAACTTCCACTTATGACGGCATGGCCCTGGCCCAGGCAATGATCGAATACATTGCGGCATGCATCCATGCCAAGACCTTATTCTCCACCCACTACCATGAGCTCACGACGCTGACTGACTCCATCGGCTGCGTGCGCAACGTGCACGTCGTCGTCAAAGAGGAAAACGACAAAGTCACGTTCCTCTATAAGATCCGCGATGGGGCAGCAGATCGTTCCTACGGCATCAACGTTGCAAGACTCGCCGGTCTTCCGGATGCCGTCCTGGAACGTGCCCGCGGGCTGCAGAAAGAACTCGAATCCAAGAAGCGCGTCGTGCAGCAGAGCTATCAGCTCGTGGAAATGAAGAAAGAAGATCCGACCGCCGAAGACATCCTGAAGAAACTCAGAGACGTGAATCCGGACGACCTATCGCCAAGAGAAGCCTGGACGATGCTTGAAGATCTGGCATCAGAAGCGAAAAAGAAAGAATAATCAGATCCTGCATGCGTCATGCAGGATTTTTATGGAATGTGTCATTATAATCAATCAGATACTGATGGGAGGCATCAGATGGAACAGGATAAAATCATCATCCGCGGAGCCCGCGAGAACAATCTGAAGAATATCAGTCTCGATATTCCGCGCAACAAGCTGGTAGTCATGACCGGACTTTCCGGCAGCGGCAAGACAAGTCTTGCCTTTGATACGATCTATGCAGAAGGACAGCGCCGCTATGTCGAGTCTCTTTCTGCTTATGCAAGACAGTTTCTCGGAGGCGTGGACAAACCGGATGTCGAACTGATTGAAGGTCTTTCTCCGGCCATTTCCATCGACCAGAAGACGACCTCGAACAACCCTCGATCCACCGTCGGAACCGTCACGGAAATCTATGACTATCTGCGTCTTCTGTATGCGCGCTGCGGCGTGCCGTACTGCCCGACGCATCATATTCCGATCACCGGCCAGACCGTTCAGGAAATGGTCAATCAGCTCTTTGAATACCCGGAAGGAACGAAGCTCACCGTCATGGCTCCGATCATCCGCAACAAGAAAGGAACCTTCAAGGATACCTTTGCCCGCCTGCAGAAAGAAGGATATATCCGCATCCGGGTGGATGGCGAAGTGAAGCTGCTTGAAGATGATATCGAACTGGAAAAGAACAAGCGCCACAATATCGATGTCGTCATCGACCGCATCATCCTGAAAGCAGAATCCAGAAGCCGTCTGAGCGATTCTCTGGAAACTGCTGTGAAGCTTGCCGATGGCATGGCCGTCGTGCTGGCAGATGACAAAGAAAATCTCTTCTCCGAGAACTATGCATGCAAGATCTGCGGCTTCTCCGTTCCGAAGCTGGAACCGCGTTTGTTCTCATTCAATGCGCCGCTCGGGGCCTGCGACCAGTGCCATGGCCTCGGCATCACCGAAGAAGTTGATGTGAATCTCCTGATTCCGGATCCTTCCAAGTCGATCCGGGAAGGCGGCATCCGCTATTACAAGAACATCGTCGATACGGAAAATATCGAATGGCAGACATTCGCAACCCTGTGCAAGGCATATAAGATTGATCTGAACAAACCGCTGAGCAAGCTCACGAAGAAGCAGATGGACATCATCCTGTACGGAAGCGATCGTCCGATTTCCTATACCATCGTCAGCTCCGGCGGAAACAAGTATTCCCGGAATGACTACATCGAAGGCGTCAAGAACATGATCGAGCGCCGCTATGCCGAGACGACCAGCTCCATGTCCAAAGACTGGTATCACTCCTTCATGGTGGAAAGCCCCTGCCCGAAGTGCGGCGGCAGACGCCTGAATGAACAGGCCCTCTCGGTTGAGATCGGCGGGAAGAACATCATGGACTTCACCGCCATGTCTGTCGTCGGCGCCCTCGACTGGATCGATCATCTCGAACTTGGCGAGACGCAGAAGAAGATTGCTGAGATGGTCCTCAAGGAAATCAGAAGCCGTCTGCAGTTCCTCAAGGATGTCGGTCTGGAATACCTGACTCTGGACCGTCTGGCCGGAACGCTGTCCGGCGGCGAAGCTCAGCGCATCCGTCTGGCTACCCAGATCGGCTCCCGCCTGAGCGGAGTCCTCTACGTGCTGGATGAACCCTCCATCGGCCTTCATCAGAGAGACAATGCCAAGCTGATCCGCACCCTCAAGAACATGCGAGACCTCGGCAATTCTCTGATCGTTGTCGAGCATGATGAAGAGACGATGATGAGTTCAGACTGGATCGTGGACATCGGCCCAGGTGCAGGCATCCATGGCGGCAATGTCATGTTCAATGGCACGCCCCAGGACATTCTGAACTGCGAGCAGTCCATCACCGGACAGTACCTCTCCGGAAAGAAACGCATCGATGTTCCGAAGGAACGGCGCAAGGGCAATGGCAAGTTTGTCGAGATCGACGGCGCTGCCGAACACAACCTGAAACATATCAACGTGAAGTTCCCGCTCGGCAAGCTTGTCCTGGTTACCGGTGTTTCCGGCTCCGGGAAATCAACGCTGGTCAATGAAGTCTTCATGAAAGCCGTCCAGCAGAACCTCGGTTATTCTAAAATCCGTCCGGGAAAATACGACAGGATCAGAGGTCTCTCCAATATTGACAAGCTCGTGCAGATCGACCAGAACCCGATCGGCAGAACGCCTCGCTCCAATCCGGCAACCTATACCGGCGTCTTTGATGATATCCGCGATGTCTTTGCCCAGACTCCGGAAGCCAAGCTGCGCGGCTATGACAAAGGCCGCTTCTCCTTCAATGTCAAAGGCGGCCGCTGCGAAGCCTGCCAGGGCGATGGCGTCAAAGTCATCTCAATGAACTTCATGCCGGATGTCTATGTCCCGTGCGAAGTATGTCATGGCAGGCGGTACAACGAAGAAACCCTGCAGTGCACCTTTAAAGGAAAGAACATCTCCGACGTGCTCGATATGACCGTAGAAGAAGCACTCGCTCTGTTTGCCAACCATCCGAAGATCCGCAGCAAGCTGCAGACACTCTGCGATGTCGGCCTGGGCTATCTCAAGCTCGGCCAGTCTTCCACCACCCTGTCCGGCGGCGAAGCACAGCGCGTCAAGCTCGCTTCTGAACTGCAGAAGAAGCCGACCGGCAAGACCGTCTATATTCTCGATGAACCGACCACCGGTCTTCATACCGATGACGTCAAGCGTCTGATTTCCGTGCTTGAACGCATTGTGGATACGGGCAACACCGTCATTGTCATCGAGCATAACCTCGATGTCATCAAGTGTGCGGACTGGATCATCGATCTCGGTCCGGAGGGCGGCGATCAGGGCGGTACCATCGTTACTCAGGGAACCCCGGAACAGGTCGCCCAATGCAAAGAATCCTGGACTGGCCAGTATCTGAAGAAAGCCCTGGAATGGACAAAGGCACAGGAGGCATCTCACCCGGAGACCGGCGCGTGATATAATTCGTTTCAGGAGAACTCATTTTATGACAGATCAGGATCAGCCGCAGTACCCTAAGAAGGTAATGATTCAGGATATCGTGAATTTCTTTCAGCTGGAACAGCTCACCGGAAATCAGGATTCCCTGAACCGCTGGGTTGTCGTTCCGGACGTCAACCGCCCGGGCTTTGAGCTTTCCGGCTACTTTCAGCCGACCGAGCCGCGCCGGGTTGTCATCATCGGCAATAAGGAAATTGAATATATCGAGCATCTCAACGAAGAAGATCAGCGGGCAAGATATCAGAACATCACCGATGCGCTGACCCCGATGATCGTCATCACCCGGAACAATCCGCTTCCGCCGGTATTAGGGGAAGTGGCGAATTCCCGCAATTTCCCGATCTTCCGCACCTCGCAGGCAACTTCGCAGATGATGGTTGATCTGATCACCTACCTCGACGAGCAGCTTGCCCCGGAAGCGACGATTTCCGGAGATCTTCTCATCGTGCATGGGAAGGGGGTTCTCATCACCGGAGAAAGCGGGATGGGCAAATCAGAAACCGCCCTGGAGCTGATCCGGGATGGAAATATGCTGGTCGCAGATGACCGCGTCGACGTGCAGAAGATTCATAACAAGCTCTTCGGACACGCTCCGGAACTGCTTCAGGGCATGCTGGAAATCCGCGGTATCGGCATCATTGATGTAGAACGCATGTTCGGCGTCAACAGCCTCAATGAACGCAGTGCCATCGATCTGGTCATCAACCTGGTCAAATTCGATTCCAGCGAGGAATATGTCCGCATCGGCGATGAACAGACCCACATGACCAGAATCATGGACGTCAGTATTCCTGCCATGTCTCTGCCGGTATCTCCGGGCCGCTCCATGCGGGCCATGGTGGAATCGGCAGTATCCAACTTCATCCTCAAGGATGAAGGCTACAACAGCACGACCGTATTCAAGCAGAGGCTCCATGATCTGCTGGCAAGAAACAACGAAGAAGAGAAGAAGCACCACGGCTGAACATCCGGTCGGTAATGCAAACATTCTCTTCCCGTTGTAGAATAATCCTGTGATTTTTATGAGAAAGGAACCTCATGGAACAGTCAACGTTGAACCTGGTCATGCGGGCAAAGCAGGGTGACGAAAAGGCAATTGCTGCCTTGGTGAAACTCTATCATCCCAGCGTGAAGCAGACCATCAGATCCTATATCGGAAATGAAGCAGATTATAAACCTGTTGAGACCCAGGCATTTGCCAATGCCTTCACTCATTTCAATACGCTCCAGAACCCGAAAGACTTCGAGTCCTGGCTGGATGGCTATGTCCGCAAGGAATCTGTCAACCACCTGCTGAATCCGATCGCCAATGCCGTGAAGGAAGCAGATAACGCACCCTCCAAGCCATCTGCTCCGGAAAACTATCAGATGCCTCATTTCAATTCTGAAGAAACTGGCGTGCAGCCTTCGGCTGGCGACCCGGAATTCCGCAAGGAAATTGATGCGTCTGATCTCTACAGCCTGTTCTCCGATGCTCCGGCAGCGAAGAAACAGGAACCTGCCGAAAGTGCAGCAATGCAGAGAAGTACTCCGGTTCAGCCTCTGAATCAGGAAACGGAAGAGGATGACGAAGAAGAGGAAGATACCGTTCCCCGCCGCCGTCCGAAGAAACAGGAAGAAGAACCGAAGAAGAAGCGTTCTCTGAAATCCCTCTTCATGGAAGAAGATGAAGACGACGATGATGAGGAGGATGACGAAGACGAGGAAGAAGAAGCCCCGCGCCGCAAGCCTGCCGAAGTGAAGAAGCCCCGCACGCTGAAATCCACTTATGAAGAAGATGACGAGGACGATGAAGAAGAGGATGAAAGCGGAGAGTCCGGAGGCATTCCGGGCGGCGTCCTGATTGCGCTGATTGTCATCCTGGCAGTCATTGCGCTTGGTCTCGGCACATATTTCATTGCTCCGGGCATTTATAACAGCACGTTCGGAAAACTGCCGTTCCTGCCATCCGCAGAAACGACTGCTGCTACTCCGGCAGCCACCGCAACTCCGACCCCGACTGCAGCCCCGACGGCTACGCCGGAACCTTCAGCTTCGGCATCTGCTGAACCTACTGCAAGTGCCGAAACCAGCACCAGCAGCGTGGTCGGCACCGTCACGGTCAATGTGAGCGGCCTTAACATCCGCTCTTCTGCAAGCACTGCAGGAGAAAAAGTGGGAACTGCTGAGAGCGGCAAATCCTATGATGTCCTGAGCACCAGCAATGACGGCACCTATACCTGGTACCAGATCGGTGAGAACCAGTACATTGCCGATAACGGCAGCTGGTGCACTTACAAAGCAAACTAAAGGAGACAGGGAACCGCAAGGTTCCCTTCATTCATCTATGAAGATCACCGGCATTGGTTCTGCCTGCCTTGACCGCATCCATCAGTTGGAAGCCTGGCCGAAGGAAGACGGCAGCACCCATATTCTTTCCACCATCACGCAAGGGGGCGGAGCAGCCGCAACTGCCATCGTCACGGCCAGACGTCTCGGCCAGAAAGCGGCCATGATCGCCGCCATCGGCACCGATGAAGCCGGAGCAGAAATCCGTCGGGGTCTGGAACAGGAAGGCGTCGATACTTCCTGCCTGCAGATCTATGAAGGAACCAGTCCTCACTCTGAGATCATGGTCAGTCCGGATGGCAGCCGCACGAAATTCGTGCAGAACAATACCCTGCCGTCGATTGACTGGAATGAAACCTGCCAGAACATGATCCGTACCTCCGATGCGATCCATCTGGATGGCACCCGCTATGACAATGCCTTCGCCGCTGCCAAGATTGCCCAGGAAGCAGGCGTGCTGATTTCTCTGGATGGATGCCATATGCAGGAAGACCATCAGAAAGACATCCGCCTTGCCTGCATGGCTGATGTTCTGATCATGAATGCCAGATATCCGATGATGACCACCGGCCTGTCCATGGAAGAAGCACTCTTGTTCTACGCCCGGCATTGCAAGGTCGTGATCACGACCCATGGTGCAGATGGCTGCTATGCAGTCATGGACGGAAGGGTGGTTCACTTTCCTGCATTTCAGGTACAGGCAGCTGATACCACCGGCTGCGGAGATGTCTTTCACGGAGCATTTCTGACGGCGTATCTGGAACATCAGCCCCTGGAAGACTGCATTGCCTTCGCCGAAGCAGCCGCAGCCCTCAAAAGCCTGAAGCCAGGCGGCAGAACCGGCATTCCAAACCGCAGAGCCGTACAGGAATTCATTAAGAACCACTCGGACCCGTGGATTTTGCAGAAAAATGATTGACATGCCTGATCAGATTGATATATGATCTTCGTGCTTAGCGGAAAAAAGGCTTTGCCATGCGCAAAGCCTAAATTAAGGCTGAGATAGGAAACACACGGAGACGTGTGCATATGAGGAAAGGAGTAGGGAATGCCTACAATTAACCAGCTGGTACGCAAGGGACGTACCGATAAAGTCTACAAGTCAAAATCACCGGCATTGAACAGGGGATTCAACTCTCTGCAGAGTGCCCCGACCAAACTGAACAGCCCGCAGAAGAGAGGAGTCTGCACTCGTGTCGGCACCATGACACCGAAGAAGCCGAACTCTGCACTTCGTAAATATGCCCGTGTCCGTCTTTCCAACGGCATGGAAGTCACTGCTTACATTCCGGGTGTCGGACATAACCTCCAGGAACACTCTGTCGTTATGATCCGCGGCGGCCGTGTCAAGGACCTCCCGGGTGTTCGTTACCACATCATCAGAGGTACGCTCGACTGCGCAGGCGTTGACGGACGCAACCAGGGCCGTTCCCTGTATGGAGCTAAGAAGCCGAAGGCTTCCAAGTAATAGAGAGGAGAAAAGAAGATGCCAAGAAAAGGTTATGTAGCAAAGCGTGATGTACTTCCGGATCCGATCTATAACTCCAAGCTCGTCACAAAACTGATCAACAAGATCATGATCGACGGCAAGCGCGGAACTGCTCAGAACATTCTCTACAATGCATTCAACATCATTGAAGAGAAGACCAAGCAGAATCCGATGGAAGTATTCGAAAAGGCACTCGGCAACGTCATGCCGATGCTTGAACTCAAGGTCCGCCGAGTCGGCGGTGCCAACTACCAGGTCCCGGTAGAAGTATCTGCAGAGCGCAAACTCACGCTGGGTCTGCGCTGGATCGTCAACTATGCAAGACTCCGTCATGAGCCGACCATGGAAGAACGTCTGGCAGCAGAGATCATGGATGCTGCAAACGGAACCGGTGCTTCCGTGAAGAAGAAGGAAGATACCCACAAGATGGCAGAAGCGAACAAAGCATTCGCTCACTATCGCTGGTAATCTGGACAGAACCAATAAGGAAAGGAATGATTTATGCCGAGAGAGTTCCCGATTGAAAAAATCCGCAACATCGGAATCATGGCTCACATCGATGCAGGCAAGACCACAACGACTGAGCGTATTCTGTATTACACAGGAAAAATTCACAAGATCGGTGAGACACACGACGGCGCTTCCCAGATGGACTGGATGGCTCAGGAGCAGGAACGTGGTATTACCATCACTTCCGCTGCTACCACCTGCCACTGGAGAGATTGCCAGATCAATATCATCGATACCCCAGGGCATGTCGACTTCACTGCTGAAGTAGAACGTTCCCTCCGCGTACTGGATGGTGCTGTCACCGTCCTGGACTCCAAAGCCGGCGTTGAGCCGCAGACGGAAACCGTCTGGAGACAGGCAACAGAATACAAGGTTCCGCGTATCGTCTTCTCCAACAAGATGGACGCTACAGGCGCTGACTTCGATATGTCCGTCGCATCCATCGGCAACCGTCTTGGTGCGAAAGCCGCTGCAATTCAGATGCCGGTAGGCAGTGAAGCTTCCTTCCGCGGCATCATCGATCTCGTCACTATGAAGCAGGAAATGTACGAGAACGATCTCGGAACGGATATCCATACCGAGGAAATCCAGCCGGAATTCCTCGATAAGGCAAAGGAAATGCATCAGGCGATGCTCGAAGCAATCGCAGACTATGACGATGATGTCATGATGAAGGTCCTCGAAGGCGAAGAGCCTACCATCGAAGAAGTGAAGCGGGCAATCCGCAAGGGTGTCCTGACTTCTGAATTCTTCCCGGTTCTCTGCGGTTCCGCATACAAGAACAAGGGCGTTCAGCTGCTGCTCGATGCAGTCGTTGACTACCTGCCGGCTCCGACCGATGTTCCGTCCATCATGGGACATACGGAAGATGGCAAGGAAGAAGCACGTCATCCGCGTGATGATCAGCCGTTCTCTTCCCTGGCATTCAAGATCGCTGCCGATCCGTTCGTCGGCCGTCTGACTTACTTCCGTGTCTATTCCGGTCACGCAGCTGCAGGCTCCTATGTTCTCAACTCCACGAAGAACAAGAAAGAGCGCTTCGGCCGTCTGGTCCGCATGCATGCAAATCACCGGGCTGATATCACAGATGTCTACACGGGCGACATTGCCGGTGCGGTCGGTCTGAAGTACACCACAACCGGTGATACGCTCTGCGATGAGAATGCACCGATCGTTCTGGAATCCATGGTCTTCCCGGATCCGGTCATCCAGATGTCCGTCGAACCGAAGACCAAGGCAGACGCACAGAAGATGGACTCCGCACTGCAGAAGCTTGCAGAAGAAGATCCGACCTTCAAGACCTACACTGATGAAGAAACCGGCCAGACGATCATCGCTGGTGTCGGCGAACTTCAGCTCGATATCATCCTCGACCGTATGAAGCGTGAGTTCAAGGTTGAGGCAACCGCAGGTGCTCCGCAGGTTGCTTACCGTGAGACCATCAAGAAGCAGGCAGAAGTCGAAGGCCGCTTCATCCGTCAGTCCGGCGGTCATGGTCAGTATGGTGACGTATGGATCCGTTTCATCCCGAATCCGGGCAAAGGCTTCGAGTTTGAGGATGTGACAGTCGGCGGCTCCGTTCCGAAGGAATTCATCAAGCCTACCCAGCAGGGTCTTGAAGATGCGCTGAACAACGGTCTTGTCGCAGGCTATCCGGTTGTTGACATCAAGGCACAGCTCTTCGATGGAAGCTATCACGAAGTTGACTCTTCCGAACAGGCTTATAAGATCGCTGCATCCCTCGCTCTGAAGGAAGCTGCAAAGCATTGCGATCCAACGATCCTCGAGCCGATCATGGCAGTCGATATCACGGCTCCGTCCGAATACCTCGGTGCGGTCATGGGCGACATCACCAAGCGCCGCGGCCAGATCCGTGAACAGGAAGAAACCGGCAACGCCATCAAGGTCAAGGCATTCGTTCCGCTGGCAGAAATGTTCGGCTACATCACTGACCTGCGTTCCTTCACTCAGGGCCGCGGCGTCTACATGATGCATATGGATCATTACGAAGAAGTACCGAAGAGCATCGCCAAGACCATCATTGAATCGCGTTCTACCGAATCAAAGTAAGCATTGAAAACCAAGGCTGTTTATCATAAAATGATAGCGGTCTAAATCTAAAAAACTGGAGGAAAATTACACTATGGCAAAGCAGCATTTCGACCGTACGCTGGAACATGTAAATATCGGCACGATCGGTCACGTCGATCATGGCAAAACTACATTAACAGCAGCAATCACCAAGTATCTTTCCACGCATCCGGAAGCTGGCAAGGCTACTTACGAAGCTTATGACCAGATCGATGGTGCACCGGAAGAGAAGGCTCGTGGTATCACGATCAACACCGCTCACGTTGAGTATCAGACGCTGAAGCGCCACTATGCACACGTTGACTGCCCAGGGCACGCTGACTATGTCAAGAACATGATCACCGGCGCTGCGCAGATGGATGGTGCTATCCTTGTTGTCGCTGCTACCGATGGACCGATGCCTCAGACTCGTGAGCACATCCTGCTCTCCCGTCAGGTCGGTGTTCCGAAGATGGTAGTATTCCTGAACAAGTGCGATATGGTTGACGATCCGGAACTGATCGATCTCGTTGAGATGGAAGTCCGTGATCTGCTCACCGAATATGGCTTCGATGGCGAGAATACCCCGGTAATCCGCGGTTCCGCTCTCAAGGCTCTCGAAGGCGACCCGAAGTGGGAACCGGCAATCAAGGAACTGCTTGATGCAGTTGACACCTGGATCCCGGCTCCGGTTCATGAGTTCGACAAGCCGTTCCTGATGGCAATCGAAGATGTCTTCACCATCACCGGCCGTGGAACTGTCGCTACCGGACGTGTTGAGCGTGGTAAGCTGAACATGAACGATGAAGTTGAAATCGTTGGTATCAAGCCGACCAAGAAGACTGTCGTCACCGGAATTGAAATGTTCCGCAAGACTCTCGACTATGCTCAGGCTGGTGATAACATCGGTGCTCTGCTCCGTGGTATCAACCGTGATGAAGTCGAGCGTGGACAGGTTCTCTGCAAGCCGGGTTCCGTTACTCCGCACCAGGAGTTCAAGGCTCAGGTTTATGTTCTGACCAAGGAAGAAGGCGGCCGTCATACTCCGTTCGTCTCCAACTATCGTCCGCAGTTCTACTTCCGTACAACTGACGTCACTGGCGTCATCACTCTGCCGGAAGGAACTGAGCTCTGCATGCCGGGCGACAACGTCGTCATGGATGTCAAGCTGCTGGCTCCGATCGCTATGGAAGTCGGAACAAAGTTCTCCATCCGTGAAGGCGGACGTACTGTCGGTTCCGGTTCCATCACCGAAATCGTTAAGTAATCACTCTTAACAGACTGAATCAAGACTATCGGCATCATCTGCTGGTAGTCTTTTTTTCTCTGTTTGACAGTTATCCGGATAATATGTTTCCGAAAATATGATGAATAAAGGCTTTTCGTGCATTTTCTGCTTACGTTTCGATCTTGCGTGTTAAAACCTCATTGATTCATGCTTATGCTACAATGACATCATTCAGGAGTATTGAACATGATCAGAGGAATTCTGTTTGATTTTGACTGCACCCTTTCCAACCGGCTGGAATCTGCATACTACATGTACCGCTGGTGTCTCCATGAAATCTTTCCGGACATGGATGTCAATTCCATCGACTTCGAGGCAAGAGTCCAGCGATGCATGCTCTGGGATGAATATGGCACGATCAACAAACGCCACGTATTCAATAAGATCAAAGAGAAATGGGCACCGGATCTGGACGTGGAAAGCTGGATCCCGCGCTGGTATGAGAACTTCCACAACTACCAGGAACTGCTGCCCGATGCAGAACCTGTTCTGCAGGAACTGCTGCAGAAATACAGACTCGGTATTGTCTCCAATGGTGACGGCCGCCTGCAGAGCCGCAAGATCGATGTGCTGGATCTTCGGAAGTATTTCGAGGTTATCCTGATCTCGCATGACTTCGGAGCTGATAAGCCGGAAAGATCCATCTATGACGAAGCCGCCCATGAACTGCATCTTCCCAATGAGGAAATAGCTTTTGTGGGAGATACCTTCGATACTGATATCCTTGGTGCTTATAAAGCCGGGATGCTGCCGGTGTGGTATAACAATGAACACCGCGTCGTCACGATGTGGAACGTTCTGCAGGCTCATGACTTCAATGACCTGAGGAAGATCTTTCTGAAATGAAACGCTTCTTCGCATGCCTGCTGGCGTGTTTCCTGTATGCATGTGCACCATCCGGATCTTTGAGCAGTACTGCTTCCGCATCAGTTCCCGCAGCTGTTCCATCTTTTTCTGCATCAGTCCTTCCAGAGGATACGACCTGCGATGATCAGGCATGCGTGACAGAATATCTGATCACCTATGACCATCTTCCGGATAACTACATGACCAAGAAAGAAGCACGCAGCTATGGCTGGGAAGGCGGCCCGCTCTGGAAAGTCGTCCCCGGCAGGTGTATCGGCGGAGACGTGTTCGGAAATTTTGAAGAACAGCTCCCGGAAGTTTCCGGAAGAACCTACTATGAATGCGATCTGAATACGATCGGTGCAGACAGCCGCGGTTCTGAACGGCTGATCTATTCTTCCGGAGATCTGAATATTTATTACACCCAGGATCACTATGATTCGTTTGAACTGGTATATGGAGATGACGAATGAAACGGACGATTGAACTGGATCCGGAAAAGATCCGAGATAAGACGAGCATGTCTGAATACATGACTCAGACCTTCTTTCCGGATCAGAGAATCACGAATCTCGATGCGCTGAGAGATTCTCTCTCGGAACTGGAAGATGATACAGCAATTGTCCTGACTCCTGCCGCAGTGCACGCAATCTGCCAGAATCCCTATGCCTATAAGGTACTGATGGTATTAGGAAAAAGCGCAGAAGAAAATCCGCATCTGCGGATTCAGTTTCGAAATGAATGAGAAGAAGTTCAGTGCTTCTTCTTTTTCTTTGTCTTCTTCGCAGCTTCTGCCGCCAGCTTTGCCTGCTCTGCCCGGACCGCCGCCGGGAAAGGGTGATGGAAGAAATCATGCCGACGATCGCAAAGATCAGCAGAATCACAGCAAACACCGTCATGACCGTGATTTTGGCATCTATGCAGTACCAGGCCAGAATCAGTGCAGTCAGCACTTCCAGATAGCTGGAGGTCATCAGCATCTTCTCTTCATCGACATGAAGAAATACGAGGATCAGCGACAGGCCGAGCACGATGCCCGTAACTCCGCTGTTGTTCACTGCAATCGTGACGGCTGCCGCAAGAATGCCGAAGAGAAGCGAGAACCTATGATTCTGCTCGATCTTCTTCTCAAACAGCACGGAAAGCAAGAGAAATCCATAATAAGAGACTCCCGCCAGATAGCCGTAAGAAAGAAACACCATGGCACAGAATCCTTCACTCAGGATCCGGAAAATCAGTGCCATCCGTGCATTGTTCAGAAATGGTGCCGCAAAATAAAGAAGAATGGCAGGAATGCCGATCATGGTTCCAAGACTGATATCGCTCATGGAGAATCCTCACTTAGGAACAGTATTATACCGTTTATGAGGCTTCCGCACCTTACACAGCAAGAAGTAAACGCTTACATATCCCTGAGCCATTCTCAAATAGCCGGAAATTCATGAAAATTTAAATCATCAGAGAGAATTTGAAAGCATCTTTCATGAAAAACAGGCCGGTTTCCGACCTGCCTCAGAACCAACGAAAATATTGAAAAATATGCTTGCAATGGCCTTTTTCGGATGCTACTATAGGAAGGCACTCGCGTAGACATGGGAGATTGCCGGCACGCTGAGAGACGTTGTCACTCTACCGTGATAACCGGGGAACTCACATCGAGCGATCTGTCGTGAGACAGAGTGAAATAAAGGAGGAAAATTTCATGGCAAAAAATTCTGTAAGAATTCGCTTGAAGGCTTACGAGAACAGAAGTCTGGACGCTGCCGCAAAGAAGATTGTGGAAACAGCGAACAGCCACGGCGCGAAGAAGATCACTGGACCTGTCCCGCTGCCGACTGACAGAGAAGTGGTAACGGTTCTGAGAGCAGTACACAAGTACAAGGACTCCCGTGAGCAGTTCGAGCTTCGCACGCATAAGAGACTCATCGAGATCATCGGCCCGAGCGCTGAAACCATTGATGCGCTGAGCAGACTGGATCTTCCGAGCGGAGTCGACATTGAAATCAAGCTTTAAAAAGAAAGGACCGGCAATTAAAGAATGAAGGGTATCTTAGGAAGAAAACTGGGGATGACTCAGGTATTCACCATTGACGGTGCGCTGATTCCGGTCACTGTCATCGAAGTGAAGCCGAATGTCGTTCTTCAGAAGAAGACGAAGGAGACGGACGGCTACGAAGCAATCCAGCTCGGCTACGAAGACGTCAAGGAACAGAGAGCTACCAAGGCAGCGATCGGCCATGCAAAGAAGGCTAACACCGCTCCGAAGAAGTTCATCCGTGAGTTTGACGAAACAGAGCTCGGCGATCTCGAGCTTGGTGCAGAGGTAAAGGCAGACATCTTCGCTGCAGGCGATGTTGTCGATATCACCGGCACCTCCAAGGGCAAGGGATTCAACGGTGTCATCGTCCGCAACAACGGAACGATCGGACCGAAGTCGCATGGATCCGGACATCATCGTCATGTCGGTTCCCTGGCTACCAACGGCCGTAACAACGGTGTCGTCAACAAGAACGCTCCGATGCCTGGCCACGAAGGCGGCTACACCACAACCAATCAGAACCTGACGGTTGTCAAGGTTGACGCAGAAGAGGGATACATCCTCGTCAAGGGCAACGTTCCAGGACCGCGCAAGGGACTGGTTGAGATCCGCACGACAGTCAAGCCTGTCAAGAAGGTCAGCACCGAAGAACTCATCAGCTACAAGGGCGGCTCTGTCCAGGATGAGCTGAACAAGGTCTCTGAAGCAATCAACGAGGAGCTCGCTAAGGAAGCAGCAGAGAAGGAAGCTATTGAAGCTGCCAAGAAGAAGGCTGCAAGCGAAGCCCGCAAGGGAAAGTAGAGGTTAACTAATGTCCAAGATTGATGTTTACAATCAGGAAGCTAAAGTCGTGAAGTCGATGGAGCTGTCCGACGCCGTATTCGGAATCGAACCGAATCAGCAGGCAATCTATGACTCAGTCCTCGCTTATCAGGCGGGCCTGAGACAGGGAACGCATTCCACCAAGACCAGACACTTCGTTTCCGGAAGCGGCAAGAAGCCGTTCCGTCAGAAGGGAACCGGCCGTGCTCGTCAGGGTTCCACAAGAGCTACGCAGTGGAGACACGGCGCAATCGCCTTCGGACCTCATCCGAGAACATACAGCATCAAGCTGAACCGCAAGGTTCGCCGTCTGGCTCTGAAGTCTGCTCTGAGTGAGAAGGTCAAGGAGAGCAGCCTCACGGTGGTTGAGAATCTGAGCTTTGATGAAATCAAGACAAAGAAGGCAGTCGCACTGCTCGGTGCCTTCGGCTTCGACCGCAAGACGCTGCTGGTCGCCGACGCTTCTGAGGATTACGACAATGCATTCATGAGCTTCCGCAACATTCCGAATGCACTCGTGATTTCGGTCAGCGATCTCAATGTCTATGACATCGTTAATGCGGACAAGATTGTCTTCACCGAGAAGGCTGCAGAAACAGCTGGGGAGGTACTGGCATAATGAACGCACGTGACGTGATTATCCGCCCGATCGTTACTGAGAAGTCCATGAAGCTCAACGATCAGGACAATAAGATTACATTCGAAGTTGCAAAAGGCGCTAACAAGACGCAGGTTGCAATGGCAGTCAAGGAAATCTACAACATCACGCCGGTCAAGGTGAACATCGTGAATGTCCGCCCGAAGACCAAGCGGATGGGACGCTACGTCGGCAAGACGAATGCAGTCCGCAAGGCAATCGTGAAACTGCCGGAAGGACAGGACATCAGCCTGTTCAATGACGAGAACAAGTAATCGTTCTCAAACTATCGGAGGAACATCGCTATCTCCGGAAAATCTGCGAAAGGAAAAATAAAGGAAAATGGCAATCATCAAGTATAAGCCTACGAGCAACGGCCGCCGCAATATGAGCAGCCTCTCCCGGGCTAACATTACCAAGACCACTCCTGAAAAGAGCCTGCTGGCTCCGAAGAAGAGCAAGGGCGGACGCGGAAACACCGGCCGCATCACAACTCGTCATCAGGGTGGAGGCGTCAAGCAGAAGTACAGAATCATCGACTTCAAGAGAAACAAGGACAATGTCGAAGGAACGGTTGCTGCAATCGAATACGATCCGAACCGCAATGCCAACATTGCTCTGATCAATTACAAAGATGGTGAGAAGCGCTACATCATCGCTCCTCAGCAGCTCACAGTCGGTTCCAAGGTTGTCTCCGGCGAAGCAGCAGATATCAAGGTCGGCAATGCCATGGAACTGAGAAACATGCCTGAAGGTACCTTCGTTCACTGCGTTGAACTGGTTCCGGGCAAGGGCGGACAGATGGCACGTGCTGCCGGATGCTCCGCACAGATCCTCGGTTTTGACGGCCCGTATGCAACGCTCCGTCTGAGCTCCGGTGAAATCCGCAAGGTCCGTTCCCAGTGCCGTGCTACGGTCGGCATCGTCGGCAACGAAGATTATTCCCTTGTCAACCTCGGCAAGGCAGGCCGCTCCAGATGGATGGGCATCCGTCCTACGGTCCGCGGTTCTGCGATGAACCCGGTTGATCACCCGCACGGCGGCGGCGAAGGCAAGTGCCCGATCGGCCGCAAGAGCCCGATGACCCCTTGGGGAAAGAAGGCTATGGGTGTCAAGACCCGCAAGCATAAGCTCGCTTCCAATGCGCTGATCATGACCAGACGCAATGGTAAATAACTGAAAGGAGAAGAGAAGAGATGTCAAGAAGCATTAAAAAAGGCCCGTTCTGTGATGCCTACCTTCTGAAAAAGGTTGATGCACTGAACGCAGCAAATAAAAAAGAAGTCATCAAGACATGGTCCCGCCGTTCAGTCATTTACCCGAGTTTCGTTGAGCATACCTTCGCGGTATACAACGGCAAGGAATTCGTTCCGGTCTATGTCACAGAAGATATGGTCGGCCACAAGCTCGGCGAATTCGCTGCAACCCGCAAGTTCGGCGGACACGGCGATGGCAAGGTAAGCACTGGCGGTGCTGGTGCTGCAGCTGCAGCTGCATCTGTCGCTGCTGCAGCTGACAAGAAGGCGTAAGGAGGAGAAACAGCATGGATGTAAAAGCAACCGCAAAAACCGTTCGTGTCACTCCGCGCAAGGCACGCCTGGTACTGGACAATGTCAGAGGCAAGAGCGTTGAAGAAGCTCTGGCAATCCTGAAGTTCACACCGAACGAAGCAGCAAGAGCTGTGGAGAAGGTCGTGAAGAGTGCTGCAGCTAATGCAGTGCATAACAATCAGCTCGATGAGAGCAAGCTCTACATCAAGAGCTGCTACGCAGACTGCGGCGTTGTGATGAAGCGCTTCATGCCGAGAGCTAAGGGCAACGCAGCACAGATTCTGAAGAGAACGAGCCACATCACAGTTGTGGTATCGGATGAGAGATAAAGGGAGGAAGATCGAAATATGGGACAGAAAGTAAGTCCGATCGGAATGCGCGTCGGCGTCATCCGCGACTGGGAGTCCAGATGGTACGCTGATAAAGCAGACTACGCGAATCTTCTGAACGAAGACGTCAAGATCCGTAAGTTCCTCGAGAAGACCCTCAAGGATGCATATGTTTCCCGCATCGAGATTGAGCGTACTTCCAAGAAGGACTGCCACATCATCGTTCGCTGTGCAAGACCTGGTGCAGCAGTCGGCAAGGATGCTGATGGCAAGGACAAGGCAGACGCACTGAAGCAGCAGCTCGTCAAGCTGACGGGCGGCAAGGCAGTCAAGATTGACTTCGTGCAGGTTGCCAATCCGGATCTGGATGCTCATCTGGTTGCCCGCAAGATCTGCGAACAGCTGGAAGCACGTCAGTCCTTCCGGATTGCCCAGAAGAAGGCAATTCAGCAGACGATGCGTTCTGGTGCAAAGGGAATCAAGACTCTGGCTACCGGCCGTCTGGGCGGTGCAGAAATTGCCCGCAAGGAAGGCTATTCCCAGGGTGTCGTTCCGCTGCATACCCTGCGCAGCGATATCGACTACGCATGCGAGGAAGCACATACCACTTATGGCAAGCTGGGCGTGAAAGTCTGGATCTGCCGCGGTGAAGTTCTTCCTGGAAAGATGGTTGAAGAACCGAAGGCTCCGGAACGTCCGGCAAGAGACGGACGCCGCAATGGCCGCGGACGCAATGACAGACGCTTCAGCGGCCGCCGTCCTGCGAACGGAACTGCACCTGCAGCAAAACCGGCAGATGCCGGCAAGGCAGCAGCTCCTGAAGCAGCACAGGGAGGTAAGAACTGATTATGTTGATGCCGAATCGAGTAAAGTACAGAAGACCTCACCGTCTCAGCTATGAAGGCAAGTCCAAGGCCGGCCGTGACATCACGTTCGGTGAATACGGACTTGTTGCGATGGAAGGTGCTTATGTCAGCAGCAACCAGCTGGAAGCTGCGCGTGTAGCCATGACACGTTATATGGATCGTGGCGGCAAAGTCTGGATCAAAGTATTCCCGCAGCTTGCTAAGACAAAGAAGCCGCTCGAAGTACGAATGGGTTCTGGTAAAGGTGCTCCGGATCACTGGGTAGCAGTTGTTCAGAAAGGCCGTGTTCTCTTCGAGATCGGCGGCGTCGATGAAGCTACCGCGCGTGAGGCTCTGAGACTTGGCGCTAACAAGCTCGGCGTCAAAACCCGCTTTGCAAAGAAAGGCGAGGTAAAGTAAGCCATGAACGTTAAGGAAATCAGAGATATGAGCAATGAGGAACTCACCAAGGAGATCAGCTCCCTGTCTGAGGAACTCTACAGCCTGCGTTTCGCTCAGGCTACCGGAAGCCTTGAGAATCCTTCCAGAATGAAGGATATCAAGAAGACAATCGCCCGGATCAAGACTGTTCAGACCGAGCGTGCAAACGCAAAGGATGCGCAGTAAGGAGGACATGAATGATGGAAGAGAGAAATAACCGTAAGGTAATCCGCGGCACCGTCGTGTCCGACAAGATGGATAAGACGATTGTTGTTGAGATCGATACCACCAAGAGCCATCCGCTTTACGGAAGACACGTCAAGTATTCCAAGAAGTTCAAGGCTCATGACGAGAACAATGAAGCACATGTAGGCGATATCGTCGAAGTCATGGAGACCCGCCCGCTGTCCAAGGATAAGCATTTCCGTCTGGTCCGCGTCGTTGAGAAAGCAGTTGTTCTTTAAGCACTAGGAGGAGAAAGCAATGATCCAGAATGAAACAAGATTGAAGGTCGCTGACAATACCGGTGCTAAGGAACTCCTCGTGATCCACTGCATGGGAGGATCCACACGCAAGAGCGCCAACATCGGTGATGTTGTCGTGTGCTCCGTGAAGTCTGCGATTCCGAACGGCTCTGTCAAGCAGGGTCAGGTAGTCAAGGCGGTCATCGTCCGCACTGTCTACGGAATCAGCCGTGCTAATGGCAGCTACATCAAGTTCGATGAGAATGCTGCAGTCATCATCAAGGATGACAACACTCCGGCCGGAACCCGTATCTTCGGCCCGGTCGCAAGAGAACTCCGTGACAAGGGATACATGAAGATTGTCTCCCTGGCACCGGAAGTACTGTAAGGAGGTCAGTCTGATGAAAATCAAAACAGGCGATAAGGTCAAAGTAATCACTGGCCGCTACAAGGGAACCATCGGCGAAGTCAAGGCAGTTTCCCCGGCCAAGGGAAAGATCATCGTCGAAGGCGTCAACATGATCAAGAAGTCCGTGAAGCCTACGCAGGCTAATCCGGAAGGACAGATCGTCGAGCACGAAGCTCCGATCGATGTATCCAATGTCATGTATTATGATGAGAAGGCAAAGGAAACCTGCCGCATCGGATACAAGGTCAATGAGGACGGAACCAAGGTCCGCGTGAACAAGAAGACCGGCAAGGAAATCAAGGAGGGCAAGAAGAAGTAATGAACCGTCTTGAGCAGAAATACAAGGAAACTGTAAAGCCTTCCCTGATGAAGGAATTCGGATACACTTCCGTCATGGAATGCCCGAAACTCGAAAAGGTTGTCATCAACCTCGGCGTCGGCGACGCAATCACGAATCCGAAGGCTCTGGAAGAAGCAGTCAGCGAACTGACGCAGATCTCCGGCCAGAAGCCGGTCATCACGAAGGCTAAGAAGTCCATTGCAAACTTCAAGCTCCGTGAAGGCATGGCAATCGGAACCAAGGTTACGCTCCGCGGCGAACGCATGTATGACTTCCTGGACAAGCTGTTCAACATCTCGCTGCCGCGTGTCCGTGACTTCCACGGCGTCAGCACGACAGCATTCGACGGCCGCGGCAATTATACGCTCGGCGTCAAGGAACAGCTGATTTTCCCGGAAATCAACTTTGATAAGGTCAGCAAGGTGCGCGGCATGGATGTCGTCATCGTGACCACAGCAAAGACCAATAAAGAGGCATATGAACTGCTCGCTCAGCTCGGCATGCCGTTTGCGAAGAAGGAGGCCTGAAACCTATGGCAAAGACAAGTTTAAAGGTAAAGCAGAGCCGTCCTGCTAAGTATTCCACCAGAGAATACACACGGTGCCAGAGATGCGGCCGTCCGCACTCCGTGCTGAGAAAGTATGGCGTCTGCCGTATCTGCTTCCGCGAGCTGGCTTACAAGGGCCAGATCCCGGGTGTGAAGAAGGCAAGCTGGTAATCAGGAGAGGAGGAACACTAAGATGAATATGACAGATCCAATCGCCGACATGCTCACGAGAATCCGCAATGGCGTCGGTGCTCACCTGGACACAGTCGATGTTGCTCCGGTCTCCAAAGTCAAGCTGGAGATTGCCCGCATCCTCAAAGAGGAAGGCTACATCGCTAAGTATGAAGTCAGCGGCGAAGGCATTGATAAGAAGCTTACCGTCACTCTGAAGTACACAGATGACAAGAAGAGCGTCATCACCGGCATTAAGCGTATCTCCAAGCCGGGTCTGCGTGTCTATGCAAAGCAGGAGAATGTCCCGACTGTCCTCAATGGACTGGGAATCGCTATCATCTCCACAAGCGAAGGCATGATGACCGACAAGGAAGCACGTAAAAAGCACGCAGGCGGCGAAGTCATTGCCTACGTCTGGTAATTAGAGAAAGGAAAAAGAAATGTCACGTATCGGTAATAAAGCGATTACCATTCCTGAAGGCGTCGAAGTTACTGTCGCTGAAGGGAATGAGGTGACGGTTAAGGGTCCGAAGGGCACATTGACGAGAACATTCTCTCCGTTGATGACCATTGAAGCTAAGGACGGCACTGTCACAGTAAAACGTCCTAACGAAGAAAAGACCACCAAGCAGCTTCATGGAACAACCAGAGCTCTGATCGCAACAATGATTGAAGGTGTACACCAGAGCTATACGAAGACCCTCCAGATTGTGGGTATCGGCTATCGTGCATCCCTGTCCGGAAACAAGCTCACGATGGGACTGGGATTCTCTCATCCGGTTGAGATGACGGTCCCGTCTGATCTCACCGTAACATGCCCGGATGCGAACACGATCGTCATCAATGGTATTGATAAGCAGAGAGTCGGCCAGTTCGCTTCTGAAGTCAGAGCGCACAAGAAGCCGGAGCCTTATGGAGGAAAGGGAATCCGCTATAAGGATGAGCATGTCCGCCGTAAGGAAGGCAAGACTGCTGCTGCCAAGAAGTAATGGGAAGGAGAGAGTAATATGCTGAAGAAGACAAAGAAGAATGAAGAACGTCTCCGCAGACATGCACGTGTACGGAGAGTGGTCAGCGGAACTCCCGACTGCCCGAGACTGAATGTATACCGTTCCAACAAGCAGATCTATGCGCAGGTCATCGATGATACGACCGGCCGTACGCTGGCTGCATCCAGCAGCCTTCTGCTGAAGCTTGAGAACGGCAGCAACGTCGAAGCTGCCCGCAAGGTTGGCGAAGACATTGCGAAGAAGTGCAAGGAAGCAAACATCGAATCCGTACGCTTTGACCGCGGCGGGTATGTCTATCACGGAAGAGTCCAGGCACTGGCTGACGGTGCTCGTGAAGCAGGGCTCAAGTTCTGAGGGGAAAGGAGAATACAGAGATGGCAAACGAAGGAAAGAAACCGTTCAGAAGACCTCGCGAACCGAAAGAGTTCGATGATGTTGTAGTCTCCATCAACCGTGTCAGCAAAACCGTGAAAGGCGGACGCAGAATGCGTTTCGCTGCACTGGTCGTCATCGGCGATCATAAAGGCAGAGTAGGATTCGGCATGGGCAAGGCTGCAGAAGTACCGGATGCAATCAAGAAGGCAACAGAAGCTGCTAACAAGAATGTGTTCCGTGTACAGCTTACAGATAACAACCGCACAGTTCCGTCTGATGCGCTTGGCAAGCATGGTGCAACCAGTGTTGTGCTGAAGCCGGCTGCTCCTGGAACCGGAGTCATCGCAGGCGGCGCTGTCCGTTCCATTCTGGAGCTGGCTGGTGTCTCTGATGTCGTATCAAAGGTTATCGGAAGCCGTACCAGCGTCAACGTTGTGTATGCTACCCTGGATGCACTCCGCAGCATGCGCACGGTTGAAGAAGTTGCAAAGCTGCGCGGCAAGAAGATCAGCGAGATTCGCTGAGGAGGGACTCTAGATGAAACTGAATGAAATGAAAGCATCTGAAGGAGCCCGTTTCGTTTCAAAGAGAATCGGACGCGGCCTCGGATCCGGTACCGGCAAGACTTCCGGCAAAGGACAGAAGGGTCAGAACTCCAGAAGCGGCGGAGGCGTCGCAATCGGATTTGAAGGCGGCCAGACCCCTGCCTTCAAGAGATTCCCGAAGCGCGGCTTCACGAATTACACCCGCAAGGAGTACGCAATCGTCAATGTTGAGGATCTCAACAAGTTCGACGAAGGCGTTACGGTCGACTACGATGCACTGAAGGCTGCAGGACTGGTCGGCAAGAAGCTTGACGGGGTTAAGGTCCTCGGTCAGGGCAAGCTTGAGAAGAAGCTGACGGTCAAGGCAGCAAAGTTCTCCAAGACAGCTCTGAAAGCTATCGAAGAAGCAGGCGGAACAGCCGAGGTACTCTGAGATGATGCATACGTTCGCCAGCTTGTTCCGGAATAAGGAAATCCGCAAGAAGATCTTCTTTACTCTGGCAATGCTGCTGATCTATCGCATCGGTTCGGCAATCCCGGTACCAGGAGTTGACAGCGCTGCGCTGTCATCTTCCATTGCGGACAACTCGATCCTGAATATGATGAATCTTCTCGGAGGCGGCGCCTTCGAGAGGATGTCCGTATTCGCACTCGGCGTTACTCCGTATATTACCGCAAGCATTATCATCCAGCTGCTTTCCATGGATGTCATTCCGGCTCTTACCGAAATGGCAAAGTCCGGTGAAACCGGAAGAATCCAGATGGATAAGATCACCCGCTATCTGGCAGTAGTCCTGGCTTTCGTTCAGGCCTACTCCATGGTTTACGGGTTCGATAAGCAGTATGGAATTCTGACGAATTCCGCAATGTCTCAGTATCTGTATACGGCAACCATCCTGACCGCAGGAACGCAGTTCCTCGTCTGGATCGGCGATCGTATCAGCATGTTCGGTATCGGAAATGGTATCTCGATCATCATCTTCGCAGGTATCGTCTCCAATATGCCGGCCAGCTTCGCGGAAGTCTGGAGTATTCTGGTAAGCGGCTCTCAGCAGGGAGCAGTCTTCTCCGGCGTGCTTCAGTTCGTACTCTACTGTGTTCTGTATTTTGCGATCATCGTCGGTGTTGTCATCATGGAACTGGCGGTCCGCAAGATTCCGATCCAGTATACTTCCAGCTCGAATGTGAGAGGAGCAGGGGACATTACCTACCTGCCCTTCAAGATCAATTCTGCTTCTGTCATCCCGGTCATCTTCGCATCTTCGATCATGACCGCACCGCAGATCATCCTCAGCTTCATTGATACGGAAAAGTACACAGCACTCAGCAATTTCCTGAGTCTGCAGAAGCCGGTAGGACTGATCATCTATGCAGTGCTGACCTTCCTGTTCACGTTCTTCTATACAGACCTGCAGGTAGATCCGGATAAAGTAGCAGAGAACCTCGGCAAGTCCGGTGCTTATATTCCGGGCATCCGGCCGGGTTCCGAGACACGTACGTATCTCCACAAAGTTCTCAACCGCATCACGGTTCTGGGTGCTGCAGCCCTGACTGTGATCGCAGTGATTCCGTATCTGCTGCCGATGTTCACTTCGCTGCCTACCAGCGTATCCGTCGGCGGAACCGGAATCATCATCGTTGTCGGTGTTGCCATGGAAACCATGGCACAGCTGAAGGGACAGCTTACTCAGAAGCAGTACCACGGATTCCTCAAGTAATCCGGGAAAGGCAATGAGATGAACATTCTGATCATGGGACCGGCGGGAGCAGGCAAGGGCACGATGTCCGACCTGATTCTCAAGGAATACGACATTACGCACATTTCCACGGGAGATATGCTCCGTGAGAACGTGCGCAGCCATACGGAACTTGGTGAGAAGGCCAGATCCTATATGGAGGCCGGTCATCTTGTTCCGGATGAAGTGATCAATGCCATGGTTGAGAAACGGCTGCAGGAACCAGACTGCGAGAAGGGATATCTGCTTGATGGCTTCCCCCGCACACTCGTGCAGGCGCAGGCCTTCGATGAGATTTCTTCCCGGATCGGCCGCCCGGTTCAGGCAGTTCTCGCACTCCAGGTCGATTATGAAATCCTCAAGGAGCGCATTACGGGCAGAAGGATCTGTCCGAAGTGCGGGGCAATCTATCACATTCCGAACCACCCGCCTGTCAGAGAAGGCATCTGTGACGTGTGCGGCAGCGCGCTTGTTCAGCGCAAGGATGATACCATTGAACAGCTGAACGTACGCATGGAAGAGTATGAGAGCAGCACGAAGCCGGTGATTCAGTATTATGCAGACCGCGGTCTCGTGACGGTGATCGACGCTTCCGGGGAACGGGATACTACCTTTGCACAGATCCGAAAGGCTTTAGGAAAGGTTGCATAATCAGCAGTGATGCGGGTAACATATAAAGTGACCCGCATCGGCGCTGGTTTTATGAAGAAAGAGAGAATCAATGGGAAAACAGGACGTCATTGAAATGGACGGCATTGTTGAAGAGACACTACCTAATGCCAATTTTAAAGTGAAACTCCAGAATGGCATGGAGATCCGTGCCCACGTTGCTGGTAAAATCCGTATGAACTACATTCGCATTTTACCGGGAGATCGGGTCACCGTGGAGATTTCACCTTACGACTTAACACGTGGGCGTATTACCTACAGACACAAGTAGTCCAGGAGGCACAATCATGAAAGTAAGACCATCCGTAAAACCGATCTGCGACAAGTGCAGAGTGATCAAGCGCAAGGGCGTTGTAATGGTCATCTGCGAGAACCCGAAGCATAAACAGCGTCAGGGTTAATTCAGGAGGAGAAGAACACATATGGCACGTTTTGCAGGTGTGGATATTCCGGCTAACAAGAGAGTCGAAGTAGCCCTGACCTATATCTACGGCATCGGCCCGACCACTGCGAAGAAGATTCTCGCAGCAGCTGGTGTCAGCGGCGACATCCGTACCAAGGATCTGACTGATGCGCAGGAGACTGCGATCCGTCAGCAGATTGATGCGATCAAGACCGAAGGCGACCTTCGCCGTGAGCGCGCTCTCAATATCAAGCGTCTGATGGAAATCGGCTGCTACAGAGGCATGCGCCACAGAAGAGGCTTACCGGTTCGCGGTCAGCGTACGCGTACCAATGCTCGTACCCGTAAGGGACCGAGACGTACGGTTGCGAACAAGAAGAAGTAATCAGGAGGTCGTAAAATGGCAAACACAAAGAAGACCGCTGCTAAGAGCGCAGCTGTTCGTAAGAAGAAGAACAGAAGAAATGTGGCCAAGGGTGTTGCACACATCCATTCCACATTCAATAACACCATTGTCACGATTGCAGACGAACAGGGTAATGTCATCTCCTGGAGCTCTGCCGGAGCACTGGGTTACAAAGGATCCAGAAAGTCTACCCCGTATGTCGCACAGCTGTGCGGCGAAGCAGCTGCCAAGGCTGCTGTTATGCAGGGCATGAAGACTGTTGAAGTCAATGTCAAAGGTCCGGGTCCCGGACGTGAAGCTGCAGTTCGTTCCCTGGCTACTGCCGGACTGACGATCACTGCAATCAATGATGTGACTCCGATCCCGCATAACGGATGCCGCCCGCCGAAGAGGCCGCGTGGTTAATCTATAGAACAGGAGGATTGTTGCATGCAAAAGTTCGAACGCGCCGATTTTGAAGTTAAGGAATACGTTGAATCTGAAAACTATGGGAAGTTCGTCCTTTCTCCGCTTGAGAGAGGATTTGGCACCACGATCGGTAATGCACTGCGCAGAGTCCTGCTGTCCTCCCTTCCGGGAGCTGCGGTATTTTCCATCAAGGTAGATGGAGTTTACCACGAGTTCACTACAATCCCGGGTGTCCGCGAAGATGTATCCATGATCATCCTGCAGATCAAGCAGCTGATCATGAAGATCGAAGATGATGAAGTTTATTCCCTGCAGATTTCTGCAAAGGGTCCGTGCACAGTCACCGCTGGTGACATCATCTGCCCGGCCCAGGTCGAGATCCTGAACAAGGATCTGCCGATTGCCCACCTCGAAAAGGGCGCTACCCTCGAGATGGAGCTGAAGGCCAAGAACGGCCGCGGCTATGTCGGCAGCGATCTGAACAAGCAGCTGAATCAGGGAAGCTCTCAGGGAATCGGAACCGTATTCACCGATTCCATCTATACTCCGATTGAGAAAGTTGCATATGATGTAGAACCGACCCGTGTCGGTCAGGACACCAAGTATGATGAACTGACAATGGAGATCACGACAGATGGCTCCATCAATCCGCAGAAGGCACTTGCCCTGGCTGCGAAGATTCTGATTGACCACCTGGATATCGTCGCCGGCATCAATGATGAAGTCCTGGCTATGGACAACGTCATCAAGGAAGGCGGCGCAGAAGCTCCGAATAAGGGACAGCAGATGATGATCGAAGATCTCGATCTCTCTGTCCGTTCCTATAACTGCCTGAAGCGGGCTGGCATCCAGACCGTGGATGAGCTGACACAGAAGACCGAGGATGAGATGATGAGAGTCCGCAACCTCGGAAAGAAGTCTTTAAAAGAGGTTAAGGACAAGCTCACCGAACTCGGTCTGGGCTTCAAGTCCTTCGATTAATCAGGAGGAAATCAACATGTGGAATCGTAAATTCGGCAGAACAGCCGATCACCGCAAGGCGATGATGCGCAATCTCGCTACTTCGGTCATCCTCTATGGCAGAGTTGAGACAACTTACTCCAAGGCAATGGATATGCGTTCTGTTGTCGATGAGCTGATCACACTCGGCAAGAAGGGCGATCTTGCAGCTCGCAGACAGGCAGCTGCTTATCTCCGTGATGTCTATACTGACAAGACTGAGAAAGAGACTGTTCTGAAGAAGCTGTTTGATGAAGTTGCTCCGAAGTACGCTGACCGCAAGGGCGGATACACCAAGGTCACAAAGACCGGCGTCCGCCGCGGCGATGCTGCAGAGATGGCAATCATCGAACTGATCTAGTACAATAAAGCCTGTGAAAACAGGCTTTATTTTTTTATCCGGAAACCCGGATAGAAGCAGAAAAGCAAAAGCATTTCTCTTCCGGTTTCTGGCAGCAGCCATCCTGGCCTTTGCGGCCTGGCTTCCGTTTCTCAACGGCTCGATCGTGATGGGCAGCGATACCGCCTTCCATCTCAACCGGATCGAAGCGCTTTATACTGCTTTTTCCAATCATGACTATTTTCCCGGAATTTTCTGGGAACAGAATTACGGGTGGGGCTATGGCTCCCCGCTTTTCTATTCCAGTTTCTTCTTATCCATTCCCGCATGGTTCCGTATGAACGGCGTGTCCATGATGGATGCCTATCGTCTGTTCTGCTATCTGATCTTCTTTGCAAGTGCCTGGACAATGTACGGCTGTGCAGAGACCGTGATCAGGAAGAACCGGCTTTCTTATGTGCTGACCGCAGCTCTGTATCTCTTCTGCACCTACTGCTGGAGCGATTTGTACAACCGCGGAGCCGTCGGCGAAGCCCTGGCTGGTATCTTTATCCCTCTCGTCCTTCAGGCCTCGTATACGCTCTTCTATCGCGGTCAGAAAGGATGGCTGAGACTCGCATTCGGATTTGCCGGACTGCTGCTGTCTCATAACATCTCCTTCTTTTTGACCTTGATCTATTTCGTGATCTTCTGTCTGCTGCATATCAGAAGGCTGATCCGCCATCCGAAGATTCTCGTGAAGATTCTATGTGCCGGAATCCTCGGCTTCCTGCTTACTGCATGGTTCTCGCTGCCGATGCTGCAGCAGCTCAATACAGGCCTTTACCGCATCAGCACGTACTTCAACCAGGGCGAGTCATTGCAGAGCCTTGGAAACACGCTTACGGGGCTTCTGACGCTGATTCCGTTTGACCATGATCATTTAACCGCAACCTGCGGCGTTTGCCTCCTCTTGATGCCTGTATTGGTCTTCTTCACGCCGAAACGGAAAGGATCCCGCTATATCCGGATCATCGCAATTTCCGGTTACGTCATGTTAGCCATGACACTGAAGTATTTCCCATGGGTCCTGTTCCCGTTCATGAGCTTCATGCAGTTTCCACACCGCTTCTTCACGATCAGTGCCCCATTCCTCGCCCTGGCCTCCGGCTATGGCTTTGCCTGGTTTCCCTTCCCGGCAGCAGATGTCAGAAATATCCGTCTCAGCATCACTGGTGCTGCAGTCATACTGATGCTGCTGCAGGTCAATTCGCAGTACAGCTACGGTGGTTCGTTCACCGATGCCACGACTCCGGATCAGCTGAAGACCAATGATGCCTTTGCCTACAACGTGGATAATGCATGGTATTCCATCATGGAGCTCTCCACGCCGGACTATCTTCCTTCTGACAAATCCATCGTCTATTCTGAAGACAAGCGCACGATCGTCCATGGCGATATGACCGACAGCGTATTCGATGAAACCTATAATTCTCTTGCCTGGCACTATGACGGCGGTGGTATCTACCGCTTCCCGAAGACCTGGTATGACGGATTCGCCGTCACGGTGGAAAAAGGAGATACCATTCTGTACCAGACCACGGAGACCAGTGCCGATCCGGATACCGGCGAGGTCGTCTTCGAACTTCCCGACGGTCTTGACAGTGAAAGCACGATTGTCCTTTCCTATGAAGGAACTTCTCTCCGGAAGAACATGATCAGGCTCTCGCGCCTGACCCTGTATGTATTCGTCTTCTGCGACGCTGCATATCAGATCGCCAGAAGCATCAGGAGGAAGAAAGGAGCAGCGAAATGAAATGGGATTATGAACATAATCTTCTGAACGTCAGCGCCAGCCTGCACCGCTGGTATGGCCTGCCATCAGAATATGAAGGAAACAGATCCGTTGATGCATGGCTGAACCAGCATCACTTCCGCACTATCATCGCTCTGCTCATCGACGGCATGGGGACTGAGATCCTGAAACCGAAACTGAAAGAGAACTCTTTTTTCCGCACCTTTCTCTCTGATTCGGTTTCTACGGTATATCCGCCGACCACCACTGCCGCAACGACTTCTTTTCTGACTGGAAAAAGTCCGAGGGAAAACGGCTGGCTCGGATGGAATCAGTACTTTGCGGAGGAAGATGATCAGATCATCCTCTTCCGCCATCACAGCGAGTACGGAACGGCAGAATATCCGGATGACTTTGCCGAACGTCATCTGCCGATCCGGAAGATCTATGACGAGCTCAATGCCAATGGCATCAAGGCTGACAGCGTATGGCCATCCTGGGCACCCCATAACCCTTCGAAAGACTATGAAGACCTGCTGAACAATCTCCTTCAGAAAGCATCAGGCTTTGAGATGCGTTTTCTCTACGGCTACTGGGACGAACTGGATTCGTATATGCATGCATACGGGCCATCAAGCCCCGGAACTAAGGAGATGCTGAACGATCTCGACGCAGCGACCAGATCCTTTGCAGAAAAGCTATCGGAAGATACTGGTCTCCTGATTATTGCCGATCATGGCCAGATCGATGTCCAGAGTTATGACATGAAGAACGATGCAGAATTATGTTCCTTCTTCCGCAAAGCCCCTTCTCTTGAAGCAAGAACCGTGGCCTTTTTCATCAGAGAAGAGAAGAAAGCAGGCTTCCCGGAATTCTTCCATGAACGCTTCGGCGATCAGTTCATTCTGAAGCCAAGCAGCGATCCCGAAGCACAGGCAATGTTCGGACCAGGCAGGCCATCCGAGCACTTTGAAGCATTCTTAGGAGACTATCTGGCCTTTGCGGTTACCCCATTGCAGCTATGCTATGGAAAAGGAACCGACCTCCGCGGAAACCATGCAGGCATGATGCATGATGAAGCCGCAGTTCCGGTGATTCTCTATCCGGAGGTATCCGAATGAAGCGTCTTCTTCCTGCGGTTCTATGTCTTTCTTTATGTGCATGCACGCAGGTTTCAGAACCGTCTTCTTCTGCCTCTCCATCTTCATCCGCTTCTTCTTCACAGGAGCCATCAGCAGATATAGTCGAGTCTCCGGATTCCTGGACCGTATCCGTGCAGAGATCAGAAGAATTTGATTTTGAAGACGGAACGATGCAGACGTTTGATCTCGACGGCATGCTGGCAGCAGCCAGCGTTTCCGACAATCCGGACGCCCATCTGCTTCTGAATATCAATGCCAACGGACTGGAATCGAAGATGGAAGGATGGTACACCGGCGGCCGTCTCTATAACACGTATAACAGCGTGAACTATTATGAAGACCTCACCCTCAGCAATCTCGAAAAGATGCTGCTCGTGCCGATCGGAGAGAAAACCTATTCCGATGACGAGATCGCTTCGGAAGAGAATTCCGGAGAAGGCACAGATCATACCCGATCGATCACGCTGACCACGGAAGCAGCTCTCAGTCTCTATCTCAGCGAATATGACCAGAACAATCTCAGCCAGTACGAGAACCTGGAGATGAATTCCGGAGTCATTGAAGAAACCTATGACTCCGAAGGAAAACTGATTCGCCGCACTTCAGAGTTCCAGTGCACCTTTTCGGTGCAAGGAAGTCCGGTTGCCCTGAAGACAGATACCTCGCTGGAATATTCCATGCGCAATGAGACCGCAGTGGAAATCCCTTCAGAAATCACAGAGAATCCGGATACGTATGTGAGCTATCTCGATATCGACACCGAAGCAATTTCCGATGCTGATCTGGAAGCAGATGCACCGGCATCCACCGCCACCGAGACCTTCCGCAAACGCCTGATTTCCAGGCTCGGATATGAAGTCGAAGACAATGGCATGTATTACACCGAATTCAATGACAATGAATCGTATGAGATTGATTTCGAGCACGACCAGTTCATCTATCGCAATTATTCCACTTCGTATGTCTACAACTGGAAAGGGGATTACGGCGGTTTCGGCAGTTCCTGCAGCATTGATTTCAGCAGCGGGGTGTATACCGACGGATGCGATGAAGATGTCGTCGAGATGATGAAAACCGTGCGCAATTTCTTTATCATGGAGCTGTATTACTGCGGGGTATCGCTGAATGACCTGCAGAAGGAAGCAGACTGACCAGACTGGAGGATGGAACGATGAAGGCAGTTATCTCAGTAGTGGGCAAGGATCGCCCGGGAATTCTTGCATTTGTGGCAAATCAGTGCGCAGACCGCAATATCAATATCGAAGACGTCACGCAGAAGATCCTGCAGGATATGTTCACAATGGTCATGATCGTGAATATTCCGGAAGACTTAGCCAACTTCGGAAGGCTCACGGAAGAAATCGAGCAGGCTGGCGAAGAACAGGGCCTGAAGATCCATCTCATGCATGAAGATATCTTCAATGCGATGCATACCATCTGAGGAAAGAAACGATGCAGATCAGAGAAGAGAAAATTCTGGAAACCATTCACATGATCGATGAGGAATGTCTGGATATCCGTACGGTAACCATGGGCATTTCGCTGCTGGACTGCGCGGATGCGGATATTGAGAAATCCTGCGAGAAGATCTACCGGAAGATCACCACCAAAGCTGAGCACTTAGTAGAAACGGCCGAAGAGATTTCCAGAGAATATGGCATTCCGATCGTGAACAAGCGGATTTCCGTCACCCCGATAGCCCTGCTGCAGAGCGTCAGCGGCGGGGATCCGGTCCTCTATGCAAAGACCCTGGACAAGGCAGCGAAAGACCTCGGGGTCAATTTCATCGGTGGCTATTCTGCACTGGTTCAGAAAGGCATGACGAAGGGAGACGAAGAACTGATCCGCTCCATTCCTAGAGCCCTAAGCGAAACAGACGTCGTCTGCTCCAGCGTCAATGTCGGTTCTACCAGAGCAGGCATCAACATGGATGCTGTGAAGATGATGGGCCCCATCATCCGGGAATGTGCAGAACGGACCAAGGACAATAACTGCTTCGGCGCATCTAAGCTGGTTGTGTTCTGCAATGCCGTAGAAGATAACCCATTCATGGCAGGTGCGTTCCATGGAATCTCAGAACCGGATTGCGTCATCAATGTCGGCGTATCCGGACCTGGCGTCGTGCGCGAAGCCGTCCGCAAAGCCGGAAAAGACTGCACGATGGATGAGATTGCCGAAGTCATCAAGAAGACCGCATTCAAGATTACCCGCATGGGTCAGCTCGTCGGCACCGAAGCAGCCAGACGGCTGAATGTGCCATTCGGCATCGTAGATCTTTCCCTTGCCCCGACGCCGGCTGTCGGCGATTCAGTTGCCCGCATCCTGGAAGAGATCGGGCTGGAGAGCACTGGCGGACCTGGCACGACTGCATGCCTGGCGATGCTCAATGATGCCGTCAAGAAAGGTGGCGTCATGGCTAGTTCTTCCGTAGGAGGCTTAAGCGGTGCGTTCATTCCGGTGTCAGAAGATGCAGGCATGATCGAAGCAGCTGAAAAAGGCATCCTGTCAGTGGAAAAGCTGGAAGCGATGACTGCGGTATGTTCGGTGGGCCTGGATATGATCATCATTCCGGGAGATACGCCAGCTGAGACAATCAGCGCGATGATTGCGGATGAAGCTGCGATCGGCATGATCAATACGAAGACAACTGCAGTGCGCGTCATCCCTGCAATCGGGAAGAAAGCAGGCGATTCGCTCGAGTTCGGCGGCCTGATGGGATACGGACCGGTGATGGCGGTCAGAACCGTCAGCCCGGCAGTGATGATCAGCCGCGGCGGAAGGATTCCATCCCCGATCAACAGCCTGAAGAATTAATCATGAATCATGAGGCCGGGAAACCGGCCTTTCATATACCCGGAAAGCCTGAGCAATTGGCCACCCAATCACTTATTGAAAAAATGAAAAAAACTAATTGACTAAAGGGAGAGAGGGATGCTATATTCTTTGAGCACGCGGCGAGAGAGCCTGGGGCAAGGACAAAAGAGGAAGAAATTTCTCAGAAAGTAATTGACAGGGGCGTGCAGAAGTGATAATCTCTTGAATTGCACGGCGAGAGCCGATGCGAGAGATCTTTGAAAACTGAACAGGAATTAAGCAACGAAAAAGAACGTCAAATTCCGATAAGGAAAGAAGACTGACGAAAGTCAGCGAAGAATAGAGTCAAATCAAATGGAGAGTTTGATCCTGG